>JAJPEN010000046.1 GCA_021166835.1 Burkholderiaceae bacterium | reverse complement strand
AGCCGGATCGCGCGTTCGACCACGTTCGGCTTGAGCGAGCGGCCGCGCACGACGAAATGGAAATGGATGCGCGTGAAGACCTTCGGATCGGTGGGCGCCCGCTCGGCGCTCAACTGCACTTCGCACCCGCGAACGTCCTGTCCGCTGCGACTCAGAATGACGACGACATCGGAGGCCGTGCAGCCGCCGGTGCCGATCAGCAGCATTTCCATCGGACGCGGGCCGAGGTTGCGCCCGCCTGCGTCGGGCGCGCCGTCCATCACGACCGCATGGCCGCTTCCCGATTCTGCCAGGAAGCTCATGCCTCCGGGCCCCGTCCATTTCACTGTGCACTGCATCGCCCGCTCCCGAGTATCGGGCTCGATTCTCGCCTGCTTTTTCCGGGAAGTCGCGCGGAAGCGCTGCTCATGCTGCGATGCAATGAAAAGTGGAGCAGGGCAAGACGACGGCGCATCCCGTGTTCTCGGAAGCGAGTTCCCCGAGGAGAAACATCTTGAGCTGGATCAAAGATCCAGCTGGCGATCCGTAGCTTCGAGCATACGAGAGGGCTTCGCCTCTTGCACTGCACCATCGATTTCGCTATAGTCTGTTCCGTCTCCTCCACCTCCTCCTCCTTTGGTGGATTCAGCCCGGGCCTCGCGCCCGGGTTTTTTTTGGCTATGGCTCGCTTGCTACCAGACGACCCGGCACGGGAAGTCTCGAAGCGCCTGGTCGTTCGTCAGCAGCGGTGTCGAGAGCAGTTCGCTCTGTGCGGCCAGCATCCGGTCGAACGGATCCTTGTGCGTCGACGGGTACGAGCCTGCCCGCAGTGCATGATGCTGGTCCATGGGCAGCGAAACGAAGCTTTCTGCGTCGACGATCTCGACGTACCTTGTGACCAGGTCCTCGAATCCTCGAAGCTTGCCGATCCGGTGCTTCGCCGCGATTTCCCAAGCGCTGGCGGCGCTGACGAAGATCTCGTTCGCCGGGTCCGCGATCAGGTCTCGTGCGAGGAGCGACAGCCGCGCGTCGTCCGAGAGCCACCAGATCAGCGTGTGCGTGTCCAGGAGAACCTTCACCGCTCAGCTGTTCCAGCCTGCGATCTCGTCATCCGGGAGGGGTTCGAAGAACGCGTCGTCGAGCCGGCCGGAAAGACGCCCGGGAGTGCGCGAAGGGCGTCGCGGCTGCAGAGGTACCAACCGGGCGCAGGGCGTTCCCGCCTTGGCGATGACGATCTCCTCGCCTGACTGGACGCGCTCGAGCAGGCGCGACAGGTGTGTCTTCGCTTCGTGGATGTTGACGACGGTGGGCGCATCCGCGGATGTATTCATCAGAGTACCCAGTGATTGGACTAAGGTTAGTCTAGAGTAGATCTAATTCGTGGTCGATTCGACCAACGGATCGAGACTTGGCGGTCGATCGACCTCTTTGACGCAACCGCCGTCTCACACTACAATCAAAGGCTTTTCTGCGGCTGGCGCTTGGCTGAGCGCCGTGCCTGCCGTTCCCGGGCGAAGCGCTCGCGCGCCGCTCTCGACAGAGACTCTCATGAAGACCTTCTCCGCCAAGCCGCAAGAGGTTCAGCGCGACTGGTTCGTCGTCGATGCCACCGACAAGGTGCTCGGGCGCCTGGCCGTCGAGATCGCGCGTCGCCTGCGCGGCAAGCACAAACCCGAATTCACGCCGCACGTCGACACGGGCGACTTCATCGTCGTCGTCAACGCCGCGCGCATCAAGGTCACCGGCAACAAGGCCGACGACAAGATCTATTACCGCCACACCGGCTACCCCGGCGGCATCCGCGAGCAGAGCTTCGCGAAGATGCAGGCGCGGCATCCGGGCCGCGTGCTCGAGAAGGCCGTGAAGGGCATGCTGCCGAAGGGCCCGCTCGGCTACGCAATGATCAAGAAGCTCAAGGTGTACGGCGAGGCCACGCATCCGCATACGGCACAGCAGCCGAAGGCTCTGGAGGTCTGATTCCGATGATTGGCGACTACAACTACGGCACCGGCCGGCGCAAGACTTCCGTCGCGCGCGTTTTCCTGAAGCGCGGCAGCGGCAAGATCGTCGTCAACGGCAAGCCGCTCGACGATTACTTCGCGCGCGAAACCGGCCGCATGATCGTGCGCCAGCCGCTCGATCTCACGCAGAACCTCGAGTCCTTCGACATCCAGGTCAACGTGCACGGCGGCGGCGAGTCGGGCCAGGCAGGCGCGGTGCGCCACGGCATCACGCGCGCGCTGATCGACTACGACATGGCGCTCAAGCCGGCGCTGTCGAACGCCGGACTCGTTACGCGCGATGCGCGCGAGGTCGAGCGCAAGAAGGTCGGCCTGCACAAGGCGCGCCGGCGCAAGCAGTTCTCGAAGCGCTGATCCGGCGCTGCCGCTGTCCGTCGCGCCCGACGCAAGCGATCCGGGTGCGCTGCGGGCGGCGCGCGAAACTCGCAGACGTTCGAGCGCTCCTGCGGAGCGCTTCGCGGAGGACGCGATGATCAAGGTCGGAATCGTCGGCGGCACCGGCTACACCGGTGTCGAGTTGCTGCGCCTTTTGTCGCAGCATCCACACGTCGAGCTGGTTGCGATCACCTCCCGCAAGGAAAGCGGCATGCCGGTGGCGGAGATGTTTCCGTCGCTGCGCGGGCGTGTCGATCTCGCGTTCACCGATCCTGCGTCCGCGCCCCTGGCGAAATGCGACGTCGTTTTCTTCGCGACGCCGCACGGCGTGGCAATGGCGCAGGCGCCGGATCTGCTGGCCGCCGGCGTGCGGCTGATCGACCTGGCCGCCGACTTCCGTCTGAAGAGCACAGCCGAGTTCGAGCGCTGGTACAAGATGCCGCACTCGTGCCCCGAGGTGCTCGCCGAGGCGGTGTACGGGCTGCCCGAGGTGAACCGCGAGGCGATTCGCGGTGCGCGCGTCATCGGGCTGCCGGGCTGCTATCCCACGTCGGTGCAGCTCGGCTTCCTGCCGGTGCTCGATCCGGAAGCGGCGCGCGCCGCCGGCGGCGACCTTGTCGAGCTGGATTCGCTGATCGCCGACTGCAAGTCGGGTGCTTCCGGGGCAGGGCGCAAGGCGGAGGTGGGCACGCTGCTCGCCGAGGCGAGCGACAACTTCCGTGCGTATTCCGTCAGCGGGCACCGGCACCTGCCGGAGATCCGCCAGGGGCTGGAGGCGGTTGCCGGCAAGCCGGTGAAGCTCGCCTTCACGCCGCATCTGGTGCCGATGATCCGCGGCATCTTTTCGACGCTCTATGCGCGCATCACGCCGCGCGCGCGCGAGCTGGACTTCCAGGCGCTCTACGAACGGCGCTTCGCGTCCGAACCCTTCGTCGACGTGATGCCGGCCGGCTCCGCGCCCGAAACGCGTTCCGTGCGCGCGTCGAACTTCGTGCGCATCGCCGTGCATCGGCCGCCCGACAGCGACCTGCTGATGGTGCTCGTCGTCGAGGACAACCTCGTGAAGGGCGCCTCGGGGCAGGGCGTTCAGGTGATGAACCTGATGTTCGGCTTGCCCGAGGACGCGGGGCTGACGCAGGTGCCGATTCTGCCCTGAGTGTCACTCGGCCGGTCGGCGCTCGAGCCTTTCGGCGATCCAGACCTTGATGATCGACTGACGCGTGACGCCCAGTCGTTTTGCTTCGCGGTCGAGCGACTCGACCATCCACGCGGGGAAATCGACGTTCACGCGACGCGCCGTCTGAAGGGGGCGGCGCAGAGCGGACCGTTCGATCCATGCCGAGACGTCCCCATCGGCGTCGAAGCGCTCGTCGAATTCACGTGCCGTCGTCTTCATAGAGTTCGATTTCCTCGCGCCGTGAGCGTCGGACCGAAATCAATCGAATCGCTTCCCCGCGATAGGTGATGACCGCGGACCACATGGTGTTACGAATCCGACCGACCACAAGGAATCGCGGTTCGTCCGTGGTTCGTGCGGGCACTTCGATCAGATTGTCGTCCCGCCATAGGTCCTGCGCCTGGACGAAGTCGACACCGTGTTTGCTCTTGTTCGAAGCGCTCTTGGCGGGATCGAATTCGAAGCGCAACGTAGTAATCAGTCATTTTCCGTATAGAAATTATACATTCAACGCTGCGCGGCGCTTGGCGCTTGTCGGGGAAGTTGGCGAGTCGCTACGAAATGCTGCGTTCGTAACCGTGGAACGCGTTCCACGAGCCAATGCGCTACACGGCGTAGCGCCGGCTACGCGCCGCAGCAGCGATGAGGCGCCCGAGGGCCGTTCTTGCGCTCACCTGTCGCAGCCCAGCGGCCTGCGCGCAACCAGCCAAGTGGCTTGGCCTCCGGCACTCGACCCGAGCGCGCGGCGCCGCCGTACAATAGATGCAAATCGGAGGTATCGAATGGAAGCTGTCGCCGAAACGATGGATCCGCT
Organism: Burkholderiaceae bacterium; assembly: GCA_021166835.1. The sequence continues at coordinate 31,559 of JAJPEN010000046.1, read as the reverse complement.
GGTGTTCACGGACGCCGCCGCGGTCAAGGTGAAGTCGCTGATCGACGAGGAAGGCAACCCGGAGCTGAAGCTGCGCGTGTTCGTGCAGGGCGGCGGTTGCTCGGGTTTCCAGTACGGTTTCACTTTCGATGAGGAAACCGCCGAGGACGACACCGTGCTGCAGAAGGGCGGCGTCACGCTGCTCATCGACGCGATGAGCCTGCAATACCTGATGGGCGCCGAGATCGACTACAAGGACGACCTCGATGGCGCGCAGTTCGTCATCAAGAACCCGAACGCGTCGAGCACCTGCGGCTGCGGGTCGTCGTTCTCCTGATCGGCCGACCCTGATTCGTCGGCGCGGGGCGGGTGCCGCCTTCGCGCCGACCTGCTATCGCCTCAGCCGCGCGCCACGCGCGGGTCGCTGATCGCTCCCAGCACGCGCGGGCCTCGCGCACCGGTGACCGCCGTCAGGTTGCCTGCCTTCGCATCGACGCGCTGCGCGGCGAGCCACGCGAAGGCCGCGGCTTCCACAGCCTGCGGATCGATGCCCAGCGCCGCGGTCGTCTGCAGCGTCGTCGGCGCCAGCCGATGGGCGAGACGCTCCATCAGGAACGCATTGCGCGTGCCGCCGCCGCAGGCGTAGGCCGCCTGCGCGCCGTAGTCGGCGCACGCGCGGGCGACGGTGACCGCCGTCAGTTCGACGAGCGTCGCCTGGACGTCGGCCGCGTCGGGTTCGTCGCTGCTGCGGCCGCTACCGCCACTGCCAACGCCGCCGCTGCCAACGCCGCCGCTTCCGCTGCCGTCGCGCTCGCCCGCATCATCGACCGCGCGCCGCAGCCAGTCCGCATGGAACCGGTCGCGCCCGGTGCTCTTCGGCGGCGGCAGCGAGAAGTACGGATCGGCGAGCATGCGCGCGAGCAGCGCGTCGTGCACCGTCCCGCTGCGCGCCCACTCGCCGCCCTCGTCGAATGCGCGCCCCGTGTGCTGCCGACACCAGCCGTCGAGCAGCGTGTTCGCCGGGCCGGTGTCGAAGCCGCGCACGGGTTCCTGCGACCCGCAGTCGGCCGGCAGCAGGGTCACGTTGGCGATGCCGCCCAGGTTCACGATCGCGCGCCGCTCGAGCGGGCTGCGAAGCACCTGCGCGTGGAAGGCCGGAACGAGCGGCGCGCCCTGGCCGCCGGCGGCGATGTCGGCGGCGCGCAGGTCGTGGACGACGGCGATCCGGCAACGCTCCGCCAGGCGCGCGGCGTTCAGCAACTGGATCGAATATCCGAGCTCGGGCCGATGGCGCACGGTCTGGCCGTGCGCGCCGATCGCCGTGATCTGCTCCGCGCGGAGCTCGCACTGGAGGAGCAATGCTTCGACGGCCTGAGCGTAGCGGTCGGCGAGCGTGGTCGCCGCTCGCATCGCACGGGCCAGTTCGTCGGGGCCGCTCGCCTGCAACGCGTGGAGTTCATCGCGCAGGCCATCGTCGATCGCGACGCTCGCGAAGCCGCCGGTGCGAATGCCGAAGCCGGATTCGTCGATTTCCAGCAGCGCGGCATCGACCGCGTCGACGCTGGTTCCCGACATCAGCCCTACGAAGCGACGCATCGCGGGCGCGTGAGGCAACGGGCGCCGAAAAACCGGACGCGCGCTACTCGAAGCGCGCGAGCTTCACGCCATCGAGCTGTGCGAGCCGCATGCGCAGCGAGTCGGCTTGCGCGGTGAAGCGCTTCATCTCGCTCTTGTCCAGCGGGGCGGAGCCGGGCATCGCGATCGTCAGCGGGTTGACGTTCTCGCCGCCGATCATGAACTCGTAGTGCAGATGCGGTCCGGTGGCCATGCCGGTGGCGCCGACGTAGCCGATGACCTCGCCCTGTGCCACGCGCGTGCCGACCGAAAGGTCGCTGGCGAAGCCGTGCAGATGCGCGTACAGCGTGGTGATGTCGTTGCGATGACGCACGACGATCACATTGCCGTAGCCTCGCTGCTGGCCGATGAACTCGATGACGCCGTCGCCCGAACTGCGTACCTTGGTGCCGATCGGCGCCGCGAAATCCACGCCCTTGTGCTCGCGTGTGTACTTGAGGATGGGGTGCATGCGCGCCGCCTGGAAGCCCGACGAGATGCGGCTGAACTCCACTGGCTGGCGCAGGAACGAGCGCTTCAGGCTGCGGCCGTCGAAGGCGAAATATTCGCCCTGGCCGCCGCCACGATCGAACCAGATCGCCTCGTGGCGCGTGCGGTCGTTGTCGAACTCGAGCGCGAGCACTCGGCCGACCACCGGCGGATCGAGGCTGTCCGACTCGCGGATCATCTCGTAGAGCACGCGCAGCCGATCGCCGCGTCGCAGGTCGCGCGTGAAGTCGACCTTGTCCTCGAGGATGTCGGCGATCTGGCTGGCGACGGCGTCGGGGATTCCCGAGGCGTCGATCGCCGCGAACAGCGTGCTCTGGATTTCGGCGACGCCCATCGCGACCTGGCGCTCGATGGGTACCGGCTCCTCGGTGACGTGGAAGCCTTCGTCGTGGCGCTCGATGGTCAGGCGGCGCGCCGGCTGCGCGGAATTCGGGTCGAGGCTGCCGAAGCGGTACTGCAGCGATCGGACGCGGCCGACGGAGTCGATGTCCGCCGTGACCGTGCGCCCCGACGGAAGCTGCAGCAGCTTGCGTGCGAGCGGGTTCGAGGCGACGTATTTGTGGAAATCGGGATCGGCGGCGCCGAGCCGGTCGAGCAGCGAGGCGAGCGTCTCGCTGCGTCGGATGCGTTCGGTGCGTATGAAGGTCTCGTCGGATTCGCCGTGCAGCGCCGGCAAAGTCACGGCAAGCGAATCGATCACCGTCTGCAGCGCCGGCGAGCTTTCCTCGGGGTGCCGCAGCGACGCCGTTGCCAGCGCCGTGACCGCCGCCAGGGCCGTCGTCATGGCGACGGCCGTCGCCACCTTCGAGAAACGGGAGCGGAATGGGTGGCTCATCGCGCTGGTCGGCTCGTCCGGTCTGGAGTTACATGGTCCACGGGCGCTTCCGCCCCTCGGCTAGAATCGGGCCCTTCACCCCCGGCGACAGCCCAGCACGCGCCGCTTCGGCGAGCTCCGGGTCCGGCGGAAGTCGCGCGGATTCTACCGGATCTCTAGTGGAAATCACCTACCCGATGACGACGAACGGCCCCAGTTTCCGGAACAATGCGCGGAACGAAGCGCGGCCGGGGTCGTGCCAGGAGGCCACGCCGGCCGTCAGCAGCGCCGTTCGTGAGGCGCTGGCGGTCAGCTTGCGCGGCACCGAGGAGCTGCTCGTCGAGAGCGAGTGGCTCGCCAAGCTCGCGCGCAGCGAGGCGAGCGCAACGCCGCTGCGCATCAAGCTCGGCCTCGATCCCACGGCCCCCGACCTGCACCTCGGGCATACCGTGGTCCTGAACAAGCTGCGCCAGCTGCAGGACCTCGGCCACACGGTGATCTTCCTGATCGGCGACTTCACCGCGATGATCGGCGACCCGTCGGGGCGCAACGCCACGCGGCCGCCGCTCACCCGCGAGCAGATCGAGCAGAACGCGCGCACCTATTTCGACCAGGCGAGCCTGGTGCTCGATGCGAATCGCACCGAAATCCGCTACAACTCGGAGTGGTCCGATGCGCTGGGCGCGCGCGGCATGATCCAGCTCGCCGCCCGCCACACGCTCGCGCGTATGCTCGAGCGCGACGACTTCGCGAAGCGCTACCGCGAAGGACTGCCGATCTCGATCCATGAGTTGCTGTATCCGCTGATGCAGGGCTACGACTCGGTCGCGCTGCGCGCCGACCTCGAACTCGGCGGCACCGACCAGAAGTTCAATCTGCTGGTCGGTCGCGAACTGCAACGCGAGTACGGCCAGGAGCCGCAGTGCATCCTGACGATGCCGCTGCTCGAAGGACTCGACGGCGTCGAGAAGATGTCGAAGTCGAAGAACAACTACGTCGGCATCACCGAGCGGCCCGACGAGATGTTCGGCAAGCTGATGTCGATCTCCGACGAGCTGATGTGGCGCTACTTCGAGCTGCTGTCGTTCCGCCCGATGAGCGAAGTGCAGGTGTTGCGCGAGGAATGCGCGCAGGGTCGCAATCCGCGCGACGCGAAAGTGCTGCTCGCGCAGGAGATCGTCGCGCGATTCCATTCGCGCGCGGACGCCGAGCGCGCGACCGCCGGCTTCGATGCGCGATTCCGGCTGGGCGCGGCGCCGGCCGAGATGACCGAGGTCGTGCTGCACGGGGCGCCGGTCGCGCTTGCGCAGGTGCTCAAGCGCGCGGGCCTCGTGCCGTCCAGCAGCGAAGCGAACCGCAGCATCGAGCAGGGCGGCGTGCGCATCGATGGCGAGCGCGTCTCCGACCGGGCACTCGAACTCTTCCCCGGCACCTACGTCGTGCAGATCGGCAAGCGGCGTTTCGCGCGCGTGCGCATCGAGCCGGGCGACTCTGCGGCCGGCTGAGGTGCTCGCGCTGCTGCAGCGAGTCTCGCAGGCGCAGGTCGATGTGCGCGGCGAGCGGATCGCGGCGATCGGCCGCGGGCTGCTGGTCTTCTACTGCGCCGAGCGCGACGACGAGGCGGCCGACTGCGAGCGACTGCTCGGCCGGGTGCTGCGGATGCGCTGCTTTCCCGACGAAAGCGGTCGGATGAACCGCAGCCTCGTCGACATCGACGGTGAGTTGCTCGTCGTGCCCCAGTTCACGCTCGCTGCCGACACGTCGAGCGGCAATCGGCCGGGTTTCTCGGCGGCTGCCGCACCCGACGAAGGCGAACGGCTGTTCGAGCGTTTCGTCGCGCTCGCGCGCGAAGCGAGCGCACGCGTGCAGGCCGGGCGTTTCGGCGCCGACATGCAGGTCTCGCTCGTCAACGACGGACCGGTCACGCTGTGGCTGCGCACCGGCGCACGATCGGGCGGCGCGCGAACGACCAACTCCACGCTCGCCAACTCCACGCTCGCTTGACTGGCGGCAAGCGGGCAACCTACGCTGACATGCGACACTCGAAGCAGGGAGGTTCTACCGAATGAAACTTTCCAGCGAATCCTTCGCCGACGGCCAGCCGATTCCTCCGGAATTCGCCTTCTGCAGGATCGACCCGAAGTCGCACGTGGCCCTGTCGTCGAACCGCAATCCGCAACTGTCGTGGTCGGATGCGCCGGTGGGCACGCGTTCCTTCGCGATCGTCTGCCATGACATCGACGTGCCGAGCAGGCCCGACGACGTGAACCAGGAAGGACGCGAGATCCCGTCGACGCTGCCGCGCGTGCACTTCTACCACTGGACGCTGATCGACCTGCCGATAGGGCTGCACGCGATCGCGGCGGGCGAGTTCTCCGACAAGGTCACGCCGCGCGGCAAGCCGGGCCCCACGGCGAAGCACGGCGCGCGCCAGGGCATCAACGACTACACCGGCTGGTTCGCCAACGACCACGACATGAGCGGCGACTACTACGGCTACGACGGCCCGTGCCCGCCGTGGAACGATTCGATCGTCCACCGCTACACGTTCACCGTCTATGCGCTCGACGTCGAGCGGTTGCCGCTGATGGGACGCTTCGGCGGGCCCGATGCGCTGAAGGTCATCGCGCACCATCGTCTCGGTCACGCATCGATCACCGGCACCTTCACGCTGAACCCGAGGCTCGCCTGAAGACCGAACTCGTCCTCGTTCGGCACGGCATCACGGCCTGGAACCGCGAGCGGCGCTTCCAGGGGCAGCTCGACACGCCGCTCGACGAGCAGGGCTTCGAGCAGGCGCGCAAGACCGGCCGGCGCCTTGCTTCGTGGCCGCTCGCCGCCGTCTACACGAGCGACCTGCTGCGCGCCCGCCAGACGGCGGAGGCGATCGCCGCGCCGCACGGCCTCGATCTGCGCATCGAGTCGCGGCTGCGCGAGCGGCACTACGGCGGATACGAGGGGCGCACCTACGACGAGATCGAGCGCTCCGATCCGGGCGGGTACGCGCGCTGGCGCGCGCGCGAGCCGGCGTTCGCGCTGCCCGGCGGCGGCGAAACGCTGCGGTCGCTGCACGAGCGCGTGGAGGCGGCGCTGCGCGATCTCGCGCGGCGGCACGAAGGGCAGGTGGTGGCGATCGTCACGCACGGAGGCGTGCTCGATTGCGCGTTTCGCGTCGCGACCGGCCTGGCGCTCGAAGCGCCGCGCACGCACGAGCTGCTCAATGCGAGCCTGAACCGGATCGCGTGGCAGGACGAGTCCTTCGCGCTGCTCGCCTGGGCGGATGCGGCGCACCTGGCCGAGGCGATCGACGACGCAGCGCAGGCGCGCGGACATCCGTAGGGGCGCCGGCTCTCCCGCTGCCGGGCGCACGCGCCGGATCGGACATTCTCGCGCTTCGGTGAGGGCGCCCCGCGGAATACAGCGTTTTCGCTTTCGAAGCGCTCTTCGCAAGCGAAAGTGCTGCATCGTGCAGCATTGGGAAAGCGCACGATCCTTTAGAATTTGCAGCGTCGGCGAGCGAGTGCGCCGCCGGCCACGCATCGCCGCATCCGCTCCGCGCCTTCCGCCGTCTCCCGCCGCGCCTTTGCCCCCGAGGTATCGCCATGTTCGATCGCAGCATCGCCCTTTCCCAGGTGGACCCCGAACTGTGGAACGCCATCCGGCTCGAGAACCGCCGGCAGGAAGCGCACATCGAGCTGATCGCCTCGGAGAACTACGCCAGCCCCGCGGTGATGGCGGCGCAGGGCAGCCAGCTGACGAACAAGTACGCCGAGGGCTATCCGGGCAAGCGCTACTACGGCGGCTGCGAGCACGTAGACGTCGCCGAGCAGCTGGCGATCGACCGGGTGAAGGCGCTGTTCGGCGCCGACTGCGCGAACGTGCAGGCGCATTCGGGCGCGCAGGCCAACGAAGCGGTGCTTCTCGCGTTCCTGCAGCCCGGCGACACGATCATGGGGATGAACCTGGCCGAGGGCGGGCACCTCACGCACGGCATGTCTCTGAACATGTCGGGCAAGTGGTTCCGCGTCGTGTCCTACGGGCTCGACGAGGCCGAGGCGATCGACTACGACGAGATGGAGCGCAGGGCGCACGAGCACGAGCCGAAGCTGATCATCGCCGGCGCCTCGGCATACAGCCTGCGCATCGACTGGGCGCGCTTCGCAAAGGTGGCGCGCGACGTCGGCGCGCTGCTGATGGCGGACATGGCGCACTACTCGGGGCTGATTGCCGGCGGCGTCTATCCGAACCCGGTGGGGCACGCCGACATCGTCACGTCGACCACGCACAAGAGCCTGCGAGGCCCGCGCGGCGGCTTCATCCTGATGCCGCCCGCGCACGAGAAGGCGATCAACTCGGCGATCTTTCCCGGACTGCAGGGCGGGCCGCTGATGCACGTGATCGCGGCGAAGGCGGTTGCCTTCCACGAAGCGCAGCAGCCGGCGTTCCGCGACTACGCGAAGCAGGTCGCGGCCAACGCCCAGGTGCTCGCGCAGACGCTGATCGAACGCGGCCTGCGCATCGTGTCCGGGCGCACCGAGTCGCATCTGATGCTGGTCGACCTGCGCGCGAAGCGCATCACCGGCAAGGAGGCCGAGCGCGTGCTGGGCGAGGCGCACATCACCTGCAACAAGAACGCGATCCCGAACGATCCGGAGAAGCCGATGGTGACGAGCGGGATTCGGCTGGGGACGCCGGCGATGACGACACGCGGGTTCCGGGAGGATCAGGCGCAATTGGTGGGACACCTGATCGCGGACGTGCTCGATGCGCCGGGGGACGCGGCGAAGATCGCGATGGTGCGGGAGAAGGTGGGCGAGTTGACGGCGGAGTTTCCGGTCTACGGGTAAGGGCGCGGTTTCAGGTCTTCGGCCTGCCGCCCCGGCCGCCGCCGCGCCGCCCGGTGCGGCGCGGCGTGGCGTGGCGTGGCGGCGGCCGGGCAACGAACGGTAGCGTTTATCTTTGTGGAATCGATTCCACGAGCGCAAACGCTACCGCCTGTAGCTCCAACGGAGCTGGGTGATCGACGTTGCGGCTTTCGAGCGTGCCCGCGTACCGTGCGGGGCCGTTCGGCGCCGCTCAACCTCGGATGGCATCCAGCGTGGCGTTCGGCGTGATCGCCTGCGGGTCGACTTCGAGGGCGACGATGGCGGGGCGACGCTGCGTTCGTGCGTGGGCCAGTGCGGCGCGCATCGCGGGTTCGAACTCGTCCGTGGTGCGCACGCGCGCGCCGAAGCCGCCATAGGCTTCGCCGAGCTTTGCGAAATCGGGGTTCGTCAACTGCGTGCCGAAGACCCGCCCCGGATACTCGCGCTCCTGGTGCATGCGGATCGTGCCGTACATGCCGTTGTCGAAGACGATGACCACCAGCCCGGCCTCGCACTGCGCGGCGGTCGCAAGTTCCTGCCCGGTCATCAGGAAGTCGCCGTCGCCAGCGAAGCAGACGACGGAGCGATGCGGCTCGACGATTGCCGCAGCGACGGCGGCGGGCACCCCGTAGCCCATCGAGCCGGCTGTCGTCGACAGCAGCGTGCGCAGTCCGGCGTAGGGCCAGAAACGGTTGACCCAGGTGGCGAAGTTGCCGGCGCCGTTGGTGAGGATCGCGTCGGGCGGCAGCAGCCGGCGCAGCGTCTGCACCACCTGCCACAGGTTCAGCGCGGGCGCTTTCGTCGCGCCGGAATAGATCGGCGGCTCCTGCTGCCACGCCTCGTACTGCGCGCGCGCCTCCTCGACCGACCCCTTCCATGCCTGCGGATCGACGGCGAGCCCGCGCAGCGCCGCGGCGATCTCCGGCATGCCGCTGGCGATCATCAGATCCGCCTGGTAGACGCGGCCCAGTTCCTCGACGCCCGCATGCATGTGCACGAGCCGCTGACGCGGCCGCGGCGCCTCGAGCAGTGTGTAGCCCGAGGTGGTCATCTCGCCCAGGCGCGGCCCGATCGCGAGCAGCAGGTCGGCTTCGCGAACGCGTGCGGCGAGTTTCGGGTTCACGCCGATGCCGACGTCGCCGACGTAGTTCGGAAGCCGGTTGTCGTAGAGATCCTGGCAGCGGAACGCGCAGGCCACCGGCAGGCGGTTCCTTTCCGCGAAGACGCGCAGGTCTTCGCAGGCCCGGGGCGTCCACCCGCTGCCCCCGAGCAGCACGAGCGGGCGCCTGGCGCCGGCGAGCATTTCGCGCAATCGCTCGATCTGGACCGTGCCGGGGCTTGCGCGAACCGGCGAATGCGGGGCGGCGTCCGATACGCTCGCGCGCGCCGAGAGCACGTCTTCGGGCAGTGCGAGCACCACCGGCCCCATCCGCCCGCTCGTCGCCGTCTGGAATGCGCGCGCGAGGTACTCGGGAATGCGCTCGACGCGGTCGATCTGCGCGACCCATTTCGTCATCGGGCCGAACATGCGCCGGTAGTCGATCTCCTGGAACGCTTCGCGGTCGGCGAAGTCGGTGCCGACCTGCCCGACGAGCACGACCATCGGCACCGAGTCCTGGAAGGCTGCGTGCACCCCGATCGATGCGTTCGTCGCCCCGGGTCCGCGCGTGACCATCACCACGCCGGTTCGACCGGTGAGCTTCGCGTAGGCGTCGGCCATGTAGGCTGCGCCGCCTTCCTGTCGACAGACGACGAAGCGCATTCGATCGCGGTGTCGATACAGGCCGTCCAGCACGGCGAGGTAGCTCTCGCCGGGAACGCCGAACACGGTGTCGACGCCCTGGCCGAGCAAGGCGTCCGCGACGATGTGTCCGCCGCTGCGCTCGCGCGCCGAAGATGTCTCGTCCAAGTCGCTTCTCCTCGACGGCGATTGTAGGTCGGCCGGTCGAGCCGGCGCCCGTGCGCGACGGGGGATAATGCCGGCGATGTTCAACGCCGCCGACCACGAGTTCATGCTGCACGCGCTGCGGCTCGCCGCGCAGGGCATGAACACCTGCACGCCGAATCCGCGCGTCGGCTGCGTGATCGTGCATGAGCACGCGATCGTCGGCGAAGGCTGGCATCGGCGCCGCGGGGAGGCGCATGCCGAAGTGCTCGCACTCGCCGAGGCCGGTTCGCGAGCGCAGGGCGCCACCGCCTACGTGACGCTCGAGCCGTGCAACCACTACGGAAGCACGCCGCCGTGCGTGGACGCGCTGATCGAGGCGCGCGTCGGACGCGTGGTCGCCGCCATGGAGGATCCGAATCCGGCGGTGAACGGGCAGGGCCTCGAGCGGCTGCGCGCGGCCGGCATCGACGTGCGCTGCGGACTGCTGGCGCAGGAGGCGCGCGAGCTGAACATCGGCTTCGTCTCGCGAATGACGCGCGGACGTCCGTGGGTGCGGATGAAGGTCGCGGCGAGCCTGGACGGACGCAGCGCGCTGCCCGACGGGCGCAGCCAGTGGATCACCGGCGAGCCCGCGCGCATCGACGGGCATGCGTGGCGCGCGCGCGCCTGCGCGGTGCTCACCGGCATCGGCACGGTGCGCGACGACGATCCGCAGATGAACGTGCGGCACGTGCGCACCACGCGACAGCCGCTGCGCGTGCTCGTCGATTCGCGGCTCGAGGTGAACGTCGCCGCGCGCATCGTCGAGGGCGGCAATGCGCTGGTGGTGTGCGCGCTCGATCCGGCGCAGCGCGCCGAAAAGACGAGCGCGCTGGTCGATCTCGGTTGCGAGGTCGTCACGCTCGCCGGTCCGGGCGGCAAGGTCGATCTCGTGGCGCTGCTCGGCGAGCTGGCGCGGCGCGGGATCAACGAATTGCACGTGGAAGCGGGCTCGAAGCTCAACGGGTCGTTGCTGCGGGCGGACTGCGTCGACGAGCTGCTGCTGTACGTCGCGCCCACGCTGCTCGGCGACGCCGTCCCCCTCGCCGCGCTGCCGGCTGCCGAGGCGATCGATCGGGGCGTTGCGCTGCGCTTCCAATCGATCGAGCGCATCGGAGACGATCTGCGCATAATCGCGCGCCGACCCGACAGGATCTGAAAACCATGTTCACCGGAATCGTCGCGGCCGTTGGCCGCATCGAGGAAGTCGAATCGCTCGGCGAGCAGGCCGGCGTTCGCATTGCGGTAGACGCCGGCGATCTCGACCTGCGCGACGTCGCGCCGGGCGACTCGATCGCCGTGCAGGGCGCGTGCATGACGGTCGTTCGCATCGACGGTCGCCGCTTCTTCGTCGACGTCTCCGCCGAGAGCCTGTCGAAGACGGTCGGGCTCGATGCGCCCGGCGAGGTCAATCTCGAGAAGGCCCTCACGCTCGCCGACCGGCTCGGTGGACACCTCGTGTCCGGGCACGTCGACGGCATCGGCGAAGTCGTGTCCTTCGAGCCGGTCGGCGAATCCTGGCGGCTCGTCGTACGCGCCGGCGAGGCGCTCGGCAAGTATCTCGCCTACAAGGGTTCGATCACGGTGAACGGCGTCAGCCTGACGGTCAATCGCGTCGTCGATACCGAGGCGGGCACCGAGTTCGAGATCAATCTCGTGCCGCACACGCTGCGCGTCACGACCCTGCATTCGCTGCACGCCGGCAGACGCGTGAACCTCGAAGTCGACCTGATCGCGCGCTACGTGGAGCGCATGCTCGCCACCGGTAGAATCCCTCGATGACCCTGTCCAGCACTGCCGAAATCATCGCCGAGATCGCCGCCGGCCGGATGGTGATCCTCGTCGACGAGGAAGACCGCGAGAACGAAGGCGATCTGCTTCTCGCCGCCGATTGCGTCACGCCCGAAGCGATCAACTTCATGGCGCGCTACGGGCGAGGGCTGATCTGCCTGACGCTCACCGAGGAGCGCTGCCGGCAGCTTCGGTTGCCGCTCATGGTCGAGAACAACGCGGCGCGCCACGGAACGAACTTCACCGTTTCGATCGAGGCGGCCGAAGGCGTCACCACCGGAATTTCGGCGGCCGACCGGGCGCGCACGGTGCAGGCGGCGGTTGCCCGCGACGCGCGGCCCGAGGACGTCGTCCAGCCGGGCCACATCTTTCCGCTGATGGCGCAGCCGGGCGGCGTGCTGATGCGCGCCGGGCATACGGAGGCCGGCTGCGACCTGGCGAGACTCGCCGGGCGCACGCCGGCGGCCGTCATCTGCGAGGTCCTCCGCGACGACGGATCGATGGCCCGACTGCCCGATCTCATCGAGTTCGCCGCGGCGCACGGCCTGAAGATCGGTGCCATCGCCGACCTCATCCAGTACCGCAGCGCGCACGAGAGCCTGATCGAGCGCGTAGCGGAACGGGCCATCGATTCGCGCTGGGGGCCGATGACGCTCGTCGCGTATCGCGACCAGGTCGCCCGCTCGGCGCACCTGGCGCTGGTGCACGGCGTGATCGAGCGCGAACGCGAAACGCTCGTTCGCGTGCACGAGCCGCTGTCGCTCATCGACCTGCTCGATGCGGGCTCGAAGCTCCACTCGTGGCCGCTCGATCGCGCGATGGAGCGCATCGTCGGGCAGCAGAGCGGCGTCGCGGTACTGTTGAACTGCGCGCAGTCGGCCGATGCGCTGTTCGACGAACTCGAAGCGCTCGACGAAGGCGCGGCGCGTGCCCATGCGCGTCGCAGAAGCGGCAAGCTCGATCTGCGCACTTACGGAATCGGGGCGCAGATCCTGAAGGATCTCGGCGTCGGTCGCATGCGTCTGCTGTCGCAGCCGCGCAAGATGCCGAGCATGACGGGCTACGAGCTCGAGGTGGTCGGTTTCGAATCGATGGAGGAGGGGCAGTGACCATGGAAATCGAGGTATTCCAGTCGGATCTCGACGGCAGCGGACTGCGCATCGGAATGGTCCAGTCGCGCTTCAACGAGCCGGTGGCCCAGATGCTGCGCGATGCCTGCCTCGACGAGCTGGTTTCGCTCGGTGTCGCCGCGGAAGACATCTTCGTGTGCACGGTTCCGGGCGCGCTCGAGGTGCCGGTCGCGTTGCAGCAGCTCGCGGCAAGCGGCGAGTTCGACGCGCTCATCGCGGTCGGCGCGGTGATTCGCGGCGACACCTATCACTTCGAGGTCGTCTCCAACGAAAGCGCCGCGGGCGTCGCGCGCGTCGCGCTCGACTTCAATCTTCCGGTGGCCAACGCGATCCTCACCACCGACACCGACGAACAGGCGCAGGCGCGCGCCGACGCGAAGGGCGCCGAGGCTGCGCGCGTCGCGGTCGAGATGGCCAATCTCGCTTCGTCGCTGTCGGCGCTCGGCGGCGACGAGGATGACGACGAGGACGATGAGGACGATTACGACGACGACGATGACGAGGATGATGAGGACGAAGACGATGACGACGAGGACGACGAGGAGCTTCAGGTAGAGGAAGAGGACGACGACGACGAGCCGGCTCGACCGGAACGGGGGCGTCGCGAATGACCGAACCGGGAAAGCCGCCTCGGCGCGAAGGGGCGTCGGGCGCGGCCTCCGGATCGAACCGCAGGACCTCCGGCGGCACGCCGCCGAAGAGCGCCCGCCGCCGTGCGCGCGAACTCGCGCTGCAGGGCCTGTACCAATGGCTGCTCGCGCGCGAGGACGCCGGCGCGATTCACGCGCATCTCACCGAAACGCCCGGCTTCGAGAAAGCCGACCACGAGCATCTCGACGCGCTGCTGCACGGAGCGATTCGCATCGCCGGCGAACTCGACGCGCAGATCGAGCCTCATCTCGATCGTCGCATCGGCGAGCTGAGCCCGGTCGAGCACGCCGTGCTGATGCTTGCCACTTTCGAGCTGCTTCGCATGCCCGAGATCCCCTATCGCGTCGTGCTGAACGAGGCGGTCGAGATCGCCAAGAGCTTCGGCGGGCCGGAGGGCTTCCGGTACGTCAACGCGGTGCTCGACCGCGTCGCTGCGCGCCTGCGGCCGCTCGAGTTTCCACAGGCGGGCTGACCTCGTGCCCGGCGAGTTCGAGGTCATCCGCCGGTTCTTCGATCGCGGCCCTGCGCGCGATGCGCGGCTGGGCGTGGGCGACGATTGCGCGCTGCTCGCGCCGCTCGATCCGCACGCCGTGTTCGCGATCTCCACCGACCTGCTCCTCGAGGGCCGCCACTTCTTCGTCGGCGCCGACCCCGCGTCGCTCGGCCACAAGTCGCTGGCGGTGAATCTCTCCGATCTCGCCGCAATGGGGGCGCGCCCGCGCGCGTTCACGCTGGCGATCGGCCTGCCCGAGATCTCCGAACGGTGGCTCGCCGCCTTCTGCGAAGGGCTCTTCGCATTGGCGGATCGCCACGGCTGCGAGCTGGTCGGCGGCGACACCACGCGCGGACCGAGGACGATCTGCATCACGGTCTTCGGCGAGGTGCCCGAGAGCGCGGCGCTGCGCCGCGACGGGGCGCAGCCGGACGACGATCTCTGGGTTTCGGGCGTCCTGGGCGCGGCTGCCTTTGCCGTTCGCGAGCGCAATGCCGGGCGCGCATTGGCGCCCGACGACGAAGCGTCGGTCCGCCTCGACCGTCCGCAGCCGCGCATCGAGCTCGGGCTCGCGTTGCGCCACCTGGCGCGTTCGGCGATCGATCTCTCCGACGGACTGCTCGGCGATCTCGGCCACATCGTCGAACGTTCGCGCGTCGGCGCGGAGATCGACTGGCCGGCGGTGCCGGTCGATGCCCGGCTGCGGTCGCTGGGCGACGAAGAACGGTTGCGCCTGGCCTTGTCGGGCGGCGACGACTACGAACTGCTGTTCAGCGCCGCTCCCGAGAACCGGACAGCGATCGCCGCCGTCGGTGCGCGGCTGGGATTGCCGCTGGCGCGCATCGGCCGCGTCGTCTGCGGCTCGGCGATCCGCGTGCGCGATGCGCGCGGACGCGCGCTGCCCGTCGAAGCACGTGGATTCGACCACTTCGCGTGAGCGTGCGCCGGTGCGCATTCCGGTGCGGGCCGACTCGCGCTTCATGCGCGCGCGGCTGTCGCGCTGGATCGCGATGGGCTTCGGCAGCGGGCTGTCGCCCTTCGCCCCCGGCACCGTCGGCACGCTGTGGGCCTGGCTCGCCTTCGCCGTGCTCGAGCGCTGGATCCCGCCGATCGGCTGGGCGGCGCTCGTCGCCGGCGGCTTCGCGCTCGGCATCTGGGCCTGCACCCGCACGTCGCGCGATCTCGGCGTGCCCGATCACGGCGCGATCGTATGGGACGAGATCGTCGCGTTCTGGCTCGTGCTGCTCTTCGTGCCGGCCGGCTTCGGCGACCGCCTCGGCGCGTTCGTCGTCTTTCGTTTCTTCGACATCGTCAAGCCGCCGCCGATCCGCCACTTCGAGCGCACCCTGAAGGACGGCCTCGGTATCATGTTCGACGACGTGCTGGCGGCGTTCTATACGCTGCTGCTGTTCGCGCTCTGGTATCGCTGAACGCAACGCCGAAGCGAATCGCAAGCCCAGCTTCCCCGAACGATGCAGGCGCCGCGCAACGCAATGAATCCCGATTCGCCCAATGCACTGCTGGAAGCGGCGCGTCGCTGGAGCGACGTCGTCCAGGCCGCCGTTGCACTCGGGCGTGCGCTCGAGGCGCGCGGCTGGATGATCGCAACCGCGGAGTCGTGCACCGGCGGCTCGATCGCACGCGCGCTCACCGAGATCGGCGGCTCGAGCGCGTGGTTCGAGCGCGGCTTCGTCACCTATACCGATGCGTCGAAGCTCGACCTGCTCGAGGTGCCCGCGGAAGTCCTCGCCTCCTGCGGCGCCGTCAGCGAGGCGGTCGCGGCCCGCATGGCCGAAGGCGCGTTGAAGCGCAGCCGGGCGCAGCTGGCGCTGTCGGTCACCGGGATCGCCGGGCCCGGCGGAGCGACCCCCGACAAGCCGGTGGGCACCGTCTGTTTCGGCTGGGCGTCGATCGGCGAGGCGCCGCGCACGGCCACGATGCATTTCGCGGGCGACCGCGCGGCGGTGCGCGACGCCTCGGCGCTGCATGCGTTGCGCGGCGCGCTCGAACGTCTCGCAGACGAGCGGCCTACGCCCTTGAGCTGATTGTTTATACAGTAGTTTCGTGCCATACTCCGGATCGTTCTCACCGCACCCGGACGAGGCAGGCAGATGGAAAAAGTGATCCCGATGGAAGACGCGAAATCCCGTACCGAGCGCGCGAAGGCCTTGTCAGCGGCGCTGGCGCAGATCGAGAAGCAGTTCGGCAAGGGCTCGGTGATGAAGTTCTCCGATGCCGACGTCTCGCGCGACATCCAGGTCGTATCCACCGGCTCGCTGGGCCTCGACATCGCACTGGGCGTAGGCGGCCTGCCGCGCGGGCGCGTCATCGAGATCTACGGCCCCGAGTCGTCGGGCAAGACCACGCTCACGCTGCAGGTCATCGCCGAGATGCAGAAGCTCGGCGGCACCTGCGCGTTCATCGATGCCGAGCACGCGCTCGACGTGCAGTACGCCTCCCGGCTCGGTGTCGACCTCGAAGAGCTGCTCATCTCGCAGCCCGACACCGGCGAGCAGGCGCTCGAGATCACCGATGCGCTGGTGCGTTCCGGCTCGGTGGATCTCATCGTCATCGACTCGGTCGCCGCGCTCACGCCGAAGGCGGAAATCGAAGGCGAGATGGGAGATTCGCTGCCCGGCCTGCAGGCGCGCCTGATGTCGCAGGCACTGCGCAAGCTCACCGGCACGATCAATCGCACCAACACCACCGTCATCTTCATCAACCAGATCCGCATGAAGATCGGCGTCATGTTCGGCAATCCCGAAACCACCACCGGCGGCAACGCGCTGAAGTTCTATGCGTCGGTGCGCCTCGACATCCGCCGCACCGGCTCGATCAAGAAGGGCGACGAGGTCATCGGCAGCGAAACGCGAGTGAAGGTCGTCAAGAACAAGGTCGCGCCGCCCTTCAAGACGGCCGAGTTCGACATCCTGTACGGCGAAGGCACCTCGCGCGAAGGCGAGATCCTCGATCTCGGCGCCGCATCGAACGTCGTCGACAAGAGCGGCGCCTGGTATAGCTATGCGGGCAACCGCATCGGCCAAGGCAAGGACAACGCGCGCGAATACCTGCGCGAGAACCCGGAACTCGCGCTCGAAATCGAGAACAAGGTGCGCGCGCATTTCGGCGTGTCGCCGCGCGGAGCGGCGACGCAGGAGGCGGCGGCGTAGTGGGGCGTCGGCAGCGTCGCTCGCGCAGCGTCCGCAGCGGGCAACTCGCCCATGGCTCGCTCCGAGCCCACGCTGAAGGCGCGGGCGCTGCGCGCGCTGGCGCGGCGCGAGCATAGCCGGGCCGAACTCGAGCGCAAGCTGGCGCCGCACGCCGAGAGCGCCGAGCAGCTGCAAGCGCTGCTCGACCGGCTGGTGGAAACCGGCCTGCTGTCGAACGAGCGCTTCGCGCAATCGGTCGTGTACCGGCGCGCCTCGACACGGGGTGCCGCTGTGGTGCGCCACGAACTGCGCACGCACGGGCTGAGCGAGGAGACGGTTGCCGCGCAGGTGGCATCTCTAGAGCAGACCGAGTTCGAGCGTGCGCGTGCTTTGTGGGCGCGGCGCTTCGGCTCGGCGCCGGAATCCATTGCGGAGCGCGCGCGGCAGATGCGGTTCTTGCTGGCCCGCGGGTTTTCGGCGGAAGTCGTGCGGCGGGTGGTCGGGACAAGAGAGAGTGGGGAGCCCGTCTGAGGCATGCCAACTGCTCTTCGTTGGGGGCCTTATCGCTTCTTCTTTTTCTCGAGTGATCGAAGTGAGCCCCCGCACGTCCACGTAGAACGCGACGATGGCATCGCGAAATTCTGGCTCGATCCGGTCGATCTCGAATCCTCGGATGGACTATCCAGAGTGGAACTTGCGAGAATGGCGAGGTTGGTGGCGGAGAACCGATCGGCGCTACTCGAGGCTTGGCATGACTTCTTCAGCGATTGAGGCATCGACGCTGCGCGCACGCGCCGTGTCAATCGGCGCGCATTCGTTCTCCGTCCGATTGTCCGACGGCCGCGCGATCGAAGTCCCGCTAGAGTGGTACCCGCGATTGGCTCATGCGACCGAAAGGGAGCGCCAGAATTGGCGACTGATCGCGGGAGGTGCCGGCGTTCATTGGGACGATCTCGACGAAGACATTCAGGTTGCCGGCCTGCTCGAAGGGCGTCGTTCTGCGGAAAGCGACGCATCGCTTCAGAAATGGTTACGGGAACGAAGTCGTCCCGTTGATTAGCTGGTGAGGGCGCGTGCGCCCGTCGGGGAGCAATAGCGCCGACGCTCGCATCGGTACTCCTGGTCCTCCAATCTCGGGCTACACGCGGTAGCGTTCACGCTCGTGGAACCCATTCCACGAGTGCAAACGCAACTTCTTGTTGCCCGATTCTGTCGAGCGGAGCCGGAGCTAGGGCTGGGGCTAGGGCTAGGGCTAGGGCTGGGGCTGGGGCTGGCGCCGCAGCCGGCGTCGGCGTCGGCGTCGGCGTCGGCGTCGGCGGGGTGCGGCGCGTGCCGTGCCGTATGGAGCGTTGCACGCAAAACCAGGGTGTCCTGTGTCGTGCCGGACCCCGCCCCATCCGCCAGTGCTAATCCTCAGGTCAGATGCGGGTCTGCGCGGCGCGGTGCAGGATGCAACGATGACTGCCCCGCCCTTGCTGCACCTGGTTGCACGTACCGCCGCGCGTGCGCGGCCCTTCCAGCACCGCGCAGCGTGCGCGGAGCTTTGGCGTCGCATCGCGCGGAGTTTCGATCTCGTCGCCTGCGTCCTCATGCCCGACCATGTGCACGTTCTTGCGCAGATCGAGCAGGACGTCGCCCTGCGCACCTTCGCGCGCGTGCTCTCTGCCTTTCGACTGCGAATGCAGGCAGGCGGGCAGGCCGAATTCGACTTCGACTGGGAATCGCTCCCTCAGCCGGAGAAGGTCCAGCACGACAGGCGGCACATCGCCCGAACCCTGCGCTACATCCACCTGAACCCGACGCGCGACGCGCTCTGCGACGATCCGCTCGAGTGGGAATGGAGTACGCACCGGGACTGGGTCGGCGCCGTTGCCCGGCCGGTCGTCGACCGTACTCGCTGGGCGCGGACAATGGGTCGGCGCCTGCCGTCGTGCGTCGAATGGCTGCACGAGTACGTGTCTGCCGATGTCTCGATCGCCCGGCCCAGACCGGTGAGTGATCACCTTCCCTATCTGCAAGCGGAAAAAGACGCTTCCATCGATGCCATCGCATCGGCAGTCCCGCGGGTGCTGAGGAGCGCGTGCAACGCGCCGCAGGACTTCGGCGCGATCGAGCGACGGCTCTTCCTGCTGGCGGCGGCACGATGGACCCGTTATCGAGCACCGGAACTCGCACGCCTCGTCGGCTGTCATCGCACCAGCGCATGGAAGATGATCCGATGCGAGGAGCATGCCGGGCTGCAACGTCGCGCCGATCGAAACGACAGGTCGCCCCCGGATCTCGACAAGAAGCAGAGCGTCGACAGCAAACCTGCGCGACGCGCATCGGCAAACACGTCGCGCATTCGGCGAACCCCTCTGAGCGACATCGAAGCCCGGGCGATTGCATTGACACTCGCCGATGCACGCCTGTCTTCCATGCCGTTGTCCCTTGCAGGAGGGCTGCCGACTCGACGGCCCTCGTATCCGGCCTCGGCTCTCGCGTTCCGATGAGGCATTTCGGCAGCGGAGGCATTTCGGCAGCGGCGTCCCGCGCAACCGGCGGTCTGCGTACTCGGGCTTCTAACGGTAGCGCTTTGCGCTGTGGAATCCGTTCCACAGGCAAAAAGGCTGCCTCGTGATGCCTCACGTACCGGCGGCCGGCGCGCAGCGGCCGCCGGCCGGCGCTCCCGCCTCCGTGCTAGACTCCAAGGCTTTCCCACCGCCATAAAGCCCGCCGCCCGCGCCGGCGCCCGCGCTTCGCTCGCGCCGCTTCTTCGAGCATGCCGCTTCCCCCTGTCGAGTATCCGCGCACGCCGATGCACACCCGAACGGTGCGGGTCGATGCATACCGCCGCGACGACGGGCAGTGGGATCTCGAGGCCGAGCTGGTCGACGTCAAGCCGCACGACGTGCCGCTGCAGAGCGGCGTGCGCAAGGGCGGTGACGCGATGCACACGATGCGCCTGCGCGTCACCGTGGACGGCCATTTCAACGTCGTCGGGGCGGTCGCCGTCTCCGATTCCGTTCCGTATCCCGGCTATTGCGAGGCGATCGTCGGCGACTACGACAAGCTCGTCGGCCTGAATCTGGTTCGCGGCTTTCGTGCCGGCCTGCGCGAGCGGCTCGGCGAGCGCGACGGCTGTACGCATCTCACCGAGCTCGCCCAGTCCCTGCCTACCGCCGCCGTCCAGGCCTTCGCCGGAGACCAGCGGCGCCATCAGGAGATGGAGCGGCAGGCGAACGGCCACGGGCAGCGTCCGTTCCAGATCGATCGCTGCCACGCGCTGCGCAGCGACGGACCCGCTGTCGAGCGCTACTACCCCGCGTGGTTTCGGCGAACCGCGAAGCACGCCGGTGCATTCGACGAGCGCGCTCCGGCCGCCGGTGAGCGAGCCGGCGCTCCCGCCGATCCGACCCCCGCCTCCCACGATTCCGCAGCATCCAAAGAGGAACAACCGTGAAAATCCACGAGTACCAGGGCAAGGAACTCCTGAAGCGCTTCGGCGTCACGGTGCCGCGCGGCATTCCGTGCTTCTCGGTCGACGAGGCGGTGAGCGCGGCGCAGGCGCTGGGCGGCCCGGTCTGGGTGGTGAAGGCGCAGATCCACGCGGGCGGCCGCGGCAAGGGCGGCGGCGTGAAGCTCGCACGCTCGCTCGACGAGGTGCGCACCCTTTCCTCGCAGATCCTCGGCATGCAGCTGAAGACGCACCAGACCGGCCCGGAAGGCCAGAAGGTGCGCCGCCTGCTGATCGAGGAGGGCGCCGACATCCGCAAGGAGCTTTACATCGGCATGGTGGTCGACCGCGTGTCGCAGCGCGTGTGCCTGATGGCCTCGAGTGAAGGCGGCATGGACATCGAGGAGGTGGCCGCGAAGACGCCCGAGAAGATCCACAAGGTGATGATCGACCCGGTGGCGGGCCTCACCGACGCGCAGGCCGACGACGTCGCGCGCAGGATCGGCATTCCCGAGCAGAGCCTGCCGCAATCGCGTGCGGTGCTCCAGGGCCTCTACAAGGCGTTCTGGGATACCGACGCTTCGCTCGCCGAGATCAATCCGCTGATCGTCACCGGCGACGGCAAGGTGATCGCGCTCGACGCGAAGATGAACTTCGACGAGAACGCGCTGTTCCGTCACCCAGAGATCGTCGAGCTGCGCGATCTCGACGAGGAAGACCCGGCCGAGATCGAGGCGTCGAAATACGACCTCGCCTACATCCAGCTCGACGGCAACATCGGCTGCCTGGTCAACGGCGCGGGCCTGGCGATGGCGACGATGGACACGATCAAGCTCTTCGGCGGCGAGCCGGCGAACTTCCTCGACGTGGGCGGCGGCGCCACCACCGAGAAGGTCACCGAGGCCTTCAAGATCATGCTGCGCAATCCGAAGCTGCAGGCGATCCTCGTCAACATCTTCGGCGGCATCATGCGCTGCGACGTCATCGCCGAGGGCGTGATCGCGGCGTCCAGGGCCGTCGGCCTGAAGGTTCCGCTCGTCGTGCGCATGAAGGGCACGAACGAGGAGCTGGGCAAGAAGCTGCTCGCCGATTCGGGCCTTCCCATCATCTCGGCCGACACGATGGCCGAAGCGGCCGAGAAAGTCGTCGCGGCCGCCGCGCGCTGAAACCGGAGACCCGAGAGATGTCGATTCTCATCAACAAGGACACCAAGGTCATCACGCAGGGAATCACCGGCAAGACCGGCCAGTTCCACACGCGGATGTGCCGCGACTACGCCAACGGCCGCGCCGCCTACGTGGCCGGCGTGAACCCGAAGCGAGCCGGAGAAGACTTCGAGGGAATTCCGATCTTCGCGACGGTGAAGGACGCGAAGCAGAAAACCGGCGCCACCGTCTCGGTCATCTACGTGCCGCCGGCGGGCGCGGCCGACGCGATCCGCGAGGCGGTCGAGGCCGACCTCGATCTCGTCATCTGCATCACCGAAGGCATTCCGGTACGCGACATGATCCTCGTGCGCGACCAGATGCGCCGCGAGAACCGCCGCACGCTGCTGCTCGGGCCGAACTGCCCGGGCGTCATCACTCCCGACGAGCTGAAGATCGGCATCATGCCCGGGCACATCCACCGCAAGGGTCGCATCGGCGTGGTCTCGCGCTCGGGCACGCTCACTTACGAGGCCGTCGCGCAGATCACCGCGCTGGGCCTGGGGCAGTCGTCGGCGGTAGGCATCGGCGGCGACCCGGTCAACGGCCTGAAGCACATCGACGTGCTGAAGATGTTCAACGACGATCCCGGGACGGATGCCGTCGTGATGATCGGCGAGATCGGCGGCTCCGACGAGGAGACCGCGGCGCAGTGGGTCAAGGACCACATGAAGAAGCCCGTGGTCGGCTTCATCGCCGGCGTCACCGCGCCTCCCGGCAAGCGCATGGGTCACGCGGGCGCGATCATCTCGGGCGGCAAGGGAACCGCGCAGGAGAAGCTCGAGGTGATGCAGGCCTGCGGCATCCGCGTCACGAAAGACCCGTCCGAGATGGGCAAGCTGTTGAAGAGCGTGCTCTGAGCCGCCGCCCGTGGAAGCCGCGATCGACTTCCTGACGACGATGCACTGGGGGGCCGTCCTCCAGATCATCATCATCGACATCCTGCTCGGCGGCGACAACGCGGTGGTGATCGCGCTGGCCTGCCGCAACCTGCCGCGCGAGCAGCGGATGAAGGGCATCCTCTGGGGAACGGCGGGCGCGATCATCCTGCGCGTCGTCCTGATCGCCTTCGCGGTCGTGCTGCTGCAGGTGCCGTTCCTGAAGCTGGTCGGCGGCGTGCTGCTGCTGTGGATCGGCGTGAAGCTGCTGCTGCCCGAGGAGGGAGACGAGCACGGCAACGTGGCCAGCGCCAGCACGCTATGGTCGGCGGTGAAGACGATCATCGTCGCCGACTTCGTGATGAGCCTGGACAACGTGATCGCGATCGCCGGAGCGGCCCAGCAGGCCGATCCCGATCACCAGATGGGACTCGTGATCTTCGGCCTGCTGGTGAGCATTCCGCTGATCGTCTGGGGCAGCACGCTGGTGCTCAGGCTCATCGAGCGCTATCCGATCGTCGTCACGCTCGGCGGCGCGCTGCTCGGCTGGATCGCCGGCGGCATGATGATCACCGATCCGATGAGCATGCGCTGGCTCGGCGGCGAGCCGAGCGACCCGTTGAAGTACGCGGCGGAGATCATCGGCGCGCTGCTCGTCGTCGTGCTCGGCAAGACGCTCGGCGCACGACGCAAGCCGGCCGCGCAGGCCAACGGCGGCTGAAGTCCGGCCGCTGCGGACGATCCCGCGCCGGCCCGGCGCGCCGGCAGTGAGGTCGGCGTCGCGTCGCGCCGCCGATGCGCGCGTGCATCGTTCGCTACCCGTCCGACCGAGGCGAACCGCCGTTCATGAAATAGTTCCTCGGGCCGATTTCGGTGCGCCGCTACTGTCGTGGGATGCACGATGCCGAACACCCGGGAATGCAGGAGGAGCGCGCGACGGCGGCGATTCGCCTGCTCGTCGGCAGCGGCCGGTCGGTGTTGCGCATCGTCGTCGTCTCGAAGGGGCGCCTGACGATCGGACGGCGCCCGCAGAACGACGTCGCGCTCGACGATCTCACGGTGAGCGGCGAGCATGCCGCGATCGAGACGCGCGGCACCGAAAGCGTCATCCACGACCTCGACAGCCGCAACGGGACGCTGGTGAACGGCCTCGCGGTGAGCCGGCGCGTGCTGTGCGACGGCG
The DNA here is from genome assembly GCA_021166835.1 of Burkholderiaceae bacterium. The sequence continues at coordinate 7,934 of JAJPEN010000046.1, read as the reverse complement.
ACGTCATCGACATCGGCATCTATCGGCTGCGCTTCGTCATCGACCGGCCGCCGCTCGTGCGAAAGCGCGAAGCGATCGCCGGATGGATCGATTTCCTGTCGGGGCCGAAGGCGGGAAGCTCGCAGCGCATCGATCGCGCGATCACGCGCATCGACGGCTCCGCCGAGCAGGTGGCGGTGCTCTCGCGCCGGCACGGGCGCTTCCACCTCACGCATCTGGAGGGGCCGACGCTGCCGCAGGTCAACGGCGAACCGATCGGACTCGTCGCCTGTCCGCTGTCCGACGGCGACCTGATCGAACTCGCCGGCGCGATGCTGCGCTTCCGCGTCGACTGCTGAGGTGCGGGAGCCGGCCATGACGGCGTTGCAGCGCTCCCGGCTCCTGCGCTCGATCGCCGGGATGGCGATCGTGCTCGTTTTCGTGACGATGGACCTGGGGCTGCTGCGTGTCGGCGGCCTCGGCGCGCTCGACCGCGAGCTGTACGACGGTCGCCAGCGCAGCGTTGCGCCGGTGCTCGACGAGCGCATCGTCATCGTCGACATCGACGAGCGCAGCCTCGGCGCGCACGGCCGCTGGCCCTGGGACCGCGCGAAGATCGCGCAACTGCTCGATGCGATCATCGAGCAGGGACGGCCCGCGGTCGTCGGCCTGGACATCGTCTTCGCCGAAAAACAGGCCGACGGCGACGACGACGCACGGCTGGCCCGCGCGCTGGCCGATCGGCCGGTCGTGCTCGGCTATTACTTCACCAGCAACCGCGGCGCGCAGGCGAGCGGCGCGCTGCCCATGCCGTTGTTCGAGGGCGAGGCCGCGAAGGAGCTTCGATCGCAGCTCACGCACGCCGACGGCTACGGCGCGAACCTCGCGCCGCTGCAGCAGGCGGCGCGCGCCTCGGGTTTCTTCAATCCCTTTCTCGGCGGCGACATCGATCCGGACGGCGTGATCCGCGCGTTGCCGTTGCTGGCCACGCACGGGGACGCCGTCTACGAGTCGCTTGCCGTTGCGGTGCTGCGCCAGTACCTGGGCAACGGCTCGGTGGAGGTGGATCCGCGCGCCGACACGATGATCGTGGCCGGCGAGCGTGCGCGCGTGCAGTTGCCGGTCTCGGTGGGCTTCACCGCGATGGTTCCGGTCGCCGGGCGCGGCGGACCCGACGGCGGGCACTTCCGCTACGTGTCGGCGGCCGACGTGCTCGCCGGACAGGTCGACTGGAAGCGCATGCAGGACCGCATCGTGCTGATCGGCACGACCGCCCCCGGCCAGACCGACCTGCGCGCGACGTCGGTCAGCGAAGTGTTCCCCGGCGTGGAGATCCACGCCGCGCTGATCGCCGGCGCGCTCGACGGGGTGCTCAAGCAACGACCGGACGGAGGGGCGGCAGCCGGCGCGATGGCCACCGCACTCGTCGGCGGACTGCTTGCGCTCGTGCTGCCGGCGCTGGGCGTCGTCGGCGCGGTAGCCGCCACCTCGGTCGGCGCGCTCGTGCTCTTCGGCGCGAACGCGATCGCGTGGTCGAACTTCGGACTCGCGCTGCCGCTGGCCGCGTCGATCGCCGCGGTGCTGACCCTGGGGCTGTTCAACCTCGTCGTCGGCTGGTTCGCCGAGGGACGCGCGCGTCGTGCGGTGCTCGCCCGCTTCGGCGAATACGTCTCGCCGGCGCTCGTCGAGCAGATGGCGCACGACCCGGTGAACTGGCAGGTGGCCGAGAGCAGCAACCGCGAGTTGACGATCCTGTTCGCCGACATCCGCGGCTTCACGCGCATCGCTGAAGCGATGCAGCCCGAGCCGCTGCGCGAGTACATCAACACCTTCCTCACCGCGATGACCGAGGTGATCCACGCGCACCGCGGCACCGTCGACAAATACATGGGCGACGCGGTGATGGCGTTCTGGGGCGCGCCGGTGGACGACGCCGGGCACGCCGAGCACGCGGTGGCGGCGGCGCTGGCGATGCAGCGCGAGGTGGCGCGCCTGTCGGCGGGCTTCGTCACGCGCGGGCTGCCGCCGCTGGCGGTCGGCATCGGCGTCAACACCGGCGTCGTGCGCGTCGGCGACATGGGCTCGAAGCTGCGCCGCGCGTACACGGTGATCGGCGATGCCGTGAATCTCGCCTCTCGTCTGGAAAGTTTGACCCGGCGCTACGAAGTGCCGATCATCGTCGGAGAAGCGACGGCGCAGCGTTGCCGCCACCATCGTTTCCGCGAGCTGGCTCGCACGACGATCGCCGGCCGAACGGAGTCGGTGCGCATCTTCGTGCCGGGCTCGCTCGACGACGACGGCGGCGAAGGTCTACGTCGCCCGACGATTCCGATGCCCGCGTCCGCACCGACGAACAAGAGAGCCACGGAAAGTCTCCATGAAGGTTCGAGTCCTGGGGTGTAGCGGGGGCATCGGTGCACGCGCCCGGACGACGTCCTTCCTGGTCGATCACGACATCCTTCTCGACGCCGGCACCGGCGTCGAAGACCTCTCGGTGGAGGAGCTTGCCGCGATCGACCACGTGTTCCTCACGCACTCGCACCTCGACCACATAGCGGCGCTGCCGCTGCTCGTCGACTCGGTGGGGGGGCTGCGCGCCCGCCCGATCGTCGTGCACGCGCTGCCCGAGACGATCGCCGCGCTCAAGGAGCACATCTTCAACTGGGTGATCTGGCCGGATTTCACCGAGATCCCGCACTACGAAAGGCCGTGGATGGTGTTCGAGCCGCTGTCGATCGGCTCGATCGTCGAACTCGGCGGGCGATGGGTGAGGAGCCTGGCGGCGAGCCACACCGTACCGGCACTGGCCTTCCACGCATACACCGAGGAAGCGGGACTCGTGTTCTCGGGCGACACCGGACCGAACGACGATTTCTGGCGGCAGGTGAACGGCGTGCCGAACCTCAAGTACCTGATCATCGAGACGGCATTCGCCAACCGCGACCAGGACCTGGCGGTGACGGCCCGGCATCTGTTCCCGATCCAGCTGGGCCAGGAGCTGGCGAAGCTGCAGCGGGACCCGGAGATCCTCATCACGCACCTGAAGCCGTCGGATCGGGAGACGATCGCGCGCGAGGTGGGGGCGTGGGCGGGGAGGTTTTCGCCGAAGACGCTGGAGAGGGGGGATGTGCTGGAGTTGTAGGGCGGGGTGGTGGACGTCGGATCGGCCACACAGCTGACGCCGCTCGCCCGGGCCGGATAGCCGACCCATTTGTCGGACTTTGCATTCGCTGCCCGCGCGGGCAGCATCGATACGAGTCTGGCGTGATAAAGGGCGACCGCGCGGGTCAATGGAGCGTGCGGATCAACGATCGCTGGCGCGTGTGCTTCCGGTTCGCAAAAGGCGACGCCTTCGATGTCGCGATCGTCGACTACCATTGAGGAACTGTCATGGCAGAGAGCGGACTCCCTGCGATTCATCCGGGCCGATATCTGCGGGAGATTCTGGACGAGCTCGGGATTTCACAAGCGGAACTCGCGCGCTCGATCGACGTGGCACCGATGCGCATCTCGCACGTGGTCCACGGTGCTCGGCCCGTGACTGCAGAGCTCGCGCTTCTGCTCGGTCGTTCGTTCGACCAATCGGCGCACTATTGGTTGAACCTGCAGGCAACCTACGACCTGAAGGTCGCGAGGGAGCAGCTGGGAAATCGGCTCGATCGGATCGAGGCGCTGACCGGGTGACAAGGGGAAGTGACGGAGAGCGTCACTCCCGCTGACCCTCGGCGTCACACCGCGAATCGCAGCGAAGCCCGCCGCCGCCCGCTTCGGCGGGAAGCGTGAAGCATTTCACGTCCGTTTCTTCTCGTACGCCGCTCGTCGCCCGCTTCGGGCCGGCCATCCCCGATGGCACGGTGCCTGCGTCATCGGGTATGTGCCGACGACCTCGGCCGATTCAATCACCCATTGAGGAGTTCGAGATGAAGATGACTCAGGTTCGTAGGCAGGTGCAGCAGGGCTTCACGCTGATCGAATTGATGATCGTCGTGGCGATCATCGGGATTCTGGCGGCGGTGGCGCTGCCGGCGTATCAGGACTACACGGTTCGCGCACGAGTTTCGGAACTGGCCATCATGGCTTCAGGCGCGAAAGCGACGATCGGTGAAAATATCGCCAATGCCGGTGGCACCATCGATGCCAACTCATGCAATGGCGTCAATACGACTGCAACCGCCACCACGAATATGGCCTCTATCGCATGCGCTTCCGGCGTAGTTACGGTAACCGGCACGACAGCGGCAAAGGGTGTTGTACTTACCTTCACGCCGGCTACGGCGAGTGCTGGCGTGACGTGGGCTTGCAAGACGTCAAACGCTGCCGACTACAAATACGTTCCTGCCGAGTGCCGGCACACTTGATCTCTCAGGGCCATGTCGGAAGAGACTGCTCGTATCGGGTAGTCTCTTTTTGATTGTTCAACGGGTGGCGTTTGCAGCCGTCCACCTCGATCAGAATGGCTGTCCGGTCATTGTGGCATTCGGCCTTGGCGATAAGCGGTTTCTTCGCTTTCGTTCTGGCGTACTACGCGCCCAGTCTCTCGGCTTTGGAGCCGCTGGTCGACCTTCCACAAGGAGTAGGCGCGCTCGCATTCGATGCGCTTTCGAGACGGCCGGTTCAGTTGGAGGCTCTCCGCAATGTGCTACTCGGCCATCTGTTTCCGCTGCTGGCTCTCTACCTTGCTTTGAGATTCCTCGCGAATCGGTTCACCGATGCGGTCGGTCTTCGACCCGCACTGTCCCGCCTGATTTTATTCATCGGTTTCTGGTTCGTCCTTGTCGCCGGCAACCGCCTTGCATTTCCGCTGTCCGACTACTCACTGGTATTGGACTCCGTCGCCGGACCCGTGATGTTTGTCGGAGGTACGCTGATCGTTGCTCTCGCGGCGATCGTGGTGGCAAGTACCATGATCCCCAAAAAGATGCTCCCCACGCTGCTGGGTATTTCGATAGTAACCGCTCTGACGGCGAGCGCAAACTCGGGGCGAAGCATTCCGACTGCCGTCGCTCCCGAATCGCGGAACGTCATCATGATCGGCATCGATTCGCTTTCGGCGCGCGTGCTCCAGAACGAAGGCGAGCGTTTCCCGAACCTGGCGGCGCTTCTTTCGCAGGGAACCACATTCGAGCGTGCATATACACCCTTAGGACGTACGTTTCCCGCGTGGGCTTCTATACTGAGCGGGCGCGCTCCCGCTGATCATCGAGCGGTCTTCAATCTGCGTGGCGTGGAGCATGTCGACCGATCAGACCTGCTCCCGCACACTTTCCGGGAGGCAGGCTATCGGACAGTTTTCGCGATCGACGAGCGACGATTCTCGAATATTGACGAATCGTTCGGGTTCGATCGCACGGTAGGTCCGAAGGTTGGAGCGCTTGATTTCCTGCTTCAGCGGTTCAACGATGCTCCATTGAGCAATCTCTTGCTTCAGACTCGTCTTGGCCGCTTTTTGCTTCCCTATTCCTGGCTCAACACAGCTTCCTACGCAAACTATAACGAGCGAGCGTTCGTCGAAGAGACGGTAGCGGCGCTAACGAGCGCGCCCAAGGTGTTTCTCGCGGTGCATTTCGAGTCGGCGCATTATCCGTACAAGTCGCGATACGCGCGGCCAGACAACACGGATCCCGATCGTCTTCATGCCGGATATGTCGCGGCGCTTGCGGTGGTGGACGGGCAGGTCGGTCAACTCGTGTTGGCGCTGCGGAATCGCGGGTATCTCGAAGATGCATTGGTCGTCGTGTTGTCCGATCATGGCGAGAGTCTGGGTGGAATCGAAGGCGAAATCAGCGGTTCGAATGGCCGATCGAAGATTTCCGCGTTCGGCCACGGTGCGGAAATACTTAGCGAAGACCAGAGCCGTGTAGTGCTGAGCTTGGTTCCGTTTCGAAACGGCCGTGCCTTGGCAAAGAACGCCAGCGTACGAACCGACCAGGTTTCGCTTACGGATTTGCGCGCGGCAGTCGAGCATTACATCGACACAGGAAAAGTCCGACTGACAGGCGCGGATTCTTGCATGACCGTCGAAACCGGAATTCGGTTCGCTGCTGCCGAAGATTTTCATGCCCTCGATGAACGAAAGTTGGCAAGCGACGGTGCGGGCTATTATGAAATCGATCCACGCGGGCGTTTACGACTGCGCGAGAGCATTCTTCCTACGCTCGTTCGAACCAAGGACGTCGGTCTGAGGTGCTCTGATCGAATAACCTATTATTCGCCCGCTTTCGGCGACTATATTGCCTATCGCATCGATGATTCCGGTAGGCGACTTATCCCACTCCAACCAGCACGGGACGACATCGAGCGAATCGACGCATATCGCGCGCGAATACTCCTTTCCGTAGGAGGATGAGCGATGCATCCTGCGATCGGCTGGTTGCCGCCGCTGGGTTTTGCGTTACTCGTTTTCCTCGCGATCGACAACTACGGCCCTTCGCCGAACGGCTACAACCGACAGGTGGCCGGATACGTCTTCATTGCGGCGGCGACGTTGCTCGTCGGTGCGATGATTTCCGGTCGTCGACTGGACGTCGGTCGGCGTTCGCTTTTCTGGATAACGGCCTTTTCCGTGTCGGTGGCGGTGTCGGTCTGGGGAGCAGCGAACCTTTATTGGTCGTTGAACCGTCTCCATCTTTATTACAGCGTCGTCCTACTCGGGATTGCCCTTTATGTCGTGCATGCAGGATCCGTTGGCGACGTGCTGAACAAGTACCTGCTTCTTGTTCCGCTGGTCCACGCGATTTTTCTCGTATACGTGGTTTTTTGGGTGATCTCGCTGCAGGCTGGCCCGGCTTTGCCTGCAACAGGCGCTCCGCACTACGCCAACATCCGTCACTTCGCGTATCACGGTTTTATTGCGGCTGCGTTCGCTACGTCGCTTTTCGTGCTGACGAGGAAGCTGCAGGCAACGGCGTTCGTGCTGACTACAGCGGCGTTGTTCGGGATTATCCTGCTCGGCGCTCGAGGAGCACTCGGTGCCTGGCTGGTGTTCGTGGCGGCGACGCTTGCGTTGGGAGGGCTCCAAAAACGGTTGTTTGCATTCTGCACCTCAGCATTATTGCTGTCGGCAGGTTCGGTCTACTTCCTGGGTGCCACCGATCTTGTTCGTGCTCCCAGCCTTTTCTACAGGTTCGGGGAAGGCATCGGGCGAGCTGCCTACGTCGCAGATCGGCTCGAGATATGGGTGCAGGCGTTCAGCGCCGTCTTGCGGCGGCCTGCGTTCGGATATGGCCCAGAGGGCTACATATTTTCGGCTTGCTGCAATAGCGTTGTAGCCCAACCGCACAATTTTGTGCTGCAGTTCCTGCTCGAGTTCGGGTTTGTCGGATGCACGTTGTTCGTGGGGCTGTGTATCGTTGTCTGGCAGGAGTGCGTAGGTACGAGCGCTTTGACCAGGAAGCGTTGGTCGAATATGCCTCCCGATCTCGTGGTTCTCACCTCGGCCGTTCTCGCCTTCCTTGCTTATGCGCTGATTGACGGCCTTCTTTATCACGCCATTGCGCTAGTGCATTTCGCTTTATTGGTTGTTTTGTTTGTCGGGGCAATGCGAGGGAGTCGTGGCCCTGATACATCACCAAGCGTACCCGGATAAGATGGCTGCCGTTTTCAGGTGCCGCGCGCGATCAGCCTAAGCGCTGCACAAGTGGCTCATCGTCAGCGAGCGAAGGCCTTCTGGATGAAGGCGCGCAAGGATCTCGCGCAGGACGCGCACCTTCTCGCGGTGCTGTCGCAATGGCAGCGCGAATCGCTCAGCGAAGCACTGGACGATCTGCTGCCGCGCGGTCGCGGATGGCAGTCGCGGTTTCCGCCGGGGCGCTAAGGGCACTGCTGGCAGGCTGGCCATCGCTGGAAGCGGCGTCGATGCTCGTCGGGAGTTCCGCACCGAAAAAGCGGTGAGTCGTAGACTCCTTCATCATGCCGGCCGAACCCAGCGCCGAACTGGTCAAGACGGTTGTCCTGCT
>JAJPEN010000026.1 GCA_021166835.1 Burkholderiaceae bacterium | reverse complement strand
GTCGTTCGCGCTGCTCGGGGCGATCGAATCGCTGCTGTAGGACGTCGTGTCCGACAGCATGACCGGCCGCCGCCACCGCTCGAACTGCGAACAGGTCGGGCAGGGGGTCTCCAACATATCCTCCGGCCTGTTCGGCGGCATCTGCGTCACCGGCACCATCGCCCGCACAGCGACCAATGTGCGCGCCGGCGCGCATGGCCCGATTTCCGGGATGATGCACTCGGTCTTCCTGCTTTTGTTCATCCTGGTCGCGGCCCCGCTCGCCAGCTATATCCCGCTCGCCGTACTTGCCGCCGTGCTTGCCGTGGTGTGCTGGAACATGGTCGAGCGCCATGCCTTCGCCGCCCTCGTCAAAGGCTCGCGCGGCGACGCTGCCGTGCTGCTTTCGACGCTGTTCATCACGCTTTTCTTCGGGCTGACCGAGGCCATCGTCGTCGGCTTCGCGCTCGGCTCGGTGCTGTTCATCCACCGCATGTCGCAGACCACGGCGGTCGAGGCCAATATGCCGCTGGTGCGCGAGGACATCGCCGACGACCAGACGCGCGACGGCTATGACGAACGCACCCAGCAGGACCCGGGCACGGTCGTCTACCGGCTCTCGGGCGCGCTGTTCTTCGGGGCGGCCGCCTCGATCGGCACGGTGCTGGAACGCATCGGCGACGATCACCGCGATCTGGTCATCGACTTCAGCGCCGTTCCCGTCGTCGATTCGACCGGCGCGCGCACGATCGAGGGGCTGGCGCAGAAGGCGGCCGGGCGCGGCATCGGCGTCTATATCACCGGCGCTTCGCCCAGCGTGCGCAGGGAATTGGCGGCGCAGGGCGTGCAGCCGCCGCTGGTCCACCGCGTGGCCGGCATCGAGCAGGCGTTAAGGCAGATCCGGCAAAAAAGAAGGCCGGCGCAACACGCGCCGGCCCTTGCAGGGTAGCAAAAAGGCCCCCGCTATTCGGCAGCCCCCAGATAGTTGCTGAGCGGCGGACAGGAGCAGATCAGGTTGCGGTCGCCGGCGACGTTGTCGATGCGGGATACCGGCGGCCAGTATTTGGCGGCCGTGTCGGCGTCTCCGGCCGGGTAGGCGGCCACCAGCCGTGAATAGGGATGCGCCCAGTCCTCGGCGAGGGTTTCGGCCGTGGTGTGCGGGGCGTTGACCAGCGGATTGTCGTCGGCCGGCCATTCGCCCCTTTCCACCTTTGCCGCTTCGCCGGCGATCGCGATCATCGCTTCGCAGAAGCGGTCGAGCTCGCGCTTCGGCTCGCTTTCGGTCGGCTCGACCATCAGCGTGCCGGCGACGGGGAACGACATGGTCGGCGCATGGAAGCCGTAGTCGATCAGCCGCTTGGCGATGTCCTCGACGCCGATGCCGGCTCTGTCCTTGAGCACGCGGGTGTCGAGGATGCACTCGTGCGCCACGCGCCCGCCGCGCCCCTTGTAGAGGACGGGATAATACGGCTCGAGCCGGTGGGCGATATAGTTGGCCGAGAGAATCGCGGTTTCGGTCGCCAGCTTCAGCCCGTCCGCGCCCATCATGCGGATATACATCCAGGTGATCGGCAGGATCGAGGCGCTGCCGAAGGGGGCGGCCGCCACCGCATGCGCGCTGCCTTCCTCGACATGGCCGGGCAGGTAGGGCGCAAGGTGCGCCTTGACGCCGATCGGCCCGACGCCCGGGCCGCCGCCGCCATGCGGAATGCAGAAGGTCTTGTGCAGGTTCATGTGGCAGACGTCGGCGCCGATGTCGCCGGGCCGGGCAAGGCCGACCAGCGCGTTCAGGTTGGCGCCGTCGAAATAGACCTGTCCGCCCTGTCCATGAACGATGGCGCAGATGTCCCTGGCGCCTTCCTCGTAGACGCCGTGGGTGGAAGGGTAGGTGAACATCAGCGCCGCCAGGTCGGCGGCATGTTCGGCGGCCTTCGCCTTCAAATCCTCGACATCGATGTTGCCGTCCTCGGTGCAGCGCACCACCACCACCTTCATGCCGGCCATGGCGGCGCTCGCCGGGTTGGTGCCATGGGCGGAAGAGGGGATCAGGCAGACATCGCGGTGGCCTTGCCCGCGCGCGCGGTGATAGCCGCGAATGGCGAGCAGGCCGGAGAACTCGCCCTGGCTGCCGGCGTTGGGCTGCAACGACACGGCGTCGAAGCCGGTGATTTCGGCGAGCCACCCCGCCAGTTCGTCGATCATGGCGCGCAGGCCGGCCGAATGGGCCTTCGGCGCGAACGGATGCAGGTTGGCGATCGACGGCCAGCTCACCGGCATCATCTCGGCGGCGGCGTGGAGCTTCATGGTGCAGGAGCCGAGCGGGATCATGGTGCGGTCGAGCGCCAGGTCCTTGTCAGCGAGCCGGCGCAGGAAGCGCATCATCTCGGTCTCGGAGCGGTTTTCGCGGAATACCGGCTGGGTCAGGAATTCCGGCCCGCGCGGCTTGCCCGGCATGGCGGCGGCCGACGAAGCCGGGACCTTCGCGTCGAAAAAGTCCGCAATCGCCTCAAGGTCGGCTTCGGTCGAGGCTTCGTCGAAGGTGACGCCGATGCGGTCGGCATCGATGACGCGCAGCAGCCGGCCGGCCTTTTCGGCGGCCGCGGCGATCACCTTCGCCCTGCCTTTGGTTTCGACCGTCACCGTGTCGAAGCGGCGCGCGCCTTCGACCGAGAGGCCAGCGGCACGCAACCCCTCGGCGAGACGGCCGGCAAGCGCGTTGATGCGCCGGGCGATGGCCTGCAAGCCTTCCGGACCGTGCCAGATCGCATAGGCGGCGGCCATGTTGGCAAGCAGCGCCTGTGCGGTGCAGATGTTGGAGGTCGCCTTGTCGCGGCGGATGTGCTGCTCGCGCGTCTGCAGCGCCATGCGCAGCGCCGGCCGTCCGGCCGAGTCGCGCGAGACGCCGATGATGCGACCGGGGATCGTCCGCAGCAGATCGTCGCGGGCGGCGAGGAAGGCGGCGTGCGGTCCGCCGTAGCCGAGCGGCACGCCGAAGCGCTGCGCCGAGCCGATGGCGATGTCGGCGCCCATCGCGCCCGGAGGCCGCAGCAGCATCAGCGCGAGCGGGTCGCAGCCGACGGTGACGCGCGCGCTGGCCGCGTGCAGCGCGTCGATCTGCGTCGTGAAGTCGCGCACGCATCCGAAAGTGTCGGGCGTCTGCAGGTGCGCGCCGAAATACGATGCGTCGTCGCGTAGCGCGTCCGCCTCGTCGACGTGCAACTCGATGCCCATGCGCGCCGCACGCGTGCGCAGCACGGCGATCACCTGCGGGTGCGTCGCGCGCTCGACGAAATAGCGCGTCGCCTTCGATTTCGACGCCCGGCGCGCCATTGCCATCGCTTCGGCGGCAGCGGTCGCCTCGTCGAGCAGCGAAGCGTTGGCGATCGGCAGGCCGGTGAGATCGATCACCATCTGCTGGAAGTTCAGCAGCGCCTCGAGGCGGCCCTGCGCGATCTCCGCCTGGTACGGCGTGTACGCGGTGTACCAGCCCGGATTCTCGAGCACGTTGCGACGGATCGCTTCGGGAAGGATCGTGCCGTGGTAGCCCGCGCCGATGAAGCTGCGCCACAGCTCGTTGCGCTCGCCGAGCGCGCGCAGTTCGGCGAGCGCCCGCGTCTCGTCGACGGCGTCTTCGAGTGCGAGCGGCGCATCGAGCAGGACCTGCGGCGGAACCGCCGCACGGGCGAACTCGGCGTGCGAAGCGAAGCCCAGCGCGTCGAGCATCTCGCGCTGCTGCGCGGGGCTCGGACCGATGTGGCGCGAGACGAAGTCGTCGCGTGCGGAGAGCGCGCGAAGTCTCGCGCCGAGGGAATCGGGAGCGTTCATCGAATGGGGTCCCGGCATCGGGAAAAGGGGAGGTCGAACACGAGCGGCGCGCGTTCACGCGCCGCTGCGGCGAATCACTCGGATCCGGGGCCTGCCGTGTATCGGGCGGCGTCGAGCAGCGCGTCGAGCTGCGACGGATCGCTCGGTCGCATGCGGAACAGCCAACCGGCGCCGAAAGGCTCGGCATTGACCGTCTCCGGCGCGTCGGCGAGCGCCGCGTTGGTCTCGACCACTTCGCCGTCGACCGGCGCGTAGACGTCGGAGGCGGCCTTCGTCGATTCGACGACGACGCAGGCTTCGCCCTGCTTCAGCGTTCGTCCGGCATCGGGCAGTTCGACGTAGACCAGTTCGCCGAGCGCGTCCTGCGCGTGGAAGGTGATGCCGACGGTCAGCGTGCCGTCGGTTTCGCGACGCACCCATTCGTGCGTCGACGTGTAGCGGAGTTCGGCAGGGTTGTCCAAGGATGGGCTCCGGAAGCGGCGTGTGGCCTCGCCGTACGCGACAGTGGAATCGGAGCCCCCTCTGTCCGTTTGCCTGAGACATTCGACGGCGCCGAAGCGCCGTCTGTTTCCTTCGGCGAGGCCGGCACCGATGCGCGATACGCCTCGGTACTGCCTACTCTCCAGAGAGCCGAACCGCTGAAGTCCTTTTGCCTGAGAGTTTACGGGGCGATGTACACCTTCGGCGCCGCGCGCCGCCTGCGCACGAAGGCGGGCTGCACGCGGTCTCTCCCACAGCGGCTGACCGGCTGCGCGCAGAATGCCTAGCCGGGATGCGGCTGTCAAATGTCGGATCGCGTGGCGCCCGGGTCGGATCGCGCGGCGCCCGGGTCCGGTCGCGCCGCGCCTTCGTCCGGCCCCGCCGCGCCCGGCTCCTCGACCAGGCGCGTGTAGACGCGAAGACGACGCCGGCCGACGACGCGCTTGCCGATGCGCGACCGCTCCTCGACGACGGGAATCGCGCGCGTGTCGCCCGCGCCGCTCGGCCGGGCCCAGCCTTGCAGTTGCCACTCGTTCGCCATCGCGTCGATGTCGACCGAGCCGCAGTCCTCGAGGATGTCGGTTGCGCGGTCGAGCCGATCGCCGTCGGATGCGTCTACGGTGACGACGCTTTCGCCGCGCCGCAGGGCCTCGGCGTAGATGCCCGCGTCCTGTTCGTCGTCGAAGCCGAACAGCGAACGGAACCAGTCGGCGACCGTCTCGCCGATCGACGTTTGCGACTCGTCGTCATAGGCGCGGCGATCGGCGGCCACGCGCCGGTCGTCCGACTCGCGCCACGCGCGATCCTCGGCGCCGGTCCTGAGATCCACTTCGTCGTCGGCGAATCCTGCGCGTAGCAGTTCGTCGCGCGCGTGTTCCGCGGCCTGGCGATCGTCGAACACTCCAACCAATGTGCTGCGCATGCTCGGTTCCTCTCGGGTGATACGTTTGCTTCTCGGTGCAGGGTCTGCCCCCACGAAGCGATCGGCGCTCGCGCGCCATGGGGCGGATCGTGCAATGCCCATACCCGCGGGCGATGTTCCGAACGGGTCGGAAAGAAGCGAGAAGGAGTCGATATGCGTGTAGCGATGGCCTCGGTGCTGGTATCCCTGTTCCTCTTCGGTTGCGGCAAGGAAGAGCCGGCATCGACGAGCGCGGCCGATCCTGCGCCGGCCGCTCCCGCCGGCGAAGCGGCGGCGGGTGCGACGCCGTCAGGCGCAGCGCCGACGAATGCGGCGGGCGCAGTGGGCGCAACGGGCGCGGCCGATGCGGCCAGTGCGGCCGGTGCATCGCGCAGCGATGCCGGCGCCTCGCAGAACGCCACGGCGAATCCCGCCGTCGGCAACGCCGACCCCGCGGGCGCCACGCCGCCGCTTTCGAGCAGCCAGTCGTCGCCGCGTCTGAGCCCGGCTCCTGCAGCGAGCGATTCCGCAGCCGGGTCGCAGAACGGCGCGAAGAACGGCGCAGCGCAGGCCACGCGCATGCGCAAGGCCGCGACACCGAAGGCCGGCAGCGGGGACTACACGATCCAGCGCGGCGACACGCTGGCGGCGATCGCGAAGAAGCACAACGTCGATGCGAAGGACCTGGCGCGCTGGAACGGCATCGCCGACCCGCGCCGCTTGCGGATCGGTCAGAAGATCCGCCTGTCGGCGCCCTAAGGCCGCGGGCGACGACCGGGGGGATGCGTCAGCCGCCGGCGCCGCCTTCGAGCCACGATGGCGCGGGCAGCCCGCGCGCCTTCAGGAACGCCGGATCGAACAGTTTCGAGCGGTAGCGCTGGCCCGAATCGGCGAGCACCGTCACGACGGTATGTCCGGGGCCGAGGTCGCGCGCGAGCCGTATCGCTCCCGCGACGTTCACGCCGCTCGAACCGCCGACGCACAGGCCCTCGTCGCGCAGCAGTTCGAACACGACCTCGAGCGCTTCGGCGTCCTCGATCCGGTAGGCGTCGTCGACCGGCGCGGCGTCGACGTTCGCCGTCACGCGACCCAGTCCGATGCCTTCGGTGATCGAACTGCCGGAGGATTCGAGTCGGCCGTGCTTGAACCACGAGTACATCGCGGCCCCGACGGGGTCGGCAACTGCCGTGCGAATCCGCGGATGCACCGATTTCAGGTAGGCCGAAATGCCGGCAAGCGTGCCACCCGTTCCGATCGCACAGACGAAGCCGTCGATGCGCCCGCCCGTCTGTCGCCAGATCTCGGGCCCGGTGCTCGCGCGATGTCCCTCGCGGTTCGCGAGGTTGTCCCACTGATTGGCGTAGAAGGCGCCGTTCGGCTCGCGCTCGGCCAGTTCGGCTGCGAGCCGCTCGGCCACGTGAACGTAGTTGCCCGGATCGCGAAACGGCGCGGCCGGCACTTCGCGCACGTCGGCGCCGTACAGGCGAAGCAGGTCCTTCTTCTCGCGGCTCTGCGTCTCGGGGATGACGATGATCGTGCGGTAGCCGCGCGCATTCGCGACCAGCGTCAGACCGATGCCGGTGTTGCCGGCGGTTCCTTCGACGACCACGCCGCCCGGCCGCAGAAGTCCGCGTCGCTCGCCGTCGTCGACGAGGAACAGCGCGGTGCGGTCCTTGATCGATCCGCCGGGCTCGAGGAACTCGGCCTTCGCCAGGATCTCGCAGCCGGTGCGCTCGGAGGCGCGGCGCAACCGGATCAGCGGCGTGTTGCCGATGGCGCCGACGAATCCGTCGACGATCTCGTTCATTGCGTCTCCTCCTCCCCGAATTCTCGCGCCTGCAGCCCGCGCGGTACCCACCATACAATGTCGCGATGAACCCGATGCACGACGCGGTCGAAATCCAGACCGGCGATCGGCCTGACGCCGCGGTGATCTGGCTGCACGGGCTCGGCGCCGACGCGCACGACTTCGAGCCGATCGTGCCCGAGCTGCGGCTGGCACCGCCGCTGTCGGTGAGATTCGTGTTCCCCAACGCACCGGTCCGGCCGGTGACGATCAACGGCGGCATGCCGATGCGTGCCTGGTACGACATCGCCGAGCTCGGCGGCGCGCGACAGGACGAGGCCGGCATCCGCGCCTCCGAGCGCATCGTCGCGCAGCTGATCGAGCGCGAGAGGGAGCGCGGGATCGCCGCAGCGCGCATCGTCCTCGCCGGGTTCTCGCAGGGCGGCGCGATCGCGCTGCAGGCGGGGCTTCGGTACGGAGAAGCGCTCGCCGGCCTTCTCGCGCTGTCGACCTGGCTGCCGCTGCACACGACGCTCGAGGCCGAGCGCAGCGCGGCGAACGCGCGGGTGCCGATCTTCTATGCCCACGGCGTGTACGACGACATGGTCGGCATCGAACGCGCGCGCGCTTCGCGGACGCTCCTCGAAGCGCTCGGCTACCCGCTGCAGTGGCGCGAATATCCGATGGGGCACGCGGTCTGCCCGGAGGAGATCGCCGACCTCGGCGTCTGGCTCGAGTCGGTGCTCTGAAGAAGCCCTGATCCGCGATCAGCGCATCCGCTGCCGCGATGGCGGCGCCGCGAAGAGCGTTGCCAGCCACCCGACGAAAATCGCGATCGCCAGGAAGATCAGCCACTCGCCTGCTTCGCGCTGATCCGATACCGGATATGCGTTGCAGGCGCGCAGCGGCGACGCCCGGTACAGCCAGCCGAGCACGGCAAGCATGCTGGCGAAGTTGGTCCAGACGAAACCGCGGCCGAGCATCCCCAGCCGCGGCCACGCGAGCGCGAGCGGCGCGCCGACGAGAAGCGGCAGGGTGACGAACTTGACCGCTTCGAGGGTCGGTTCGGAGAGCGCGAGATCGAGCGCGCGCGGAATCATCCAGAACATCGACGCGAGCGATGCGACGAGCAGGCACGGAAGCGCCCCGCCGACGCAGAGCGCGATCGCCTCGCGACTTCGCGCGGGCAGCGCCATCGCAGCCGCGAAACCCGCGGCGGCGAGCAGTGGCATCTGCACGAGCATGTGCAGCGACATCGAGGATTCGAGCCAGCCGCGCATCCACGGCGTGGCGAGCGCCACCGGCAGTGCGATCGCAAGCGGGCGCCACGGCGGTCCCGCGATGCGCGGGCGATGCGCCGGAGCATGCCCGTCCGCGAGGCGCCTGCTCACGGCTCGACCCTTCTCAGGTCATGCTGCCGGCCAGCGTCGCCCGCGGCGCGTCGACCGATGCGGCGGGCAGGCGCAGCAGGAACCGGGTCGCGAACACGGCAACGGCTGCCACGACCAGCACCGCGAACACCGAGGCGATGCGGTCGTACGGCACCCATTCGGGCAGGTGCACCGCGTAGCGGCGCGCCGCGCCGCTGCGGCCCGAGTACAGGAAGCTCAGCGTGAAGCCGAGGGTGGCGACGACGAACACGGCGAACGCCGCGCGATCGACCAGGCGCTCGCGCATCTCGCGCGCGCTCTTGCCGATGTAGTAGAGGAATCCGAACACCATCGTCATCATGCCGAGCAGCAGGTAGGTGTGGAAATGCCCCGGCACCCACAGCGTGTTGTGCATGACGTAGTTGACGGGGATCGTGCCGTCGATGAACGCCGGCATCACGCCGGCCGACCAGCCGAACAGCGACACGAACAGCAGCCCCGAGGCCATGTCCCAGCGGATGCCCGAACGGTAGACCAGCATCAGCCCGCCGTAGGCGGTGACGACGAGGATCGGGAAGGTGTTCAGGTAGCCGACCACGTGCCCCATCACCAGCATCCACTTCGGCATCGCGAAGTCCATCAGCAGGTGATGCGGATAGATGAAGAGCACCAGCACCGTCGAGGCGGTCCACGAAGCGAGGAACACGCGGTTCGCCTTCCACGGCCGTTGCGTGTAGCGCGGCAGGATCTCGTAGACGGCGATCACGGCCATGTAGATCGTCGCGTTGATGAACACGTGGCCGAAGAAGTAGATGAGGTTCTTCGCGAGCAGCGCGTCGACGCCGAAATCGGGGAAATACAGGTTCACCAGCATCATCGAAAGGATCGCCGCGCCGGCGACGATGCCGATCAGGTTGACGATCGTCGCCATCGTCGCCGCGACGATCGTCGGCGGCGGCGGCGCTGTCTCTGCGCGCCCGAACAGCTGCGGCCAGCCGAGCGCGCGGCCGAAGCCCCCCTCGCGCGCGAGGATCGCGCGCGCGATATCCAGGTGCAGCAGCAGGAAGCCGGTGCCGATGACCAGCATTCCTCCGAGGAAGAGCGCGGCGGCGTTCGGGCTCCAGGTTCCCATCGACTTCGACGGCAGCGGATGCAGGAAGGTCCAGCCGCCGTGGAAGTTCCCGCCGAGCACGGCGGCCAGGATCATCGCCACGCCGGCGACGAAGAGCACGAGGTTGGCGACGAACACCGGCGCCGACAACCGGACGTACTGGCCGAGGAAGTGCCAGAGGATCGCGATGCCGGCGATTCCCGCGACGCCGACCATGCCCGCGCCGTGCAGCGTCATCAGCTCGTAGAACCACATCGGCCCCATCGCGATGAACTCGGCCTGCTCCATGCGCATCAGCGCGCCGAACACCATCATCAGCAGCAGCACGAGCATCGCAATGCAGAGGTAGGCGAGCACCGCCGGGTGCGCGCCGCGATCGATCGTCGTTTCCTGGGCTGCCATCGTTTCACTCCTTCGCCGCGCCGCGCGCTTCGACGACGTCGATCTCGGCGATCATGTTGTGATGCACGAGGCCGCAGTACTCCAGGCAGAGCACGCGGTACTTTCCCGGCTGCGCGAAGGTGTGGCGCAGCACGTTGGTGTAGCCCGGCATCGCCTGCGTCTGCGCGACGAGCCGCGATCCGGTGTCGTAGACGCCGAAGCCGTGGTTGACGTCAGCACTGGTCACGCGGAACAGCACCGGCTCCCCGGCCCGGACCTCGTTGCGGCTGAGTTGCCAGTACCACTGGTGGCCGACCGCGTCGATCACCTGCGCGTCGCGCTCGCGCGCGTCGGCGGCTGCGTACGGTAGGTCGATCAGGTTGTAGAGCATCGCCGGCCCCAGCGTGAGGACGAGCGCCCAGAACAGGCGCGCGCGCAGCCGGTACGCGCGCTTCTGCAGCGGAGTGAAGTCCTCCTCGCGCACCGAGGACTGCGACCAGACGAACACGAAGACCGCCAGCAGCAGTCCCATCAGCGTGAGCGAGATGAACCATGCAGTGTCCTGCATCGAGGTCGTCCTTTCGTGGGTGAACGAGCGACGCGCTCGTGTCCCTCGAAGCAAAGCCAGCAACGTGCCAGTTCGTGCAAGTCGTTGATTCGCGGGGCCGCGGACCCAAAATCGACCGAGAACGACGGCGTAGCGGCTATCATGTCCGCGTTCACCTGAACGTTCACTTGAACGACGAAACGCCGTGGTCACGCTCGCAACGCTCGATGCGCTGCTCGACAATCTCGAGGAAGGGGTGCTGTTCCTCGACGAGCAGCGCCGCATCGTCCAGATCAATGCGGCGGCGCGGCGCCTGCTCGGCCAGGAAGGGCAGGAGGTGGTCGGCAAGCTGTGCCCGGCGCTGTTCGACCAGACGCAGTGCGCGCGCGAATGCCGTCGCACCGGCCGCTGCTGGCTGACGGGCGCCGGCGGCGACACGCCCCGGACGCAGGACCTCGTTCTGCGCCGGGCCGACGGCGGCGAGATCGCGCTGCGCTTGTGGGCGATGCTGCTGCCGGCCAACGACGCCCCGCTGCACTGCTCGATCGTGCTGCGCGACCGCTCGCGCGAGATCGCGCTGGAGAACGCCGCGCGCGAGCGCTGGGGACTGGACGGCCTGGTCGGACGCACGCAGGCGATGCAGGCGCTCTACGCGCAGATCCTGCGCGCCGCGACGAGCGATGCGCCCGCGCTGGTCACCGGCGAGAGCGGCACCGGCAAGGAGCTGGTCGCGCGTGCGCTGCACGACAATTCGCCGCGCGCGCAGAGGCCCTTCGTGCCGCTCGACTGCACCGCCATCCCCGAGGCGCTGCTCGAGTCCGAGCTCTTCGGCCATGCGAAGGGCGCGTTCTCGGGCGCGAGCACGGCGCGCATCGGCCGCTTCGAGGCGGCCAGCGGCGGCACGCTGCTGCTCGACGAGATCGGCGAGATCTCCGCTTCGATGCAGGCCAAGCTGCTGCGCGTGCTGCAGGAGCGCGAGATCGTGCGCCTCGGCGAGAATCATCCGCGCAAGGTCGACGTGCGCGTCGTCGCCGCCACGCATCGCGACCTCGCGCAGATGGTGCGCGACGGCACTTTCCGCGAAGACCTCTACTACCGGCTGCGCGTGCTGCCGCTGCACGTCCCGCCGCTGCGCGAGCGGGCAGACGACCTGCCGCTGCTCGCCAGCAAGATGCTGGCCGAACTCGGCGAGCGCTACCGGCGAGGCCCGGTGCAGCTCACGCCCGACGCGCTCGCCGCGATCGAGGCGTACCGATGGCCGGGCAACGTGCGGCAGCTGTCGAACGCGCTCGAGTTCGCGATCGTGCACGCCGAAGGCTCTACCATCGAGCGACGGCACCTGCTGCCGGAGATCGTCGCGACGAATGTCTCGCCGGCCGCAGCACCGCGCTACTACCATTCGTCGCGTGCCCCGCACGACGAGGCCCGCCACATCCTCGAAGTGCTCGCCCAGGCCGGAGGCAATCGTGCCGAGGCGGCGCGACGGTTGGGCATGTCGCGCACCACGCTGTGGAAGCACCTGAAGACCGCGCATCGCGCGGAAGACCGGCGATGAACGACGCGCTGCGCGATGCGCGCCACGCCGACCCGTTCGCCCAGCCCGACGCCGCGCGCCGGCGTGCGATCGTCGAGCGGCTCGCGCGCCTCCTTCCCGCGCACTGCCTGCTGCATCGAACCGAGGACACGCGTCCCTACGAGTGCGACGCGCTGAGCGCGTATCGGCAGCTGCCGGTCGCCGTCGCGTTGCCGGCGAATGAGCAGCAGGTGCGCGACATTTTGAAGGCGTGCTGCGAACTCGACGTTCCGGTGGTCGCGCGCGGCTCGGGAACGAGCCTGTCCGGCGGTTCGATGCCGCATGCGGCGGGCGTCGTGCTGTCGATGGCGAAGTTCGACCGCATCCTGTCGATCGACCCGCTGGCGCGCATCGCGCGCGTGCAGCCCGGCGTGCGCAATCTCGCGATCTCCGAAGCGGCGGCCGTGCATCGCCTGTATTACGCGCCCGATCCGTCGTCGCAGATCGCCTGCTCGATCGGCGGCAACGTGGCCGAGAACTCCGGCGGCGTGCACTGCCTGAAATACGGCCTCACCGTGCACAACGTGCTGCGCGTGCGCGGCTTCACCAGCGAAGGCGAACCCATCGAGTTCGGCTCCGAGGCGCTCGACACGCCGGGGCTCGACCTGCTCGCGCTGGCCATCGGCTCGGAAGGTATGCTGGCGGTGGTCACCGAGGTCACGGTGAAGCTCGTGCCGACGCCGCCGCTCGCGCGCGTGCTGATGGCCTCCTTCGACGACGTCGTCACCGCCGGCGACGCGGTGGCGGCGATCATCGCCGCCGGCATCATTCCGGCCGGGCTCGAGATGATGGACCGCAAGGCGACGATCGCCGTCGAGCAGTTCGTCCATGCCGGCTACGACCTCGACGCGGCGGCGATCCTGCTCGCCGAATCCGACGGCACGCCCGAGGAGGTCGCCGACGAGATCGAGCGCATGCAGCGCGTGCTGCGCGAAGCGGGCGCCACCGCCATCCGCGTCTCGGGCTCGGAAGCCGAGCGCCTGCTCTTCTGGTCGGGGCGCAAGAACGCGTTCCCGGCGGCGGGCCGCCTGTCGCCCGACTACTACTGCATGGACGGAACGATTCCGCGCCGCATGATCGGGCGCATGCTCGAGGCGATCACGCAGATGGAGGATCGCTACTCGCTTCGCTGCATCAACGTGTTCCATGCCGGCGACGGCAACCTGCATCCGCTGATCCTGTTCGACGCGAACGACGCCGACCAGTGGCAGCGCGCCGAGCGCTTCGGCGCCGAGATCCTCGAACTGTGCGTCGAGTTCGGCGGCACCGTCACCGGCGAGCACGGCGTGGGCATCGAGAAGATCGGCACGATGTGCGTGCAGTTCACGCCGCAGGAGCGCGACGCGTTCTTCGCCGTGAAGCGCGCCTTCGATCCCGCCGGCATCCTGAATCCGGGCAAGGCCATCCCCACGCCCGCGCGCTGCGCCGAGTACGGACGCATGCACGTGCGCGGCGGGCAGCTGCGCTTTCCCGACCTGCCGAGGTTCTGATGAGCACGGTGATCGACAGCGAAGTCGATCGGGCACTCGGGACCGTTCGCGAGGCGATCCGCGCGGCTGCGGCCGAAGGCCGGTCGTTGCGCCTGGTCGGCGGTGGAACCAAGGATTTCTACGGAGAGGCGCCGACCGGCGGGGCGCCGACCGGCGAAGCGCTCGACCTGCGCGCGCTGCGCGGCATCGTCTCGTACGAGCCGACGGAACTGGTGATCCAGGCCCGCTGCGGCACGCCGCTGGCCGAAATCGAGGAAGCGCTCGCTGCGCACCGGCAGATGCTCGCCTTCGAGCCGCCCGCTTTCGGCGATGCGGCGACGATCGGCGGCGTCGTCGCGGCGGGGCTGTCCGGGCCGCGGCGCGCCAGCGCCGGCTCGGCGCGCGACTTCGTTCTCGGCGCCACGGTCGTCGACGCGCAGGCGCGCGTGCTGCGCTTCGGCGGGCAGGTGATGAAGAACGTCGCCGGCTACGACGTCTCGCGGCTGATGTGCGGCTCGCTGGGCATCCTCGGGCCGATCGTCGACGTCTCGCTGAAAGTGGTGCCGCGGCCGATGCGCGAGGCGAGCGTGCGCTTCGCGCTCGACGCGAGCGAGGCGATCGGCGCGATGAACCGCTGGTGCGCCGAGCCGTTGCCGATCTCGGCCACGCGCTGGCGCGAAGGCGAGGCGTGGCTGCGCTTCTCGGGCGCGAGGCCGGCGGTCGAGGCGGCGCTCGCGCGCTTCGAGCGCGAGCGCGGCGCGACCCGCATCGACGACGACGAAGCCGCGCATCGCTGGCGCGCGCTGCGCGAACACCAGGACCCGTTCTTCGCGGGCAGCGAGCCGCTGTGGCGGCTGTCGCTGCCCTGCACCGCGCCGCGCCTCGACCTGCCGGGCGGCACCGTGCTCGTCGAGTGGGCCGGCGCACAGCGCTGGCTGCGCAGCGACGCCCCTGCCGCGCGCATTCGCGCCGAGTGCGAGCGCGTGGGCGGTGCGGCGACGCTGTTCCGCGGCGGCGATCGCTCGGCGGGCGTCTTCCCCCCGCTGCCCGAAGCCAACCGGCGCGTGCACCGCGAACTGAAGCGCGCCTTCGATCCGGCGGGCCTGTTCAATCGCGGGCGCATGTACCCGGACCTCTGAGAAAAACCGAGCCCTACGGATCTGCCGTGGAAACGCATCTCGCCGACCGGCTGGTCGGCACGCCCGACGGCGACGACGCCGAACTGAACCTGCGCCGCTGTGTGCACTGCGGCTTCTGCCTGGCCACCTGCCCGACCTACAAGCTGCTCGGCGACGAGCGCGACAGCCCGCGCGGGCGCATCTACCTGATGAAGCAGGTGGTCGAAGGCGCCACGCCCACGCTCGCCACGTTGCAGCATCTGGACCGGTGCCTCACCTGCCGCAACTGCGAGACGACGTGCCCGTCGGGCGTCGAGTACGGGCACCTGGTGGACGTCGGGCGCAAGCTGGTCGAGCAGCAGGTGCGCCGGCCGCTGCGCGAGCGCGTCGTGCGCGCGCTGCTGCGCGAGACGCTGACGCGAAGGTGGCTCTTCGATCCGGCGATGCGCATCGGGCAGTTCGTGCGCCCGCTGCTGCCGTCGGTGCTGCGCGACAAGGTGCCCGAGCGGCGCGATCCCGGCCCGTGGCCTGCGCGCACGCACGCGCGCAAGGTGCTGCTGCTGAACGGCTGCACGCAGCCGGCAATGATGCCGTCGATCGATGCGGCCACCGCGCGCGTGCTCGACCGGCTCGGCATCGAGGCGGTCGTCGAGCGCCGCTCCGGCTGCTGCGGAGCGATCCGCCATCACCTGAACGACACCGAAGGCGCGCTCGCGCAGGTGCGACGGAACATCGACGCATGGATCCCGCATCTCGATGCGGGCGTCGAGATCGTGCTGGTGAACGCATCGGGCTGCGGCGCGATGGTCAAGGAGTACGCGCACCTGCTGCGCGCCGACCCCGCCTACGCCGAAAAGGCGAAGCGGGTGGTCGCCGCCACGCGCGACCCGGCCGAGTGGCTGCCGGGCCAGCTCGCCCCTTGCGCCGAAGCGCTGCGCGCGCGCGTGCGCGCGGGCGAGGCGCCGGCGCGCGTCGCCTTCCACCCGCCGTGCACGCTGCAGCACGGCCAGCGCATCCGCGGCGCCGTCGAGAACTGGCTCGCATCGATCGGCGTCGCGCCGGCTTACGTGCCCGATTCGCACCTGTGCTGCGGCTCGGCGGGCACCTACTCGGTGCTGCAGCCGGAGCTGTCGATGCAGTTGCGCGCGAACAAGCTCGCCGCGCTGCACACCGAGGCGCCGGCCACGGTCCTGTCGGCGAACATCGGCTGCATCGCGCACCTGCAGGCCGCGACCGGCACCCCCGTGCGGCACTGGATCGAATGGGTCGACGAGGCGATGCCGCCCGCGTCCTGAACGAAGTCTGACGAACCGCCTGCGGGCGCAGAGCCGCCGCCCGTCCGACGTCGCTGGGCCGGCGCGCCCGCCCCCGCTCAGACTGCGCCGATCGGAAACTCCGTGAGTACGGAGTGCACAGTGGTGGCGTCGAGAAACCGCGGATTCACGCTGGTCGAACTGATGATCACGATCGCCATCGTGGCGATCCTGGCCTCGGCCGGCCTGCCCGCGTTCAGCAACTTCCTTCGCGACCAGCGCATGCACGGCTCGGCCACGCGGCTGCTCAACGACGTGACGACCGCGCGCACCGAGGCCGCTCGCACGCATCGCACGGTGTCGCTATGCCCCAGCACGGCGGGCGCGGCATGCGATTCGGCCGACTGGAGCGCCGGGCGACTGCTGTTCGTCGACGCCAACGGCAACGGCGCTGCCGAAGCGGGCGAGATCCTGCGTTTCACGGCTGCCGGCGGCCGCGAGCCGGCGGCGACGCCGACCGGCATCACCGACCGCATCGCTTTCGAGTCGACCGGTGTCGCGTCGGCGACCGGGAGCGTGCGCCTGTGCGACGACCGCAGTGGCCCGCACGGCCGCAGCGTCGAGTGGAATGCCGCCGGACGCGTCGCGCTTCGCGCCGCGAACTGCCCATGACGTCCATGCGCGCCAGCCAGCGGGGCTTCTCGCTGATCGAGTCGCTGATCGCGATCGTCGTGATCGCCTTCGCTCTGCTCTCGATGGGCGCGCTGCAGCTCAACACCTTGCGCGCGTCCGGCAGTTCGACGCTGCGCACCATCGCGACGCAGCAGGCCTACGACATCGCCGACCGCATCCGCGCGAACGCGATGGCGCTGCGCAACGGCGACTACGCCGGCGCCGCAGCCTTGCACGCCGACTGCTTCAAGGCGGCCGGATGCACGTCGAAGCAGCAGGCGGAGATGGATCTGTACCTGTGGAACGACGCGAACGGGCAGATGCTGCCGAGCGGCGTCGGCGTCGTCTGCGTCGACAGCACGCCGGACGATGGCACGCCGACCGTCACGGACTGCGACGGAGTCGCCGATGCGCCGCTCGCCGTGAAGATCTGGTGGGAGGACGACCGCGACGGAAGCCTCACGCGTTTCGTCGTCGGCGTGCGGCCGTGAGCAGGCGCCTTCCGATCCTCGGGATGCCGGCGCGCGAGCGCGGAACGACGCTCGTCGAACTGATGGTCTCGCTCGTCGTCGGTCTGCTCATCGTGCTCGTCGTCTCCACGATGTTCCTCGCGAGCAAGCAGACGAACCGCTCGCAGAACGACGCGGCCATCCTGCAGGAGACCGGCCGCTACGTGTTCACCACGCTCGGCCGGGAACTGCGGATGGCCGGCTACCACGACTTCACGGCGAACGTGGCGTTTCCGTCCGCGTCGCCGGCGTTCAGCGCGTCGAACGATTCCGGGCTGAACCAGAGCGACGAGATCATCGTGCGCTACTACGGCTCGGACCTGCGCGACGGCAGCGGCCCCGACGGCGGCGTCGTCGATTGTCGCGGAGTGGCGGTGGGCGCGACGACGCTCGCATCGAACCGCTACTACGTGGCGGTCGACGCGACCACCGGCGAGCCGGCGCTGTACTGCGAAGCCTCGTCGGCTGCCGGCGCGCCG
This sequence comes from Burkholderiaceae bacterium, assembly GCA_021166835.1. Next base: position 182,606 of record JAJPEN010000026.1, on the reverse strand, counting down.
GTCGTTCTCGTCACCGGCGTCGAGAGCCTGCAGATCCTCTACGGCGAGGACACCGACAACGACGGCACGCCCAACTACTACGCGCCTGCCGGCGTCGCGAATCTCGATCGGGTGGTCAGCGCGATCGTCTCGGTGGTCGTGCGCGGCGAAACCTTCACCGACGTCGACGGCGGCCTGAACCGCTTCAACCACTTCGGCACCGCGTACGCGCCGGGCGCCGTCGCGCCGGCGGGCGACGGCGGGTCGGTGTTCGATCCGCCCGACGACCAGCGTCCACGCCGGCTGTTCCGATTCACCATCGGCCTGCGCAACCGGATCGGATGACGAAGATGAACCGGACCTCCGCACGTTCGCAGCGCGGCGCCTCGCTCTTCGTCGCGCTCGTGATGATGATCGCGATCACGCTGATCGGCATCGCGGGCGCGACGATCTCGACCAGCGAGGAGCGCATGGCGCGCAACGCGCGCGATACGAACATCGCGCTGCAGGCGGCCGACGCCGCCCTGCGCGACGCCGAGGCCGACATCGTCACCGCGCGTGCGATCTCGGGCGCCACGTTGTTCTCGACTTCCTGCGACTACGCCGGCGGCAAGGGCCTGTGCATTCCGCCGTCAACGGGGACCACGCAGGCCTGGGAGACCTGGCTCACCGACACCTCCCGCTCGCTGGCCTACGGCGAGATGACCGGCGTGCCTTCGTTCATTGCCGGCACTTCGTCGGGCGGCGTTTCGAGCCCGCCGCGTTACCTGGTCGAAGCGATTCCCGACACCTTCGGCACCAGCCTGAAGGCGGGCGGCAGCGTCCGCTACGTCTACCGGATCACGTCGGTGGGGTACGGCGCGCTGACGGGAACCGAGGTGTTGCTGCAGGAGTTCTTCCGGCCCTGACGGCCGCGGAGCGAGGCGATGAACGCAAACGATCACGTCATTCGGCATGTCGGCCCTCCGGCGGCTTCGGCGCTGCGCCGCGCGGGCGCGCTCGCCTGCTTCCTCGTCGCATTGCAGGGATTCGCCGCGCCTTCCTTCGCGCTGACGCTCGCGCAGAAGCCGTTGTACGCGGGCGGTGCGATTCCGCCGCTGGTCATGCTCGACATCTCGAAGGACCAGCAGCTGTACAAGAAGGCCTACAACGACTATTCGGACCTCGACGGCGACGGCGCGCTCGAGACGACGTACAAGCACTCGATCGACTACTACGGCTATTTCGATCCGAAGAAGTGCTACCGCTACAGCACCGGCAAGCAGCGCTTCGAACCTTTCGCGCTCGCCGATGCGAACAAGTACTGCGCTGCCGATGGCACCCAGTGGAGCGGCAACTTCCTGAACTGGGCGACGATGGCGCGCATGGACGCGGTGCGCAAGCTGCTGTACGGCGGCACGCGTTCCACCGATACGTCGAGCGAGACGGTCCTCGAACGCGTCTACCTGCCGACCGACGCGCATGCATGGGCCAAGCACTACGCGGGCGCGGATCTCGCCAAACTGACGCCGTTCAGCGTCAACGCCAGTCCCCCTGCGGGGGCCGCCGAGAGCGCGGACACCGGCAACTGGAGCAAGAAGAAGACGGTGTCGATCGGCGCCGGCAAGTTCCGCTTCCGCAACAGCGGGGTGAAGGCGTGCTACGGCGATCAGATCCGCGCCGAGCTGTCCGCTTCGAAGTACGTGCTGGGCGTGGTCACTTCGGTGCGATCGGGCACCTGCGACGGCGATTTCGAGATCGAGGTCCACGCTTCCGGCGTCGTCGGCTCCGGTTCCGCGGACAACTGGACGGTCACCAACCTGACCGACGCAGGCGTGTCGATCTGCAACCTGACGATCGGAAGCGCCAAGTCGCAGGGCAATGCGAATCCGCCGGTGATGCGCATCGCGCGCGGCGACTACTCGCTGTGGGCATCGAACGAACGCTGGCAGTGCCAGTGGCGCGACGAGTCGACGAATCCCGGCCGCGTCTCCGATTCCGGCATGCTCGGCACGAATGCGACCCGCAGCAACGGCAACCGGGCGAGCCTGAGCGGTCTCGCTTCGGGCACGGTCGATCCCAGCCAGACCGAACGCGGGCTGGGCAACGGCTACGCGGGCGGCCGCGGCACGAGCTACGACAACGGGCAGTACGTGGTGCGCGTGCAGGCCTGCGTGCCGGGGCTGCTCGGCAGCGAGAAGTGCAAGCAGTACCCGAGCGGCAACTACAAGCCGATCGGCCTGCTGCAGGTCTACGGCGAGCCCGGCCTGATGAAATTCGGGCTGATGACCGGCAGCTACCAGAAGAACATCTCGGGCGGCGTTTTGCGCAAGCGCGTCGGAGTCTTCTCCGACGAGGTCGAAACGGCGACCGACGGCACCTTCGTGTCGTCCCTGCTGGGCGTCGGCAAGGAGGGAATCGTCAACACGCTCGACCGGATGCGCATCTGGGGATACGACTACGGCGACGGAACGTATCTCGACGCGAGCGGCGACAACTGCACCTGGCAGCTGGCCAACATCTCCGAGGGGAACTGCCGCAGCTGGGGCAACCCGATGTCGGAGATCTATTTCGAGTCGCTGCGCTATTTCGCCGGGAAGACGGCTACACCGGCCTACACGTATTCGACCGGGTCGGCGGACGCTTCGCTCGGCCTGCCGAGCGCTTCGTGGAGCCCGGGTCCGCTCGACAACAACAATTACTGCTCGCCGCTGAACGTGCTGGCATTCAACGCCAGCGTGTCTTCCTACGACTCGGACCTCGCCGCGACTACGCTCGCCGATCTCGGCGGCGCGGCGAAGACGGCGCGCAGCGTGACGAACAGGGTCGGCGATCTCGAAGGCATCACCGGCGGCGACTGGTTCATCGGACGCAACGGCACGAGCAACAACGAGCTGTGCGACGGCAAGACGATCACCGAGCTCGGTGCGGTCGCCGGAATCTGCCCGGAAGGCCCGACCGTCGCCGGCAGCTACCTGATGCCCGGCCTGGCGCACTACGCGAAGACGAACCGGATACGCTCGGACCTCGCTTCGGTTCCCTTCGACGACACCCGTTCGCTGAAGGTGACCACGTACGGCGTGCAGCTCGCCACGAACGTGCCGACGCTGCGCGTGCGAGTGCCCGGACTGGCCGGCAGCCCCGAGGTCGTGATCCAGCCGATCTACCGCCTCGACCTGGGCGTCTCCGGCATGGGCGGCGGTGCGCTCGTCGACATGAAGATCGTGTCGCAGACCGTCGTCGGCAACAAGGTGAGCGGCAAGGTCTACGTCAACTGGGAGGACTCCGAACAGGGCGGCGACTACGACCAGGACGTCTGGGGCATCATCGAGTACGAGCTCGACGCGGATGCGAAGACCGTCAAGGTGACCACCGACGTCATCTCGGAATCGACGAACACCGCGCAGGGCTTCGGCTACGCGATCAGCGGCACGACGAAGGACGGCGCGCATTTCCACTCGGGGATCGAGAATTTCCGTTTCACCGATCCCACCGGCGTGCTCGGCTGCTCGCCCTGCAACGTCAACGACGCGCCGACCAGCGTCACCTATTCGTTGGGGTCGACGGTCGCCAGGTCGCTCGAGGACCCGCTCTTCTATGCGGCCAAGTACGGCGGCTTCGTCGAAGCCGGCAGCGGCAACGGCATTCCCGACAAGACCGAGGAATGGGACGTGCGCGACGCCAACGGCCTGCCGGTGCCCGACGGCATTCCCGACAACTACTTCTTCGTCGCCAATCCGCTCGCGCTGGAGTCGGCGCTCGATCGCGCCTTCATCGCGATTCTCGCCACCTCGTCGGCCTCGTCGGTGGCGACCAACTCCACGTCGCTGAACACCGGATCGAAGGTCTACCAGGCGCGCTTCAACTCGAACGACTGGAGCGGACAGCTGCTGTCGTATCCGATCGACTTCAACGGCAATATCTCGCCGACGCCCGACTGGGATTCCGGGCAGCGGATCAACGCGCAGGCGCCGGCGAGCCGGCAGATCCTCACCTGGAACACCGATCCGACGGCGGCGAGCGCGGGGGTTCCGTTCTCGTGGGCGAGCCTGTCCACGGCGCAGCAGACCGCGCTGGACACGAACAGCGCCAAGGCGAACGACGGCAAGGGCGCGGCGCGCCTGGCATGGATGCGCGGCGACGCCACCGACGAGGGAACATCGGCCGGCAAGTTCCGCCGCCGGCCGGTTTCGAAACTCGGCGACATCGTCAACTCGAACCCGCAGTACGTCGGCGCGCCGAGCGCCGGATACTGGCAGAACAACTACGCGCAGTTCCGCCAGAACCACATCTCGCGCGAGCCGGTGATCTACGTCGGCGCGAACGACGGCATGCTGCACGCGTTTCGCGCGAGCGGCGCCGATGCCGGCAAGGAACTGTTCGCGTACATGCCCTCGTCGGTCTACGACAAGATCTCGCACCTGACCGACCAGGCCTACTCGCACCGCTACTACGTCGACGGGACGCCGGCGGTGGGAGACGCGATCGTCAACGGCAGCTGGTCGACGGTGCTGGTGGGCGGCCTGGGCGCGGGCGGGCAGGGGCTGTTCGCGCTCGACGTCACCGACCCGACCGCGGTAGACGAGGCGAGCGCGTCGTCGAAGGTGCTGTGGGAGTTCACCGAAGCGGACGATCCCGATCTGGGCTTCACCTTCGGTCAGCCGCAGATCGTGCAGATGGCCAACGGCAAGTGGGCGGTGATCGTCAGCAACGGCTACAACAACCACAACGGCGACCTCGATGACACCCACCAGAGCGCCACGGGGCGCGCGGCGCTGTTCATCCTGTTCCTCGACCGCGCGCCGGGCAGCCGCACGTGGACGTTGGGGACGCATTACGTGAAGCTGGTGACGAGCGCCGGCTCCACCGCCCAGCCGAACGGGCTGGCGAATCCGTTCCCGGCCGACGTCGACGCCGACGGGAAGGTCGACTACGTGTATGCCGGCGACCTGCAGGGCAACCTGTGGAAGTTCGACGTGAGTTCGACGTCGCCCGGCTCGTGGACCGTTGCCAACGGCGGCTCGCCGTTGTTCCAGGCGAAGGATCCCGGCGGGACAGCGCAGCCGATCACCGCGTCGGTCGAGGTGATGCGCCATCCCCTGGGCGGCTACCTCGTGCTCTTCGGCACCGGCAGTTACGTCGAGCCGGCCGATCCGTCGCCGCCGTACCAGCGCCAGAGCTTCTACGGCATCTGGGACAAGGGCGCCGCGGTGGCCGGGCGCGCGAGCCTCGAGCAGCAGACGGTGCTCGCCGAGCGCGTCGTCGGCAGCTCGGTGGTGCGCGTCACCTCCGACAACCTCGTCGACTGGGGCACGAAGCGCGGCTGGTACCTCGACTTCCCGCAGGCCGGAACGCCGCTGGCCGAAACCGGCGAGCGCGTCGTCTATCCGCCGCAGATCCGCTTCGGGCGCGTCGTGTTCCCGACGCTGATTCCTTCGACGAGTCCGTGCGACAAGGGCGGAACGAGCTGGCTGATGGAGCTGGACGCGGTGAGCGGCGCACGCCTGCCCAGCTCTCCCTTCGATCTGGACAACGACGGAATGTTCTCGAATGCGGACCTCGTGGCGCATCCGAGCACCGGCGTGCTGGTCGCCGTCAGCGGGCGACGCTCGCGCGTGGGCATCACGCCGATGCCGACGGTGATCGCGGGCTCGCCGCCCGGAACTTCCGGCTCGCCGAAGGAGTTCAAGGTCTCGAGCGGTTCGTCGGGCGGCGTCGAATCGGTGGCCGAGTCGATCGGCGGCTCGCGCGGCAGGCTTTCGTGGCGCGAGATCGTCAAGCGATGAGAATCGGCGGCGGACGCGGAGAGCGGCGATGAAGGGGAGAAACGGGATGGGAACGGGTCGGCAGCGCCGCTCGCGCGGCTTCACCCTGCTCGAGCTGATGATCGCCGTGGTCGTCGTCGCGATCCTGGCCAGCATTGCCTATCCGAGCTATCGCGATTTCGTCGTGCGCTCCAGGCGCGCCGAGGGCAAGGCGGCGCTGCTGGACGCGGCACAGTCGCTCGAACGCTACTTCACGACGCACAACGCATACCCCGTGGCGCTGGCGACAGCCGGCGCACGCACGTTCTCGGGAGAGAACGCGGGGAGGGCCGCCTACACGATCGCGATCGCAGGCGGCGGAGCGACCTTCACGCTCACCGCCACGCCCGCCAACGGACACACCGACCCCGACTGCGGCAACCTCACGCTCGATCAGCTCGGTGTGCGCGGAAGGAGCGGCGCCGCAGCGCTGGGCGTCTGCTGGTAATCGGTCAGCCCGTCCGCCAGTCGAGCAATTCCCAGCGCACCCGATCCTCGTACACCACGGTGCGCTGGGGCCCGTCCGGCATCAGCCACTGCCCGGTCCATTCGCGCATCGCCCAGCGCCGCAGCTCGGGCACGTACCAGGCGGTGTCCCAGCGGCGGCAGTCGTCGCGCCAGATGTCCGAGTGACGAAAGCGGATCGTCCGGTCGACGCGCAGCGCGAGGAATTCGCCGGCCGGCACGCGCAGGCGCTGCCAGCCAGGCGCGACGAGCCAGTCGCCCCACCACAGCGGGAAGTCGGGGCTGGCCTGCGTGCGGTAGTAGGTGGACGTGCGGGAAGACACGCCGGCGGCCAGCGGAATCGGCAGCATCGGCACGGGCTGCTCGAAATGCTGCGTGATGTCGTACGACGGTTCCTGGACGATGCGCGAGGCGTCGGCCCAGATCTCGTCGTCGCGCGGCTTGCCGTCCGACTCGGCGAGCGCGATGCGGATGCCCTGTGCGCCGGACTCGACGCAGCGTGCGGTCAGCTCCGAGCGCCGCGTTCCGCGATACAGGTCGATCTCGGCATAGCGCCACTGTTGTCCGACGCGCGGGGCAACGGCCGACAGGTTGCCCGCGGGCGGCGGCTCGAAGCGCTGCGTTGCGCAGCCGGGCAGCAGCACGGCGGCTGCGGCGCCGACGAGCAGGCGTCGACGCCCGGGTCGTTCAGGCGGTAGATGCATGAATTCCCTCAGGACACCGGACGCCGGTCCGCCACCCGCAGCCACCCCTTGATCATCCGGTACGCGAACCACACCTGCGCCACGACGAAGAACGGCACGAAGCCGATGGTGAGCAGCGTGGGCACGAGCAGCAGCGCGAACCACAGCACGAACCACCAGAACGAGCGCGTCTGCCAGCGGAAGTGCGACTCGTAGATCGTGCCGCGCGCGTCGTCGCGCTTGATGTACGCGAGGATCAGCCCGACGACGAAGCCGACGATGGTGAACAGCCCGAGCAGATGCATCGCGTAGCCGAACATCGCGTAGCCGCGCAGCGAGGCTTCGCGCGGATCGCGCGGGTCGATCGTGTCGACGACCATGTCGCGGCGGGCGGGGTCTGCCATCGCGCTTTCTGCTCCTCTTGCCGGCTCCGGCTGCGCTACTCGATCGCCTTGGACATCTCTTCGACGACCTTCTTCGCGTCGCCGAACACCATCATCGTCTTGTCCATGTAGAACAGCTCGTTGTCGAGCCCGGCGTAGCCCGAGGCCATGGAGCGCTTGTTGACGATGACCTGCCTTGCCTTGTACGCCTCGAGGATCGGCATGCCGGCGATCGGCGACTTCGGATCCTTCGCCGCCGGGTTGACGACGTCGTTGGCGCCGAGCACGAGCACGACGTCGGTGTCGCCGAACTCGGGGTTGATGTCCTCCATCTCGAAGACCTGGTCGTAGGGCACCTCGGCTTCGGCGAGCAGCACGTTCATGTGGCCGGGCATGCGGCCGGCCACCGGATGGATCGCGTATTTCACGCTGACGCCGCGCTCGATCAGCTTGTCGGTGAGTTCCTTCAGCGGATGCTGGGCGCGCGCCACCGCCAGGCCGTAGCCGGGAACGATGATGACGCTGTCGGCATTGCTCATCAGGAAGGCCGCGTCGTCGGGCGAGCCGGATTTCACCGGGCGCTGCTCCGTGCTGCCCGCCGCTCCGGCCGCGTTCGTCTCGCCGCCGAAGCCGCCGAGGATCACGTTGAAGAACGAGCGGTTCATCGCGCGGCACATGATGTACGACAGGATCGCGCCCGAGGAGCCGACCAGCGAGCCCGCGATGATCAGCATGCTGTTCTGCAGCGAGAAGCCGATGCCGGCCGCTGCCCAGCCGGAGTAGCTGTTGAGCATCGACACGACGACGGGCATGTCGGCGCCGCCGATCGGGATGATGATCAGCACGCCGAGCACGAAGGCGAGGATCGTCATCAGCCAGAACGGCGTCCACTGCTGCGTGAAGAAGAACCACAGGCCGAAGCCGACCATCACCAGCGCGAGCACGAGGTTCAGCAGGTGCTGGCCGGGAAAGACGACCGGCGCGCCCTGGAACAGGCGGAACCTGTACTTGCCCGACAGCTTGCCGAAGGCGATCACCGATCCGGAGAAGGTGATCGCGCCGACGAAGGTGCCGATGAACAGCTCGAGCCGGTTGCCCCTCGGGATCGGCTCGCCGCGCGCCACGATGTTGAAGGCCCACGGCTCGGCCACCGCGGCGATCGCGATGAACACCGCGGCCAGGCCGATCATCGAGTGCATGAAGGCGACCAGTTCGGGCATCTTCGTCATCTCGACGCGCTGCGCGAGCACGGCGCCGAAGATGCCGCCGATAGCCACGCCGAGCGCGATCCAGAAGTAGCCCAGACCGGTTGCGCCCAGTTGCGCGAGCAGCGCGAGCGTGGTGAGCACGGCGATCGCCATGCCGACCATGCCGAAGGTGTTGCCGCGGCGCGAGGTGGTCGGGTGCGACAGCCCCTTGAGCGCCTGGATGAAGCAGACCGAGGCGACGAGATACAGCAGGACGACCGTGTTCAGGCTCATTTGGCGGCTCCCGCGCGCGCCTTCGGTTCCTTCTTGCGGAACATCTCGAGCATCCGGCGCGTGACGAGGAAGCCGCCGAACACGTTCACCGACGCGAGCGCGACTGCCGCCACGCCCATGAACTTGCCGAGCGCCGTGTCGGTGAGCGCCGCCGCGAGCATCGCGCCGACGATGACGATCGCCGAGATCGCGTTCGTCACCGCCATCAACGGCGTATGCAGCGCCGGCGTGACGTTCCAGACGACGTGGTAGCCGACGTAGACCGCGAGCACGAAGATCGTGAGATTGATGACGGTGGGCGAGATCGCTTCCATGGGTGGCAGTCGTTGGGGTGGATCGTCGGTCAGCTGCGCAGCAGCCGGCCGTCACGGCACATCAGGCAGGCCTTCACGATGTCGTCTTCGAGATCGATGTTCAGCGTGCCTTCCTTCGTGACGACGAGCTTCAGGAAGTCGAATACGTTGCGCGCGTACAGCGCCGACGCGTCGGCAGCGACCTTCGCCGGCAGGTTCGTCTCGCCGACGATCGTGACGCCGTGCTTGACGACGGTGCGTCCGGCTTCGCTCAGCGGGCAGTTGCCGCCCTGCTCGACGGCGAGGTCGACGACGACCGAGCCCGCCTTCATCGAGCGCACCATTTCCTCGGTGACGAGCACCGGCGCCTTGCGCCCCGGAATGAGCGCGGTGGTGATGACGACGTCGGCCTGCTCGATGCGCTTGGCAACCAGCGCGGACTGGCGCCTCATCCAGCTCTCGGGCATCGGGCGCGCGTAGCCGCCGACGCCCTGCGCGATCTCGCGCTCCTCATCGGTTTCGTAGGGCACGTCGATGAACTTCGCGCCGAGCGATTCGATCTGCTCCTTCACCGCCGGGCGCACGTCGGAGGCCTCGATGACCGCGCCCAGCCGCTTGGCGGTGGCGATCGCCTGCAGGCCGGCGACGCCGGCGCCGAGCACGACGACGCGCGCGGCCTTCACCGTGCCGGCGGCCGTCATCAGCATCGGGAAGAAGCGCTGGTAGGCGTTGGCCGCGAGCATCACCGCCTTGTAGCCGGCGATGTTCGCCTGCGAGGACAGCACGTCCATGCTCTGCGCACGCGTGGTGCGCGGCGCAGCCTCGAGCGCGAAGGCGGTGAGTCCGGCGTCGCACAGCCGCTGCAGCCCCTCCCTGTCGAAGGGATCGAGCATGCCGACGAGCGTGCTGCCCGCGCGCATCGCGCGCAATTCGTCGGGTGACGGCGCACGCACCTTCAACACCATCTCGGCGCCCAGCGCCTCGGCGGCATTCACGATGGTGGCGCCGGCAGCGGTGTAGGCCTCGTCGGTCTGGCTCGCGGCGAGGCCCGCATCGTGCTCGACGAGCAGCTGATGGCCGCCGGCGGCCAGCTTCTTCACGGTTTCCGCCGTAGCGGCCACGCGTGCTTCGCCGGCGCGGGTTTCCGCGGGAACGCCAATTCGCATTCGAATTCCTCGGGAGTCCGGACGGGGGGATCCGGGATCGCCGCGTATTGTAAGGTGCCCGGGGCGGCCGAAGGCGGGCTGCGTGGCGCGGTTGCTATCATGAAACGCTTATGTCCATGCCTGCGACCGATCGATCCGGCGAGCGCGTCGTCGTCGGGATCTCCGGCGGCGTCGATTCGTCGGTCGCAGCGTGGCTGCTGAGGCAGCAGGGCTACGAGGTCGTCGGCCTGTTCATGAAGAACTGGGAGGACGACGACGACGATGAATACTGCTCGACCCGCGAGGACTGGATCGCCGCGGCGAGCGCGGCCGACGTGCTCGGCATCGAGATCGAGGCGGTGAACTTCGCGGCCGAGTACCGCGAGCGGGTGTTCGCCGAATTCCTGCGCGAGTATTCGGCCGGCCGCACGCCGAATCCGGACGTGCTGTGCAACGCCGAGATCAAGTTCAAGGCCTTCCTCGATCACGCGATGGCGCTCGGCGCCGGGCGCATCGCCACCGGTCACTACGCGCGCGTGCGCGCCGCCGATGCCGGCTTCGAGCTGCTGCGCGGCGTCGACCCCGGAAAGGACCAGAGCTACTTCCTGCACCGCCTGACGCAGGCGCAGCTCGCGCGAACGATCTTCCCGCTGGGCGGCTTGCACAAGCGCGAGGTGCGCGAGATCGCGCGCTCGATCGACCTGCCGAACGCGCAGCGCAAGGACTCCACCGGCATCTGCTTCATCGGCGAGCGGCCGTTTCGCGAGTTCCTCGGCCGCTACCTGCCGACCCGCCCCGGCGCGATCGTCACCGACGACGGCCGCGCGATCGGCGAGCATGAGGGACTGGCCTTCCACACGATCGGCCAGCGCAAGGGCCTGCGCATCGGCGGAATGCGCGGCGGCAGCGGCGAGCCGTGGTTCGTCGCGCGCAAGGATCTCGCGCGCAACGAACTCGTCGTCGTGCAGGGGCACGACCACCCGATGTTGCGCGCGACAAGTCTGCGCGCGATCGACGCGCACTGGATCGCCGGCGAGCCGCCGGTGGAGGCGAGTGCGCTGCCCGCCGGCCCCGGCACACCGCCCGCCGACGGCGGCCTGCTGGCGGCGAAAACGCGCTATCGGCAAGCGGATGCGCGGTGCACGCTCTCGGTGCTGCCGGATTCCTGCTTCGAGCTTCGCTTCGCCGAGCCCCAATGGGCCGTCACGCCCGGGCAGAGCGCGGTGCTGTATCGCGAGGAGGTGTGTCTGGGGGGCGGGGTGATCGAAGGCAGTGAAGGGTGAAGCGTTGACCCTTCTCCCTTCTCGTCCTACGACGGCCCCGTCTCCGCGAAGCTCGGCCGCGCGAACAGCTTGTCGGCGTGCCGCGCGAGGTTGGAGAACTGCGCGCGCCAGCCCAGGGCGGGAAAGCGGAAATCCAGATAGCCGAGCGCGCAGCCGAGCGAGATGTCGGCGAGCGAGTATTTGCCGTCCACGCACCAGGCCTTGTCGGCGAGCGCGTTGGACATCGCCTGCAGCGACGCCTCGATCTTGGACATCTGCCGCGCGATCCACGCCGGGCTGCGCTGGCTGTCGGTGCGTTGCGTCTGCTCGAGGCGCACGAGCACCGCGGCGTCGAGCAGGCCGTCGCCGAGCACTTCCCAGATCTTGACCTCGACGCGCGAACGGCCGTTGGCCGGTACGAGCTTGTGCACCGGCGTGAGGTTGTCGAGGTATTCGGCGATGACGCGCGAGTCGAACAGCGCGGCGCCGTCGTCCATGATCAGCGTCGGAACCTTGCCGAGCGGGTTGATGCTCTGAAGCGTGGAGTCGGCCGACCAGGGGTCTTCCAGTTCGTACTGATATTCGATCTTCTTTTCGGCCAGCACGACGCGCACCTTGCGGACGTACGGACTCGAATTCGAACCGATGAGCTTCATTGCACCGCCGCGGTACGGCGGGCCAGTATAGCAAAGCGCCCGAGAGGCGCGACGATGCTAGCATTCGAGGCCGTTCGCGAGCCGTTCGCGTCGGTTCGCTGCCGCAAGCCGATCGATCCGCCTCATGCCGCAAGACCGTCCCGCCTCTCCCGCCGCCGCTTCCGACCATGCGCTGCACGCGCTGTCGCCGCTCGACGGCCGCTACGCGCCGAAGCTGGACGCGCTGCGCGAACGCCTGTCGGAGGCGGCGTTCATGCGCCGGCGCGTGCAGGTCGAGGTGCAGTGGTTCGTCGCGCTCTCCGACCTCGGGCTGCCCGAACTCGCGCCATTCTCCGCCGAGGCGAGAGCGCATCTGCAGGCGATCGTCGACGGTTTCGGCGCGCCGCAGGCGGCCCGCATCAAGGCGATCGAAGCGATCACCAATCACGACGTGAAGGCGGTCGAGTATTTCCTGAAGGAGTCGATCGCGCCGATCGAGGAGCTGGCGCGGGCGAGCGAGTTCGTGCATTTCGCCTGCACGTCGGAGGACATCAACAACACGGCCTGGGCGCTGATGCTGCGCGCCGCGCGCGACGAGGTCGTCTCGCCCGCGGTGCGCGCCGTGGTCGACGCGCTGCGCGCGCTCGCCCACGCCAACGCCGACGTGCCGATGCTCGCGCGCACGCATGGCCAGCCGGCCTCGCCGACCACGCTGGGCAAGGAGATGGCCAACTTCGTCGCGCGCATCGAGCCGGCGCTCGCCCGCTTCGATGCGGTCGCGCCGCTGGGCAAGATGAACGGCGCCGTGGGCAACTACAACGCGCACCTCGCGGCCTACCCGCAGGTCGACTGGGAAAGCTTCGCGCGCGGCGTCGTCGAGTCGCTGGGGCTGCGCTTCAACGCGTACACCGTGCAGATCGAGCCGCACGACTGGATCGCCGAGAGCTTCGATGCGCTCGCGCGGCTGAACACGATCCTCGTCGACCTGGACCGCGACCTCTGGGGCTACATCTCGCTCGGCTACTTCGGGCAGAAGCTGAAGGAGGGCGAGGTCGGATCGTCGACGATGCCGCACAAGGTCAATCCGATCGACTTCGAGAACTCCGAGGGCAACGCCGGCATCGCCAACGCGCTGCTGCGCCACCTGGCCGAGAAGCTTCCCGTGTCGCGCTGGCAGCGCGATCTCACCGACTCCACCGCGCTGCGCAACGCCGGCGTCGCGCTCGGGCATGCGCTGCTCGCCTGGGACGGCTGCCTGCGCGGACTGCGCAAGCTCGAAGTGCAGCGTGCCCGCCTGGCTGCCGATCTCGACGCGAACCCGGAAGTGCTCGCCGAGGCGATCCAGACGGTGATGCGCCGCTACGGCGTCGAGAATCCCTACGAGCAGTTGAAGGCGCTGACGCGGGGTCGCGCGATCGATGCGGCGACGCTCGCCGAGTTCGTCTCGCGCCTGCCGATTCCCGAGGCGGCGCGCCGCGAACTCGCGGCGCTCACGCCGGCGACCTACGTCGGCAAGGCCGCCGCGCTCGCGCGTCGCATCTAGCTAGCGCATCCGGTTCGTCCCGTCTTTCCCCTGGAGAATCCTCCCGATGATCGCAAGAAGGACCGTTCTTTCGCCGACGGCCGCTTTGTTCGCCGCTTCGTTCGCCGCTTTCGCTTTTGCCTCGCCGGCCAAGGCGCAGTTCGCCAAGCCCGAGGACGCCGTCAAGTATCGCCAGTCGGCCTTCGTCGTCATGGGCTCGCACATGGGCCGGCTCGGCGCAATGGCGCAGGGCAAGGCCCCGTTCGACGCCGAAGCGGCCAGGCATTCGGCGCAGGTCATCGAGACGATGGCGCGGCTGCCGTGGGAGGGATTCGCCCCCGCCACCGAATCGCTCGACTCGCACGCCAGGCCCGAGCTGTTCCGCAACATGGACGACGTCAAGCGGCTCATCGAAGGGCTGAATGCCGAAACCGCGAAGCTGCCGGCGGCCGTCGGCAGCCTCGAGACGCTGCGCACGCAGGTCGGCGCCACCGGGCAGGCGTGCAAGGCCTGCCACGACAAGTACCGCAGGAAGATCTAGGAAGTCCAGGAAGGAGTCGGGCGGCCCTCGGCCGCCCGCACTGCTAGCTGACCAGCGCCCAGACGACGGCTGCGCTCGCGGCCAGCAGCACCAGCGCGCCGGCTCGCACGCGGGCGCCGTCGGGTGCCGGAGCCGGCGGGCTCGCCTGCGGGGCAGCGAGCGCGAGGTCGCCGTCGATCATCGCGCGCACCAGCGGCCGGCGGCGAACGCGAGCGTACCAGGCGATCGCCGCCAAGTGCAGCACGATCAGTGCGATCAGCACGTAGCGGTTGACCAGGTGCACCGCGGTGAGCATCTCGCTCGTCGCGTTCGAGACGCTGTCCTTCAGCGGCCCGTCCCACAGGATGTCGTCGCTGGCGAACAGTCCGGTGCCGGCCTGCAGCGCGACCGACGCCAGCATCGCGTAGATCGACAGCGCGCCCAGCGGTCCGTGGCCGACGTCTTCGGCGGGCGCGCTCCCGGCGCGCAGCCGGCGCCACGCGGCCGCCGGATTCGGCGGAAAGCTGGCGAAGCGCGCATAGCGCGGGCCGACGAAGCCCCACATCAGGCGAAACAGCACGAGCGCGAGGATCGCGTAGCCGAAGCGGAAGTGCCAGGCGAAAGCGTTGCCGCCGATCTTCGCCGACACGACCGAGGCGACGATGCACGCGGCGAGCGCCCAGTGAAAGAGGCGCGTGGGCAGATCCCAGACGCGGACTCGCAGCGGCTGCGAAGGCGCGCCGGCCGCGGCGCGCGGGTCGAAGCCGGGCAGCGCGCTCACCGGACTACCCCTTCCGTGCAAGCGGGGAGCTGAACCGAGGCAGGCTCACGGCAGTTCCGGCTGGCCGTCGTCCTTGCGCTTGACCGGCTTGACGAGGTCTTCGCGCTTGACGCCGAGCCACATCGCGATGGCCGCCGCGACGAACACCGACGAGTAGATGCCGAACAGGATCCCGATGGTGAGCGCCACCGCGAAGTAGTGCAGGGTGGGGCCGCCGAAGATCAGCATCGACAGCACCATGACCTGCGTGGAGCCGTGCGTGATGATCGTGCGCGAGATCGTGCTGGTGATCGCCTTGTCGATCAGGTGCGGCGTGTCGAGCTTGCGGATCTTGCGGAAGTACTCGCGGATCCGGTCGAAGATGATCACCGACTCGTTCACCGAGTAGCCGAGCACGGCGAGCACCGCGGCCAGCACCGACAGCGAGAATTCCCACTGGAAGGCGGCGAAGAAGCCCAGGATGATGACCACGTCGTGCAGGTTCGCGATGATCGCGGCGACCGCGAACTTCCACTCGAAGCGGATCGACAGGTAGAGGATGATGCCGACGATGACGAACAGCAGCGCCATCGCGCCGTCGCTGAACAGCTCCTTGCCCACCTGGGGGCCGACGAACTCCACGCGCTGCAGTTTCGCGTTCGCGTCGTCGGCCTTCAGCGCGGCCATCACCTCGTTGCTCTGCTCGGTGTAGCTCTTGCCGCTGCCCTCGGCGCTGGGCAGGCGGATGAGCACGTCGTGCGAGGTGCCGAAGTTCTGCACGGCCGCGTCGGCGTAGCCGAGCCTGCCTACCGTGGAGCGGATCTTCGGCAGGTCGGCGCTGTCGTCGTAGTGCACCTCCATCACCGTTCCGCCGGTGAACTCGATCGACAGGTGCAGCCCGCGCGTGGCGAGGAAGAACACCGCGAGCAGGAACATTACGATCGAGATCGCGTTCAGGACGCGCGCGTGGCGCATGAACGGGATGTCGCGATGGATGCGGAAGAATTCCATCGTTCGATCCTTCAGCCGTGGCGCGCCGACGGCCGGGCGGCGCCCGGCTTCCACACCTGCCCGACCGAAACCTTCGCGAGCTTGCGCCGGCGCCCGTACCAGAGGTTGACCAGCCCGCGCGAGAAGAACACGGCCGAGAACATCGACGTGAGCAGGCCCAGCACGTGCACGACGGCGAAGCCGCGCACCGGCCCCGACCCGAAGATGAGCAGCGCGACGCCGGCGATCATCGACGTGACGTTCGAGTCGAGGATGGTGGCCCACGCGTGCTCGTAGCCGGCGGAGATCGCCGCCTGCGGCGTGGCGCCGTTGCGCAGCTCCTCGCGCACGCGCTCGTTGATCAGCACGTTGGCGTCGATCGCCATGCCGAGCGTGAGCGCGATGGCCGCGATGCCGGGCAGCGTGAGCGTGGCCTGCAGCAGCGACAGCAGCGCGATCAGCAGCAGCAGGTTCACCGACAGCGCGATCGCCGAGACCAGGCCGAAGAAATGGTAGTAGAAGACCATGAAGACGGCGATCGTCACGAAACCCCACAGCGTGGAGTGGAAGCCCTGGCGGATGTTGTCGGCGCCCAGGCTCGGGCCGATCGTGCGCTCCTCGATGATCTCCATCGGCGCGGCGAGCGAGCCCGCGCGCAGCAGCAGCGCGACGTCGTTGGCCTCCTGCGTGGTCATGCTGCCGGAGATCTGCACGCGTCCGCCGGCGATCTCGCTGCGGATGACCGGCGCGGTGACCACCTCGCCCTTGCCGCGCTCGACGAGGACGATGGCCATGCGCCGGCCGATGTTCTCGCGCGTGACGTCGCGGAAGATGCGCGCGCCTTTCGCGTCGAGCGTCAGGTGCACGGCCGGCTCGTGCGTCTGGCCGTCGAAACCGGCCTGCGCGTCGTTCAGGTTCGCGCCGGTGAGGATCACCTGCTTGCGCAGCAGGATCGGCTGCCCGCCGCGCTCGGTGAAGCGTTCGCAGCCGAAGGGAACGGTGCCGGCGGCCAGCGCGCTCAGCTCTTCGGGCGACTCGCACACCATGTGCACTTCGAGCGTGGCGGTGCGCCCGAGGATGTCTTTCGCCTTCGCGGTGTCCTGCACGCCGGGCAGCTGCACGACGACGCGGTCGGGGCCCTGCTGCTGGATCACCGGTTCGGAGACGCCCAGCTCGTTGATGCGGTTGCTCAGCGTGGTGATGTTCTGATGGACGGCGTTCTGCTGCACGCGAGCCGCGGCATCTTCGCGAAAGCGCGCGACGAGCTTCGGCTCGCCGCTGTCGCTGGGGGTGAGCGCCAGCTCGGGCGAGGTGTCGGCAATCACGGCGCGCGCCCGCTCGCGCGTTTCGGCGTCGCGGAAGCGGATTTCGATCGTGTCGCCGACGCGATCGATGCCGGCATGGCGGATGTTGCGGTCGCGCAGCTGCGTGCGGATGTCGCTCGCCAGTCCGTCCATGCGCTTGGCGAGCGCCTCCTTCATGTCGACCTGCAGCAGGAAGTGGACGCCGCCGCGCAGGTCCAGGCCCAGGTACATCGGCAGCGCATGCAGCGCCGTGAGCCAGCGCGGCGTGTCGGACAGCAGGTTCAGCGCGACGATCCACGACGGGTCTTCGGGATCGGGGTTCAGCGCGCGCGCGACCGTGTCCTTGGCGCGCAGTTGCAGGTCGGTGCTGGCGAAGCGCGCCTTCACCGAGTTGCCGTCGAAGAACAGGCCCGTGCTCTCGATGCCCGCCTTCGAGAGGATGTCGCCGACCCGGCCGACCATCGAGTCGTCGATCTTCTGCGTGGCCTTGGCGCTGGAGACCTGGATGGCCGGCGCTTCCCCGAAGAAGTTCGGCAGCGTGTACAGCAGGCCGAAGACCAGCGACAGCGCCAGGATGACGTATTTCCAGACCGGATAGCGGTTCATGGGGCTCCGCTCAGACGCCTGGAACGCGGGCTTCGTTCACGCGTTCAGATCGCCTTGATCGTTCCGTTGGGCAGCAGGGTCTGCACCGCCGTCTTCTGGAAGTTCATCTCGATGGGAGCGTCGCCGCCCTTGCCCTCGGGGGTGCGCGCGACCTCGATGGTGACGTAGCTCTCGCCGACCTTGGTGACACGGCCGATCAGCCCGCCTGAGGTGACGACCTCGTCGCCGCGCTTGAGCGCCTCGAGCATCGTCTTGTGCTCTTTCGCGCGCTTCATCTGCGGTCGGATCATCAGGAAATACAGCACGACGAACATCAGGATGATCGGCAGGAAGCCGACGATCTGCTGTTCGGTCGAGCCAGCGGACTGGGCGTAGGCTGGCGAGATGAGCACGAGGCATCTCCGGAAGTGAGCCGCGAATTATAGCAACGGCGCCCTCCGGGAACGCGGCAGGCACGCGGCTTGCGTTTACCCCTGCCGTGATCGACGCTTTTGTTTCAATGCTCGACGGAGATCCGGGCGTTCGCCACTTCCACGGAAGTGAGCGCAAGCATGCGCTCGCGCACCAGATTCAGAACGCCGCGCAGGGGCGGGGCGAGATCGCCCAGCAGCGCCTCACGGCGGATCTCGAAAGGCGCGCGCAGGCCGCGGTATTCGATCGGCTCGGCCACCTGCGTGAACACGAGCCCCAGCGAGCGCAACAGCCTCGCCAGGCGCAGTTCCATGATCACGAATACGGCGTCCAGGCCTATTTCGATGCCCAGCCAGGCCGCCGAGAAGATCAGTCCGAGCGCGGGCGGCAGGTTGTTGTGCCGGCGCGGGTCGGAAGGATCGAGCGTGAGATCCTGTAGCGAGTAGAGCGCCGGGTCGCGGTCGACCTTCCTGCGGCGGAACTCGCGTATCACCGCCAGGCGCGAAACTTCGCCGATGCACTCGCGCGGCGTATCGCGGAAGGTGGCCGAACGCGCGATGCCGTCGACGGCGGCGAGTTCGAACGGGAAGGGTCGGCTGGCGTCCTTGGGGTCGGCGATGATGAGTCGCACGCAACCGATGAAGCGACGACTTGCCCTATGGCGCAGCAGCACGGCGAGCGATCGCCGGTCGTAGGCATCGAATTCGACGCCATGGGGGAAGTCTTCCGCACGTTCGTACTTCAGTTCCTCCACGTAGATGCGGTGGCGAAGCCGGTAGCTCTCGGTTCTCAGTTCGTCGCTCGTGGCGAGTTCGAGCGAGAAGCGGTCGAAGAAATCACCGCCGAACCGCGACGTGAGCCGGGTCGGGCCGAGAGCGTGGGGCAGGATCGGATAAAGCATCGGTCTGGGCCCTCAGGTGTTGCGCAAATCGCGCTCATCGGATGAGGCCTGCAGCCGGCCGCGCGGGCGGCGACGACAGGAATGGATCGGCCGGCGGGGCGTCGCTCCCGGGGGCCGTTGTGCTTCAAGAGATTCGCGGGAAAGAACCGGATCGACACGCAGGATCGGCGAAATGATCCGCCGCGCGATTCGGCGAGGAATGCTCCCCTTTCGGTTCGGGCTCCCCTTTCGGTTCGTGCTCCCCCTTCGGTTCGTGTTCCTCTTCGGTTCGTGCTCCCCTTCTGTTCGTTTTCCTCCGGGGCGTATTGTGCGCCGAAACGTCAATAGGTGGAAACACGTAATTCGGTGCAGCGAGCGAAGTTTGCTTCGTCAGGCCCCTCGGGAGAGGGCAATACCCCAGTAAGTTACAGGGGCTTTATTTCGCTTTCTGCGCAACGGCGGGGGAAGTCTACACCGGGAATTCGGGCGCGAGTCCTCAACCGACGCCGCTGCTTCGGTTTTCGACGAATTTCTTCCTGAAGCTGTCGAACTCGCCAGTGCCGATCGCCGTGCGCATCGATCGCATCAACTGCAGGTAGTAGTGCAGGTTGTGGATGGTCGCGAGGCGCGCGCCGAGGATCTCGTTGACCTTCTGCAGATGGTGCAGATACGCGCGCGAGAAGCGGCTGCACGCATAGCACGGGCAGTGTTCGTCGATCGGGCGTTCGTCCGAGCGGTAGCGCGCATTGCGCAGCTTCAGGTCGCCCCACTGCGTGAACAGCCATCCGTTGCGCGCGTTGCGCGTGGGCAGGACGCAGTCGAAGAGATCGATTCCGGCAGCCACGCCGGCGACGAGGTCCTCCGGCGTGCCCACGCCCATCAGGTAGCGCGGCGCGCGCTCGGGAAGGCGCGGGGCCGTGTGCGCGAGCACGCGCAGCATCTCCTCCTTCGGCTCGCCCACCGACAGGCCGCCGATCGCGTAGCCGTCGAAGCCGATGTCGACCAGTCCGGCCAGCGACTCGTCGCGCAGCGCTTCGTGCATTCCGCCCTGGACGATGCCGAACAGCGCGTTGCCGGCACCCCTGGCGCGCAGCGAGTCCCAGGCGTCGCGCGAGCGGCGCGCCCAGCGAAGGCTCAGCCGCATCGACGAGGCGGCCTCGTCGAAGGAGGTCGGCACGCCGTCGCGCTGGTAGGGCGTGCATTCGTCGAAGATCATCGCGATGTCGGAATCGAGCGCGTGCTGGATCTGCATCGACGTCTCGGGCGTGAGGAACAGCCGGTCGCCGTTCACCGGCGAGGCGAAGCGCACGCCTTCTTCCGAGATGCGGCGCAACGCGCCCAGGCTCCACACCTGAAAGCCGCCGGAGTCGGTGAGGATCGGCCGCTCCCAGCCGATGAAGCGATGCAGCCCGCCGAAGCGGGCGATCGTCTCGAGGCCCGGGCGCAGCCACAGGTGGAAGGTGTTGCCGAGGATGATGCGCGCGCCGATCTCCTCGAGTTCGCGCGGCGACATCGCCTTCACGGCGCCGTAGGTGCCCACGGGCATGAAGATCGGCGTTTCGACGACGCCGTGCGGCAGGTGCAGTCGGCCGCAGCGGGCTTGTCCGTCCCGCTGCAGCAACTCGAATTCGGGCATCGCGCGATTATCGCCGCAGCAGGCTTCGGCGCCGGGCTTCAGTCGTCGCAGCGCTCGAGCAGCATCGCGTCGCCGTAGCTGAAGAAGCGGTAGCGCTGCGCGATCGCGTGCGCGTAGGCGGCGCGCACGCGATCGACGCCGGCGAAGGCGCTCACCAGCATCAGCAGCGTGGAGCGCGGCAGGTGGAAGTTCGTCAGCAGCCGATCGACGACGCGGAAACGGTAGCCGGGCGTGACGAACAGCGTCGTCTCGCCGCTGCCTGCGGCGACGCGTCCCTGCGCATCGGCGACGCGACCCTGCGGGTCGGCGATGCAACCCTGCGGGTCGGCGGCCGACTCGAGCGTGCGCAGCGAAGTCGTGCCGACGGCGACGACGCGCGAGCCGCGGTCGCGAGCCTCGTCGATCGCGCGCGCGGTCGCTTCGGGAACGTGGAAGCGCTCGGCGTGCATCCGGTGCTGCGACAGGTCGTCGACGCGCACCGGCTGGAAGGTGCCCGCTCCGACGTGCAACGTGACGAAGGCCTCGCGCACGCCGCGCTTGCGCAGCTGCCGCAGCACCGTCTCGTCGAAATGCAGCCCGGCGGTCGGCGCGGCGACCGATCCGGGCTCGCGCGCGTAGACGGTCTGGTAGCGCTCCTCGTCGGCGGCTTCGGGGGCGCGCTCGATGTACGGCGGCAGCGGCAGCGCCCCCTCCCGTTGCAGGCAGGCGTGGACGTCGTCGTCGAAGCGCAGCCGCCAGAACTCGCCCTCGCGCGCGAGCACGGTCGCGCCGCTCGTGCGCCATTGCAGGCGCGTGCCCGGCCGCGGCGGCTTGCTCGCGCGCAGCTGCACGAGCGCTTCGTGCGCATCGAGCACGCGTTCGACGAGCGCCTCTACCCGCCCGCCGCTGTCCTTCGTTCCGTGCAGGCGGGCGCGGATCACGCGCGTGTCGTTGAAGACGAGCAGGTCGCCGGGCGCGATCAGCGTCGGCAGATCGCGAAAGCGAAGATCGGCGAGCGAATCGCGCGTCACGTGCAGCAGGCGCGAGTCGGCCCGGTGCGCGCCTGGGCGCTGCGCGATCAGCTCGGGGGGAAGGGCGAAGTCGAAGTCACTGAGGCGCATCGGCCCGGATTGTAGGATCGTCGGCCCCGGGCTGCGTTCCGGGCTGCTGCGTGGGCGGCGCTTCGCGATTCGCCCGCTGCTTCGACGGACCCGCCGTGCGCATCAGGTTGTGCAGGGTGTTCACCAGCGCGACGTGCGAGAAGGCCTGCGGGAAGTTGCCGCACAGCCGATGCGCGCGCGGGTCGTATTCCTCGGCGAGCAGCCCGAGGTCGTTGCGCACCGAAAGCAGCCGTTCGAAGAGCGCGTTCGCGTCGTCCAGCCGCCCGAGCAGCACATAGGCGTCGACCAGCCAGAAGCTGCACGGCAGGAACGCGCCTTCGCCGCCGCCCACGCCGTCGTCGGCGTCCTCGGGCCGGTAGCGCAGCACGAAGCCGTCGCGCATCAGCTCGCGCTCGATCGCCCGCACGGTGCCGGCGAAGCGCTCGTCTTCCGGCTCGACGAAGCCGGTCTCGGCGACCAGCAGCAGCGAGGCATCGAGCGCGCGACCGCCGTAATGCTGCACGAAAGTGTTGCGCTTGCGATCGAAGCCGCGTTCGAGGATCTGCGTGCGGATCTGCTCGCGGATCGAGCGCCAGCGATCGAGCGGGCCGTCGAGACCGAAATCCTCGATCGCCCTGGCGGCGCGGTCGAAGGCCACCCAGCACATCAGCTTCGAGTAGGTGAAATGCCGCGGCGGACCGCGCACTTCCCAGATGCCGCGGTCGGGCTCGCGCCACTTGCGCTCGAGCGTCGCCAGCAGCGCGCGCTGCAGCTTCCACGCTTCGTCGCCCCAATCGAGCTGCGAACGCCGGCTCGCGTGGGCGACGTCCATCAGTTCGCCGTAGACGTCGAGCTGCAGCTGGTCGTGCGCGGCGTTGCCCACGCGCACCGGGCGGCTTCCGGCATAGCCCGGCAGCCACGGCAGCTCGAATTCGGTCAGGCGACGCTCGCCGGCCAGCCCGTACATGATCTGCATCTGCTCGGGGTCTCCGGCGGTCGCGCGCAGCATCCACTGGCGGAAGGCCTGCGCCTCGTCGAAATAGCCCGAGTTCAGCAGCGCGTACAGCGTCATCGTCGCGTCGCGGATCCAGCAGTAGCGGTAGTCCCAGTTGCGCGAGCCGCCGAAGTCCTCGGGCAGCGACGTGGTCGGCGCGGCGACCAGACCGCCGGTGGGGCGGTGGCTGAGCGCCTTCAGCGTGATCAGCGAGCGCAGCACGGCGTCCTTCCAGCGCTGCGGCGCGTCCTGCGGAAGCGTGCAGCGATCGCACCAGGCGCGCCAGCGGGCGGCTGTGCTCTCGAGCAGCGAAGTCCGGTCGTCGACGAAGGAGGCCGTGCGGTGCGAAGGGTGGTACGAGAGCGTGAACGGGACCGACCCGCCCGCTTCGATCTCGAAGCAGGCGCTGGTGCGCATCCCTTCGTTCGTCAGCGTCACCGGCGTGACCAGCTCGATCGCATCGGGCCCGGCGACCGCGCGCAATCCGTAGTCGCGCCGGCGCACCCACGGAACCGTGCGGCCGTAGCCGAAGCGCAGGACGAGATCCATCGAAACGGTGGGCCGGCCCGACTCGCCGCGCACGAGCCGGACCAGCTCGACCTCGCGGTCGTCGTCGCCGAAGGGCAGGAAATCGGTGACCGAGAACGCGCCTTTCGAGGTCTCGAAGCGCGTTTCGACGATGGCGGTGTTCGGCAGGTAGCGGCGCGTGGCCTTGCACCCGTCCTCCTGCGGACCGATGCGCCAACGCCCGTGTTCGGGACCGCCGAGCAGCGCGGCGAAGCAGGCATCGGAATCGAAGCGCGGCAGGCACAGCCAGTCGATCGAGCCGTCGCGCGCGGCGAGCGCGGCGGTGAGCAGGTTGCCGATCAGCGCGTAGTCCTCGATCGGCTTGCGGGGCGGTGCGGGGGAATCGGGCGGCACCGCCCATGTTCGCGCCGGGCCGGCGCCTGCCTCGCGCTTGCCCCTGTCCGCGCCGCGCACTTCGCGCGCGATGGTGCCGGCGGTCGGAGTCGAACCGACACGGGTGATTAGCCCGGGGGATTTTGAGTCCCCTGCGTATACCAGTTTCGCCACGCCGGCCGGGCTGCGCAGGTCGTGAGTCTAAACGGATTCCCGCCGTACGAAGCTGCGCAAGGCATTGCCCAGTTCCTTGCGAACGCTTCTCATTTAGATTATCGTCCGCCCCTATGTCCGAGATCGAGCCGCTCCGCCCGGCGGCGCGTCGTGCCGTGGCGTTTTCGATGATCGCGCTGCATGCGCTGGTCCTGTGGGCGCTGCTGCAGGTGCGCACCGCGCGCGAGGCGGTTGGCGAAGTCAGGCCGATCCTGGTCGACTTCCTCGTTCCGCCGGCGCCGCCGAAGCGCGAAGCCGCGCCGCCTCCGCCGCCCGCTCCTGCCGAGCCGGTGCAGACGCCGCCTCCGCAACCCGCGCCGCCGGAGCCGGTGAAGACGCCGCCTCCGAAGCCGGTGGTCACGGTGAAGCCCGAGCCGGCGAAGCCGAAGTCGGCCTACGTCGCACCACCCCCGCCGGCGCCGAAGCCCGCGCCGGTGGCGCAGGCGGAGCCGCAGCCGGAACCCCGCCAGGCGCTGCCCGCGCCCGTCGCCCCCGTCGCCGAGAACACGTCCGCTGCGCCCGCCGAGCCCGCGGCGCCGCCCCCGCCGTCGGCGCCGAAGGAGATGTCGATCCGCTCGGTCTCCTATCTGGCGCCGCCGGTGCTGAATTACCCGGCGCTCTCGCGCCGGCTTCAGGAGCGGGGGCGCGTCGACGTGCGCGTGCTCGTCGATGCGCTGGGCTTTCCGCGCGAGACGCAGGTGGCGCGTTCGTCCGGCTATCCGCGGCTGGACGAGTCCGCGCTCGCCACCGCGCGCGCGACGCGCTTCGTGCCCTACATGCAGAACGGCGTGCCGATGCCGTTCTGGGTCGTGATGCCGATGATCTTCGAATTGAGGAATTGAGGAGGAACCGAGCCGTGCCCGAACCGCAGACCACGTTGGGCTTCGCCCATTTCTACGCCCAGACCGACGCGATCGGCCGGGCCCTGCTGTGGATCCTGGTCGCCATGTCGGTGATCTCCTGGGTGCTGATCGCCCTCAAGGGGCTGTCGCAGATGATCCGCTCGCGCCGGGGCGAGCAGTTCCTGCACCTGTTCTGGAACGCGCGTTCGCTCGACGAGGTGAATGCCGAGATCCTCACGCACGGCGCGCGCGATCCGTTCTCCCATCTCACCGCGCACGCGATCAACGCGCGAGCGCATCACGCGCGCTACGGCGCGGCCAAGCTCTCCGAGGCGGGCAGCGCGCAGGACTTCGTCACGCGCACGATCAAGAAGGTGCTCGACGAGGAGAACACCCGGCTCGAAAACGGCCTGACGACGCTGGCCACGATCGGCTCGACCGCTCCTTTCGTCGGACTGTTCGGCACCGTCTGGGGCGTCTATCACGCGCTGGTGGCGATCGGCATTTCCGGCTCGGGGACGCTGGACAAGGTCGCCGGCCCGGTCGGCGAGGCGCTGATCATGACCGGCATCGGGCTGGCCGTCGCGGTGCCGGCGGTGGTCGCCTACAACGCGTTCTCGCGCGGCAACCGGGTGCTGAACGGCAGGCTCGACGCTTTCGCCTTCGAGCTGCTCACCTTCCTGTCGATGGGCCAGGCGCTGCACGCGGGCGCGCGCGAGGCCAACGATTCGGTGCACGCGCTGCGGCCCGCCGCCCGGCACGCCTGAAGCGCAAGGGGCACGACGATGGCTTTCGCTTCCTTCGACCGCAGGAACGGTTCCGCGCCGATGGCCGACATCAACATGGTGCCGCTGATCGACGTGATGCTGGTGCTGCTCGTCATCTTCATCGTCACGGCGCCGCTGCTCACGCACGCGGTGCGCCTGGAGCTTCCGAAGGCCGACTCGCAGGTGAATCGCG
This sequence comes from Burkholderiaceae bacterium, assembly GCA_021166835.1. Next base: position 156,880 of record JAJPEN010000026.1, on the reverse strand, counting down.
TGGAGCCCGAGCGGATCGATTTCGCGATCGACGCGAGCGGGATGCGCTTCTGGAACGGCGAGCCGGTCAGCCGGGAGGAGGCCGCGCAACGCTTTCTCGCCCGCGGCCAGCAGGAGCCGCAGCCGGAGATCCATCTGCGGGCCGACCAGTCGGTTGCCTATCGCGCGGTGGCCGAAACGCTCGCCGATGCGGCGAAGGCCGGACTGGGCCGCATCGGTTTCGTCAGCGAACCGGAGACACGCTGACGCGTGAGCGCGCCGGGAGCCCGTGCATCCCGGCGCGGTTTCTTCATTGCCGGTTTTCTCAAAGGAAGGAAAAAGAATGAAACGACCCCGTCGTATGGCCCGCTTTCGCCGTGATGCGCGCGCGTCGCGGTCGTCGATTGCGCCGCTGTCGTCGCTGACCACGCTGATCGCCGGCCTGGGGGCAGCCGGCTTCGCCGTCGCTCAGCCGCTGGCCGCGGAACGCACGCAGCCGGCGGCTGCCGAGACCGCGCAGGCGGCCGACGAACAGCGGCAGCGCGAGGCGACCGGCATCCGGCCGGCTTCCGGCGCCGAGACCGTGCTGCCGGCGGTGCGTGCGCAGGGCACGGCCGAACCCGCTGCGGGCAAGGAGTCGCTGCGCGCCACCACCACGACGATCGGCAAGGGGCAGCAGGAACTGCGCGACATCCCGCAGTCGATCACCGTGGTCACCGAGCGGCTGATCGACGACCGCAACCTCGACACGCTGAAGGAGGCGCTGAAGAACACCGCCGGCATCAGCTTCCAGGCGGCCGAAGGCGCCGAGGAAGACATCCGGCTGCGCGGCTTCTCGCTGCAATCGACCGGCGACATCTTCATCGACGGCATGCGTGATCCGGCCTTCTACGAGCGCGACAGCTTCGACTGGGACCGGCTCGAGGTGCTGCGCGGGTCGGCGTCGATGCTGTTCGGGCGCGGCTCGACGGGCGGCGCGGTGAACCAGGTGACCAAGCACCCGGTGCTGGTCGACCAGAACGAGGTGGCCGTCACGCTGGGCAGCGGACACTTCGTGCGCACGGTGGGCGACTTCAACCTGAAGACCGGGGAGAACGCGGCGCTGCGGCTGAACGCGATGGTCAACCGCGCGGACCTGTACGGCGTGGACATCGACAAGTACGGCATCGCGCCGAAGTTCCGCTGGGGCATCGGCACGCGCAACGAGTTCGAGGTGGGCCTGTATCACCTGAAGAACGACAACGGCATCCATTACGGCCTGCCCTGGCTCACGCCGGGACCGAAGCGCGGCGGCGACTACCTGTGGCCGACCGACCCGGAGAACTACTACGGGATGGCGAGCGACTACGCGAAGACCGGCACGACGCAGGGCAACTTCACCCATCTATGGCGCATCGACACCGACGCCGAGCTGCGCACCGCCGTGCGCGTGGCGCGCTACGAGCGCGACCAGCGCGCCAGCGCGATCCGCTTCGCCAACGCCGCGCTGCAGCCGGGCAGGCTCGCCGTCACCTCCGACACGTTCAGCGATGCCACCGTGCTCACGCGCGGCACGAACAACAAGATCATGAACATGGACACCCGCTATCTGCAGAGCGACTACAGCGGCAAGCACCAGTGGTGGGGCCTGAAGCACTCGGTGCAGAGCGGCGTCGATTTCGCCGACGAGGACTTCGAGAACTTCGCCGCCACGGTGCCTGCGGGAGTCTCGCTGGCCAAGCCGACGACGACGGTGGGCACCCCCGACGACGGCGCGAAGATCGCCGAGTCGCTGCGCAGCCTCTCGCGCAACCGCACCTTCGACGCGCAGGCTTTCGGCGCGTACGTGCAGGACCTGGTGCAGGTCGCTCCGGCGTGGAAGCTGCTCGGCGGGCTTCGCTGGGACCGCTTCGAGGGCGAATACCGCAACATCTCGGTGGCCTCCCAGGCGAACAACCCCTGCTCGGTGACGCCCGCGACGCGCATCAGCCGCACCGATTCGCTGCTCAGCAACCGCTTCGGCGTGCTGTACCAGCCGACCGAGCACCAGTCGTACCACCTGTCGTACGGCACCTCGTTCAACACCTCGGGCGACACCTACCAGTACGACGCCGGCAACGCGAAGGTGGATCCGGAGAAGAGCCGCAACATCGAACTCGGCGCGAAGCTCGACAGCGAAAGCGGACGCGTCACCACGCGCTTCGCGCTGTTCCACTCGACGAAGTACAACGAGCGCAACCGGGACGCCGACACCGTCAACGCGTGCAATTACGTGCTGTCGGGCAAGCGGCACGCGGCGGGCCTCGAGTTCGACGTCGCCGGGCGCATCACGCCGCTGTGGGAAGTCTTCGTTTCCTATTCCTGGATCCCGATCGCCAGGGTGGACGAATCGACCGGCACCGGCGGCGCCGAACCCGAGGGCTCGCGCCCCGGACTGACGCCGCGACATACGGCCTCGCTGTGGACCACGTATCGGCTGGCGCCGCAGTGGCGGCTGGGCGGCGGGCTCACGGCGCGCAGCAAGGACAAGCCGGTGGGCCTGGCGGCAGGCAGCCGGATCGAGGCGCCGAGCTTCGTCACCGCCGACCTGATGGCCGAATACACGATGAACGACATCGTCTTCCGGTTCAACCTGTTCAACGTCACCGACAAACACTACGCGGACTTCCTCTATCGCGGCCACTACATCCCGGGCCGTCCGCGCACGCTGCAGGCGACGGTCACCTACACGTTCTGAAGATCGCATTCCGGGCCGCTGCGCTGCCACGGCCGGCCAGCGGCCCGCAAATCGGCTGACGGAACTTGCAGGGCCTCCCGATTGCAACTGCATGCGGATCTGCGACACATCGGAGGGGCAGCGCCATGTCGGAACCGGGCGACAGCGAGCGGACTTCGGACGCCTGGCCGGACGTAGCCAGCGCGGCGCTCCGGATCGCCTTCGGCATCATCTGGGCGATCGGAGCCGCTTTCACCTGGACCGATCGCTTCGCCGCGAACTACGTCGGCTACCTGCACAACGCCGCGCAGGGGCAACCGTCCTGGTCGGCATGGTGGTTCGACATGTGGATCGCGCTGGTCACGCCTCACGCGATGCTGTTCGTGTGGCTCACCCGCATCGCCGAAACGCTGCTCGCCATCGCATTGCTGATCGGGTTCGCGCGCAAGACCACCTACGTGCTCGGCGCGCTGTTCAGCCTGCTGATCTGGTCGACCGCCGAAGGCTTCGGCGGGCCGTACACGGCGGGTGCGACGAACATGGGGGCCGCGCTCACTTACGTCCTGATCTTCCTGTTGCTGATCGGGATCAACTATCGCGGCGGTACCAGTCCGTACAGCGTCGATTACCTGATCGAGCGGCGCTGGCCGGCCTGGAGACGCATTGCCGAATGGAGCCGTGGCGTGCCGCTGCATGCGCCGCCCCCGTCGTCGGCCGCGGCACAGGTCACGGCGATCGTCGGGATCGCGCTGCTGGTGTTCTTCCTGATCGGCGGCCTGCAGAGCACGATGCACGTGGCGGCGCCCACGCCCACCGCAGCGGCTTCCGCGGTATCGCCGCTGTCGCTCGCGTCGAAGGAGCCGATCGGCAAGGCCCGCGATGCGCGCCTGCCCCCGCTCACGGACGGACCGAGCGTGAACGTGACGATCGAGTCGACCGACAAGACCGTGGCGATCGCCAACGGCGTCGAGTACCAGGCGTGGACCTTCGGCGACGAGGTTCCCGGACCGGTGATCCACGTGCGCCAGGGCCAGACGGTGAACGTGACCTACATCAACCGCGGCACGATGGAGCACTCGCTCGATTTCCATTCCGCGATCACGCCGCCCGACCTGCACTACGTCGACCTGAAGCCCGGCGAGAAGCTCACCTATTCGTTCGTCGCCGAGGTGCCGGGCGCATTCGTCTATCACTGCGGCACGCCGCCAGTGCTGCTGCACATGGCCAGCGGCATGTATGGAGCGATCGTCGTCGATCCCGAGACGCCGCTGCCGCCGGCGGCCGAGAGCTATGTGATCGTGCAGAGCGAGTGGTATACGCAGCAGATCGAGGGGCAGCTGATGGGGCCCAACTACGAGAAGATGCTGGCCGAGCGTCCCGACGAAGTCGTGTTCAACGGCGTGGCGTTCCAGTACCGCGACCGGCCGCTGACGGCGCAGGCCGGCAAGCGGGTGCGCATCTACTTCGTCAATGCCGGTCCGAGCCTGTGGTCGTCGTTCCACGTGATCGGCGCGATCTTCGACCGCGTCTATCCCGACGGCGATCCCGCGCACGCGTTGACCGGCGTCTCCACCCACACCGTCGGGCCCGGCGCGGGTGCGATCTTCGACCTCGTGATTCCCGAGGCGGGCCACTACCCGTTCGTCGATCACAGCTTCGCGCACCTGATGATCGGTGCGCAGGGCGTCCTCGAAGTGCAGTCGCCGGGCGGCGCACGGGGCGCGCCGCCGATCGAACGGGCCGAACCGGCGCCGGCGGCTCCGGTCGCGGCGGCTTCCTCGAGCACGCCGCCCGCGGCCGCGGGCCCCTACAAGTTCGATGCGGCGCGCGGCGCGTCGCTCTACGGCACCCATTGCGCCGCCTGCCACCAGCCCGCCGGAACCGGATTGACCGGCGCCTTCCCGCCGCTGAAGGGAAACGCGACCGTGCTCGACGCCAACCCGGCCACGCAGATCGACACGATCCTGCACGGCGCGCAGGGCGTTCCGATCGACGGGGTCACCTACCCCGGCGCGATGCCGCCGTTCGCCGCCATGTTGAACGATGCCGACGTCGCCGACATCGCCAACCACGAGCGAACCGCGTGGGGCAACCAGGGCAAGCCCGTCACCGCGGACCAGGTGAAGGAAGCGCGGGCGAAGCGCCCGGCCAGGTAGCGCCGAAGGCTTTCACCAGGCCGACATCCGGGCTGCTACATTCGCAGTCCGATGGAAGCCATCGATCAACTGCTGCTGGTGGGAGCGCTGGTGATGTTCGCCGGCATCCTGCTCGGAGCATTTTCTTCGCGCTTCGGCATCCCGTTCCTGTTGGTGTTCCTGCTGGTGGGAATGCTCGCCGGCGAGAACGGCATCGGCGGCATCGATTTCGACGACCACCGGCTCGCCTTCGTGGTCGGCAACCTCGCGCTGGCGATCATCCTGCTCGACGGCGGGCTGCGCACCAAGCTCGCCACCTTCCGCGTCGTGCTGCGGCCCTCGCTCGTCCTCGCTTCGCTCGGCGTCGTGCTCACGGCGCTGCCCACGGGTCTATTCATGGCGTGGATCTTCGACATCGACTGGCGGCTCGGCCTGCTGCTCGGCTCGATCGTCGGATCGACCGATGCCGCGGCGGTGTTCGCGCTGCTGCGCGCGAGCGGAACGCGACTGAACGAACGCGTCGCCAACACGCTCGAGATCGAGTCGGGAATCAACGACCCCACGGCGATCTTCCTCACGACGCTAATGATTGAGGTGCTGATGGCACCCGAGGAGCTGGCGGGCTTCGGGCTGGTGCGCCAGCTCGTCGTGCAGTTCGGCCTGGGCGGCATCCTCGGGCTCGCGCTCGGCCAGGCGATGGCGTGGACGATGCGGCGCGCGCAGGTCGGAGAGGGCTTGAGCGCGCTGCTGCTGTGCTCGGGCGGCGTGACCGCCTTCGCGCTCACCGGCGTGCTGGGCGGCAGCGGCTTCGTCGCCGTCTACCTGGTCGGACTCACGGTCGGCAACCGTCTTCGGCGCACCGCGGAGAACCTGCTGCGCGCGATGGACGGCATGGCGTGGCTCGCGCAATCGAGCATGTTCCTGCTGCTCGGCCTGCTGGTGACGCCGGCCGAGCTGCCGGCGATCGCCTGGCAGGCGCTGGCGGTATCGGCGTTCCTGATGCTCGTCGCGCGGCCGCTGGCGGCGTGGCTGTGCCTGCTGCCGTTCAACTTCGTGCCGCGCGAGGTGGCGTTCATGGGCTGGATCGGCCTGCGCGGCGCGGTGCCGATCGTTCTGGCCGTCTTTCCGCTGCTCGCCGGCGTGCCCGACGCGGAGCTGCTGTTCAACGTCGCCTTCGTCGTCGTCGTGACCTCGCTGCTGCTGCAGGGGTCGTCGGTGCCCTTCGCCGCGCGCCGCTTCGGCGTGGGACTGCCGCCGCGCGACGAGCCGCGCGTGCGTCCCACGCTGTCCGACGACAGCCTCGCGGTGCTCGAGTTCCGCATCGGCGAGCGCTCGCCGGTGCTCGGCATGGACCTGCGCACGCTGATGCTGCCCGACGGCGCGCGCGTGGTCGGCGTGCTGCGCGCGGGCGCCGTCGCGCACGACGACGATGCCGGCGCGCTGCGGCGCGACGACGTCGTGATGCTCGTGGCGCCCGACGTCGAGGTCGATCACCTGTCCGACATGTTCACCAGCGTGGATGCTGCTGCGCGGCGTCGCTTCTACGGCGACTTCGTGCTCGAGGGCGCCGCCTCGTTCGCCGAGGTCTGCGCGGCCTACGGCTGCGAGATGCGCGCCGAGTTCGACGGCCTGTCGCTGGACGAGGCGATGCGCCGCCACGCGCGCAATCTCGTCGAAGGCGACGCGGTGCAGATCGCGGGGCTGCTGCTGATCGCCCGCGAGGTCGTCGGCGGACGCGTGGCGAAGGTGGGGCTCAAGCTCGAGCGCGCGGGGGGGCGCGGAGGATCGCGGGCGGCGTGAGAGACGCCCGTGCCGAGCGACGCATCCGCGCTCGTCTCCTCAGCGCCCAGCGCTCAGCGCAGGTCCTCGTCGAAGTACTCGCCCGGCGCGCGCACGATCGGCATCGCGCGCTGCTCCTCGCGCTGTCGCATCTCGACGCGGCGGATCTTGCCCGAGATCGTCTTCGGAAGATCGGCGAATTCGAGCCGGCGGATGCGCTTGTACGGCGCGAGGCGCTGCCGGCAGAAGCGCAGGATGTCGGCGGCCGTGTTCTCGTCGGCGGAATGGCCGGCGACGAGCACGACGAAGGCCTTGGGTACCGCCAGGCGCAGCGGATCGGGCGAGGGCACGACCGCGGCCTCGGCCACCGCCTCGTGCTCGATCAGCACGCTCTCCAGCTCGAAGGGGCTGATCCGGTAGTCGCTCGCCTTGAACACGTCGTCGGCGCGACCGACGTAGGTGATGTAGCCGTCGGCGTCGCGCTGCGCGACGTCGCCGGTATGGTAGTGGCCGTTGCGCATCACCTGCGCGGTGCGTTCGTCGTCGTCGGCATAGCCGGGCATCAGGCCCACCGGCTGCACCGAGAGATCGAGCGCCACTTCTCCCTCGTCGGCCGGTTCGTCGTTCGCATCGAGCAGCGCGATGCGAAAGCCCGGCAGCGGTCGGCCCATCGAGCCGGGCTTCAGCGGCTGTCCCGGCGGATTGCCGACGATGCAACTGGTCTCGGTCTGGCCGTAGCCGTCGCGGATCGTCAGGCCCCACGCATCGCGCACCTGCTGGATCACTTCGGGATTCAGCGGCTCGCCGGCGGAGACCAGCTCGCGCAGCTTCACCGGCCAGGCGCGCAGGTTTTCCTGGATCAGCATTCGCCAGACGGTGGGCGGCGCGCACAGCGTGCGGACCTCGGCGCGAACGAGCTGGTCGAGCGCGCGCTTCGCGTCGAAGCGCGCCATGTTGAAGGCGTATACGCAGGCGCCGGCGTTCCACGGCGCGAAGAAGCAGCTCCACGCGTGCTTGGCCCAGCCCGGCGACGAAATGTTCCAGTGCACGTCGCCCGGCTGCAGACCGATCCAGTACATCGTGGACAGGTGTCCCACCGGATAGCTCTGGTGCGTGTGGCGCACGAGCTTGGGCTTGCTGGTCGTGCCCGAGGTGAAATAGAGCAGCAGCGTCTCGTCGGGACGGGTTTCGGCTTTCGGCGCGTACTCGGGCGACGCGTCGTCGGCGCCGGCGTAGGAGATCCAGCCGGCGGGCGGCGCATCGACGCAGATGCGCGTGCGATTTCCGGCGATGCCGTCGAAGCGATCGGCGTTGGCCGAGCGCGTGACGATGTGCGCCACATGGCCTCGCTCGAGGCGGTCGGCGAGGTCGTCGCGCGTGAGCAGGTTGGTGGCCGGAATCATCACGGCGCCGATCTTGATGCAGGCGAGCATCGTCTCCCACAGCGCGACCTCGTTGCCGAGCATCAGCAGCACGCGGTCGCCGCGGCGCACGCCGAGCGATTCGAGCCAGTTGGCGACGCGGTTCGAGCGCTCGCGCAGCTCGGCGAAGCTGCGCCGCTTTTCGGAACCGTCGTCTTCGACGATCCACAATGCGGTGCCGTCGTTGCCGCGCGCCATGTCGTCGAAGTGGTCGAGCGCCCAGTTGAAGTGCTCGAGCTGCGGCCAGCGGAACGACGCGACCGCGGCGTCGTAGTCGGCGCGATGCGCGAACAGAAGGTCGCGTGCAGCGCGAAAGCGGGCGAGGTTCTCGTTCATTCGGGTCTCCGGCGGGTCGGACAACCATACCGAAAAAACGGCGGCTGCGCGGGTTAAGATCGTTCGATGGACGAGGCAATCCTGGACATCGTCGTCATCGGGGCCGGCACCGCCGGATTGGCCGCACTACGCGAGATCCGCAAGCGCAGCGAGCGCTTCGCACTGATCGACGACGGTAAATGGGGGACGACCTGCGCGCGCGTCGGCTGCATGCCGTCCAAGGCGCTGATCGAAGCCGCCAACGCATTTCACCGACGCCGCGATTTCGACACGTTCGGCATCCGTGGCGCGGAGTCGCTGCACGCCGACGTGCCGGCGGTGCTCGCCCGCGTGCGCGTCCTGCGCGACCAGTTCGTCTCCGGCGTGCGCAAGCTCACCGATGGCCTGGGCGAGCGCGCGATCACCGGTCACGCACGGATCGTCGCCCCCGATTGCGTCGAAGTGAACGGGCGCCGTCTGCGCGCGCGACGCATCATCGTCGCCACCGGTTCGGAGCCGGTCGTTCCGCCGCCGTGGCGGGCGCTGGGCGATCGGCTGCTCACTACCGACGACCTGTTCGAGCGCGTCGATCTTCCGGCGCGCATCGCCGTCGTCGGCATGGGCGCGGTCGGCGCCGAGATCGCGCAGGCGCTGTCGCGGCTGGGCATCGAGGTGACCGCATTCGGTTCGAGCGAACTCGCGGCCGGACTGAGCGACCCGCAGGTGAACGCGGCGCTGCTGGCGTCGCTGCGCCAGGAATTTCCGGTGCACGTCGGCGCGCCCGCCGTCGTGTCCGCGGCGGACGACGGCAGCGTGCGTGTGAGCAACGGCCGCCAGGAGGTGCAGGTCGACGCGGTTCTCGCCGCGCTCGGACGCCGTCCGGTTCTCGCCGGACTCGGTCTCGAAACGCTCGGCGTTGCGCTCGACGAGAACGGCCTGCCGAGCATCGATCCGACGACGATGCGGGCGGGCGCGTCGCAGGTCTTCGTCGTCGGCGACGCGAATGCGCAGGCGCCCCTGCAGCACGAAGCGGCCGACGAGGGACACATCGCGGGGCTGATCGCCAGCGGAGCGGTGACGCGGCGCTTCCGTCGGCGCGTGCCGCTGTCGATCGTCTTCTGCGACCCCGAGGTGGCCGTCGTCGGCAGGCGCTTCTCGCAGCTCGACGCCAGCGACGTGCTCGTGGGCGAATACCGCTTCGAGCGACAGGGGCGCGCGCGCATCGAGCAGCGCGCCCGCGGCGTGCTGCGCGTGTATGCCGCGCGCGGCATCGGCCTGCTGCTCGGGGCAGAGCTGTGCGCGCCCGCCGGCGCGCACCTCGCGCACCTGCTCGCGCTGGCGATGGAGCGCACGCTCACCGTGCACGATCTGCTGCGGATGCCCTTCTATCATCCGATGCTCGAGGAGGGGCTGCGCAGCGCGCTGCGCGAGCTGGCCTCGCAGTTGCCGCCGTGCAGCGAGTCCGATCTGGCCGGCTGCGGTCCGATCGGCGCGGACGCGATCGAGTGAGTCCGATCGAATGAGCCCGATCGAGTGAGCTCGATCAAGTGAACCGTTTGCCCGGAGCGATCGAATGGACCTGAACTATTCGGCCGAAGAGCTGGCCTTTCGCGACGAGGTGCGCGCCTGGCTCGACGTCAGCGTGCCCGCGACGCTGCGCCGCAAGGTGCTCGACTACGAGGAACTCACGAAGGACGACCTCGTCGGCTGGCACCGCATCCTCGCCGACAAGGGCTGGATCGCGCCGGCGTGGCCGCGCGAATGGGGCGGCACCGACTGGACGCCCGTGCAGCGCTACCTGTTCGAGGAGGAATGCGCCTGTGCCGGCGCGCCGCCGATCGTCCCCTTCGGCGTGGCGATGTGCGCGCCGGTGCTGCTGCAGTTCGGTACCGAAGCGCAGAAGAAACGCTTCCTGCCGCGCATCTATCGCGCGGACGACTTCTGGTGCCAGGGGTATTCGGAACCCGGTTCCGGCTCGGATCTGGCGTCGCTGAAGACGCGCGCGCAGCGCCGCGACGACCGTTACGTCGTCAACGGCCAGAAGATCTGGACGACGCTGGCGCACTTCGCCGACTGGATCTTCTGCCTGGTGCGCACGGACGGTTCTTCGTCGCGCAGGCAGGAGGGCATCAGCTTCCTGCTGATCGACATGAAGACGCCGGGCATCACCGTGCGGCCGCTGATCCTGCTCGACGAGGGGCACGAGGTGAACGAGGTCTTCTTCGACGACGTCGAAGTGCCGGTCGAGAACCTCGTGCACCGCGAGAACGAGGGCTGGACGGTGGCCAAGTACCTGCTCGGCCACGAGCGGCTGAACACCGGACGCATCGGTGCGTCGAAGCGCGAGCTCGCACGGCTGAAGGAGATCGCGGCGGCCACGACGAAGAACGGCAAGCCGCTGCTCGACGATCCGCGTTTCCGCGACCGGCTCTCGCGCGTCGAGATCGAGCTGATGGCGCTGGAGATCACGAACCTGCGCTTCGTCGACGAGATGCGCCGCACCGGCCGCATCGGTCCCGAGGTGTCGATGCTCAAGATCCGCGGCACCGAGATCCAGCAGGCGCTCACCGAACTGCGGATGCAGGCGGCGGGGCCCTTCGCGCAGATGTTCCGCCCGATCGACTACGAGGGCTTCGACGAGCGTACCGCCGCCGTGACGCCGCGCTACTTCAATTTCCGCAAGACCTCGATCTACGCCGGATCGAACGAGATCCAGCGCAACATCATCGCGAAGGCCGCGCTGGGACTCTGAGGACTGCCGATGGACTTCCAGCACACCGAAGAGCAGCGGCTGCTCGCCGACAGCGTGCGCCGGCTGCTCGAGCGAAGCTACGGCTTCGAATCACGCAAGGCGATCGTCTCTTCGAGCGACGGATTCAGCGCCATGGTGTGGCGCGACCTCGCGTCGATGGGCCTGCTGTCGGTGCCGTTCGCGGCCGACGACGGCGGCTTCGGCGGCGGCACGATCGATCTCGTGGCGCCGATGCAGGCCTTCGGCGCCGCGCTGCTCGTCGAACCCTTCGCGTCGACGCTGGCGCCGGCCGGGCGGCTCGTCGCGACGCTGGGCACGCCCGCGCAGCGCGCAGCGCTCGTGCCGCGCATCGTCGACGGCTCGGCGAAGCTCGCTTTCGCGCACGTCGAGACGCTGCTGGGCCGTTCGCTCGACGCGACTGCCACGACCGCGACGCCCGTTGCCGGCGGCGGCTGGCGCCTTGCGGGCGAGAAGCGGATGGTGCTGCATGCGCCGATGGCCGATGCGCTCGTCGTTACCGCGCGCATCGCCGACGGGCCGGGGCATGACGGCGGGGTCGGCGTGTTCGTCGTCGATGCGCATCGCAGCGGCGTCTCGATGAAGACCTTCCGCACGGTCGACGACCTGCGCGCGGCCGACGTCGCGTTCCGCGACGTCGCGCTGGACGGCGACGCGCGACTGGGCGACGGGCGCGACGCGCGCGCGGCGATCGAGGAGGCGGTCGACTTCGCCTGCGCCATCGGCTGCGCCGAAGCGGTCGGCGCGATCGACTCGGCGAACCAGGCCACGCTCGAATACCTGAAGACGCGCCGGCAGTTTGGCGTTCCGATCGGCTCGTTCCAGGCGCTGCAGCACCGGATGGTCGACATGACGATCCACGCCGAGCAAGCGCGCTCGATCACGCTGCTCGCCTGCGCGAAGGTCGACGCGGCGGCGCGCGGCGAGATCGACGCGGCCGAGCGCGCGCGCATCGTGTCGGCGGCGAAGGTGCTGGTGGGCACTGCCTGCCGGCACGTCGGCCAGGAGGCGATCCAGCTGCACGGCGGCATGGGGATGACGGTGGAGATGAAGATCTCGCACACGTTCAAGCGCCTGACGATGCTCGCGCAGCAGTTCGGCGACGTCGATCATCATATCGAACGCTTCGCCGCGGCCGCACCGTAACGAAACCGTCATCGTCGCCCCGTAGCCTGCTCGCATGACACAGCGAACAGAGGGACGAAGATGAATGCGAAAGCAAACGCGGCCGGACGGCTTCTGATCGGGGCCACGCTCGCGTTGGGTATGGCCACGGCGCAGGCCGTCGACATCACCGGCGCCGGCGCGACCTTCCCGGCGCCGATCTACGCGAAATGGGCCGAGGCGTACAAGGCGGCCACCGGCACCAGCGTCAACTACCAGGGCATCGGCTCCGGCGGCGGGGTCAAGCAGATCGTCGGCAAGACGGTCGACTTCGGCGCCTCCGACGATCCGATGAAGGGCGAAGACCTCGACAGGAACGCTCTGCTGCAGTTTCCCGCGGTGATCGGCGGCATCGTCGCAGTGGCCAATCTTCCCGGCGTGCAGCCGGGGCGGATCACCCTCGACGGGCCGGTGCTCGCCGACATCTACCGCGGCGCGATCACGAAGTGGAACGACGCGAGGATCGGCGCGCTCAACCCCGGACTGCAGCTTCCGTCGAGCGCGATCACGCTGGTCTACCGCTCCGACTCGTCCGGCACGACGGCGGCGTTCACCGACTATCTCTCACAGGTGTCGCCGTCGTTCCGTTCGGAGATCGGCGCGGGCAAGACGGTGAACTGGAAATCGGGCGTCGGCGGCAAGGGCAACGCGGGGGTGGCCGCGAACGTCACGAAGATCGCCGGCTCGGTCGGCTACGTCGAATACGCGTATGCCCGGCAGAACGGGCTCACGCACGCGGCGATGATCAATCGCGACGGCAGGACGGTGCAGCCGAACGACCGCAGCTTCGCGGCGGCGGCCGCCAATGCCGACTGGGCGTCGTCGCCCGGCTTCGGCGTGAACCTGAATCATCAGCACGGCGACGAGGCGTGGCCGATGACGTCGGCCTCCTACATCCTCGTGCATCGCACCGCCGACGATCCGGCGCGTTCGGCCGAGGTGCTGAAGTTCTTCCGGTGGGCGCTGAACGACGGCCGCGCGCTCGCGCTCGAACTCGACTACGTTCCGCTGCCCGCAGCCGTCGTGGAGAAGGTCGAGGCGTTGTGGGCGGACGTGCGCGATGCGTCCGGGCGACCGGTGCTGAAAAGCGGGTATTGAGATTCCGGCGATCGAGGCGATCGATGACGAACGCGGCGATGGCCGAGCGAACGACGATCGACGCGGCCTTCGACCGTACGGCGTACACGACGCCGCAGGCCGCGCGCGCGAACGTGGGCGACTCGCGCGGCAGGCGCTTCGCCGCGCAGGATCGCGCCTTCGTCGCGATCACCCGCTTCTTCGCGGCGCTGGTGCTGGTAGCGCTGACCGGCATCCTCGTCGCGCTCGTCGTCGAGGCATGGCCGGCGCTGCGCACCTTCGGCGCCGGCTTCCTCGTCGGCACGACCTGGAGTCCGGCCGACGACGTCTACGGTGCGGTCGTCGCCGGATACGGCACGATCGCCACGTCGGCGATCGCGCTGGCGATCGCCGTTCCGGTGAGCTTCGGCATCGCCGTCTTCCTCACCGAGATGTGCCCGGCGAAGCTCGCACGGCCGCTGGGCATCGCCGTCGAGCTGCTCGCCGGCATCCCGTCGATCATCTACGGGTTCTGGGGACTGTTCGTGCTCGCGCCGGTGCTGCAGACGCAGGTGCAGCCGCTGCTCGCCGCCAGCGGTCTGCCGATCTTCGCCGGACCGCCGTTGGGTATCGGCGTGTTCACCGCCGGCGTCGTGCTCGCGCTGATGGTCGTGCCCTTCGTCGCATCGGTGATGCGCGACGTCTTCCAGACCGTTCCGCCGGTGCTGAAGGAGTCGGCCTACGGGCTCGGCTGCACGACCTGGGAAGTCGTGCGCCACGTGGTGCTCCCGTACACGCGCATCGGCGTCGTCGGCGGCGTGATGCTCGGCCTGGGTCGCGCACTCGGCGAGACGATGGCGGTGACCTTCGTCATCGGCAACGCGAACCGGCTTTCGCCGAGCCTGTTCGCGCCGGGCAACTCGATCGCGTCGACGCTCGCCAACGAGTTCGCCGAGGCCGATCCGGTGTTGCACATCCCGTCGCTGTTCGCGCTCGGCCTGCTGCTGTTCGTCATCACCTTCGTCGTGCTCGGCGTGGCGAAGTGGCTCGTGCAGCGAAGCGCCGCGCGAGCCGGCGTCTGAGCCGCCGCATGGACACCTTCCTGTACCACCGCCGCAAGTTCGCCAACGTCGCCGGCCTGGCGCTGTCGGCGGCGGCGATGTCGGTCGGGCTGGCGGCGCTCGGCTGGATCCTGTGGACGCTGTTCGCCTCGGGGCTCGCCGCCTTCGGCGCCGACCTCTTCCTGGAGTCGACCCCGGCGCCCGGCACGCAGGGCGGCGGGCTGGCGAACGCCATCGTCGGCAGCGCGATGATGGTCGCCTTCGCGACCTTCGTCGCCACGCCGATCGGCATCCTCGCCGGCATCCATCTCGCCGAGTTCGGCGCGCGCTCGCGCTTCGCCTCGATCACGCGCTTCGTCACCGACATCATGCTGTCGGCGCCGTCGATCGTCATCGGCCTCTTCGTCTACGCGATCGCGGTCGCCACCGTCGGCCACTTCTCCGGCTGGGCGGGGTCGCTCGCGCTGGCGCTGATCGCGATCCCGGTCGTCGTGCGCACCACCGAGAACATGCTGCTGCTGGTTCCCGGCAGCCTGCGCGAGGCCGCGTTCGCGCTCGGTGCGCCGCGCTGGAAGGTGAGCCTCGCCGTGGCGCTGCGCGCGGTGCGCGGCGGCGTCGTCACCGGCGTGCTGCTGGCCGTCGCGCGCATCGCCGGCGAGACGGCGCCGTTGCTGTTCACGGCGCTGAACAACCAGTTCTTCACCGCCGACATGCGCGCACCGATGGCGAACCTGCCGGTGGTGATCTACAACTTCGCGATGAGCCCGTACGAGAACTGGCAGCAGCTCGCCTGGGGCGGCGCAGCGCTGATCGCGCTCGTCGTGCTCGGGCTGAACGTGCTCGCGCGCGTGATGTTCCGCGATCGTCAACGCGGCTGAAACCGCGGGGAGCAGGAAGGCAATGCAGGCAATCATGCCGGTCGAACCGTCGGCGGCCATCGAAGTGCGGGGCCTGTCGTTCTACTACGGCCGGTTCCGCGGACTGACCGACGTCTCGCTAGCCGTCGCGCGCAATCGCGTTACCGCGTTCATTGGGCCGTCGGGTTGCGGCAAGTCGACGCTGCTGCGCACCTTCAACCGGATGTTCGACCTTTACCCGAACCAGCGCGCCGAAGGCGAGATCCGCATGGCGGGCCGCAACGTGCTCGATCCGTCGGTCGACGTGAACCTGCTGCGCGCAAGGGTCGGCATGGTGTTCCAGAAGCCGACGCCGTTCCCGATGACGATCTTCGAGAACATCGCCTTCGGCGTGCGGCTGTACGAGAAGCTGTCGCGCGACGCGATGCAGGATCGCGTCGAATGGGCGCTGCGCAAGGCGGCGTTGTGGGAGGAAGTGAAGGACAAGCTCGATTCGAGCGGACTGAGCCTCTCGGGCGGGCAGCAGCAGCGGCTGTGCATCGCGCGCATGGTGGCGGTGAAGCCGGAGGTGCTGCTGCTCGACGAGCCGACCAGCGCGCTCGATCCGATCTCGACGTCGCGCATCGAGGAGCTCGTCGCCGAGCTGAAGAACGAATACACGATCGCGATCGTCACGCACAACATGCAGCAGGCGGCGCGCATCTCCGATTACACCGCCTACATGTACCTCGGAGAGCTCGTCGAGTTCGGAAAGACCGACGAGATCTTCATCAAGCCGCGCAAGAAGGCGACCGAAGACTACATCACGGGCCGCTTCGGCTGAAGAACGTGCGACCGAATCGGCTGCGCCTACCGCACGGAGCATCGGCATGATCAATCGCGAATACGCCCACCGCAGCTTCGACACCGAAATCGAGGTGCTGCGCAGCACGGTGACGACGATGGCCGGGCTCGTCGAGCGGCAGATGGTGCGCGCGATCGAAGCGATCCGCCGGCACGATCCGCAACTCGTCGAAGCGGTGCTGCACGACGAGCAGCGCGTGAACCAGCTGCAGGTCGAATCCGACCTGCGCTGCAACCGGACGATCGCGCGCCGCCAGCCGATCGCGATCGACCTGCGCGAGATCATCGCCGTGATCCACATCGTCAACGACCTCGAGCGCATCGGCGACGAGGCGAAGAAGATCGCGCTGCGCAGTCGCGATTTCGCCGCTGCGCCGTCGCCGATCGGAATCGACGGGATCGAGCGCATGGCGTCGCGGGTGCGCCGGATGTTCGATGCCGCCATCGATGCGTTCGTGAGGCACGATGCCACCGTAGCCGCGCAGCTCGAGGCGATCGACGGCGAAGTCGACGATCTGCGCGACCGCCTGATCGGCGAGCTGATGCAGGCAATGGCAGAGAAGCCTGCTTCGGTGACTTCCGGCGTGGCCGCCGTGTTCGTCGTGCAGTCGATCGAGCGCGCCGGCGATCACGCGAAGAACATCGCCGAGCACGTCGCTCTGCTGGTCGAGGGCGTCGACCTGCGTCAGGCGCCGCTCGACTCCGACCGGGAGGCCGGGGAAGGGGGCTGATCGACAGGCGCGCCGACCTGCATCTCTCCCGCGGCATCGTCCTTCGATTCGGCGGGCGCCTCCGCGATCGCGCGGCCCGGCGCTGCCCCGAGCGCCGCGGGCGACGAGGGCGACGAGGGCGACGAGGACGGCGCCGAATCGGCGACGAGCCGCGCCGCCGGCAGGCACAGCACGAAGGTGCTGCCGCGACCCGGTGCGCTGTCGAAGCGAAGGTGTCCCTGGTGGCGCGCCATGATCCGCTTGACGATCGCCAGGCCGAGGCCGGTTCCGCCGGTTGCGCGCGACCGGCCGCGATCGACGCGATAGAAACGCTCGGCCAAGCGCGGCAGGTGCTCCGGTGCGATGCCGATGCCGGTGTCGCGCACGGAAATGCGTCCCTCGGCGTCCTGCACGCGCCAGTCGACGGCGATGCGGCCGCCGTCGGGCGTGTAGCGGATCGCGTTGGTGAGCAGGTTGCGCACGGCGCTCTCGAGTTCGCCCGCGGAGGCGAGCACGCGACGCGGTCCGTCGAGGACGAGCGAGATCTCGTGACGACCGGCCGAGATCGTCCGCGCTTCGTCGACCATCCGCTGGAGCAGCGATGCGAGGTCGACCGTTTCGTCGTCGAGCGCCTGCGTGTCGCTTTCGAGCGAGGAGATCGTCAGCAGGTCGTCGACCAGCCTTTGCATCGTGCGGCTCTGTTCGAGGATCGACTCGAGGTACTCGCGCCGCTTGTCGGCGTCGAGATCGAGCGTGAGCAGCGTCTCGGCGAATCCCGCGATCACCGTGACCGGCGTGCGGATCTCGTGCGAGACATTGGCGACGAAGTCGCTGCGCATCGCGTCGAGCTTCGCGCGCTCGGTGACGTCGCGCGTGATCAGCAGCTTCTGGTCGCCCTGCGCCCGGTGCAGCAGCAGCTCGTAGATGCGACCGGGCCGACCGGGCAGCTCGACGCGGATCGAGCTGCCCGGCTCGTTCGTGCCGAGCAGCGTGGCCAGCTCGGGCTGCCGGATGAAGTGATGGATCGGCCGCCGGGTGCCGAAGATGCCGTGCAGGCTCTCGGCCGCGTCGTTGGCCCACAGCACATGGTCGTAGCGGTCGAGCACGACGAGGCCGTCGGGCAACTGGTCGACGGCCGCGTGGATGCGCTCGAGCTCCGAGGCGAGCTCGATCTGCGCATCGACCTCCTGGCGCGCGAAGCGCGAAAGCCGGGCGATCAGCGCGCGCCACGGGCCGTAGCCGGCCGGCAGGGAGCGGTTGCGCGGCAGCGCCGCCCAATGATGCAGCCGTGCGAGATAGACGGTTTCGCTGAGCGCGTAGACGACGAGCGCCACGCCGAGCCACCAGACTGCGGCGCGTTCCGAGACGTAGGCGTCGAGCAGCGCGGCGATGACGGCGGCTGTGAGGATGGCAGCCAGATTGCGAAACACGAGGCGCACGGCGTTCCCGGACGTTGGCGCGAAGGATGCGGAGGCGGCGCTCAGCTACGCGCGAAGCGGTAGCCTTCTCCGCGAACGGTTTCGATCAACCGGTCGTGGCCGCTGGGGGCGAGCGCGAGCCGCAACCGCCGGATGTGCACGTCGACCGTGCGCTGGTCAATATACACGCGATCGCCCCACACTTCGTCGAGCAGGCGGTCGCGCGAGACGGCGCGATCCGCGTTGCGCATCAGGAAATGCAGCAGCCGAAACTCGGTCGGACTGAGCGAGAGCCGCGCGTCGCCGGCGCTCACGCGTATCGCTGCCGGCTCCAGGCGCAGGCCTTCGATCTCGATCGGCGCTTCGTCTTCCGCCCCCGAGGACCCCTTCGCCCCCGGCCCCGTGCGCCGCAGGACGGCGCGCACGCGGGCGACCAGTTCGCGCGTCGAGAACGGCTTGGTGACGTAGTCGTCCGCGCCCCGCTCGAAGCCGAGCAGCTTGTCGCCCTCGTGGGCCCGCGCCGTCAGCAGCACGATCGGCACCTTGCCGGTGCGCGTGTCCGCGCGCAACGCCTTCAGGAGATCGACGCCGGCTTCGCCGGGCAGCATCCAGTCGAGCACGATCAGATCGGGGAGCGCGTGCGCGATCGCCGTACGTGCGGCCTCGGCCGAATCGACGCCGTCGACGCGATAGCCTGCATGGCGAAGATTGACGGCGACCAGCTCGCGGATCGCCGGCTCGTCCTCGACCACGAGGATATGGGCGCTCACGGCGACCCCGCGGGCGCAGCGGGGCCCCACCAGCGATAGCGTCGCAGCGGCGTCGAATCGGCGTACGACGCGCCGAGCGCGAGCGACCAGGTGCGCGCGACGACGATCGGCGACGCAGCGACCGCCAACCGGCCGGCGCCGGCATCGCCCGCCTCCTCGGTACCGGCCAGGTCAACGCCGCGCTCGTCGGTGAAACCGCGCGCGCCGCGAACGATCGTCGCATGCAGTTTGAGCGGCCGGTCGTCGAAGGCGATTCCCGCGTCCCGCAGGCGTGCGCGGATTTCCTGCGCGAGTCGGTGGGCGAAGCTGCGCCCGGATCCTGCCCCGTCCGCTTGCTTCGCCGGGCCGATCCACAGCACGCCGTGCCCGAAGCTGCCGAGTCGCGACAACGAGAGCGCCGGAATCGGGTCGGCGTCTGCCGTGCGCTGCGCGTCGGCCGCGGTCGCACGGGAGTCGTCGGGGACGTGGAAGCGCGCAGGCAACCCCTGCAGGATCGCCTGCAGCGCCGGCTGCCGTTCGACCGGCTGCATGCCGACGAATGCGAGCGTCAGGTGGATGTCGGGTGCGGCGAAGGCGCGGCCGCCCCATCGCGTCGCCGCCTGCGCGGCGATCGCCGCGAGCTGGTCGGCCGCGGCCGGATCAGGCCGCAGCGCGTAGAAGAACCGGGCCTTGGCCAACGGCGAGCTCAGCCCTCGGTCGGGCGCCCGTACGCGTCGTCGAAACGGACGATGTCGTCCTCGCCGAGGTAGTCGCCGCACTGCACCTCGATCATCACCAGCGGCACGACGCCGGGATTCTCCAGCCGATGCTTCGTTCCGATCGGGATGTAGGTCGATTCGTTGGCCGCGACGAGGTGCTCGCGCTCGTCGCATTGCACCCGGGCCGTGCCCGAGACGACGATCCAGTGCTCGCTGCGGTGATGGTGCATCTGCAGCGACAGGCGCTCCTTCGGCTTGACTTCGATGCGCTTGATCTTGAAGCGCGGGCCCTCCTGCAGCACGGTGTACGTGCCCCAGGGCCGCGCCACCGTCCGGTGCAGCCGCGCCGCATCGTGGCCGCTCGACTTCAGGCGCTCGACGATCGCGCGCACCTGCTGGCTCGCGCCCTTGTCCGCGACGAGCAGCGCGTCGGGCGTGTCGACGATCAGCAGGTTCTCGACGCCCACCGCGGCGACGAGCCGGTCTTCGCTCTGCACGTGCGTGTTCTTCGCGCCCTGCAGCAGCGTCTCGCCGACCGTGGTGTTGCCGTCGGCGTCGGGCTCCAGCTCTTCCGATACCGCCTTCCACGAGCCGATGTCGCTCCAGTGGAAAGCGGCCGGCAGCACGACGACGCCGTCGGCTTTTTCCATCACGGCGTAGTCGATCGAGATCTCCGGACACGCCGCGAAGAGCTGCTCGGCGATCGCCAGCTTTTCGTCGGAGGCGTCTGCGCGGCTGGCTTCCCACGCGGCGTGCGCCGCGGCGAGCAGTTCCGGCGCGTGCGCCTGCATCGCCTCGAGGATGGTCTGCGCGCGAAAGCAGAACATGCCGCTGTTCCAGACGAAGCCGCCGCCGGCGAGGAACTGCACGGCGAGCGCCGCGTCGGGCTTCTCGACGAAGCGGCGCACGGCGCGTGCTTCTCCGCTCAGCACGTCGCCCATCTCGATGTAGCCGAAGCCGGTTTCGGGCGCGCTGGGCCGGATGCCGAACAGCACGATCGAGCCGGCCGCCGCCAGCTCTGCGGCGCGGCGCGCGACCTCGCGGAACGCGTCGGCGTCGGGGATCAGGTGATCGGCCGGCAGCACGAGCAGGACGGCGTCCGGGTCGACGGCGCTCGCCCACAGCGCGGCGAGCGCGACGGCGGGAGCCGTGTTCCGGCCGACCGGCTCGAGCAGTTGCGTGACGCGGACGTTGCGCGCGCCCGCGCAGCCGTAGATCTCCTCGCGCGTCTTGAAGAAGTACTCGCGGTTGGTGACGATCGCCGCGCGTCCGCCGTCTGCCAGCGGCAGTGCGCGTTCGAGCGTTCGCTGCAGCAGGCTCGAGGCGCCGCCGAGTTTCATGAACGGCTTGGGGAAGGCCTCGCGCGAAACCGGCCACAGGCGGGTTCCGGCGCCGCCGGACAGGACGACGGGGATCAGCATGCGCGCGATTGTACGGGTCGCCGTTTCGACCGCATGCGAAACTTGACACGACAGACCGCACGCAACGGCCGTGCGGTTGCAGCGAAGGGAGCAGCGGCTTTGACGCGGACGACGGGATCGGTGCTGGTGACGGGCGGAGCCGGGTACATCGGCTCGCACACGGTGGTCGAGCTGCTGCAGGCAGGCTGGGACGTCGTCGTCGTCGACAACCTGTCGAACGCCAGCGCCGAGTCGTTGCGGCGCGTGCAGGCGATCACCGGCCGCGAAGCGCCGCTCGTCGTCGCCGACATCCGCGACGGGGAAGCGCTGCGCGGTGTATTCGGCTCGCGTCGCTTCGACGCGGTGATCCACTTCGCCGGGCTGAAGGCGGTGGGCGAGTCGGTGGCCGACCCGCTCTCCTACTACGACAACAATGTCGGCGGATCGATCGCGCTGCTGCGCGCGATGAACGCGGCCGGCATTCGCCGCATCGTCTTCAGCTCGTCGGCCACCGTCTACGGCGATCCGGCGTCGGTGCCGATCCGCGAGGACGCGCGCGTGGCGCCCACCAATCCCTACGGACACAGCAAGGCGATGATCGAGCGCATCCTGCTCGATCTCGCCGCTTCCGACCCGGCGTGGTCGATCGGCATCCTGCGCTACTTCAATCCGGTGGGCGCGCACGAGAGCGCGCGCATCGGCGAAGATCCGCGCGGCGTGCCGAACAACCTGATGCCCTACGTCAGCCAGGTGGCGGTGGGCCGGCTCGCGCAACTGTCGGTGTTCGGCGGCGACTGGCCGACGCCGGACGGCACCGGCGTGCGCGACTACATCCACGTCGTCGATCTCGCGCGCGGGCACCTGGCGGCGTTGGCGCGGGCGCGCGCACATCCGGGGGCGTTCACGGTGAACCTGGGCACCGGCAACGGTTGCTCGGTGCTCGAGCTCGTGCGCGCCTTCGAGCGGGCGAGCGGGCGCGCGGTGCCGTATCGCATCGTCGATCGGCGCCCCGGAGACGTCGCCCAGTGCTACGCGGATCCGGCGCTCGCCGAGCGGCTGCTCGGCTGGCGGGCGCAGTACGGCGTCGAGCGGATGTGCGCCGACGCATGGAGGTGGCAGCAGGCGAATCCGGCCGGGTACGAGGGGTGAGCGCCGCCGCAGAAGGCGCGCTGCGAAATACAGCGGTTTCGCGTGCGAAACGGTTTGCGTGTTCAAGAACGCTGTATTCCGCGGCGCGGGAAAGCGCAACCCGTGCCGCGGCGATCCTGTCTGCGCGCGGGTGCGGCTCTCCTCGATGCGAAGCGTCTCAGTGCTTCGTGTTCCCCTTGCGCAGCGCAGGATCCTCGCCCTTCGAGCGGGCCTTGCCCGCCTTCTCGGCCTTCTCCATCTGTCGGGCTTCCTCGTCGTTGCGCGGCGCGGCCTTGCGCATCGCTTCGTCGACCTTCCCCGATTCGACGAACTCTTCGACGTCCTTGCGGTAGTGACGGGCGGCTTCGTAGTCGCCTTCGCCCTGCACGCGAGGGTGGCCTCGGGAAGCGTTGGCCGGGTTCTGCGTTTTCTCGTGCTTCATGACGTCCTCCTGCTGTCGGATCGCGATGCGCGATCGGAGCCGGAGTCGGGCAACCGGGAGGCCCGGGCGGCGCGGGAATCTTTCGCCGCGCTCGCTCGGGGAGGCCGTCAGAACTCGACGTTGTCGAGGAGCCGCGTCGTGCCCAGGCGCGCCGCGCCGAGCGCGACGAGCGATTCCGCTTGCGTGAGATCGCTGCTGTCGGGGACGGCGAGATCGGCGCGGCGCCGCACGACAAGATAATCGGGAACCCAGCCGCGCGCGCGCAGGCCGTCGAGCGCTTCGCGTTCGGCCGCCTGCAGCGCGTCACGCGCCGCCTCGCGCGCCATTTCGCGCGTCGTTTCGCGTGTCGCTTCGCGCATCGCGTCGTCCTCGCGCTGCGCTTCCTCGCGCTTCGCCGAAGCGTAATTCGCCGCGATCTGGCGCGTGCGATCGACGAGCGCGAGCAGCGCGCGGTGCAACGCCGGCGCCTCCGAACGCTGCGCGGCATCGAGATATCCGTTGCGCGACGACATCGCCAGTCCGTCGCTCTCGCGCGCCGTCTCGCCGGCGAGGATGCGGATCGGCAGGTCGAACTGCTCGACCATCTTCCGCACGACGAGCAGCTGCTGGTAATCCTTGCGGCCGAACACGGCGACGGCCGGCTGCACGCAGCCGAAGAGCTTCAGCACGACGGTGGCGACGCCTTCGAAGAAACCGGGGCGGAACGCGCCTTCGAGCACGTCTCCCAGGCCCGCGGGCGTGGCCACGCGGAAGGTCTGCGACACCGGATACAGCTCGCTCTCGTCGGGCGCGAAGACGAGATCGCAGCCGGCGGCGCGCAGCGCATCGCAGTCGCGCTCGAAAGTTCGCGGATAGCGGCCGAAGTCTTCGTTGGGACCGAACTGCAGGCGGTTCACGAAGATGCTGGCGACCACCGGCTCGCCATGCGCCTTCGCGATCCGCACCAGCGACAGGTGCCCTTCGTGCAGATTGCCCATCGTCGGCACGAAAGCGGTGCGTGCATTGCCGCGCAGCGCTTCGCGCAGGTCCGCGATGCGTTCGACGACGCGCATGCGCCTACTCCCCGACGGCGAAGAAGCTGCGCCGCCCACGCATCTCGGCGAGCTGGCGCACGAGCACGGCGAAGTCCTCGTCGCGGTCGATCGGGTTCAGGTGCTCGGTGTTCACGATCAGCAGCGGCGCAGCGTCGTAATGATGGAAGTAGCGACTGTACCCCTCGGCAAGCTCGCGCAGGTACGTCTCGGAGATCGCCGCTTCCATCTCGACGCCGCGCCGTCGCACGCGCTCGACCAGCGTGTCGGGCTGCGCCTGCAGGTAGACGACGAGATCGGGCGTCGGCGCCTGCGGCCGCAGGCTCTCGAAGATCTGCCGGTACAGCGCCAGCTCGTCGTCGGCCAGCGTCAGGCGCGCGAACAGGGGATCCTTGTCGAGCAGGAAGTCGCCGACGGCCGACTGCGAGAACAGCTCCTGCTGGGCGAGGTCGCGCAGCTGGTTCACGCGCTGGAACAGGAAGAACAGCTGCGTGGGCAGCGCGTAGCGACGCGCGTCGCGATAGAAGCGTTCGAGAAAGGGATTGGCCGTCGGGTCTTCGAGCACGAGCTTCGCGCCGAAGCGCTCCGACAGCCTGCGGGCGAGCGAGGTCTTGCCGGCGCCGATCGGGCCTTCGACGACGATGTGGCGGTACTTCTCGAACGGCGAGGGCGTTGCGGACGGGACGGTGAGGGTCATGAGCGGAAGGCGAAGTAGACGGCGCCGAGCAGGCACAGCGCCGCCCACAGGTAGTCGAGCTTCAACGACTGCCCCATGTACAGCATCGCGAACGGCACGAAGACGGACAGCGTGATCACTTCCTGCAGGATCTTCAGCTGCGGCAGCGTGAAATGGCCGTAGCCGATGCGGTTCGCTGGCACCTGCAGCAGGTATTCGAAGAACGCGATCCCCCAGCTGGCGATCGCGGCGATCCACCACGGTCGCGACGCAAGATCCTTCAGGTGCGCGTACCAGGCGAAGGTCATGAAGACGTTCGACGCGACGAGCAACGCGACCGTCTGCAGCGGAACGGGGAGTGCGTTCATCGGGCGCCCGATGCGGGGAAGCGCAGCGGCGCCTCGCGTTCGACGCGCTGCCCGGCGCAGGCGCGCAGCAGGGTGGCGACGCTGCCGTGTCCGGGGACGTCGAGCGAGGGATCCAGCTCGGCGAGCGGGGCGAGGGCGAAGGCGCGCTCGTGCAGGCGCGGATGCGGCAGCTGCAGCGTCGCCGTGTCGACGAGCATCGGCGCGCCCGAATCGTCGGCGCCGAGGAGGAAGTCGAGATCGATGCGGCGCGGGGCGTTGCGGTACGGACGTTCGCGGCCGAGCGCGCGTTCGACGTCGAGCAGCGCCTCGAGCAGCGCCTGCGGCGCGCGTGCGGTGGCCAGCTCGGCGGCGGCGTTGCGGTAGTCGGGTCCGTCGGCGTCGACCGGCGCGCTGCGGTACAGCGACGAACAGCGCAGCACGGCTACGTCCGGCAGCGCATCGAGCCGGCCGAGCGCCTGCGCGAAGGTGTCGGCTGCGTCGCCGAGATTCGCGCCGAGACCGATCCAGGCGCGCATCAGGCGCTCCGCGGCTCGGACTCCGTTGCGCCGCTGCGGGTTTCGCGCACTCCGCCGCTGGCTTCGGACACTGCGCCTTCGGCTCCGGACACTCCGCCACTGGCTCCGGACACTCCGCCACTGGCTCCGGACGCCCCGCCTTCGGCTCCGGACGCCCCGCCTTCGGCTCCCGACGCTCCGCCTTCGGCTTCGGACGCCGCACTGCGCCGCCGGCTGCGCCGCTTGCGCTTCTTCGCCGCGCCGCTGGCGGGCGCGGCGCGTTCGAGCATCGCCTGCCGCTGCGCCGAGTCGGCCTGCGAGAACTCGTGCCACCACTGGCCGATCTCGGCGGGGATCTCGCCCGAGTCACAGCGCAGCATCAGGAAGTCCCATCCGGCGCGAAAGCGCGGGTGCGCGACCAGCGCGTGCGGCGAGCGACCGGTGCGCCGCTCGAAGCGCGGCTGCATCATCCAGATCTCGCGCATGTCGCCGATGAAGCGACGCTGGATCGCCAGGCGTCCGGCCTGCTCGTCGAGCACCGATTCGATCGCGGCGGCGAGCGCCGGAATGCCGTGCTCGCCGCGCGCCGTAGCCTCCTGCCAGCGCACGCGCACCGGCTGCCACAGCAGCGCGGCGAACAGGAACCCGGGCGAGACGCTCCTGTCGGCGAGCACGCGCGCGTCGGTGGCGGCCAGCGCGGCCTGCACGAAACGCTCGTCGTCGGGCTGCTCGAGGATGACGTCGAGCATCGGCAGCAGGCCGTGATGCAACCCCTGGCGGCGCAATTCCTGCAGGCAGGCCATCGACTTGCCCGACAGCAGCAGCTTGAGCATCTCGTCGAACAGGCGCGCGGCCGGCACGTTGTGCAACAGGTCCTTCAGTTCGCGGATCGGCTGCTGTGTCTTCGGCTCGACGGTGAAGCCGAGCTTGGCGGTGAAGCGCGCCACGCGCAGCATGCGCACCGGGTCTTCGCGATAGCGGGTGAAGGGGTCGCCGATCATGCGCAGCACGTGCCGCTGCATGTCCTTCACGCCGTCGTGGTAGTCGAGCAGCGTGTCGGACACCGGGTCGTAGTACAGCGCGTTGATCGTGAAGTCGCGTCGCGCGGCGTCCTCGGCCTGCGTACCCCAGACGTTGTCGCGCAGCACCCGGCCGTGCTCGTCGGTATCGCGGTCGGCCGCCGGCTGCATCGAGCGGAAGGTGGACACCTCGATCGTGTCGCGCCCGTGCAGCACATGCACGATCTGGAAGCGGCGTCCGATGATGCGCGAGCGGCGAAAGAGCTTGCGCACCTGTTCGGGCGTCGCGTCGGTGGCGACGTCGAAATCCTTCGGCTTCAGGCCGAGCAGCAGGTCGCGCACGCCGCCGCCGACGATCCACGCCTGGAAGCCACCCTGCTGCAGCGTTTCGCAGGTGCGGATCGCCGCCTGCGAGACGTCGGCCAGCGGCATTCCCTGCTCGCTGCCGCGATAGCGCTTCGGACGCTTGCGCAACGGCGAGCGGCTCGCTTTCGCCAGCACGCGGTCGATGAGCTGGCGGATCATTCGAACAGTCGCATCGTGCGCCATCCGCGCGCGCTCGCGAGCGCGGCCAGGCGGGCATCGGGATTGGTGGCCACCGGATCGGTGACGCGCTCGAGCAGCGGCACGTCGTTGGCCGAGTCGCTGTAGAAGTGCGAGCGCGCGAAGCCGCTCCACGAGCGGCCGAGCGAGGCGAGCCACTCCGAGGTGCGCTGCACCTTCCCCTCGCGGAACGACGGCGTTCCCAGCGGCCGGCCGGTGTAGCGGCCGTCGGCCGTCTCGATGCGCGTGGCGATCAGGTGCTCGATGCCGAATTCGTCGGCGATCGGCCGGGTGACGAACTCGTTGGTCGCGGTGACGATTGCGCAGAGGTCGCCGCGCGCCCGGTGCCGATCGACCAGCGCGCGCGCGGCGCCGACGATGCGTGGGCGGATCACCTCGGCTACGAAACGCTCGCGCCAGGCGTCGAGCTGCTCGACCGGATGGGCGGCCAGCGGCGCGAGCTGGAACGCGAGGAACTCGAGGATGTCGAGCGTTCCCGCGTGGTACTGCTCGAAGAACGCGTCGTTGCGCCGGTCGTATTCGGCGCCGTCGACCACGCCGAGGCGAATCAGGAAGCGCGCCCACTCGTAGTCGCTGTCGATCGGCAGCAGCGTGTAGTCGAGGTCGAAGAGCGCCAGGTCGAAGGGCGCGCCGCCGGGCGAAGCCGGGTCGGGCGAAGCGGAGCCGGAAGCTGAAGCGCCGGGGGCGGCGCGCGATGCGCCGGGCGCCGCGGGCGAAGCGCCGGACGCTTCGCGATCTCGGTCGGAAAGGGTCGTCACGGTCGGCATTATGAAGGCAGCGTGTCGCCGCCGCCGTCCGATGCCGCCGCTGCGGGCAGGGCGCCGGTTTCCTGCAGCAGCTCGCGCAGCAGCGGCAGCGTGATCGCGCGGCGGCGCTCGAAGGCGCGACGGTCGAGCGCGTCGAAGGTGCGCAGCAGCGCGCGGATGTCGCGCGAAGTGTGCGCGATCAGCCAGGGAATGACGTCGGGAGCGACGGTGACGCCGCGTTCGCGCGCGACGCGCTCGAGGGCGGCGGCCTTCTCCCGATCGTCGAGCAGGTGAAGCCGGAAGACCAGCCCGGATCCCAGCCGCGTGCGAAGGTCGTCGCGCAGCGCCAGGCCCAGCGGCGGCTGCGCGCCGGTGGCCAGCACCGTGCTGTCTGGTTGCGCCCGCGCGCGGTTGATCAGATGGAACAGCAACGACTGGCGCTCCTCGTCCAGGCGTTCGACGTCGAGCACGGCGACGATGCGCGGCTGCTCGGCGGCGTCGGCGATCAGCGCTTCGAAAGCGGCGCGCGGCGCGTCGGCGGCGAGCGCGTGCCCCGCGTCGGCGGCGGCCGTCGCCAGGTGGGTCTTGCCGCAGCCGGCTTCGCCCCAGAGGTAGACGAGCGGCACGCTCGCGCCCGGCGTCAGGCTCGCGCCCGGCGTTGGCGTTACGCCCGCGCCCGGCGTCGGCGGCACGCTCGAGCCCGGTGTCGGCATTACGCCCGCACCCGACGCTCGGCGCAACGCGCGCAGGCACGCGAGCGCCTCGCCGTTGCGGCCGGGAACGAAGTTGTCCAGCGTCGGGGCTTCGACGCGATGCAGGTCGAGTGCGATCTGGTGCATCGGGGCGCGGATGCGGATACGGATACGGAGATCGGCCCGCGGGCGAGCGGCTACAATCGCCCGAACCGATCGCGGACCCGCGCCGGGGCGCGTGCGGTTCGCCATTCTATCGGGCGCCGTCGGTACGGCGCCGCACGACCGAGCCGGATTTCCCCATGGTTTCCACGAAGGCCAGCACGCCCCTTTCGTATCGCGATGCCGGAGTCGACATCGACGCGGGCGATGCGCTCGTCCGCCGCATCGGACCGCTGGCGCGCCGCACGATGCGCGAAGGCGTCCTTGGCGGCATCGGCGGTTTCGGCGCGCTGTTCGAGGTGCCGCGGCGCTATCGCGAGCCGGTGCTCGTCTCCGGCACCGATGGCGTCGGCACGAAGCTCAAGCTCGCCTTCGCGCTCGACGGCCACGACACCGTGGGCATCGATCTCGTCGCGATGAGCGTGAACGACATCCTCGTGCAGGGCGCCGAGCCGCTGTTCTTCCTCGACTATTTCGCCTGCGGGCGGCTCGACGTCGACGTGGCGGCCCGCGTCGTCGCCGGCATCGCGCGCGGCTGCGAGCAGGCGGGCTGTGCGCTGATCGGCGGCGAAACGGCGGAGATGCCCGACATGTACCCCGACGGCGAGTACGACCTCGCCGGCTTCGCCGTCGGCGTCGTCGAGAAGGCGAAGATCATCGACGGAGCGGCCATCCGGCCGGGCGACGTCGTGCTCGGGCTGGCGTCGAGCGGCGCGCATTCGAACGGCTATTCGCTGGTGCGTCGCGTGATCGAACGCACCTGGGGCTCGATCCGCGCGCCGCAGCTGCAGGACGATTTCCACGGCATGCGCTTCGCCGACGCGGTGCTCGCGCCCACGCGCATCTACGTGCGCCCGATGCTCGACCTGCTCGCGCAGCTTCCGGTCAAGGGAATCGCGCACATCACCGGCGGCGGGCTGATCGAGAACGTGCCGCGCGTGCTTCCCGCCGGCGTGCAGGCGGTGCTGCATCGCGACGCCTGGACGCGCCCGCCGCTGTTCGACTGGCTCGAACATCACGGCGCAATCGATGCGCACGAGATGCACCGCGTGTTCAACTGCGGCATCGGCCTGGTCGTCGTCGTCGAAGCGGCCGACGCGCAGCGCGCGCAGGCGGTGCTGGCGCAGTACGGCGAGACGGTGTTCCGCATCGGCGAGATCGTCGAACGCGCCGACGGCGCGGCGCCTGCGGTGGTGGTCTAGAAGCTGTGAACGTGCGGGCCGCGCCGACGCGCCTCGCGCATCGGGCGCGTCTTCCGGTCCTGCAACGGCTCTTCCGCGCGCTCGCCGCGGCCGCCGCCTTCGCCGTTCTCGGACCGCTGGCGCCCGCTCCCGCGGCGGCCGCGCCCAACTACGAGCTGAAGGTCGACGCGCTCGGCGAGCTGGTCCAGCCGATCCGCACCCGCACGCTGGTCGGGCGCTGGATCGACGACCCCGGCTTCGATCCCGAACAGATGCCGCTGTTCCTCGAGCGCGCGAAGACCGAGGCGGAGGCGATCGCGCAGGCGGCCGGATTCTTCTCGGCGCGCGCGGAAGTCTCGTACGAGCCGGGCACGGCCGACCATCTTCCGGTCGTGCATATCGACGTCGATGCGGGCGCGCGCACGACGGTGAACCGCTTCGATTTCGTGCTCGAGGGCCCGCCGCAGGTGCAGACTCAGTTGCATAAGCTGCGCGATCGGCTGGTCGAGCGCTGGCCGTTGCCGGAGGGCAGCTTCTTTCGCAGCGCGCCCTGGCAATCGGGCAAGCGACTGCTGATCGATGCCCTGCAGCAGCGCGGCTACGTGCGCGCGCGCATCATCGACAGCGAAGCGCGCGTCGATCCGGGCAATACCACGGCGGCGCTGGCGATCCGCATCGACAGCGGGCCGCGCCTGGATTTCGGCGCGATGACGATCGCAGGGCTCTCGCGCTATGACGCTTCGATCGTCCGTGCGCTCGCGCCGTGGGAGGCCGAGGGCAGGCAGCCCTACGATTTCGACGAGGTGCTCGCGTTCCAGGCGCGCCTGAGAACCTCGGGCTACTTCGATTCGGCCGAAGTGCTGCCCGACTTCGCGGCGGTGCTCGCCGATCCGAAGCTCGACACCGTGCCGCTGCGCGTGGAGCTGTCCGAGCGGCGCGAGCAGCGCGTCACCCTGGGCGTGGGCATCAGCTCCGACGAAGGCCCTCGCGCGCTGCTCGGCTACGACCACCGGAACGTGTTCGACGAGGGCTGGCAGCTCGAGTCGGGCGTGCTGCTGCAGCGGGTGCGGCGACGCGTCTTCGCCAGCCTGCGAACGCCGCAGAAGGCGAGCGGGCATTACTACCAGGGCGGCGTGCGCCTCGAGCGCTTCGACGTGCAGGGCGAACTGACCGACAAGCAGACCGCGTTCATCGGGGAAGGCAAGCGCAGCGGCGACACCGACCGCTTCCTGTCGTTGCAGTTCCAGACCGAGCAGCGCAACGTGCGCGGCATCGGCGACGTGGAGTCGACGCGCGCATTGACGCTCGGCTACACCTGGACCACGCGGCGGCTCGACTCGCTGCTCGATCCGCGCCGCGGCTACACGATCGATGCGCAGCTCTCGGGCGCGTCGCGCTCGCTGCTCAGCGACCGCAGCTTCGTTCGCGTCCACACGCGGGCGATGCGCTTCTGGCCGATGCCCGGCGATTCCTTCCTCGACGGCGGCATCCTGATCGGGCTCGCCGAGATCGGACAGGTGTTCGCCGCGGGCCGCGACGGGATTCCTTCCGAGAACCTGTTCCGCACCGGCGGCACCAGCACGATCCGCGGCTACGATTTCCTGTCGCTCGGCGTGCGCGAAGGCGATGCGATCGTCGGCGGGCGCGTGCTCGCGCTCGGCAGTCTCGAATACCAGCATCCGGTGCGCCGTGACTGGTACGCGGCGGCCTTCGTCGACGCCGGAGACGCGGCCGACACCTGGGGCCGCTACCACGCGGTGACCGGCTACGGCGTGGGCGCGCGCTGGCGTTCGCCGGTCGGCCCGGTCAGCATCGACCTCGCCTACGGCGAGGCGGTGCGCGACTGGCGCGTGCATTTCTCGGTCGGGTACGCGTTCTGATGGCAGCACGCGACGCGTTGCGCTGGAGCCTGCGCGCGCTGGGCATCGTGCTCGCCGTATTGCTGGTCGCGGCAGCGGCCGCCGTCTGGTGGGTCGGCCAGAGCACGTCGTTCCTGCGCTGGTCGCTCGATCGGGCGGTGGCGGCCAGCGGCGGCGCGCTCGAAGTGGGGGCCATTCGAGGCACGCTGCTCGGCGGTTTCCGCATCGATTCGCTGCACTGGCGCGACGAGGCGCGCGAGCTGAGGCTCGAAGGGCTTGCCGTCTGGCTGC
The DNA here is from genome assembly GCA_021166835.1 of Burkholderiaceae bacterium. The sequence goes on along the minus strand of JAJPEN010000026.1, from coordinate 125,157 downwards.
GCCCGGCGGCGCTGCTGCACGGCGAAGCGCGCGCGAATCGCATCGAGATCGCGCAGGTGCAGGTCGCGCTGCAGCCGGGCGCAGACGAGGCGCCCCCCGCGCTGCCGCAATCGCTCGAGCTGCCGATCGACGTGCGCGTCGATGCGCTCGGCATCGGCCGGCTGACGATCGTGCCCGATGCGACCGCCGCTGCCGAAGCGATCGTGCTCGAGCGCGTCTCGTTCGCCGGGCGCTATCGCAACGGTGCGTATCGCGTCGACCGTCTTGCCGTGGCCGCGCCCGCCTGGGGCGAAGCGAGCGTGCACGGAACGCTGGGCGCGCGTGCGCCTTTCGAGCTGGCAGCGGTGATCGAGGCGACACCACGCATCCGGCTCGCGGCGCAGCCCTCGCTCTCGTTGCCCGCCGTGCGGGCGCTCGCCGACGGCACGCTCGAGGACTTCTCGCTGGTCGCGCAGGCGCTGCCGCCGGCGGGCGTTGCGACGGGCGTCTGGATCGGCGTCGATACCCGGGTGCAGCCCTTCGCGACGGCGCTCTCCGACAGGCTCGCGCCGGTGGAGCTCGCCTTCGATGCGGTCGAACCGGCGCAGTTCGGTTTGCGCGGCGTGCCCGATGCGCGCATCTCGGGCCGCGCCACGCTGCGGCTGCGCGAAGACGGCTTCGACGGCGAGCTGCGACTGGAGAATGCGCGGCCGGGGCCGCTCGATCGCGATGCCGTTCCGCTGCGCACGCTGCAAGGCGCCTTCGACTGGAAGCCGTCGGTGCTGGCGCTGCACGAGTTGCACGCGACGCTGCCCGGCGAGGCGAGCGTCGACGCGGCGTTCTCGATCGACTTCGCGCAGCCGCTCGAAGCCTTCGGTCGCAGCATTCCCGCCGTACGCGGCGAGGGGCGGCTGCGCGACGTCGACCTGTCGCAGCTGCAGACGCAGCTGGGCAGGACGCGGCTCGGCGGCGAACTCCGCGCCGGGCGCGACCGGCTCGAACTGGACCTGGCCGACGCGAGCCGCGAGGACATCGGACTGGCGGCGGCACTGCGCATCGAAAGCGATCGCTTGCACATCGAGCGTGCGCGGCTGCGCAGCGTCGCCGGGGCGCTCGCCGCGAGCGGCAGCACGACGACGACATCGCCGTGGCAGGTCGATCTCGCCGGCCGCTTCGAGGCGATCGACCCCGCACGCATCGAGGCGCTGCTCGCGCGCCTGCGCGTGCTCGGCGCACCGCTCCGCCTTCAGCAATGGGACGGAAGCCTCGGCGGGCGCTGGAGCGCGCGCGGGCGGGCCTGGCCCGACCCCTCGCTGGCGACCCGCCTCGCCGTCGAGACGGGCGCGCTGGCCGGCCGCGACCTGCGCCTGCAGTGGCGCGGCGACGTGACGACGACGCGTGTCGCGAAGGTCGAGGCGACGATCGATTACGGCGGCGCGCAGGCGAGCGCGCGCGGCGATCTCGGCCGGCAGGGCGATCGCCTGCAGTTCAGCGCGCGCGTGCCGGCGCTGCAGCGCCTGGACGCGCGGGCGACGGGCTCGGCGAGCGCGCAGGGCGAGTTGCGCGGCGGCTGGCGCGACGCGGCGCTCGGTCTGGTCGGGCGGATCTCGGCGCGCCAACTCGCGTGGGACGAAAGGCTGCGCATCGGCTCGGTCGAGGCGCGCCTGGACCTGCCCGATCTGTCGCGCGGGCGCGTGGACGCCGAGCTGAGCGCGAACCGGCTGGTCGCCGACGGCCGCCGCATCGATCGTGCGAGCGTGCGCGCCGCAGGCGACGTCGACGCACACACGATTCGTGCCGACGTGGTCGGCCCCGATCTGGCGGCGCGCGCCTCGGTCGAAGGCTCGCTGGCGTACGCGGGCGCCGGCGGCGAATGGCGCTGGCAGGGCCGGCTCGTGCGCATCGAGGCCGACCGGCCGATCGCCGTGCGGCTGCTCGACTCCGCGCAGCTGCAGGCCGACGCGCGCGGGTTCTCGCTCGGCGCCTCGTCGTGGCGACTCGATGGCGCGCCCCTGAACGTCGCCGCGCTCGCCTGGCGCGACGGCAGCTTCACGTCGCGCGGCGACGCCGCTTCGCTGCCGGTCGGACGCTGGATGCTGCGTTACGCGCCGGAAGCCGCGAACGCGATCGAAGCGGCCGAAGCGGAGATCGAGGCGCTGTCGCTCGATGCCCAGTGGGACGTGCACGGCGATGACGCGACCCGGCCGAGCGGCCGCGTGCATGCGGTGTTGCAGGGCGGCGCCGCCGGCGAGCAGCGCGGCGAGGCGAGCGTGACGCTCAACGAAGGCCAGCTCGACGGAAGCGTGGCGCTGAACGTGCCGACGCTCGCTTTCGCCAACCGCATCATCGGCCCGACCTGGGCGGTAGACGGGCGCCTGCGTTTCGCCGGCGATCTGGCCGGAACGGTCCAGGCCCCGCGCGTCACGGGCGACCTCGACGGAAGCTCGCTGGCGCTGCTGCAGCGCGAACTTGGCTGGCGCCTGACCGGCGGCACGCTGCAGGCCCGCTTCGAGGGCGACCGCCTCGTGCTGCAACAGTTGCGCCTCGAATCGGGCGGGGGCTCGATCACGATGACCGGCGCATTGCTGCTGGACGGGCTGCGGGGCGACTTCGAGCTGCGCGTCGACCGCCTGCCGGTGCCGCTCGGACCGGGCGAGCGCATCGTCGTCTCCGGCACGAATGCGATCACCAGCCGCGGCGCCGCGCTGCAGTGGAGCGGCGCGCTGCGCGTCGACGAAGGCCTGGTCGAGCTGCGCGGCGGCGAGGCCCCGCGCCTGCCCGACGACGTCGTCGTGCTCAGCGAGGCCCGGCAGGCGCCGGTTGCGTCGAAGGCGAGCGCGGTCGAGAAAGCGAAGGCCGCCGAAGAAGCCGATGGCCTGCGCGTGTCGGCGAACCTGAAGCTCGACCTCGGCGAGAAACTGCGCATCCGCGGCAGCGGCGTCGACGTGCTGCTGGCGGGCTCGCTCGAACTGCGCGGAGTGCTGCCGGCCGACCCGCTCGCCTACGGAACGGTGCGCGTGGCCAGGGGCACCTACAGCGCCTACGGCCAGGAGCTGCAGATCACGCGCGGGCGCGTGATCTTCGACGGACCGATCGACAACCCGGTGCTCGACATCGTCGCGATGCGGCTCGGCACGCCGGTGAAAGCGGGCGTGGCGGTCACCGGCACGGTGCTGTCGCCGCGCGTGCAGCTGGTTTCCGAGCCGGAAGTGCCCGACTCCGAGAAACTGTCGTGGCTCGTGCTCGGCGTGGGCTTCGACGATGCGCGCAGCGGCGCGCAGATGGCCGCGCTGCGCGCCGCTGCCGCGTCGCTGATGGGCAGCAGCGGCAGCGGCATCTCCGGCGGCCTGGCGCACTCGCTCGGGCTCGACGTGCTGACGATCCGCAGCGCGAGTTCGGGCGAAGCCTTCGATCCCGGTTTCGGCGCCAACTTCCCCGGGCAGGCATCGTCCGCCACGCCCACGCCGACCGCGGCGCAGAACGTCGTCGCGATCGGCAAGCGGCTCAGCTCGCGCGTGCTGGTCACTTACGAACAGGGTCTGCGCGGCGTGTGGAACCTGCTGCGGATCCAGTACGAGATCACCGACCGGCTGTCGGTGCGCGCGCAGACCGGCACCGACACGGCGCTCGATCTGCTCTATTCGTTTTCGTTCGACTAGGGGCTGGCGCTTCCGCGGGTGAGCGCCCCGAGCGTTTTTCCAATCCGGCCTTCGTCGATGTTTCTACGTGCTGTCGCCGTTGCCTTTTCGAGCGTGGACATGTTGTCGAACCCGGTGCTCGGCGGTTAGGAAGTGTGCGCGCATCAGCGACGAGGCCCACTCGGCGTCGCGCGCATCGAGCGCCTCGATCAGATCTTCGTAACGGGCGATCGCACCCTGCCAGGCGTGCGCGTTGAACAGGAAGTGGGTGCGATGAATCATTGGCAGGTACGCGGTCTGATCGAGTAGCTGCAGCAGCCATGGATTGCCCGACGCCTCGAACACGACCCGATGAAATGCGTGGGTCAGGCGAGCTGCCTCGAGCAGCGCCTCGGGGGAGTCCTCGCTCGCTGCCTGCGCCAGTCGGGCGTTCAGTTCCCGCAGCTGGTCCAAGGCAGCCGTGTCGATGCGTGGTGCTGCCAGGGTGGCCGCCATCCCCGCCAAGGCGCTGCGCACATGGATCAAATCGGCCAGCGACTGATCCGACCACTCGACGACCTTGGCCCCGAGGTTCGGGACGAACGACACAAAGCCATCCGAAGCAAGGCGCCGCAATGCTTCACGAATCGGCGTACGGCTGACCTGGATTTCACGCGCCAGAACGTGCTCCACCAGATGACTCGATGGTGGGAGCCGACCGTCGAGGATCCGTACCCGAATGTACTCATAGGCCTTTCCCACCGCTTTCGAGAGGGGCCGATCTCGAGTTGTTCCCGCCAAAGACTCGGAGTCCGACGAAGGGGGCGTTCGATGCACGCCTTCCCCCGCTGCGGACCCATCTCCTCTTGCTCCGATCTTGTCGAACTGAACCATGGGGAATCGCCGCTGGGGTCGTGGGCCGTCGAATTGTATACGACCAGCAAGCGGCCGCTAAGAGTGCATTCAGCCAAAAGGAACAACGTTGTATACCAGCAAGGGTCTCCGTTTTTAGAAGGAAGATGCCGTTCCGGGAGCGGGCCGTGACGGTGCACCTGGCGCTCCCAGGATGCCACCGGCAGAGGGGAATTGGCACCTCGGAGAGCTGTCCACGATGCCTGCCCACACTGGGTGGCTTCGGAGTTCGAGCGCTTAACGCTCATTCGGCTGCTTACTCGTCAGATATCGGAAAGTATACTTTTACGGCAGAAAATCACCCTCCAGTCCAACAGCCATCTTGCGGCACCTCCCGGTACGGTATACATTGTGGTCAAGCGGGCAACCCTTTGAAGCGGAATTGCTCCCCTTGGCCCATGGGGAAGCAAACGCTCGCTTCAATCCCGAATCCGCATGACGGTGTTGACGACGATGCTGGAACTCAAGGGCGTGGCCAAGTACTTCGGGAACCTGAGTGCCGTCGACGATCTCAGCGCAAGCGTCGCCGCACAGACCATTACCGGACTGATCGGCCCGAATGGCGCGGGCAAGAGCACGCTCTTCAGCCTCATTGCCGGGGAACTGCGTCCCGACTGCGGGGAGATACGCTTTCTCGGCCGACATATCGGCGAGTGGGCGCCCCACAGGATATTTCAAGGCGGTCTCGCGCGAACCTTCCAGATTCCGCGGCCGTTTCCCCGCATGTCGGTGCTCGAGAACATGATGGTCGCACCGGTGCAGCAGTCCGGCGAGCGATTCTGGAATAACTGGATTCGTCCGTCCCGAGTTCGGCACGAAGAAATCCGGGCGCGTGAACGTGCGATGCACTTGCTCGAGTTCACCGGCCTCACCGCGAAGGCAAACGAACTCGCTGGTTGTCTCTCGGGCGGCCAGCAGAAGCTGCTGGAACTCGCGCGGGTGCTGATGAACGATCCGCAGATGGTTCTGCTCGACGAGCCGGCCGCCGGCGTGAATGCCTCCCTGCTTGAGACCCTCATGGAAAAGATCGTCGAATTGCATCGACGGGGCGTCACGTTCCTGGTCATCGAGCACAACATGGATCTGATCATGCGTCTTTGCACGCCGATTCTGGTCATGTCGCAGGGCCGTCTGATATTCGAAGGGGATGCAGGAAGCGTGCGGTGCAACCCGGTTGTTCTGGATGCCTATCTGGGGGACGCGGCCGCGTGAGTATCGGCCTCGAAGCCACCGACATCGTTGCCGGATACAAACCGGATTTGCCGATCGTGCAAGGCGCCTCCGTCTGCATCGAACCGGGGGAGGTGGTCACGATCATCGGCCCCAATGGCGCCGGAAAGTCAACCTTCCTCAAGGCGATTGCGGGGTTTGTGGAAATCGCTTCGGGAGAGTTGTCCCTCGGCGGTGCTTCGATCCGCGAGAAAGGCACCGCGGAGCGAATTCAGGCGGGAATCGGCTTTGTCCCCCAGACGGGGAACGTATTCACCACGTTGACCGTACACGAAAATCTCCTGCTTGGCGGCTATCTGGTCCGGCAGGGATTACGTCAGCGTCTGGACGACAGCTATGCGCGGTTTCACCCTCTTGCAGCTCATCGCAATATGCCGGCGCGCGTGCTTTCGGGCGGACAACGCCAGATGTTGGCCATCGCGCGAGCCCTGATGACCGATCCCCGGCTTCTGATACTCGACGAACCGACAGCGGGTCTTTCGCCGAAGGCGGCGCTGGAAGTTTTCGGTGACCTGCGAAGGCTCGCCGGTGCGGGAGTCGCTGTCCTCCTGGTGGAACAGAATGCCAAGGCCGCACTGCGTTTCTCGGATAGAGCCTACGTATTCGTGGACGGGCAGGTGCGAAAACACGGTGTTGCGATCGATTTTCTGGACGATCCCGATATCGGCGCGGCATTCCTCGGTGCGCGGCAGGTGACCCCGTGATCGGACAGGCCATAGCCGATGGAATACTCGGCGGCGCGATCATTTCCCTGGGGGCACTTGGAATTCTGCTCACGCTGCAGATCCTGCGCTTCGCCAACTTCGCGCACTCCGAACTGCTGACGTGGGGGGCGTACATCGCATTGACGATGACCCACGTCATGGCCGCGGGCGACCCGATCGGTCCCTTGTCCTTCGGCTGGCAATTCGTCGCTGCAATCGCAGTCGCCGGATTAGCGACGGCGGTGCTGGCGACGGTCATCGACAATTGGGTTTTCCGGCGCTTGCGATCGCGCGCGGCCAGTCCGCTTACGCTCGTTTTCGCGGCGTTCGGTGTCGCGCTCGTTGTGCGAAATCTCGTTCTCCTTTTCTGGGGGCCCGAAGCGCACCACTATTCGAACGAGCTGCAAATCGCCGTCGAGATATTGCCTGGCGTGCGGGTACTGCCAGACCAGATCGTCGTCCTTGGTCTCGCCCTTACGCTCGTGATATTTATGTACGTGTTCCTTCGATATTCGCGCTTCGGTACCGCCATGAGGGCGATGGCCGAGAGTCCGTCGCTCGCCAAGGCCTGCGGCGTACCGGTTGCGTCGATCATTCGCAGCACCTGGATCGTCGTCGGACTTCTTTCGGCTGCGGCTGGAGCGTTTCTCGGGCTGACCTCCCAGATCCGCCCGGACATGGGCTTCAATCTGCTGCTTTCGATGTTCACCGCAGTCATTCTCGGTGGAATCAGCAGCCTCTCGGGCGCGATCGTCGGCGGGCTGATCGTCGGACTTGCGGAGAACCTTTCGGCACTGGTGATCTCGACGGGGTACAAGCAGGCGGTGTCGTTCGCGGTGCTGATCGCGATTCTCTTCTTTCGACCGCAGGGGCTGTTCGGGCCCAAGGGAAAAGAGGCAAGTCGGTGACCGGTATTCTTTCCTACGCGGTTTTCTTCGGGATCATGGTCCTCATATTTGGAATCGCCACGCTGGGATTGAATCTCCAATGGGGGTTCACGGGCTTGTTCAACGCCGGCGTGGTTGGCTTCTACGCGGTGGGCGCATATGCCTTCGGAATCCTCACCGCCCCTCCGCGTCCTGAATTTCTCGGAAACTTCGACCTCCCGTGGGCAGTCGGAATCCTGGGCGCGATTCTCGTCTCTGCTGCGGCTGCCGTAGTCATCGGTGTCGCGACGATCAGGCTGCGCGGCGATTATCTTGCGATCGCCACCTTCGGTACTGCGGTTGCCATACAGCTTTTCGCGGTGAACCTGGAACCCCTTACCGGTGGGACGAACGGTCTGGCCTTCATTCCGAGACCATTCGGCGCCTTGTTTGTCGGTGGATTCTCGCGCGATCTCAGCTACCTCTGTCTGATCGGTCTTGTCACCGGCGTCGTTTACGTCGGCCTTGAGCGACTGGTCCGTTCGCCCTGGGGGCGGGCGCTACGATCCTTGCGCGAAGACGAGGTGGCGGCAATCGCGCTTGGCAAGGACGCTGCTCGGTTCCGACTGCAGGCCTTCGTTCTGGGGGCGACGCTCATGGGGTTGGCAGGCGCCTTGTATGCGAGCTTCATCGGATTCGTGAGCCCTTCCGATTTCCTCCCGATCGTCACGTTCCAGCTCTGGGCGATGCTCATCGTCGGAGGCAGCGGAAACAACCGCGGCGCACTTCTTGGCGCGCTCGTGGTCTGGCTTTTCTGGACCGGCAGCGGTGCGTTGATCTTCAATCTGCTGCCCTCGAACCTTCACACACAGGCGGCGGCAATCCAGTCCATTCTGATCGGCCTGCTGCTTGTGCTGTCGTTGCTCTTTCGTCCGGAAGGAATACTTGGCGAGGAACCTGTCGTATCCCGACACGTGAAGGCGATCTCGCCATGACTATCAATTTGTATGGGGCCCTACGCTCTGGGGAGGAATGATGAGAAGCAGATTCTTTCAGTTCTTTTCCGTGATGCTTGCCGTTTGTGGAGCCATTGCCGCCGGCCAGGCAAACGCCGAGACATTTTCATGCCCTGTGAAGATCGGTATTACGCTTCCCCTGACGGGTTCCCTGGCTCCGATTGCGAGAGCGATGGCCGACGGAGCCCAACTCGCGGTCGAGCACGTGAATGCCGGCGGAGGCGTCAAGGGCTGCAAGGTTCAGCTGATCACGCGCGATGATCAGAATCAGCCGAACGTCGGAGTCGATGCCGCGAAATACCTGGTCGACGTGGAACGCGTTTCGGTTCTAAGCGGTGGACTGGCGAGCGGCGTGGCCCTGCCGATACTCACGACGGTGGCGGTGCCGGGCAGGATTCCCTATGTGGCGTGCTGCGCAACAGCCGCAACCTTCACGACGCTCTCCGAGGAGGGGAAGACCGACGGCTTCTTCTTTCACCTGATGGCATCCGTGAAGACGCAGGCGGCCGGAGCGGCCAAGGCGGCGATCGATCAGGGATACCGACGAGTCGGCATGATCTACATGAATACCGATCTCGGCACCGGAATGGTCAGCAATTTCCGAAAGATCATGGAGTCTATGGGCGGCGAGGTTCCCGTTGCCGTTCCCTACAACGAGAACCAGACTTCCTATCGAGCCGAAATCAACAAGGTATTGAGCGCCAAGCCGGACGCCGTCTTTTTCGTTGCATTCGTACAGGACGGCGCGACGATGACGAGGGAATGGCTTTCGTTCGGCGGCACGCAGAACATCCTCCTGCACAACGGCCTTCGTTCGATCGAATACGTGAACGCGGTCGGATCGAAATACCTCAGGAAGGCGATCGGATTCGACAACGCCGCGGCGACCGGCGACACGGTCGACGCCTTCCTTGCGTCGTACAAGGAGAAGTTCGGTCGCGATGGGAGCGGACCGGGGATCGCCCCGCAGTACGACGCAATCATCGTTGCGGCGCTCGCGATGAACATCGCGAGTGACCTTTCGGGGGCGTCGATTCGGGATTCCATCCGCAAGGTGCAAGTCAAGGATGGGGCCGTCGTCGGAACGGGGCCTGACGAGTATCGGAAGGCGCTCGGGCTGATCGGGAAAGGCGAAGCGATCCGCTATCTCGGCGCAACGGGACCGGTGGAATTCGACGCGAACGGCGACGTTGCCGGCCCCATCCTGATCTGGAACGTGACCGACAACGGCCTTGGCGTCGTGCGTGGGTATTCGCAGGAAGAGATATCGAATCTGCTGCGCAAGGTCCAGTGACGGTTTGTGGATCGTATGGCGGATCAGTGAGCCGGGAAGTCGATGATGTCCTCACTCGTTCTTGCGGAGCGCCTTGCGAGGATTCGTCCTCCGGCCAGTCTGATGGCGCGCGAACTTGTTGTGCAGCTCAAGAGGGCGGGGCGTGACATCGCCGATCTGACGATCGGAGAGCCCGACTTCCCGCCACCGCCCCACGTCATCCAGGCAATCTCGGACGCCGCCTTCGGCGGGGCGACGCGCTATACGTCGACGAGCGGCACGATCGAACTGCGAGAGGCGATACGGGCCAAGTTCCGGCGGGAAAACGGCATTTCGTACGGGACGGACGAGATCATCGTCGGTAGCGGTGCAAAGCAGTTGATCCATGCGGCGATGGGAGCGACGGTTCAGGTCGGCGACGAGGTAATCGTGCCGGCGCCTTACTGGGTTTCATATCCGGATCTGGTCCGCCTTCACGGCGCGACGCCGGTATTCGTCGACTGCGCCATCGAGCGCGGATTCAAGCTCATACCTGAACAGCTGGAATCGGCCATTTCGCCGCGTACCAGATGGCTGGTGATCAACTCTCCAAACAACCCGAGTGGCGGCGTCTACGATGCGGACGAATTGCGGGCTCTCGGGGAAGTGCTCGCGCGCCACGAGCGCGTGTGGGTTCTTACCGACGAGATCTACGAGCATTTCTGCTACGACGGAACACGAACTTCGTCCCTGGCAACCGCAGCCCCGCATTTGCGTGACCGGATTCTTACCGTCAACGGCGTGTCGAAGACCTACGGGATGACCGGATTCCGGATCGGCTATGCAGGCGGGCCGAGGGAACTGATGAGGGCGATCGAAGTACTGCTCATGCAGAGCACGAGTTGTCCCAGTTCCATCGGTCAGGCGGCAGCAGTCGCGGCGCTTGAGGGCCCTCAGGATTGCGTACGCGGCTTCGTCACCGATTTTTCGGAAAAGCGGGACCTTCTCGTCTCGTCGCTGTCAGACGTCGAAGGCGTCGAGGTGACGGTGCCCAGCGGCGCCTTCTATGTATACCTCGGCGTGCGTGAACTGCTGAGCCGGAGCTCGCCCGGAGGGCGCGTACTTCGCACTGATGCAGACGTCGCGAGCTATCTGCTGGAGCATGGCGGAGTCGCAACGGTGGCCGGTGACAGCTATGGTCTGTCGCCGTATCTGCGGCTCTCCTTCGCCGGACCGCGATCGACCGTAGCCGACGGCGCCAGGCGGATCGCCGAGGCCCTGGCCGAACTCGATCGGAGGGGAAACTGAATGATTCAGCCACAGGACGATTTTCAGAGGCATGCCGCATCCGCCCTGCGGCTTGGCGCGGCGACGCTGCACGAAGCGCTTGGGCAAAGAGGCGCGATTGATCCGGCCATCAAGCCGCTCGATCCGTCGATGAGGGTGTTCGGCAGGGCGTTCACCGTCCACTGTCCGAACGGTGACAATCTGATGATCCACCACGCACTGACAAAGGCACGCCCCGGCGACGTTCTCGTCGTCGACGCCGGGGGATACATGGGCGCTGGTCCATGGGGCGACATCCTGACCCTTGCAGCCCGCACTCTGGGCTTGGGCGGCCTGTTGATAGACGGCGCCGTACGCGATTCCACAGAAATCGTGCAGAGCGGATTTCCGGTCTTCGCTCGAGGGATCTGCCTCAAAGGTACCTCCAAGTGCAAGGCCGGTTCAGTGGGTGAACCGATCGCGTGCGGCGGGGTGCTCATCCATCCGGGAGATCTCGTTGTCGGGGATCGAGACGGGGTGGTCGTGATCCCGCAGTCGGAAGTCGACAGGACAATCGATTTCGCGGAACGCCGCGCACGTGCCGAGGAATCGATGCGACATGCCGTACTGGCTGGACGTACGACCGTCGACCTGCTCGGACTCGGTCCGCGACTGAACGAAATGGGGTATGGCCGGCCCGAAGCGGACGGGGGCGGGATGCCGGGGGCTCGAGAGACCGAGGCGTAGCGTCGCCGGGATGGACGAACTGCGTGTTTCCATGCTGGGTACCGCAGCGATGCTCTGCGAATCGATGGGGCCGTTGAGCGACGACGTTCAGCGCCGCGTATGGGGCGTTGCCGGATCGATTTCGAAGTGGTCGCACGTGACGGAGGTTGTTCCCTGCATGAACAACTTCATGATCACGTTCGATCCCGTCGCGTTGCCGGCAAGCGAGCTGGAGCAGCGTGTGCGGACCGCGTGGGTGGATACTCATGCGCCTCCGCAACCCGGGCGGACGATCGAGATTCCGGTCGCGTACGGTGGGCCGCGTGGCGTCGATCTGAGCGATGTGGCGGCTCGTACGGGACTTTCGATCGACGAGGTCGTCGAATTGCATGCCGGCGCCTCCTACACCGTATATGCGCTGGGCAGCCAACCGGGGGCTGCGTACATCGCCGGACTCGACCGGCGCCTGTTCATTCCGCGACGCATCGAGCCGCGAGTGCTTGTCGAAGGCGGCGCAGTCTGTATTGCGGGAGCGCAGACCGCGGTTCTCGTCTGGGCCGCCCCTTGCGGATGGCACATCATCGGTCATACGACGTTTCGCTTTTTCGACGTGCAGCGGATTCCACCGGCGCTGCTGTCTCCCGGGGATCGGATCCGCTTCACCATCCAGAGCGTGGTGCGGTGAATGCTCGAAATCGTCGCGACAGGCGCCCTGAATTCCATACAGGATCGCGGACGTGAACGGTATCGGCGGTACGGCGTCGGCGTTGCCGGTGCGATGGATCGTCTGGCTCTGGAACTCGGCAACGCGATGCTTGGAAACTCGCTCGATGCTGCCGGTATCGAGATCACTCTTCCCCCCTTTCGCGTGCGGTTCCATACCGCTGTCGGTTTCTCGATCACCGGTGCGGATACGAATGCCCTACTGGACGGCGACCCGCTTCCGCCGTACTGGACGGCGCATGCGCACGGCGGAAGCGAGCTTTCTTTTGGCGCGGCCGAGCAGGGTGCCCGCGCCTATCTTCTCGTCGAGGGCGGAATGGACGTCCCGCGCGTGCTCGACTCCCGCAGCACCGATCTGAAGGCAGGCTTCGGCGGATTCCATGGGCGATCGTTGCGCAAAGGCGATCTGATTCGAATCAACGCAGCCGGATTCCGCAACCAGGAACACGGATGGCCATCGGACTTCGGGATTGAACCGCCCGGTAATGCACTTCGCATCGATTCCGAAACGGAGGGGAATTCCTGCGTGGCGGTCCGCGTTCTCCCTGCGCGCGACATCGATGTTCTCACCGCCAACGCCATACGGGCATTCTGGCGCACGCCGTGGGCCGTTACCCCGCAGAGCGATCGAGCCGGTCTGCGGCTCGCGGGTCCCACGCTCGAGACACATGGCCATTCCGAGAAGTTGTCGCATGGCATCGTTCCCGGCGTAATACAACTGCCGCCGAACGGACTGCCGATCATTCAGGCGAGCGATGCGAATACGACGGGAGGCTATCCGATCGTCGGTGTCGTGATCGGAGCCGATCTCTGGCGGCTCGGGCAAGTGCCGATCGGCGGACGCCTTCGGTTCCTCCAGACGACACCCGCCGATGCCATTCGCGCAGAGGGTCAGGTACGGGAGTGGGTCGAGCGCCTCAGGGGCTTTATCGGCGCCATGCAGGGGCCGGTGAGGCGGGCAGGCCCGATATCACTTTCTGATACACGGTTTGCATGAGTCATCCGAGTTCATTCAGGCGTTCGAGGCTGCGTCAGATCGCTGGTTGGATGCGTGCCGGAGGAATCGCCAGGGTCGAAGTCGCCCGCGAGGACCTTCTCGTGCGCATTTGCCTCGACGGGCCTGCAGCAACCGCCGCAGGCAGCACGGCGGAACGAGAGGAGCCGACCTGCGTCGCTTCCGCTGAGCCGCTGCTCTCGACGGTCGTTGTCGCGTCGGACGCGGTCGGAATCCTGTGCGACAGGCACCCGGTACGCGATACGCCTCTGGTCTGGACGGGAGATCCGGTGCGCAGTGGAATGACGGTAGCCCTGATCCGGGTGGGGCCCCTCTATCGGCGCCTTCGATCCCCGTCGGCTGGCACGCTCGCGCGTTGGCTCGCCAGGCCCGGTGATCGGGTCGACTTCGGAAAGGCGATTCTGGAACTCGTAACTACTGCTTGAAAGTCATGGGCCGTCTTCATCGAATCGGTTTGCTTGTACCGTCCACGAATACTACCGTCGAGGCGGATTTTCAGCGGCTCGCAGCACATGTGGCGAGCTTCCACTCGCAGCGCATGCGCGCATCCAACGGCGAGATGACTGCGGCGATGCTCGAGGCGATGAACGATCGGTTATCGAGCGATGCGTCATGCCTTTGTTCCGCCGAGGTCGACGTGATTGGTTACGCCTGTACCTCGGGCACCTTTTTCAAGGGGCCGGCCTGGGATCGACAGGTCGTGGAGAATATACGAGCGGTAGTCGGTCGGCCCGCCATTGCCACGATGTCCGCGGTAATGGACGCCCTGGAGGATCTGGGGGCACGGCGCATCTCGGTTGCCACCCCTTATCCGGAATGGACCAACAACCGGTTGAAGGCCTACCTCGAGGGCTGCGGTTGCGAGGTCGTGAACATCGCGTCGAACGCCGCAGCCTCGGCGGGCGGGCATCGATTCATCAACGATCAGGAGCCGGCGGAAATAGCCGATTTTGCAGCCGGTGTGTGTCACCCGGAAGCCGATGCGTTGCTCTGCTCCTGTACCGCCTGGCGCGCGCTCGAGGCCGCCGACCCGCTCGAGGAACTGACGGGGAAGCCGGTCGTCACCTCGAATCAGGCTCTGCTTCTTGCGCTCTTGCGACTCGCCGGCATCGATGGGCCGATAGCGAACGGCGGTTCGCTGCTGCGGCGATAGCAGACCCGGTAAGAGCGGCGACCAGTGACATGAGTACATTGAAAGTCGACATAAATTGCGACCTCGGCGAGGGATACGGGCCCTATACCATCGGAGACGACGCAGCCATGCTCGGAATCGTCTCGTCAGCGAACGTTGCGTGCGGGTTCCACGCCGGCGATCCGGTCATCATGGACAAGGTGGTCCGGCAGGCACGCTCCTGCGGCGTCGACGTTGGCGCCCACGTCGGATTCGACGACCGCGCCGGATTCGGGCGTCGCCTGATTCCGCTTTCGCACGTAGAGATCGAGAAAATGGTTCTCTACCAACTCGGTGCGTTACATGCCATCGCGACGGCAGCAGATCACCGCGTCACGCATATGAGTTTTCACGGTGCGCTCGGCAATCTGTCTCTCGTCGATCGTGCGATTTCGGAAGTGCTCGTAGGTGCCACGCGCGCGTTCGACCCGGCACTTGCGGTTCTCGTCGTTCCGAATACGGAGCTCGAGCAGGCGACCGAACGTGCGGGAATGCGCGCAATTCGCACCTTTCTCGCCGATCGAGCCTATGACGAAAAGGGCAGGCTCGTTTCGCGACAGGTATCGGGCGCGCTTATCGAGAATCCGGACGAGATTGCGGCACGCGTCGCGCAGGCGATCACTGAGAGAACGGTCAGGACCATCGAAGGAAAGCTGCTGACGATGTCTCACGAAAGTATTCTTGTTCATGGGGATACTCCCCATGCTGTCGAGATCGCGCGTACCGTCCGCACGACCGTCGAGCGCCTCGGGATAAGGATCACGCCACTATCGAGAATGGGAATACCGGGGTGATCCGTTTTCACGGCCATCCGATCGGTCCTCCGCTTCGATCGCACCCGCCACCCGCTCGAACGCATCCGGTGCGAAGGGATCGATGGAAATGCGTCCGTTCATCGATCGCAGCCAGGTGAACTGGCGCTTGGCGAGCTGGCGGGTGGCGGCGACGGCCTTCTCGCGCAGCGTCTGGAGGGAAGCGCCGGCGTCGAGCCACTCCCATGCCTGCCGATAGCCGACACTGCGCATCGAAGGCAGCGCCGGCGAGAGATCGCCGCGCGCGCGCAGTGCGCGCACTTCGTCGACGAATCCGGCGGCGAGCATCGCGTCGAAGCGCGCCGCGATCCGCGCGTGCAGCGCTGCTCGATCGGCGGGTTCGAGCGCGATGCGCACGATGCGCGCGCCGCCGGCGGGCGAGGGCGGCGGCTCGACGAGCCAGTCCGACATCGTGCGATTCGTCGTCTCGAAGATCTCGAGCGCGCGCTGGATGCGTTGCGCATCCGAGGGCTCGATGCGCGCCGCTGCGCGCGGGTCGATGCTCGCCAGCCGCGCGTGCAGGGCCGGCCAGCCCCGCGCGCGCGCTTCGTCCTCGAGACGCGCTCTGAGCCGCGGGTCGGCGCCGGGCAGCGGGTGCAGCCCTTCGGCCAGTGCGCGCGCGTAGAGCATCGTGCCGCCGACCAGCAAGGGCAACCGTCCGCGTGCGCGGATGTCGCCGATCGCCGCGAGCGCGTCCTCGACGAAGCGCGCGGCCGAATAGCGTTCGGTCGGCTCGACGATGTCGACCAGATGGTGCGCGACGGCCGCGCGCTCGGCGGCGTCCGGCTTGGCGGTGCCGATGCCCAGGCCGCGGTACACCTGCGCCGAATCGACGCTGACGATCTCGATCGGCAGGCGCTGCGCGAGACGAAGCGCGATGCCGCTCTTGCCCGAGGCGGTCGGCCCGAGCAGCATCACGAGGGGCGCGGCAGCGCCCGCGCGGCTCACGTGGCGCTGCCCGTCGTCGTGAGCGCTGCGCTGCGCGTCGTCTCGTTGCGCAGCAGCGTCCACGCCGAGAGCGCGCCGAAGCACGCGCTCGCGGCGACGGCCCAGGCGAGCGGGCGTACCGTTCCGTCGTGCAGCGCGCCGACCAGCCAGCCGGCGAAGGCGGCGATCGTCAGCATCGTGAAGCCCATCAGCGCGGTCGCCGCGCCGGCGTGTCGCGGGAAAGGATCGATCGCGCCGATCTGGCAGCACGGCTGGATGAAACCATGCGCGGCGGTCACGAAGCACATCGGCACCAGAACCGCCGCGAGCGACTGCACGCCCAGCGCCGCGAGCAGCGCCATCGATGAGCCGGCAACGAGCCCGACGGTGGCGCCGAGCCGGATCGATCGCGTCAGCCCGAGCCGGGCGAGCACGCGGCGCACGGCGATCGTACCTAGCAGGTAACCCAGCGTGACCAGCGCGTAGGTGAAGCCGAAAGCCCGTTCGCTGACGCCGAACAGCTCGATCAGCACGAAGGACGACGCCGAGATGAAGCAGAAGAGCGCGCCGTAGCTGCCGGTGATCGGCAGCGCATTCGCCCAGAAACTGCGCGACGAGGCGACCAGCGCGTAGTTGCGCAGCAGCGGACCGAGGTCGGTGGCGTGCGGATTGCGATGCCGGTTCGTTTCGGGCAGCACGCGCAGCGTCGCCGCCAGCATCGCGGCGCCGGCCGCGGCGAGCACGAGGAAGTTCGTCCGCCAGCCGAAGGCCGATTGCACGAGTCCGCCGAGCACCGGACCGGCGATCGGCACGACGCCCATCCAGCTGAGCGCGCGCGACATCACCCGCGCACCGGGTTCGGCCTCGTAGAGGTCGCGCACGATCGCGCGCGCGCAGACGACGGTGCAGCAGACGCCGAGTGCCTGCGCGATGCGCGCCGCGACCAGCACCGCCAGCGACGGCGCGAAGGCGCCGAGCAGCGACCCCGCCAGGTAGAGCGCTGCGCCGCCCAGCGCCACCGGGCGCCGGCCGAAGCGATCGGACAGCGGTCCGGCGAGCAGCTGGCTGATCGCGAATCCGGCCAGGAAGGCCGACAGCGTGAGCTGCACCGACGAGACGGGCGCATCGAAGTGCACGCGCAATGCCGGCAGCGACGCGAGATACAGGTCGGTCGACAGCGGTTGCAGCGCGAGGAATCCGGTGAGCAGGAACAGCAGGCCGACCGATATGGCGGCGTCGATGCGCGGCATCGATTCAGCGTCCGCGCAGGAACCAGCGGTCCAGCTCTTCGAGCGGAACCTGCAGCCAGGTCGGGCGGCCGTGGTTGCATTGATCGGCGGCCGGCGTGCGCTCCATCTCGCGCAACAGCGCGTCCATCTCTTCGATCGTGAGCCGGCGGTTGGCGCGCACCGATCCGTGGCAGGCCATCGTCGCCAGCAGCGCATCGCTGCGTTCGGCGAGCGCGCGCGAGACGCCGTGCTCGCGCAACTCGGCGAGCACCGATCGCGCCAGCGCCTCGGCATCGGCGCCGGCGAGCGCCGCGGGCACCGCGCGCACCGCGATCGACTGCGCGGACAGCGCCGTGAGTTCGAGCCCGAGCGCCGCGATCGCCTCGCCTTCGTCATCGACGAGCGCCACGTCGAAGGCGTCGGCGCGGAAGACGACCGGAACCAGCAGCGGCTGCACCGCGACCGAACGCTGCGCCCAGGCCGTCTTCATCCGTTCGTAGACGACGCGTTCGTGCGCGGCGTGCATGTCGACGACGACCAGGCCGCGGTGGTTCTGCGCGAGCACCCAGGTGCCGTGCAGCTGCGCGAGCGCGTGGCCGAGCGGCGCGTCGTCGGTCGCGTCCTGCGCGCGCGAGGCTGGATCCGGCGCAGGGAACGGTGCCGCAGCGGTCGACGGCGCCGACGGGACCGGCGACGCCGGGGACGACATCGGCAAGTCTCGGGCCGCCGCCGCGACCGGCAACGCGGCCAGCGACGACAGTGCCGCATACGCCGATACCCGCGGCTCGCGCACGAGATCCAGGCTTGCCGTCGTCGGCTCTTCGCGCAATGCCTGCGGCGGCTGCCGCACGACAGCGGCAGGGGCAGCGGCAGCGGCAGCGACCGAACCCTCGCCGCCCCGCTCGCTCGCCGAAGCGCGCAGCGCCGCCTCGACGGCGTGGAAGACGAACGAGCGCACGCCCGCCGGATCGCGGAAGCGCACCTCGATCTTCGCCGGGTGGACGTTGACGTCGACCTGCGACGGGTCGATCGAGACGAACACCGCCCACGCCGCATGGCGGTCGCCGTGCATCAGGTCGGCATAGGCCTGGCGCAGCGCGTAGCCGAGCATGCGGTCGCGCACGAAGCGGCCGTTCACGTAGAGGAACTGCCGGTCAGCGCGCGTGCGGTTGTGCGTCGGCAGCCCGAGCAGCGCGCGCACGCGCAGCGCGCCGGCCTCGACGTCGACGACGCGGTGCGCGCCGGCGTATTCGTCGCCCAGCGCCGCCAGCGCGCGCTGCGTCCAGTCGGTCGGCTCGAGCGTCTCGGCGCGCCGATCGTCGACCTGCATCTCGAAGGCGACCGACTCGTGCGCCAGCGCGATGCGCCGGAACGCCTCGACGCAATGCGCGCTCTCGGTGGCCGCGCTGCGCAGGAACTTGCGCCGCGCCGGCGTCGCGGAAAAGAGATCGAGCACTTCGACCTGCGTGCCGCGCGGGCCCGGCGCGGGCTCGACCTCGCCGGTGTCGGCGTCGATGCGCCATGCGCAGTCGTCGCCCGCCGAGCGGCTGGTCAGTCGCAGCTTCGCCACCGATGCGATCGAGGCGAGCGCCTCGCCGCGAAACCCCAGCGTGCCGACCCGCTCCAGCTCGTCGAGCGAGGCGATCTTGCTGGTGGCATGGCGTTCGAGCGCGAGCGTGAGCTGTGCGCGCTCGATGCCGCAGCCGTCGTCCGACACGACGATGCGCCGCACGCCGCCTTCCTCGATGCGCAGGCGGACGCGCGAGGCGGCCGCATCGAGCGCGTTCTCGAGCAGTTCGCGCACGACCGACGCCGGCCGCTCGACGACTTCGCCGGCGGCGATCTGGCTGACGAGTCGATCGGCAAGCCGTGCGATCGGACGGCTTGCCGCGCCGGAAACGGCGGGCACAGCGGAAGGCATCGCGCGATTATAGGAGCGCGCCGTGTACCATCGCGGCCGATGGACGTCTCGCAGCTGCTCGACCTGTTCCTGCACCTCGATCGGCACCTGGCGGCGGTCGTCGAGCAATACGGCGTCTGGGTGTACGCGATCCTGTTCGCCATCATCTTCGTCGAGACGGGCCTGGTCGTCATGCCGTTCCTGCCGGGCGACTCGCTGCTGTTCGTCGCCGGCACGCTGGCCGCAGTAGGCGGGCTCGACATCCGGGCGCTGGTGGCGCTGCTGATCGCCGCCGCCGTGCTCGGCGACGCGCTGAACTACTCGATCGGCCACTACTTCGGGCCGAAGGTCTTCGGCTGGGAGAAATCGCGCTTCTTCGACCGGGCCGCCTTCGACCGGACGCATGCGTTCTACGAACGGCACGGCCCGATGACGATCGTGATCGCGCGCTTCCTGCCCTTCGTGCGCACCTTCGCTCCCTTCGTCGCCGGCGTTGCCCGCATGCGGTACCCGCGCTTCGCGCTCTACAACGTCATCGGCGCTACGCTATGGGTCGCCGGGCTGAGCGCGATCGGCTACCTGTTCGGCAACACCGCCTGGGTGAAGGAGCACTTCGAGTGGGTGACGCTGGCGATGATCGTCATCCCCGGCCTGCCGGCGCTGATCGAAGTGCTTCGCCACGCGCTGCGCGCGAGCCGGGAACGCCGTTCGCAGCGTGCGGCGCGGGGGTCGACGCCCGGTTGAGGCGCCGGTTGCCGATCCGCAGCGTCGCAGATCCGTCCGGACGACGCGGATACCGGCACGCGCCTTGCTCGTGACCATTCCGAAGGTCCGTGGTTGCAGGGATCGACAGGAGAGAATCGGGTCGCGCCTATGAAAACGCTCGTCGTCACCGATGCCCCCGACGCGCCCAGCCGCATCGTCGCGCCGCTGCGCGACGCCGGCCTCGACGTGGAGGCGGTCGCCGATACCGAAGAACTCGATCCCCTGCTGCGGGTCGCGCCGGCCGGCGCGATCGTGCTCGACCTGCGCGAGAACGCCGGCACGCCGCTCGAATGGCTGCGCGGCGTGCGCGGACGCGGAATCCGGGTGCCGGCGCTGATCCTGACGAAGGCGGAGGACGTCGACGCCCGCATCGCCGCGCTCGATGCGGGCGCGAGCGACTATCTCGCCGGCGAGTTCGAGCCGCGCGAACTGGTGGCGCGCAGCGCGGCGCTCGTTCGCCGGCGCGAGGCGGGCGCCGCCGACGTCCTCTTCTGCGGCGAACTGGTGGTCGACAGCCGCAAGCGCGAAGTGCGCTGCGGCTCGACGCCGATCGACCTGACGCCGCGCGAGTGGTCGATCTTCGAGCAGCTCGTGCAGCACGCGGGCACGCCGGTCACCAAGGAAGACCTGATGCAGGCGATCACCGGCGCCGACGAGCGCCTGGCGCCGAATGCGATCGAGGTCTACGTGTCGCGGCTGCGCGCGAAGCTCGCCGGCACCGGCGCGCGCATCAGCACGCTGCGCGGCATCGGCTACCGGCTGGAGAATCCGCAGCCCGCGCCCGCGCGCTCCGGCTGGTGAAAGGCCGGCGCCGCGAGCGCTGCCCCCAGCGCCGCGAGCGCTGTCCGGCGCCACAGGCGTCGCCTTTTTCGCGCTCGCGCCGTCTGCTCGCCGGCGCGTCCTCAGGTCGTCTGCGCCCGCGGGGGCGGCGGATGGCGGCGCAGGTACGCGGCGAGTCCCCGATGGATCGCATCCGCCACGCGCGCCTGGTAGTGCGTGCTGGCCAGCCGGCGCTCCTCCTGCGGATTGCTGATGAACGCCGTTTCGACGAGGATCGACGGGATTTCAGGGGCTTTGAGCACTGCGAAGCCGGCCTGCTCGATCGCCGGCTTGTGCAGCGTGCCCACGCCGCCCAGCTCGGCGAGCACCATCCGGCCGAGGCGCGACGAATCCTGGATCTGCGCCTTGGTCGACAGTTCGAGCAGCACCTGCCGCGCCTCGGCATTGCGCGTGGCGAAGCGCGCGCCGCCGATGCGGTCGGAATCGTTCTCCCGACGGGCGAGCCAGCGTGCGGCGGCGCTCGTCGCGCCGCGCTCGGAGAGCACGTAGACGGAAGCGCCGCGCGCCTCCGGGCGCACGAAGGCGTCGGCGTGGATCGACACGAACAGGTCGGCCTGCACACGCTGCGCCTTGGCCACGCGCGTGGCGAGCGGCACGAAATAATCTCCGTCGCGCACCATGTACGCGCGCATCGACGGTTCCCCGGCGATGCGCTCGCGCAGGCGCTGCGCGATGCGCAGCACGACGTCCTTCTCCTTCGTGCCGTGGCGGCCGATCGCCCCCGGATCCTCGCCGCCGTGTCCGGCATCGATCGCGATGGTCACCATCCGTGTCATCGCCGCGCGCGGCGCGCGCGCCGGCCGCTTCGATGCGCTGCCCGGCGTGTGCGCCGACGAGCCGGCGGGCGCCGTGCGCGTGGCAGGCGTGGCATCGGCGAGCGTCTGCCGCTCGCCAGCGGCGGGCACGGACGCGGGCGCGGGCGCGGGCGACAGCGAGAGCGCGGGCGCGTCCTGCGTGGCGGCTTCCGACGCGAGGCGTTCGCGCTCGCGCGTGCGCGCCTCGTCGAGCAGCGCCTGCAGCGGATCGATCGGCACCGCCGGATACAGGTCGATGACCAGGCGATGCCGATACGCGCCCGCCGGCTCGAGCGCGAACACCTGCGGCAGCACCTCGCTCTTCAGATCGAAGACGATGCGCGCGACGTGCGGGCGGTTCTGGCCCACGCGCACGCGTTCGATGTAGGGGTCGTCGGGCTGGATCTTCGCGACGAGATCGCGCAGCGCGAGATCGATCTCCAGGCCCTCGAGGTCGACGACGAGCCGCGGCGGATCGGACAGTTGCAGCTGCGTGGACTTCAGCGGCCGGTCGAGCTCGAGCGTCACGCGCGTGTAGTCGCGCGCGGGCCAGACGCGCACGGCATGGATCGACGCCGCGCTCGCCAGGCGGACGTCGAGCGCGAGCAGCGCGCCGGCGCCGAGCTTCAGCAGCGTTCGTCGGTCGGGGCCAGCGCCTTCAGGCATGCGCGCCCCCGCTCGGTGCCGGCCACTGCTTCGACGATGCGTTCCTCGCCGGCCGTGTCCCCGGCGAAGCGCAGGAACAGGTGCAGATCGGGCGCGGGCAGCGTACCGACCGCACGCTCCGGCCATTCGACGATCGCGACGTTCGGCGCCCCGATGAATTCCTCGAAACCCGCATCGAGCCAGTCCTGCCCGGAGTCGAATCTATAGAAATCAAAATGATACAGTCGAAACTTCGACAGATCATAAGATTCGAGCAACGAAAAGCTCGGACTCTTCACGCGACCGCCGAAACCGAGCGCTCGCAGCAGCGCGCGCACGAAGGTGGTCTTGCCGGCGCCGAGGTCGCCCGACAGGTACAGCACGAAGCCGGGCTCGAGGCGCGGAGCCAGGCGCCGGGCGAGCGCTTCGGTGGCGCGCGCATCGGGCAGATGCAGCGCGAGCGGGTCGGAGCAGGGCACTAGAATCGGCGGATGCAGGCTGGGGACAGGGCAACGACGCTGCCGGACATCGACGCGCTGCGCGGCTGGGCGCGCGAGCTGGGTTTCGCGTCGCTGGGCGTGGCCGACGTCGATCTGTCGAGCGCCGAACCGGGGCTGCAGGCGTGGCTCGACGCCGGCTTTCACGGCGAGATGGATTATATGGCCCGCCACGGGACGAAGCGGGCGCGTCCGGCCGAACTGGTGGGCGGCACCGTTCGCGCGATCATGGTCGCGCTCGAGTACGCGCCGCACGACCCCGGCTGGCTCGGCGCGGCGCTCGCCGCGCTCGCCGACGACCGGCGCGCCTACGTCTCGCGCTATGCGCTGGGCCGCGACTACCACAAGGTGGTCCGCGCGCGCCTGCAGCGGCTCGCCGATCGCATCCAGGCGCAGGTCGGCTCCTTCGGCTATCGCGTGTTCTGCGATTCGGCGCCGGTGATGGAGGTCGAACTGGCGCGGCGCGCCGGAATCGGCTGGCGCGGCAAGCACACGCTGCTGATCGATGCGCGCCGCGGCTCCACCTTCTTTCTCGGCACGATCTACACCGACCTCGAACTGGCCCCCGGCGAAGCCGGCGACGAGCACTGCGGCACCTGCGTGCGCTGCATCGAGGCGTGTCCGACCGGCGCGATCGTCGCGCCGTACCGGCTCGATGCGCGCCGTTGCATCTCCTACCTGACGATCGAGCACAAGGGCGCGATCCCCGAGGAGCTTCGGCCCGCGATCGGAAACCGCATCTACGGTTGCGACGATTGCCAGTTGGCGTGCCCATGGAACCGATTCGCCCGGCCGGCGGCGCTGGGCGACTTCGCCGCCCGCGAGCGGCTGGACCAGGCCTCGCTCGTCGAGCTCTTCGCATGGAACGCGCAGGAGTTCGACGAGAAGCTCGCCGGCTCGCCGATCCGGCGCATCGGCCACGAGCGCTGGCTGCGCAATCTGGCCGTTACGCTGGGCAACAGCGGCGGCGACGACGCGATCGTCGCGGCGCTGCGCGCGCGCGCCGACGACCCGTCGGCGCTGGTGCGAGAGCATGTGCGCTGGGCGCTGCAGCGGCTGGGCGCGCCGATGCCCGAAGCGGAGGACACGCCGCAGTCCCCGGGCGACGTGATCGCCGAGCCCGCTTCGGTCCACAATAGCGGCTGAGAGCCCCCTTCACGAAACCCCAGCGAGGAAACCGGAACCCGTGCGCGCCCCGAAAGTGATGACCCGGACGTTCCTCGCGAACCTCGCGCTGTTCCACGAATTGGGCACCGAGGATCTCGACCGGATCGCGACGGGCACGACCGAGCTGCGCATCCCGAAGGGGCGCATCCTGTTTCGCCGCGGCGAGCCCTGCGTGGGCTTCCACGTCGTCGTCTACGGTCGCGTGAAGCTCGGCTTCGTGTCGCCGCAGGGCACCGAGAAGGTCATCGAGATCCTCGGACCGGGCCAGTCCTTCGGCGAGGCCGCGATGTTCCTCGATCGACCGTATCCGGTGAACGCCGAATGCCTGGCCGACTCGCTGCTGCTGCACATCTCGAAGGCGACGCTCGACGGCGAGCTGATGCGCGACCGGCGCCTGGCGCGGATGATGCTCGCCGGCCTGAGCCGGCGCCTGGTCGGCCTCGTGCACGACGTCGAGGCGTATTCGTTGCGCTCGGGAATGCAGCGCGTGATCGGCTACCTGCTGCGCGACATCGAGCAGCAGACCGAACCGGCGGCGCCGATCCGCATCGTGCTCGACACGAGCAAGGGCGTCATCGCGTCGCGCCTGAACCTCACGCCGGAGCATTTCTCGCGCATCCTCGGCGAGCTGAGCCACGAGAAGTTGATCACGGTGAAGGGCGCCGAGATCATGATCCTCGACCCGGAGCGGCTGCGCGCGTTTCTGGCCTGAGGCCGGCCCGTGGGCCCTACCCGCTCAAGATCTCAAGCGCTGCGAGGTACGGCGTTTCCGCGCGCGAAGCGGTTTGCGGAGTCAAAAATGCAGTGTCTTGCAGCGCGATAAGGCGTAATCAGCTGCGCCCCGGTGCTGTTTGCGGGTGCACCTGGCCGGCATCAGGAGCCGGATCGCTTCGCCCGTGCGGCGACGCCTGAAATCCAGTGGTTTTCGGCATCGACGAGCGCAAAGCACCCGTTCGTGCCCGGTACGAAGCGATACGGCCCGACGCCCTGCAAGGCGCCGTGGCTGACCTCGCGTGTACGGCGTAGCTCCACGTCCAGGCGCACCAACGAGATCGCATTCGGCAGAGCGAGCGCCGCCAGCACGCTTCCGTCTTCGAGTGCCCGGATCGCCAGCACCTCGCCTTCCATCATGATCGGCTCGACGAGTTTCCACGAGGCGCCATCGAGCACGCGCAACGCCGGTGCGCCTTCGTCGGCGAGCACCCAGCCGCGGGAAGCTTCGCCCTGCCAGGCGGCAATCCGCTCGGGGGCCGGAACTGCGCCGACCGGCGGGCGCTCGATCTCACGGCGCACGTCCAGGTTCAGCACGCCGAGCGCGCCCGATGCGTCGATGCGCAGCACTTCATGCGGCGCACTGCCGCCGACCAGCGCGCGCGTCGCACCGGGAACCACGAAAGCGCGCGGCGTGAAGCGCCCGGGCAATTCGACGGCTTCGCGCATCCGATAGTCGTGCACGAGCCCGCGCAGCACCGGCGGCGCATCGCGGCGGTAGTCGATCTCCCAGATCTCGTCGAGATCGGAGAACGCGACGACGATGCGCGATCGCCGCGGGCGATCGATGATCGAGGAGACGATCGCGCGTCGGCCGTCGTCGAGCGGGTACTCGTGCAGCGACGCAAGCGTTTCCGGATCGCGCGCCGACAACGGCGTCTGGCCGGACCCGCCCGCGAGCACGACGGCGTCGGCTCCGCCGGCCGCCACGAGCGAGGTGGCGGCGAGATCGAGCGTCACGCGCGCGGCCGGCGCGAAGGCCGGCAGTTGCAGACGTAGCAGCTGCGCGCCCGAGGCGACGAGTGCGCTGTCGTCCTTCGGCGCGGGCGCGACCGACGTCGCGGCCGACGGCAACAGAAACGATGCGACCTCGCGCCCGTCGGCGCAATCGAGCGCGCGCAGACGCGATGCATCGGCGGAGGCGAGCACGACGACGGTGGCGGACGCTTCGGACGTGGCGCCCGATCGGCGACCATCGGCGTCGGTGTCGCCCAGCGCGCTGGCCGCGGCCAGCGCGAGCAGCGCCGAGGCAACGGCCGTACGCCCGGCCGCGCGGAGCGGGAAGGCGCCGCTGCACGCGCCCCGGTGCGAACCAAAGAA
Source organism: Burkholderiaceae bacterium (assembly GCA_021166835.1). The sequence goes on along the minus strand of JAJPEN010000026.1, from coordinate 99,013 downwards.
AAAGGGCGACCCGTCGGGGTCGCCCTGTTCCAACGAGGGCGGCCCCTTCGGGTCGCCCTGTTCCGATCGAGGATCGCGCCGGCTTACTTCGCCCCGGCGAGAATCCATTCGACCAGCGCCTTCACGTCGGCATCGGGAACGTTCGGGTTCGGCGGCATCGGCACCGCGCCCCAGACGCCGGAGCCGCCTTTCTTCACTTTCTCGATGAGTTTCGCCTCCGCGGTCTTGTCGCCCTGGTATTTCTTGGCGACGTCCTGGTACGCCGGGCCGACGAGCTTCTTGTCGACCGCGTGGCACGCGGTGCAGTTGTACTTCTTCGCCATCGCGACATCGGCCATGGCCGGCGCCGAGACGGTGGCGATCGCCGCAGCGGCCGCCAGGCCCATCCAGAGGGAACCCTTCATCGCTTCGCTTCTCCCGTGATCAGTAAACGTCGTGTTGCGTGTTGTAGACGTTGAACTTGCCGGTCGGCGTGATCAGTTTCGGATCCTTGATGACGGCCTTCAGCTTGCGCGTCTTGTCGTCGACCACGACGATCGCGGACTCCTGATTCTTCGCGCTCCACACCGAGAACCAGACCTCATCGCCAGCCTTATTGTACTCGGGTTGCGTGACGCGCTTGGCGCCTTCGCCCACCTGCGCCCATTCGGCGATCGGCAGCACCTCGTACGGCTTGTCCAGGTTCTTGATGTCGAACACGGCGATCGACTGGTTCATCTTCGCGTCCGGGTTCAGCGGGGTGTCGACCCACAGGTTGGCCGACTTCGGATGCGTCTTGATGAACAGGTTGCCGCCGCCCTGCGCCTTCAGCGTCTGCACGACCTTCCACGCTTCCTTCTTGTGCTTGGCCGGATCGGTGCCGATGAGCGCGATCGTCTCGTCGCCGAGGTGACCGGTGGCCCAGACCGGACCGTATTTCGGATGCACGAAGTTCGCGCCGCGGCCCGGGTGCGGGATCTTGCCGACGTCGACGATCGCTTCGAGCGCGTCGCGCTTGCTGTCGACCACGGCGACCTGGTTCGACTGGTTCGCCGCGACCAGGAAGTAGCGCTTGGACGCGTCCCAGCCGCCGTCGTGCAGGAAGCGCGAGGCGCCGATCTCCGTGGTGCGCAGGTTCTTCAGGTCGGTGTAGTCGACGAGCATGATCTTGCCCGTCTCCTTCACGTTCACGATGAACTGCGGCTTGTCGTGCACCGCCACGATCGAGGCGACGCGCGGCTCCGGGTGGTACTCCTGCGTGTCGACCGTCATGCCGCGCGTGGACTGGATGCGCATCGGCTCGAGCGTGTCGCCCTTCATGATCACGTACTGCGGCGGCCAGTACGCGCCGGCGATGGCGAGCTGGTCCTGGTACTTCTTGTCCTTCGAGGTCTCGACCGAACGCGCTTCCAGGCCGATGCGGATCTCGGCGACGTTGTCGGGCTTCTCCATCCACAGGTCGATCAGGTTGATCTTGCCGTCGCGGCCGATCACGTACACATAGCGACCCGATGCCGACGTGCGCGAGATGTGCACCGCGTAGCCGGTCTTCACGATGCTGATGATCTTCTTCGACGCGCCGTCGATCAGCGCCACCTCGCCGGTGTCGCGCAGCGTCACCGAGAAGATGTTGGAGATGTCGTAGTTGTTCATCTTCTTCTTCGGACGCTGGTCCGGAGCGACGACGACCTTCCACGTCTTCTTCATGTCGTCCATGCTCCACTCGGGCGGAGTGGGAGGCGACTGCTGGATGTAGCGCGCCATCATGTCGACTTCGGCGTCGCTCAGTTCACCCGACGTGCCCCAGTTCGGCATGCCTGCCGGCGAGCCGTACTTGATGAAGGTTTTCAGGTATTCGGAACCGCGCTCGAGCGTGATGTCTGTCGTCAGCGGCTTGCCGGTGGCACCCTTGCGCAGCACGCCGTGGCAGCCGGCGCAGCGCTCGAAGTAGATCTGCTTGGCCCGTTCGAACTCCTTCTCCGTCATCTTCGGAGCCTTCGGGTTCACGTCCTGGTGCATCTCGTCGGCGCCGAGCGGCGAGCCGCCGGCCTGGTAGGCGGCCTCCGGCGGCGAGACGTGTTCCTTGGCGTTCTGCTGGGCGAGCGCCAATGCGGGTGCGCCAGCCATCAGGGTGGCGACCACCCAGGCGGCCGGCTTCATGCGTGCGATCACTTTCATTTGCGGTTTCCTCTGGAAATCGCCCTGAAACCCCACGGGCGCTGCGGAAATCATCAACGAGCGCAGGGAGGCGCTCATTGATTGGAGTCAACGGTTGCGCTGCATTGCAACACGACAATGCGCACCGACGCGAAAGAACGACGAGCGATTGCGAATGAATCTGTTTTCTGCTTCGGGGCTCCGCAGGGCTCACGTCTACGGTCGTCCCTGGTCCCGGGACGTCTCGGCGGATCTCCCGAGTGTGGCTGCCGACGCGAATCCCGCGCAACCGCGGGAACGGAGATCGCGGAACGCGAAGTTCCGTGGCGTTGCCGTTTCCCCTCGCCGCGTTCCGCTTTTCGTCGCCCTGCGCGCTGCGGCGGCGACCGCCGCAGCGGTGCTATGCGTCGTGTTGGCCGTGCCGACTTCCGCGTTCGCGCAGGCCGGGAAGGCGGCGCCCGGCGAGAGAGCCTCGCCCGGCGAGGGGGCCTCGCCCGGCGCGCGCCCGGCCGGTGAGCCGCCCCGTGCCGACGACCGGGCGCTCGAATCGGTGGTCGTCACGGCCACGCGCTCGCCGGCCGAGGCGCTCGGCGCGCCGGCCAGCGTGACGGTCGTCGATTCGGCCGAGCTCGAGCAGCGCGCCCCGGCGCGTCTGGGCGATGCGCTGGCCGACGTGCCGGGGCTGTACATCCGCGGCGCGGCCATGGGGAACAACTTCCCGGGCACCGGCCAGGGCGTGCTGTCGCTGCGCGGAATCCCGCGCACGCCGCGCACGCTGGTGATGATCGACGGCCAGCCGGTGAACAACGCGCTGACCGGCGGCATCAACGTCGTCGGCATTCCGCTGGACAGCGTCGAGCGCGTGGAAGTCGTTCGCGGGCCCTATTCCGCCCTGTACGGCGGCGCCGCCATGGGCGGGGTCGTCAACTTCGTCACCGGCAGTCCCGACGATCCGCTGACCGAGGTGCGTGCGGGCGTCGGCAACCTCGGGCAGCGCGGCGGCGCGATCATCCACCGCAAGCGCTACGAGGGTGGGCTCGGCGTGTCGCTGTCGGTGGCATACCGCGAAAGCGAAGGCGATCCGGACAGCAGCTATCTCGTGAAGTCGCTGCCGCGTACGGCCGCTCCTCCCGTGGTTCCCGTCACCGGCGTGCGGCCCACCCGCGATCCCGACGGTACGCCGCGCTACTGGGTCGGACTGCAGGGCGCGCGGCCGTGGTCGCAGACCAGCGCGCAATTGAGCCTGCACTACTCTCTGTCGCCGGCGACGAAGCTGGTCGGCGGGCTCGGCTGGGCCGATTACTCGGTCGGCTACTCGCAGCCGCACAGTTTCCTCACCGACGCTGCCGGCGCGCCGGTGTATGCCGGAAGCGTCTCCTTCGGCGACGCGGGCGTCACGCGACGCCTGTCGCTGGCGCAGACCGACTGGTTCACCGCCACGCCGGCCGGCGAGCGCGATCGCCGCGTCTTCCTGCGGGCCGAACACCGGCTCGAAGGCGGCAGCGAGTTGCGCGCGCAGATCGGCACGCTGCAGCACAACCTGTTCTTCGCGCAGGCCGATGCGGGTGCCACCTACGGTTCGGGCGTCGGCAACCTCACCGACCAGCCGAACCGCCGCATCGACGCCGAAGCCACGCTGCGCACGCCGATGTCGTCCGCGTGGTCGCTGGTCGGCGGCGTATCGCTGAACCGCAGCACGCTCGATCGCAAGACGCGCGAACTGTCCGACTGGCGCGATGTCGACAGCCGCACGGCCGTGCGAAACGCCGACGGAGGGCGCGCGCACAACCTGGCTCTCTTCGTGCAGAGCGAGCACGATCTGGCCGCGGGCCTGACGGGGTATATCGGCGGCCGCTACGACCGCTTCGAGGTGCGCGGGCACGCATTGCAGAACGTCGCGCCCACCTTCGACCAGCGTTACGACGAGCGCAGCTTCGACCAGTTCAGCCCGAAGCTCGCGCTCGTCTGGGCCGTGCAGCCCTGGGTGTCGCTGCGCACGTCGTACGGAACGGGTTTCCGGCCGCCGTCGCTGTTCGACCTCTACGGCCTCACCGTCGTGCGCACCGGCGGTCCCACGCTGGTCTACGAGCCTTCGCCCGCGCTCGAGCCCGAGCGGGTGCGCGCCTTCGAGGTCGGCGCCGACCTGAAGCTGGCGCGCGACGCGCGCGCGTCGGTCACGCTGTATCGGCAGCGGCTCGAGGACCTCGTCTATCGCCGCACGCTGTCCACGAGCACGCCGCTGATGACGCGAACGCGCGCGGAGAACGTCGGCGAGGCCGACGTCGACGGCATCGAGGCGGGCGTGCACTGGCCCACGCCGGTCGCCGGGCTGCGCGCCTTCGGCGCGCTCACGCACCAGTTCCGCTACGAGATCAGCCGCAACGACACGCAGCCAGCGATGGTCGGCAAGAAGCTCACCGACGTGCCGCGCACGATCTGGTCGGCCGGCCTCGAGTACCAGCTGGGGCAGTGGTCGGGGCTCTTCGTCGCGCGCCACGTCGATCACGTCTTCGCGTCGGGCGACGACCTGAACCGCGACGTCGTCGAGGGCGTCTTCGGGTCCTACGACAGCTACACCGTGTACAGCGCGCGCGTCGGCTGGTCCTTCGACCGGAACTGGCGGGTCAGCCTCGCCGTCGACAACCTGTTCGACCGCGAGTATTTCGTGTCCACGCGGCAGCCCGGGCGCACCGTCTACGCGGAACTTGCCTATCGCTTCTAGAGCGGAGCGAGCGCGACGGGAACGGGGCCGGTCAGGGGCCGGTCAGGGGCCGCTCAAGGGCCGGATCAGGCGACGAGCGCGGCGAGCCACAGCGGCAGCGTCACGGCCGCGATGAGCATCGACACCGTCATCAGCAGCGCGGTGAACGACGCATCGCCGCCCATGCGCGCCGCCAGGATGTAGGCCGACGGCGCGGTCGGCATCGCCGCGTAGAGCACGACGATCGTGCGGCTCGGCGCGTCGAGCCCGAGCAGCGACGAGAGCGCGAAGGCCGCGGCCGGCATCGCGAGCATCTTCACCGCGGTGATCCAGCCGCCGAGCGCGAGCGTCGATCGCGACTCGTTCCAGCGGCCGCGCAACGCGTCGAGCTGCAGGCCCGCGCCGACCGCGAGCAACCCGAGCGCGATCGATGCGCCGCCCAGGCGGCCGAGCGTCGCCTCGACCGGTGCGGGCAGGCGCAGCCCGAGCGCGTGGCCGACGAGGCCGGCAAGCGTGGCGAGGATCAGCGGATTGCGCGCCAGCTCGACGCCGAGCCGGCTCTGCGCATGCCGCGCGAGCGGGATCACCGCCGCGAAATTCACCACCGGCACGCTCACGCCGATCAGGATCGCCGCCAGCGACAGCCCGGCGTCGCCGCCGATGCGTTGCGACAGCGCCAGCATCACGTACGAATTGAAGCGGAACGCGCACTGCACGCCGGCGGCGAAACGCGCGGGTTCCGGATCGAGCAGCGGGCGCGCGAGCCAGCCGAGGCCGATGCCCACGCCGACCGCCGCCAGCGCGACGACGACCGCCGGCAGCGCCGTCGACAGCTCGAGGCGCATATGCAGGATCGTGTCGAACAGCAGCGCCGGGAACAGCACGTAGTAGATCAGCTTCTCGAGCCCGTTCCAGACGCCGCGCTCGCGCACCAGCGAGCGCAGCAGCAGCTGGCCGATGGCGATCAGCGCGAGATCGGGGAACAGCGCGGTAACCGGATTCATGGCCGCTGCAGTGTATAGCTCGGCCGGGTCGCGCCGATTCCGGGCGATTCGCGCGTGCGCCTGCGGTCGCTCGCGTTATAGTCGCCGCCCATGAAGGCTTCGGGCACAGGTGCGGCGATCGCGCTCGTGGCGGCGCTCGCGATGTTCGCTGTGCCCGCGCGCGCGGCCGAGGTCGCCGGCGTCGAGCTGGACGACTCGATCGAACTGGGCGGTGCGCTGCTGCAGTTGAACGGCGCCGGCGAGCGCACGCTGTACGTCGTGCGCACCTACGTCGCTGCGCTGTACGTCGCGCGTCCGTCTTCGCAGGCGCAGGCGCTTCTCGGGCAACCCGGCCCGCGCCGGCTGTCGCTGACGATGCTCGCCGCACTGTCCACCGACTGGGTCGTCGAACGCATCGTCGCGGCGATGCGCGCGAACATGGGCGAAGAGGCTTTCGCGCTGCTGCAGCCGCGGCTCGCGCGCCTGCTCGAACCGCTCGTCGCACTCGAACGTCTGCGGAAGGGCGATCGCGTGGACGTCGACGCGATCGGCGGATCGATTCGCGTGAGCGTGGGCGGCCGGGCGCTCGCCGCCGAGGCGCCCGGCGGCGACCTGTTCGATGCGCTGCTGCGCGCCTTCATCGGCGAGCGCCCGCTCGATGCCGCGCTCGGGCGCGCGCTGCTCGGACTTCCGCCGCCGAAGGACGCGACCGGAAACCGCGGCACGTGAGCGCGCCGCGCGACCCGCCCGAGGCCGCCGCGCGCTGGATCGACGCGTTCTGCGACGCCGTCTGGCTCGAGGACGGGCTGTCGCGCAACACGCTCGCCGCCTACCGGCGCGATCTCGCGGCGCTCGCCGCGTGGCTCGCCGACCCCGCGCGCGCGGCGCTGCACGAGGCGAGCGCGACGGACCTGCAGGACTACATCGCGGCGCGCCACGCCGCCTCGCGTCCGTCGACCAGCAATCGCCGCCTCACCGTCTTTCGCCGTTTCTACCGCTACCTGGTTCGCGAGCGGGTGCGCGACGACGATCCCACGCTGCACATCCGTTCGGCGCGCCAGCCGCCGCGCTTCCCGAACGCGCTCTCCGAGCGACAGGTCGAGATGCTGCTGGCCGCGCCCGACGTCGAGGCCGCGCTCGGACTGCGCGACCGCGCGATGCTCGAGACGATGTACGCGACGGGATTGCGCGTGAGCGAGCTGGTCGGGCTGGATACCGTGCGCGTCGCGCTGAACGAAGGCGTGGTGCGCGTCGTCGGCAAGGGCGACAAGGAGCGGCTGGTGCCGCTGGGCGAGGAGGCGCGCGAGTGGATCGTGCGCTATCTGCGCCAGGCCCGGCCCGAGCTGCTCGGCGCGCGCGCCGCCGATGCGCTGTTCGTCACGCAGCGCGGCGGACCGATGACACGGCAGATGTTCTGGACGCTGGTCAAGCGCTACGCGCGCGTGGCCGAAGTGCACGCGCCGCTGTCGCCGCACACGCTGCGGCACGCGTTCGCCACGCATCTGCTGAACCATGGCGCCGACCTGCGGGTCGTGCAGATGCTGCTGGGCCACGCGGACATCTCGACGACGCAGATCTACACGCACGTCGCGCGCGAGCGGTTGAAGACGCTGCATGCGCAGCACCATCCGCGGGGATGATGGCGGACGCGGCAGCCGAGGCGCTTGACGCGATCGGGAAGCGCCTTTAGGGTTACGGCCCTTCGAACGGGAAACTTCCGGCAACGGTTTTCCCGGTTCCCTGAATATCGAGTGGCTATCGAGTCGCTTACACCAGCGGAGGGCTACCGTGAATGCAAACGGAGCAGCCACGCGGTTTCGTAACGACGATTTCGAACCGACGGCATTTCGGCAGATTGCAGTGATCGGCGGCGGTGCCAGGGGCACCGCGTCGGCGGAGATTCCCGGGGCGATCGGACGCGCGCGGAAGGAGTCGACGTCCGCGTGAGGGGTCCGAACCTGACTCTCGCGACGGATCTCGACGGCACGTTCCTGGGCGGCAGCGAAGAACAGCGGCGGGCGCTGTATTCGCATCTGGTCGCGCGCGCCGACGTCACGCTGATCTTCGTCACCGGCCGCGACGTCGAATTCGTGGCCGGACTTGTCCGCACGCCCGGGATGCCGCGTCCCGACTACGTCGTCGGCGACGTCGGCACGTCGATCTACGACGGCGCGACGCTCGAGCCGGTGGAGCATCTCGAAGCGCCGATCGTTCGCCGGTGGAACGGCGCAAACGCGCGCGTCATCGAGATGCTGGCGAACGAACCGGGCCTGCGCCTGCAGGGCACGCCGTTCCGGCATCGGGTCAGTTACGACTGCGATCCCGCGCTGCTCTCGCCGGACAGCATCGCGAAGGTCGAAGCTGCGGGCTTCGATTGCCTGCTGTCGGCCGACCGGTTCTTCGACGTCCTGCCGAAAGGCGTATCGAAAGGGCCGACGCTGATCCGGCTGGTCGAGGCGCTCGGCCTCGACCCCGCGACCGTGCTGGTCGCCGGCGACACGATGAACGACCTGTCGCTGTTCCGCGCGGGCTTCAAGGGCGTCGCGGTGGGCAATTCCGAGCCCCGCCTGATCGACGCAGTGGGCGGCATGAAGAACGTATATCGCAGCCCGCTTCCGGGCACGGCCGGAATCGCCGATGCCATTCGCAACTTCAGACTCGAGGGGAGCCGAAGCCGTGAAATCGAAGAAATCGTCGCTGGTCATCGTCTATCACCGACAACCGAACGAAGAAGTGCTGATGAACGGGCGCGTCTTCTACCGGAACCATAAGAGCCCGAACGGCATCGTTCCGACGCTGAAGAGCTTCTTCCATCGCCTGCCGCCCGAGGCGGGCGCCTGGATCGCCTGGAAAACCTGGGATCCCGAAAAAGGCGTCGATTTCGAGCGCGTGATCCATGTCGACGATCCGAACGGCGGCTATTTCGTTTCGCGTCTGCCGCTGACCCCGGAGCAGGTCGAGAGCTTCTATCACGTCACGTCGAAGGAGGCCCTCTGGCCGATCCTGCATTCGTTCCCGTACCTCTTCCAGTACGAGAACGTCGACTGGAACACGTTCCGCGAAGTGAATCGCCTTTTCGCCGAGGCTGCGGCCGAGCAGGTCGAAGAGGACGGACTGGTCTGGGTGCACGACTACAACCTCTGGCTCGTGCCGGCCTGGCTGCGCCGCCTGAAGCCCGACGTGCGCATCGCGTTCTTCCACCACACGCCGTTTCCGGGGCCCGACGTCTTCAACGTGCTGCCGTGGCGACGCGAGATCGTCGACAGCCTGCTCGATTGCGACCTGGTCGGGTTTCACATTCCGCGCTACGCGAAGAACTTCGTGGACGTCGCTCGCAGCCTGAACGAGGTCGTCGTGGAGAAGACGGGCCCGGTCGAGGACGGGCTGACGCCGGTCGGCAGCGCGCTTTCCGAACCCGAGGTGCCGATGCTGATCCGCGGTCCGAAGCGCTCGGTGCGTCTCGGCGTCGCGCCGGTCGGCACCGACCCGGAGCTCGTCCGCAGCTACGCGAATTCCGGGCGCAGCCAGGTGCTGCAGCGGCAGTTGCTCGACGATCTCGCCGGGCGACGGCTGTTGTTGACCGTAGGCCGCACCGACTACACCAAGGGCATGATCGAGTGCCTGCTCGCCTTCGAGCGCCTGCTGGAGCGGCGGCCGGAACTGGTCGGCCAGACGAAGATGCTGGTCGTCTCCGTGCGCGCCGCCTCGACGATGAAGGTGTACGAGAAGACGCAGTGCGAGATCGAAGGCCTGGTCGGGCGCATCAACGGGCGGTTCTCGACCCTCGACTGGACGCCGGTCGTGCTCTTCTCGAACGCGATTCCCTTCGAGCAGCTCGTCGCCTATTTCCGCATCGCCGACGTCTGCGTGACGACGCCGCTGCGCGACGGGCTGAACCTGGTCGCCAAGGAATACGTCGCCGCCAAGCAGGGCGATCCCGGCGTGCTGATCCTCTCGGAGTTCGCCGGCTGCGCGGTCGAGCTGACGCAGGCCGTGCTGACCAATCCCTACTCCAATCGCGAGATGGACCGCGCGCTGGACGAGGCGATCGACATGCCGAAGGCGGAAGCGCAGCGCCGGATGGCCGGGATGGACGAGGTCGTGCGCCACTACGACATCGCCCGATGGGCAGACCAGGTTGCCGGGCAGTTCGACGATCTCGCCGCGCTGCCGCGTGAGGGGAAAGCCCGGATCGCCGCGTGATGCGATCGCGCGCGCCTGCACTGGTTCGGGCAGGACGGGCGACGCATCGAGCCGTCCGCCGATCCGGCGCTCGCCATCAGCGGCACCCGGTGACGCCGGGCACGAAGCGGACCGTGTCGGCAAGGCCCGCGCCGCCGCGCCCTCGGGCCGGTCGCCGATTCCGAGTCTCGTCGCTGCACGGCTATAGTGGGTGCCCTCCGGGCATCGACAAGGAAGGGGATCTTTCGTGCGGATCGCGATCGTCGGGCTGGGCGCCGTGGGCGGGTTGCTGGCTGCGCGCCTGGCGGCGGCAGGCGAAACGGTGTCGGCCCTCGCGCGCGGGGACACGCTGCGGACCGTCGAGCGGGACGGCCTGCGGGTGCTGGCGGGCGGCGAGCCGGAGGACGCAGGCGGCGTGGGGCGCGTTCGCATCGACGTGCGCACGACGCCTGCCGAGCTCGGCGAGCAGGATCTCGTCGTCGTCGCGCTGAAGGCGCCGGCGCTGGCCGGCGTCGCGTCGACGCTGGCTCCCCTGCTCGGCAACGACACGGTCGTCGTCCCCGCCATGAACGGCGTGCCCTGGTGGTTCTTCCACGGACTCGACCCGGCCCTGTCGGCGCGCCGCTGGGAGACGATCGACGCCGAGGGCATCATCGGACGGGCGCTGCCGGCGGCGCGCGTCGTCGGCTGCGTCGTGCACCTGGCCTGTTCTACGCCGCGGCCGGGCGTCATCCTTCACGCGAGCGGAAACCGCCTGATCTTCGGCGAGCCCGACGGCACGAGGAGCGCGCGCGTCGAGCGCATCGCGGCGCTCTTCGCGCACGCTGGCTTCGACGCCGAGCTCTCGCCGCGCATCCAGCAGGAGGTCTGGTTCAAGCTGTGGGGCAACATGACGATCAACCCGATCTCGGCGATCACCGGCGCCACCACCGATCGGATCATGGACGATCCGCTGGTGCGCGATTTCGTCAGCGCGACGATGCGCGAGGCGGCAGCAGTGGGCGCGCGCATCGGCCTGCCGATCGGGACGACGCCCGAGGAGCGCCACCGGATCACGCGCAGGCTCGGCGCGTTCCGCTCGTCGATGCTGCAGGACGTGGATGCCGGCCGGCCGGTCGAGCTCGATGCGCTGGTCGCGAGCGTGGCCGAGATTGCGCGCGCGGTCGGCGTCGCCACGCCGAACATCGACGCGCTGCTCGGGCTGGCGCGGCTGCACGCGCGCGTGCACGGGCTGTACCCGCAGTGATCCGGGAATGAGCCGCAGCGAGACGCCTGCGACCCAGTTCCTGCGCAGGAACGGCGTGGAGTTCGGCGAGCACCGCTACGACTACGTCGAGCACGGCGGCACCGCCGAGTCGGCGCGCCAGCTCGGCGTCGACGAGCACGCCGTCGTCAAGACACTCGTCATGCAGGACCAGGACACGCGTCCGCTCATCGTGCTGATGCACGGCGACCGGCGCGTGTCCACCAAGCGGCTCGCGCGCGAGACCGGACGCACGAGCATCGAGCCCTGCGAGCCGCGCACCGCGCAGCGGCACAGCGGCTACTTCGTCGGCGGCACCTCGCCTTTCGGACTGCGCAAGCCGATGCCCGTGTTCGTCGAGGCGAGCGTGCTCGCGCTGCCGCGCATCTACATCAACGGCGGGCGACGCGGATACCTCGTCTCGATCGATCCGCGCGTGCTGGTCGACACGCTCGGGGCGTCTGCCGTGCACTGCGCGCTCGACGACTGAGCACGGCGCCGGCGCGCATCCGGAGCCGGTACACTCGCGCCGGTGCCCGATGCGGGCCGGGTTCGACTCCACAGGCTGCGGGGAGACGCGTTGCACAACGGATATCCGCTGATCGCCATCGTGCTGGCGTATCTGCTCGGCTCGGTCTCCTTCGCCGTGCTGGTCAGCCGCGCAATGGGGCTGGCCGATCCGCGCAGCTACGGTTCGCACAATCCGGGCGCGACCAACGTTCTGCGCACCGGCAACAAGCTGGCCGCGGCGCTCACGCTGCTGGGCGACGGCGCGAAAGGCTGGGTGGCGGTGATGCTCGCCCGCGTCTTCGGCCCGCGCTGGGGACTGGACGAAGGCGCGATCGCGCTCGTCGCGCTCGCCGTCTTCGTCGGCCATCTGTATCCGGTGTTCCACCGCTTCCACGGCGGCAAGGGCGTCGCCACCGCCGCCGGCGTGCTGCTCGCGCTGCATCCGCTGCTCGGCATCGGCGCGCTCGCCACGTGGCTGCTGATCGCGTTCTTCTTCCGCTATTCGTCGCTGGCCGCGCTCGTCGCCGCGGTGTTCGCGCCGCTGTGGGACCTGTTCCTGTTCGGGCCCGGGCCGAACGCGCTGGCGATCGCCGCGATGAGCGCGCTGCTCGTCTGGCGCCACCGCGGCAACCTCGCGAAGCTCATGCAGGGCAAGGAATCGCGCATCGGCAGCCGCTCGCGCTAGCCGCAGCGGCAGCCCGGGCGCTTCGTCGTTGCTTCGTCGCTGTTTCTTCGCGCTGTTTCGTAGTGATCAGGCGGCAGGTAGCGACTCGAGCGGCCAGCGCGGCTGCACGACGAATCCGCCGATCGCGCGTCCGAGCGGCAGCGCGTCGCCTTCCGCGTGCTGCAGCCGCAGCGCGCCGGCGAAGGCGATCATCGCGCCGTTGTCCGAGCACAGTGCCGGCTCGGGGAAATGCACGCGGGCTCCGGCATCGATGCAGGCCGCGGCCAGCCTCTCGCGCAAGCGGCGATTGGCGCTGACGCCGCCGGCCACGACCAGCCGGCGCTGCCCCGTCTCGCGCAGCGCGGCGAGCGACTTCGCGACGAGCACCTCGACGATTGCCGCCTCGATCTCGGCGGCCAGGTCGGCGCGCGCCGCGTCGTCGGCAAGGCCGCGCCGCACCAGCGTCGCCACCGCCGTCTTCAGTCCGCTGAAGCTGAAATCGAGCGTGTCCGAATGCAGCATCGGGCGCGGCAGCGCATGCCGTCCTGCCGTGCCGCCGGCGGCCAGTTGCGCGATCTGCGGGCCGCCCGGGTAGCCCAGGCCGAGCAGCTTCGCGCTCTTGTCGAAGGCCTCGCCCGCGGCGTCGTCGAGCGTGTCGCCGAGCAGGCGATAGCGGCCGACGCCGCTCACCTCCATCAGCTGCGTGTGCCCGCCCGAGACCAGCAGCGCGACGAAGGGGAACGCCGGCGGATCGCTCGACAGCAGCGGCGACAGCAGGTGGCCTTCGAGATGATGGATGCCGATGCCCGGCACGCCCAGCGCGAAGGCCATCGCAGCGCCCACGCCGGCGCCGACGAGCAGCGCGCCGGCGAGCCCCGGCCCTTCGGTCCAGGCGATCGCGTCCAGCTCGCTGCGCGCGACGCCGGCGCGAGCGAGCACCTCCTCGACGAGCGGGAGCAGTCGGCGCACGTGGTCGCGCGAAGCAAGCTCGGGCACGACGCCGCCGTAGCGCTCGTGCAGCTCGACCTGCGAGTGCAGCGCCTGCGCGAGCAGCCCGCGCTCGGTGCAGTACAGCGCGACGCCGGTCTCGTCGCACGAGGTCTCGATGCCCAGCACTCTCATGCGTGGAGTCTAGACGACGAGCAGCGCGAGGTCGGGCTGGTCGGCCGGCGAATCGGCGGAGACGACGCGGTTGCGTCCTGCGCGCTTCGCCGCGTACAGCAGCTCGTCGGCGCGCGCGAGCAGCTGCGCGAGACGCTGCCCGTGCTCGTGGATCGCCACGCCGATGCTCACCGTCATCTGCACCGTGCGGTCGTTGACCACGCAGGGCTGGCTCGCGATCCGGTGGCGCAGCCGTTCGGCGGCGACGAAGGCGTCGCGTTCGCGTTCGATCGGCACGAGCAGGCAGAACTCCTCTCCGCCGTAGCGGGCGGCCAGCGCTTCCGCGCGCGCGCCGGCGCGCAGCTGGCGCGCGCAATGGCGCAGCACCGCGTCGCCGGCCGCGTGGCCGTACACGTCGTTGATCTGCTTGAAGTGGTCGATGTCGACCATCATCGCCGCCACCATCCGTCCGGACAGGCGCGTCGACGCGAGCAGCGGTTCGCCGCTGTCGAAGAGCACGCGGCGCGACAGCAGCCGCGTCAGCGGATCGGTGGTGGCCATCGCGCGCAGCTCGTCGGCCATCCGCGAATGCACCGCGGCGAGCATCAGCGCGGTGATCGCCATCGGCACCAACGCGCCGAGCGCCATCGTGACCAGCCCCAGCGTGTCGACCTCGGTCGCCGGAACGGCAGCGGGCAAGGGCTTGCGCAGCACGAGCACCGCGTTGGCGATCGATGCCAGCGCGTAGACGCAGGCCGCGGCGACGAGCGCGCGGCGAACGATTTCGGCGGCAGGATCGCGCGCCCGCGCGACGCGAATCGCCGTCAGCACGGCCGCGACCGCCACCAGCGATTCGACGTAGGCGGTGCGCGGCGTGCCGTTGCTGCGCAGCGAGTCGAAACCGAGCGTCCCGGCCACCAGCAGGAAGAGGAAGGCGAACAGCATCGCCGGGCGCGGTTTCGCGCCGTACAGTCTTCGCACCGCCTCGCATCCGACGATCGCCGCGGCGCCCACGCCGACCACGGCCACGCCGCGCGCGATCGACTCGTGATTGTCGGCCGTCAGGCCGGCCACCAGCAGCGCATTGCCGCCGAGCGACATCGCGAGCGCATGCAGGCCGAGCACCGGCGCCGACGGGTCGTGCAGCGAGCGCAGGAACATCAACGTGGCCGCTGCCGTCAACACCGTGACGCCGCTGATCAGCCACAGCGTCTGCATGTCGACGATCAGCACGGGTGCCATTCGGGGTGCTAGCGGTGGGTGCGGGCCGCCGGCCCGGAAAGTGAGCGGGAAAGCGTGGGAGAAACTGAGGGGCAGTGTGACATCGGCCACCGTCGCGGACAACCCGCGATCCTGCCCCGCGCCGTGAATCACGTGCCGTTCGTCGGGCACGAGGACCGCTCGGCGCTGCGTCGATCGCCCGGCTCAGGCTGCGACGAGCGGGTCGTCGGCGACGACGCGGTTGCGCCCCTGCGACTTCGCGCGATACGCGCGGCGATCGGCTTCGTCGAGCATCTCGCGCAGCGTGCGGCCCGGCCGGTGAATGCTCACGCCGATGCTCATCGTGATCGGCAGCGGCAGCGACTCGTGGCAATAGGGCGATGCTTCGATCGTCGCGCGCAGGCGCTCGGCGACGCCGAAGGCCGCCGCTTCGCCGGGCAACGGCACCAGCGCGCAGAACTCGTCGCCTCCGTAGCGCACGATCAGCGAATCGGGCCGCAGCGCGCCCCGCAACAGCGCCGCCACATGGCGCAGCAGCTCGTCGCCGACGCCGTGGCCGTGGCGATCGTTCACCTTCTTGAAGTCGTCGAGATCGATCATCAGCAGCGCGATGCATTCCCGCGTGCGCGCGAGCAGTTGCGGCCCGGCTTCCTGCAGCGAGCGGCGCGAGACGAGACCGGTGAGTTCGTCGGTGGAGGCGAGTTGCCGAAGACGCGAGCTCAAGCGGCCGTTGGCGATGCTCAGCACCAGGACGGTCAGCGCGAACGGCAACGAGCCGAACATCATCGCGAACAGCGCGCGCAGCAGGCCCGGCGGCGAGGTGCCGTCGGCGTTCAGCGCGATGCCCTGGACGAGGAACAGCACCATGCGCAACGCGATGACCGCGCAGAAGCCGACCAGCAGACCGCGCATCACTCGCACCGAGCGCATCGTGCGCAGCAGCGGCGATCGATGCGTTTCGAGCGCCGCCAGACCGAGGAAGACGAGCGTGAAGACGCTGCTCAGCCCGATGCGCGCGAGCGCGCGCTGCGCGGTCGGCTCGTGCAGGATCACCATCGCCGCGAGGTAAGCCAGCGCCGGCGCCGCAGCCGGCCAGGGCGATGCCGGACGGCCGAACAGATGCGCCGTGCCCAGCCAGAAGAGCAGCGCGGCCGCGCCGAGTGCGGTGTAGCCCAGCGTTGCGCCCCACGACGACGCCCACTGCCCGGGCAGCGCGAAGCACAGGAAGCCCACGCCCATCGCGAGAATGCCGCCCGCGAGGATCTGCATCGCCCGGCCGGCGCCGGCGTGATCCCTGCGCAATGCCAGCAGGATCGCCGCCCCCGCCGCGCTCGAGAAGCCGGTCATCAGGTACAGCGTCGGGATGTCGGCGAAGAAGGAATCCATCGAGCGACGAAGGGCGGGTAAGAGGGGGGCGCGGCCCCGGGGCGCCGGGCGCGCGGGAGGCGATTTTCACTCGCCAGCGGGCGTAGGGTCGCATTTTCCGATCGGAGGCGGCGCAGGCCCGGCGCACGCGCGACGGACGAGTCGGCCGGCCCGCGTCCGGCTCGCGGCCCCTTGAGGGCCGGTTCGCGAAAAGCTATACTTGCGGGTTCCACATGAGGGGTTATCGTTAATGCCGACCGTTCGCGTCAAGGAGAACGAGCCGTTCGACGTCGCGCTTCGCCGTTTCAAGCGCACGATCGAGAAAGCCGGAATCATCACCGAGCTTCGGGCGCGCGAGTTCTACGAGAAGCCCACCGCCGAGCGCAAGCGCAAGAAGGCGGCGGCGGTCAAGCGCCATCACAAGCGCCTGCGCAGCCAGATGCTGCCCAAGAAGCTCTACTAGCCCCTGCGGTGGGCGCGGCGCAAGTCGTGCGCCGGCGCACCGCCCCGCACCTGAGCGTCGCGAGGTGCCAAGCGCAGCCCGCCCGGGTATCCTGAGGCGGGCTTCGTCATTTGCGGATCAGCCATGAGCCTGAAGGACCGAATCGGCGAGGACATGAAAGCCGCGATGCGCGCGCGCGATGCCGACCGCCTGTCGGCGATCCGCATGCTCGTCGCCGCCGTGCGCCAGAAGGAGATCGACGAGCGCATCCAGCTCGACGATGCGCAGACCATCGCCGTCGTCGAGCGGCTGAGCAAGCAGCGCCGCGATTCCATCGAACAGTACGAGAAGGCCGGCCGGCACGACCTGGCCGCGCGCGAGAAGTTCGAGCTGGACGTGCTCGCCGGCTACCTGCCGCAGCCGGCGAGCGCCGAGGAGCTCGCCGCCGAGATCGACGCCGCGATAGCCGCCACTTCGGCCGCCACTTCCGCCGCCTCGCCGCAGGACATCGGAAAAGTGATGGGCCTGCTCAAGCAGCGCCTGGCGGGCCGCGCCGACCTGTCGAAGGTGTCGGCGCAGGTGCGCGCGCGCCTGTCGGCGCCGCGCGGATAGGAGCGGGGCAGGAGTCTGCCGCGCGGTGATTCCGCAGGCGTTCATCCAGGACCTGCTCGCGCGCGTCGACATCGTCGACGTGGTCGGTCGTTCGGTGAAGCTGCGGAAATCGGGCGCCAACTTCGTCGGCCTGTGCCCGTTCCACGGCGAGAAGACGCCGTCGTTCAGCGTCAGCCCGCAGAAGCAGTTCTACCACTGCTTCGGCTGCGGCGCGCACGGCACGGCGATCGGCTTCCTGATGGAGCACGGCGGGCTGGGCTACGTCGACGCGATCGAGGAACTCGCGCGCTCGGTCGGCGTGGAGGTTCCGCGCGAAGGCGCGGCCGACGCCGAGCGCCGCTCGCCGGCGCTGCTCGCGTTGCTCGAGCAGGCGGCGCAGTACTACCGGAAGCGGCTGAAGGACGCGCCGCAGGCGATCGAATACCTGGTCGGCCGCGGCCTGCTGGGGACGACGGCCGCGCGCTTCGCGATCGGCTATGCGCCGGCGCAATGGCGTGGCCTCGAAGCGGCGGTGGCCGACTACGATGCGCCGGAGATGGTCGCTGCGGGGCTGGTGGTCGAAGGCGAGGGCGGCAAGCGCTACGACCGCTTCCGCGACCGGATCATGTTCCCGATCCGCAATCCGCGTGGCCAGGTCATCGGCTTCGGCGGCCGGGTGCTCGGAGCGGGCGAACCGAAGTACCTGAATTCGCCCGAAACGCCGCTGTTCTCGAAGGGCCGCGAGCTCTACGGCCTGTTCGAAGCGCGCGAGGCGATCCGCCGCGAGGATTGCGTCATCGTCGTCGAGGGCTATCTCGACGTCGTGATGCTCTCGCAGCACGGCGTGGGCAACGTCGTCGCCACGCTCGGCACGGCCACCACGCCCGATCACGTGCGCAAGCTGCTGCGGCTGGTCGAGCGCATCGTCTTCGCCTTCGACGGCGACGCCGCCGGCCGCAAGGCGGCGTGGCGCGCGCTCGAGGCGTCGCTGTCGCAGACCGACGACACGAAGCGCATCGAATTCCTCTTCCTACCGGTCGAGCACGATCCCGACAGCTACGTTCGCGCCTTCGGCGCCGACGGCTTTCGCGAGGCGCTGGCCGGCGCGCTGCCGCTGTCGGAGCTGCTCGTGCGCGAGCTGGCCGAACGCGCCGACCTGGCGGTTCCCGAGGGTCGCGCGCGGCTGCTCGCCGAGGCGCGCCCGATGCTGCACGCGCTCTCGGCGCCCGCGCTGCGGCTGCAGCTCGTACACCGGCTCGCCCAGCTCGCCGGCTTGGGCGCCGACGAGGTCGACCGATACATCGGAGCTGCGCCGCAGGCCGCGAGCGGCGGGCGCCGGGCGCCGCCCGCGCACGGGCACGGGCACGGGCACGGGCACGCCCACGTGCCGCAGGCAGACGCCTACGCCGACGCCATGCACGAGGCGTCGCATCGCCTGCCCTCGGCGGGAAGGCGCGGCCACGGCGCTGCCGGCGCCGGGCGGGCGCCGTTTCCGTCGTCCCGGCGAGCCTCGCGCGTGTCGCCGGCGGCGAAGCCCGATCTGGAGCAGCGGGTGCGTTGGCTCGCCGCGTTGCATCCGGTGCTCGCCGCGCGCGCGCTCGAAGCCGGGGATTCGCCGGACGGCGCGGCCACGGGAGTCGACGGCGCGGCCACGGGAGGCGCGCACGCCGCCGATGCCCCTGCCGGCGGCGTTCCGGCGCTTGGCGCCTTCGCTTCCGCGGACCTCGTCGACTGGCTGCGAAACATCGCCGCATTGCCGCCGCGCTCCACGCTGGCGGACGTCTGCGAGGCCTTGCGTGCGCAGGCGCCGTCGCTGGTGCAGCGGCTCGAGCGCGAGGGCGCCGCCGACGACTGGGTGCTCGGCAGCCTGTCGCTCGACGAGGCGCAGGTGGAGTTCGACGCCGCGCTCGCGCAACTGCGCGATCGCGAAGTGGCGCGGCAGATCGACGAGCTGGTTGCCTCGGGCATGTCCACCGTCGAAGATCGCGAAAGATATCAAATACTTATGGCGAAACGGCGTCGTTCTTGATATGATTGACGGTTTCGCTTCGCCGCCACACGCTTCGCCGCCAGTTTCGCCTCCGTAACCGATTTTCCGTCGCTTCAGCAGTCATTGCTGGAATCCCGGGCACGCGTCCCCATATCCGTCGGGAGCGCGCTTCGTTCATCGCGAGGGGTATTCGACAGGTGACTTCCAGAACCGCAGCGAAAAAACCGGCGGGAAAGCCCGCTCGCGCAAGACCGCAGAAAACCGCCCGAACCCGTGCGGGCGGGAGCCGGCCGGCTGCCGCGAAGAAGGCATCGCCGGCACGGCGCACCGTTTCGAACCCTGAACCCGTCGCTCGCGCGACGACCGGACGAGCAGTGAATACAGTACGCAAGAGCTCCAGATCCGCAGCCGCGGCCGCCGAATCGACGGCGGCTGCCACGAAAGGCGTGACCCGCGCGGGCGCCTCGAAAGCGACCGCCCAGCCGAAGACCGCTGCGAAAGCGGGCCGGTCCGCGGCACGCGCTGCCGCGCCCGCGGCCAAGTCGTCGACGCGCGCCACCGCCGTCGCGCATCCGGCTCCGAAGAAGGATGCGGCTCGCAAGGCCGTGAAGGAAAAGGGCGCGCGTACGGCCGAGGTCGTCGCGCCCGAGAAGGAACGCCTCGCTGTAGAGGCCGGTGCCGCGCGTGCCGCCACGAAGGCGGCGTCCCGCTCGGTCACCGCGTCGAAGGCGGCGCCGGCGAAAGCCGCGCGCGCAGGCGCGGGCAAGGAAGCCGCGCGCGCAGGCGCTGTCAGGGCCACTGCCGAAACCGGCGAAGCGGTCGCGAAGCCCACGGCCAAGGCGGCGAAGGCGTCCGAGACGAAGGCTGCGGCGGGCGTGAAGGCCGTCGCCAAAGGCGAGGGCGCGAAGGCCAGGACGGCGAAAGCCGCCAAGGGCTCCAAAGCCGCGAAAGGCGCGAAGGGCAAGTCGCGCGAAGAACTTCCCGAGTCGATCGGCCAGGAGGCGGACGACCTCATCGACGATCAGGTCGAAGGCTTCGAGGAAGGCGACACCGACGCCGAAGCGATCCCCGACGAGCCCGAGGCGCCGGTCGCGGCGCCGGCCAAGTCCAAGCGCGGCAATCGCGCGCGCGAGAAGCAGCTGCTGCGCGAACTCGGCGGCCGCCAGGGCATCACCGAGGAGCAGCGCGAGATCACGCGCAACAAGCTCAAGCAGCTGATCAAGCAGGGCAAGGAGCGTGGCTTCCTCACCTACGCCGAGATCAACGACCACCTGCCGGAAGATCTGGTCGACGCCGAAGCCATCGAGTCGATCATCAGCACCTTCAGCGACATGGGCATCTCGGTCTACGACCAGGCGCCCGATGCCGAGCAGCTGCTGATGAACGACAGCACGCCGGTCGCCTCTTCCGACGACGACGCCGAGGAGGAAGCCGAGGCGGCGCTGTCCACCGTCGACTCCGAGTTCGGCCGCACCACCGACCCGGTGCGCATGTACATGCGCGAAATGGGTTCGGTGGAGCTGCTCACCCGCGAAGGCGAGATCGAGATCGCCAAGCGCATCGAGGACGGCCTGATGCACATGGTGCAGGCGATCTCCGCCTGCCCCACCACCATCGCCGAGATCCTCGCGCATGCCGATCGCATCGCCGCGGGCACGCTGCGCATCGACGAGGTGGTCGACGGCCTGCTCGACGCCGACGGCGACGACGAGTTCGTGCCGCAGCCCACGCAGGCCTCGGCCGCGTCGGACGACGAAGATGAAGACGCCGAAGACGCGGCGAGCGCCAACACCGCGCGCCTCGAGGAGCTGAAGGCCGCGTCGCTCGAGAAGTTCGCCCACATCGCCAGGTGGTTCGACAGGATGCGCATCGCCTTCGAGAAGGAAGGCTACAAGAGCAAGTCGTACCTGGCCGCGCAGGGCAGGATCCAGAACGAGCTGATGAGCGTGCGCTTCACGGCGAAGATGGTCGAGAAGCTCGCCGACACGCTGCGCGCGCAGGTGGACGAAGTGCGTTCGCTCGAGCGCGCGATCGGCGAGATCGCCGTCGGTCGCGTCGGCATGCCGCGCGAGCGCTTCATCCAGACCTTCCCGAGCAACGAAACGAACCTGAAGTGGTCGGAGAAGGAAGCGGCGGCGAACCCTCCCTACGCCGACGTGCTGCGCCGGAACATCCCGGCCATCCAGGACCTGCAGCAGAAGCTCATCGACCTGCAGGCGCGCGTCGTGCTGCCGCTGTCGGACCTGAAGGAGATCAACCGCCAGATGGCGGCCGGCGAGGCGAAGGCGCGCAAGGCCAAGCGCGAGATGACCGAAGCGAACCTGCGGCTGGTGATCTCGATCGCGAAGAAGTACACGAACCGCGGACTGCAGTTCCTGGATCTCATCCAGGAAGGCAACATCGGCCTGATGAAGGCCGTGGACAAATTCGAGTACCGGCGCGGCTACAAGTTCTCCACCTACGCCACGTGGTGGATCCGCCAGGCGATCACGCGCTCCATCGCCGACCAGGCGCGCACGATCCGCATCCCGGTGCACATGATCGAGACGATCAACAAGATGAACCGGATCAGCCGGCAGATCCTGCAGGAGACGGGGCAGGAGCCCGATCCGGCCACGCTCGCGCAGCGCATGGAGATGCCCGAGGACAAGATCCGCAAGATCCTGAAGATCGCCAAGGAGCCGATCTC
Source organism: Burkholderiaceae bacterium (assembly GCA_021166835.1). The sequence goes on along the minus strand of JAJPEN010000026.1, from coordinate 77,195 downwards.
GATGGAGACGCCGATCGGCGACGACGACGACTCGCATCTGGGCGACTTCATCGAGGACACCGCCACGCTCGCGCCGGCCGACGCCGCGCTGCATGCGTCGATGCACAACGTCGTGAAGGAAGTGCTGGATTCGCTCACGCCGCGCGAAGCGAAGGTGCTGCGCATGCGCTTCGGCGTCGAGATGAGCACCGACCACACGCTCGAGGAGGTCGGCAAGCAGTTCGACGTCACGCGCGAGCGCATCCGCCAGATCGAGGCGAAGGCGCTGCGCAAGCTGCGTCACCCGAGCCGCGCCGACAAGCTCAAGAGCTTCCTCGAGGGCGGGCAGGGCTGATCGCCCCGGAGTCCGCGCGGTCATCGGCGCCGCGCGGCACTACTCCCTTCGGGCAGGTTGCGTGCCGCGCTCGCGCGGCTCGATGATCGTCTCTTCTTTCCGGCGCCCTCCGGCGCCGATCGAGGAGACAGACATGAATTCGTCGGCGATCGTCATCGCGTTGACCGCCGCTGCGCTCAGCGGCACGGTTCTCGCCCAGGCCCGGCCGGACAACCTGGAAGCGCTCAAGCAGTTCAAGGTCGCCTCCACCGACCTGAACATACCGGTCGTGCCGCAGGAGGGCCGCAATGCGGACGCGATTCGCGAGAACCTGAAGAAGGTCAAGCTGCCGCCGGGGTTCCAGATCGAGCTGTTCGCCGTCGTCCCCGATGCGCGTCACATGGCGGTCGCGCCCTCGACGAACATGCTGTTCGTCGGCACGCGCAAGACGACGGTCTGGGCGGTCACCGACCGCAACAGCGACGGCGTCGCCGACGAGGTGAAGTCCTTCGCGCCTTCGCTGAAGTTCAAGAATCCGAACGCCGTGTGCTGGACGCGCGACGGCTTCCTCGTCGTCGTCGAGCACAATCGGGTGCTCAACTTCCCGGCGGGCGAATTCTTCTACGAAGGCCCCGACGTCGCCGTCATCGAGGTCGTTCCGCAGGGCAAGCTCATCCCGGTGGAGGACGAGTCGTTCAACCACGGCGCGCGTGCCTGCCGCGTCGGGCCCGACGGCATGCTGTACATCGCGATGGGCCAGCCCTTCAACGTGCCGCCGGCCGACAAGGTCGACGCCTTCGATCGCATCGGCATGGGCGGCATCATCCGCATGAACGCCTTCGACGGCAGCGGGCGCATGGTGTATGCGCGCGGCGCGCGCAACCCGGTGGGCCTGGACTTCAACCCGAAGGACAAGACGCTGTGGTGGACCGACAACCAGGTCGACGGCCTCGGCGACGACGTGCCGCCCGGGGAGCTGAACCATTCGACGAAGGCCGGCGAGCACTTCGGCTTCCCGTACTGGAACGGCAAGTTCAAGGTGGCCGGTTCGGCGGCGGCGCCCGAGCTGAAGGACATGAAGGAGCCGGCGGGCGCGATCTTTCCGCAGGTGGAATTTCCCGCGCACCAGGCGCAGCTCGGCATGACCTTCTACACGGGAACGAAGTTCCCCGAGAGGTACCAGGGCGGCATCTTCGCCGCCGCGCACGGTTCATGGAACCGCACGAAGCCCTCGGGCGCCGAGGTGCAGTTCGTTCCGCTGAAGCCCGACGGCACGGCCGGGAAGATGGAGGTCTTCGCGTCGGGCTTCCTCGACGACGAGACCGGCGTGTATCGCGGTCGACCGGTCGACGTCGCGCAGATGAAGGACGGCTCGATCCTCGTCTCGGACGACTTCGCAGGCGCGATCTACCGCATCCGCTATGCGGGTGAGGGCAAGTGATCCGATGACGCGCGGCCTCGCGGCCGCCGCGCTTTGCCTGGCTGCCGGGTCTCCGGATGCCGCGCCTGCCGCACCGCGTTGACGTGGATGTGTCCATGATGCATCATGACAGCAATCAAGTTGCTGTCATGATGATATGCGTACGACGGTAACCATCGATCCCGACGTCGAGGTGCTGATCGAGCGCGCGGTCAGGCAGAGCGGTCGTCCGTTCAAGCAGGTCCTGAACGATGCGCTTCGTCTCGGGCTGCGCCGCGCCGCGCGGGAGGAAGGGCACGCAAGGCGCAACGCACGCCAGCCCGTGTTCGACATGGGGCAGCCGTCCGTCGACCTCACGAAGGCGAACCTCGTCGCGTCGATGCTCGAGGACGAGGAACTCATCGAGCGGATGCGCCGCGGTCGATGAAGCTGCCCGATACGAATGTCCTCGTCTACGCCGCCAACAAGGCAGCCCGCCAGCACGCGGCGGCCCTTCGGTGGCTGCAGAACGCCTTCGACGAACCGGCCGGCGTCGCTCTGGCATGGACGGCCCTGCTCGGCTTCGTGCGGATCACCACCCATCCGCGCATCCTCGACAGGCCGCTGTCGGTCGACAACGCGCTGCGGACCGTGGGCTTCTGGCTCGATCAACCGAATGCCTCCGCGCTCGGTCCCGGCGAACGGCATTTCGACCTGTTGCGCAGATTGCTGCGGGAAAGCGGTGGAACAGGCAACCTGCCGAACGACGCGCACCTCGCGGCGATCGCGATCGAGCACGGAGCGACCCTCGGTTCCTTCGACAGCGATTTCGAGCGTTTCGAAGGATTGCGCTTCGAACGACTGCGAGCCTGACGCGATCGCGGAGGAGGCGCGTCGATGTTCGGTTACACGGAAGAGCAGATCGCCGAGTTCGGCGTCACCTTCGGCATCGGCGGGTTCATCCTGTTCATGCTGTTCATCATCTGGCAACTCGCGCGCGAATCGAAGGCCGGGCGCATGGGCACCTTCGTCCTGTTCCTGGTGCTGGCGCTCGGCATGCTGGGGTTCATCGCCAAGAGCGTGATCCAGAAGGTGCTGGGGATCTGAAGCGAACGGAATCTTGTCGCGGATCGGATCATGCGCATCTGGATCGCAGTTGTCGCCTGCCTGGCAAGTGCCGTGTCATACGCGGGTGTTCCGGTGCCGCCGACGCCGGTTCCCGAGCCTGCAACGCTTGGTCTGCTCGCCGCGGCTGCGGTGGCCGGCCTCGCTTTCGGTCGCAACCGCAGGAAGAAGTAAGGAAGAAGTAAGGGAGGAGCGCAGCAGCCGCTTCCTCAGGTTTCTCGCCGGGCCAGTGCGGCCGCGATGGCGTCGGCGATGCGGATCGCCAGCGCCTCGATCGTCAGCGATGGCGATCCGCCGCCTCCCGAACTCGGAAACACGCTCGCATCGGCGACGTAGAGGTTGCGCCATCGGTGCGCGCGACCTGTCGGATCGACGACCGACGCGTCCTCGCGCGTACCCATCCGGCACGTGCCGAACACGTGCGTCGCGCTGAAGAAGTCCCACGTCCCGTATTCCTCGACGAGCTCGTGCGCGCCCGATTCGCGCACGACGTCGCGGCACTTCGTCGCCATGAATCGCAGCCGGCGCAGCTCGCTCTCGGGCAGATGGCTGTGGATGCGCGCGACCGGATCGCCCGCTTCGTCGCGTTCGGCCGGGTCGAGATCGACGTACGAGTCTTCGTTCGGCAGGAACTCCCCGATCGCGCTCACCGATAGCAGCCGCCCGAACGATTCGCGCATCGCGCGCTTGTGCGCGGCGCCCCATCCGGCGATCGCACGAGTCGCATGGGCGATCGGGCCGACGAATCCGGCGTCGATGGCCCCCGCGGCGAAGCGGCACCCGCCCACCGCACCGGGAACCGCATCGGGCGCGTTGTGCGTCCAGCTCACCACGTCCGACGGTACGCCGCGAAAGCTCCCCAGCCGCTCCGGATGCACGGCAGTGGTCAGCCAGGAGAGCGTCTCCATGAAGTGCCGTCCCACGAGGCCGTTCTCGTTGGCAACGCCGTGCGGCGCGTACGTTCCCTGCGAGAGCAGCAACAGCCTCGGCGTCTCGACCGCTCCGCAGGCGAGCACGAGAACGCGCGTGCGGATGCGTTCGCGCCGTCCGTCGCTCTCGACGACGACCGCGCGGATCCGTCCGTCGGGACCCGGCTCGAGCCGACGCACCGGCGCGTCCGTGTGCAGCGTGCAGCGGCCGCTTTCGCGGGCCTTGCGCATGAATGTGACGTCTACGCTGCCCTTGTCGGCGCGCGGGCAGCCGCGCGCGCAGTTCGCGCAGTAGTTGCAACCCGGCCGGCCGTCGTAGGGCTTCGAGAGGATCGCTTGCGAGTTCGGCTCCCAGTGCATCCCGAGCGCCGTACCGGCGGCGACGATGCGCCGGCTCGCGTAGCTGATGGAGTGCGCGGGCAGCGGATGCTCGCTGCGACGGCGGCGCAGCGAGCGCCTGCCCGGGCCCGCCACGCCGACGATGCGTTCGGCGATCTCGTAGTACGGCTCGAGCGTGTCGTAGTCGAAGGGCCAGTCGGCCGCCACGCCGAAACGGGTGCCCATGCGCATCGATTCGGGGTGCAGGCGATGGGCGTCGCCCTGGAAATGCAGCGTCGTGCCGCCGACGCCGCGCACGTGGTGATATCGATAGACGTTGCGGCGCTGGCCGGCATTCATCCTGCCGGCGACGACGTTCCAGCTGCGCAGGTCGTCCCACGCCGGATCGAGCGCCTGCATCGGCGCGTAGCGGTAGCGTCCCTGGTGGCGCGCCTTCTCCACGGGAAATGCCGATCGCTCCCAGTCGCTTCGATGCAATCGGTAGTCGGTGACGGGGTCGAAGACGGGGCCGGCTTCGAGCACGAGCACTTTCGCCCCCTTCTCGCACAATGCCCACGCCGCTGCCGCGCCACCCGCCCCGGCGCCGACAATCACGACGTCGAAGTCGTCGTTGCTCATGCCACCGGTGTGACGGGCGGGCCGGCGTAGCCGGGAAAGCCGGCGGGTTGCGGCGGGCCGTCGAAACCGAGTGACGGCCAGGTTTCGGGGCGCGCGTAATACGCGCTCATCGTCGCGTGCCGTAGAAGGCGGAACACGCGTGCGGGGGTGCCGCCTTCGGGCGCCGACTCCATCCGCTGCAGCAGCGCGATCTGTCGTGCGTCGTCGAGCGTGAGGAAGTCGTCGCCATCATCGGCGCGCGCCTGCGCATCGAGCCACAGCGCCGCCTCGGCGACCCACCGCGCGTCCCATCGCCGCGCTTCGATGTCGGCGAGCACTTCGCGGTCGATTCCCAACCGTAGCGCTCCTGGCGTTTCGTCGGTGGGAATGAGAAGGTCGACGATTCGCGAGACAACGGCGCGTTCGAGCGCGGTGATCGGAACGATCCGCATGCGCAAGCGCCTCGGCAGCGTGAGCAACCCCGCACCGGGCAGCACCGTGCCCGACGCTGCGAGCTTCAGCCAGTTCCTGCGGTTCAGCGTCACCGATCGTCCTCGTTGCTTCGAGTCTGCCTCGAAAGTGCGAGCGTATCCAGGACGATCGGCTTCCAGCCCTTGCGCCGCCGCGGGTGCGGCGGGCGGTCGTTCCGAATGCGCGCGTCCTGTGTAGGATGACGCCCGCGGGCCTCTAGCTCATGATGGTTAGAGCAGCGGACTCATAATCCGTTGGTGCCGGGTTCGACTCCCGGGGGGCCCACCGGATTGCGGCATGCACCGCGCCGTCGCCTCGGGCATGGCGCAACGCGAAGCGCCCGTCTCGATCACGCCCAAGAGGAAATCATGGTCGTCGCCGGGAACAGGAGCTGGCAATGAGACAACCTGCCCGGCCACTGTGACGAGGCTGCGATGATCGGGCAGGACCGCACTCCCTGCGACGAAGGTGCGCTGCGTGCCGGCTCCGCGTCCGACCCGGCGTGCCCCGCGCGGGCCCGACGCTGGGTTCTCGCGACGTCGATCGTCGGTTCGAGCATGGCGTTCATCGACGGCTCGGTCGTCAACGTCGCGCTGCCTGAGCTGCAGTCCGAACTCGGCGCGTCGGTACGCAGCATCCAGTGGGTGGTCAACGCCTACCTGCTGATGCTCGGCGCGCTGATCCTCGTCGGCGGCTCGGCCGGCGATCGCTTCGGGCTGCGTCGCGTGTTCGTCGCCGGTGTCGTCGTGTTCACGCTCGCGTCGCTCGCCTGCGGCCTGGCGCCCGGCGTCGACGCGCTCGTCGTCGCGCGCGCCGCGCAGGGTGTAGGCGGTGCATTGCTCGTGCCCAACAGCCTCGCGTTGATCAGCGCCGCGTATCCGGAGGACGAGCGCGGCCGCGCGATCGGCATGTGGGCCGGATTCTCCGCGTTGACGATGGCGCTCGGTCCGGTGCTCGGCGGCTGGCTGGTCGACGTGTCGACATGGCGTGCGATCTTCTTCGTCAACGTTCCGGTGGCGCTCGTCGCGCTCGCGCTGGCATACCTGCGCGTTCCCGAGTTGCGCGGCACGGCACGCCGCGCGCCGCTCGACTGGCGTGGCGCGGTTCTCGCGACCGCAGGTCTCGGCGCGCTGGCCTGGGGGCTGACCGCGGCGCCCGAGCGGGGCTGGGCGAATCCGGCGGTGCTCGTCGCGCTCGTCGCCGGCGCATTGCTGCTGGTCGTGTTCGTGTGGTCGCAGCGCGTCTCGCGCGCCCCGATGATGCCGCTCGGGCTGTTCTCCTCACGCGACTTCAGCGGCGCCAACGCGATGACGCTCCTGCTCTACTGCGCGTTGAGCGGTGCGATGTTCTTCCTGCCGTTCAATCTCGTCGAGCTGCAGGGGTACTCGGCGGCGGGCGCGGGCGCGGCCTTCCTGCCGCTGACGCTGGCGATGGGCGCGCTGTCGCGCTGGTCCGGCGGGCTGGTTGCTCGATACGGCGCGCGCATGCCGTTGATCGTCGGCCCCGTCGTCGCGGCCGCCGGTTTCGCGCTGCTCGCCGTGCCGGGAATCGGCGGCTCGTACTGGACGACCTTCTTTCCGGCGATGGTCGTGCTCGGCCTCGGCATGGCGATCAGCGTCGCACCGTTGACGACGACGGTGCTGGGATCGGTCGACGATCGTCACGCCGGAACGGCATCGGGCATCAACAACGCGGTGGCGCGCATCGCCGGCATGCTCGCCGTCGCGCTGCTGGGCGCGCTCGCCGTCGTCGCGTTCGGCTCCGCGCTCGAATCGCGCCTGGATGCGCTGCGGCTCGACCCCGAGGTGCGCGGCGCGATCGAAGCCCAGGTGCCGGCGCTCGCCGAGGCGCGCGTGCCGCCGCAACTGCAGGGATTCGCGCGCCATGCCGTGCAGTTCGCGTTCGACGCGGCCTTCCTGCACGCCTTTCGAATCGTGATGCTCGTTGCGGCTGTCCTGTCGCTCGCCAGCGCGTGGTGCGCTGCGCGCACCATCGGCGTCTCCGGAAAGCGTTTGGGCCGAGAAGAATAAGACGGCCACCCCCGAGGTCCGGCGCTTGCTGGCCGTTCTTCTCGATGGACGAACGTGCGATGACGGAAATCGCCGTGCGTCACTCGCAAGGAGAAGCCGAATGCGCGGAGTCGTGATGTACAGCCCGGGCGATGTCCGCGTGGTCGAGCGCGACGACCCGAAGATCGTCGAACCTGCCGACGCCGTCATTCGCCTGGCGGCAACCTGCATCTGCGGCTCGGACCTGTGGCCGTACCGCGGAGTCGAGCCCGTCGATCACCAGGTGATGGGTCACGAGTACGTCGGCGTCGTCGAGGAAGTCGGTTCCGCGGTGAAGAAGGTCAAGGTCGGCGACTTCGTCGTCGGGTCGTTCGTCATCTCCGACAACACCTGCGAGATCTGCCGGTCCGGCTATCCCTCCCGATGCGTGCAGGGCGAGTTCGTCGGGCAGACGATCGGCACGCAGGCCGAGAGGGCCCGCATCCCCCGCGCGGACGGAACGCTCGTGCCCACCCCGGAGCAACCCGATCCCTCGTTGATTCCGTCGCTGCTGGCCGCCTCCGACGTGCTCGGCACCGGCTGGTTCGCCGCGGTCGCCGCCGAGGCGGGGCCGGGAAAGACGGTGGCCGTCGTCGGTGACGGTGCGGTGGGCCTGATGGCGATCCTCGCCGCGAAGCAGCTGGGTGCGCAGCGGATCATCGCGATGTCCCGCCATGCCGAGCGTCAGAAGCTGGCACTGTTCTACGGCGCGACCGACATCGTCGAGGAGCGCGGAGACGAGGGCGTGGCGAAGATCAAGGCGCTCACGAACGGACTCGGCGCCCATTCCGTGGTCGAGGCCGTCGGCACCGAGCAGTCGACGATGCAGGCGATCCGCGCCACCCGGCCCGGCGGGCACATGGGCTTCGTCGGCGTAAACCACGGCGTGTCCATCCCCGGCCCCGAACTGTTCTTCGCCGAGATCCACACGCACGGCGGCCCGGCGCCGGTGCGCCGCTTCCTGCCCGACCTGATCCGCCTCATCTGGAACCGCAGCATCGATCCCGGCAAGGTCTTCGACCTCACGCTCCCGCTCGAACGGGCCGCGGAGGGCTACCGGGCGATGGACGAGCGGCGCGCAACGAAGGTCCTCCTCACCCTCTGATACACGCAAGCGGCGTCGCGCGAATGAAACCGATCCGAAACCCCGACTCGGCTGCCGGCGACTGGTACATCGACACTGCATGCATCGATTGCGGGGCATCGCGGCACGTCGCGCCCGGTCTGATCGTCGAGCGAAACGAAAAGAGCGTCTTCGCGAGGCAGCCGAGCACCCCGGAGGAGCAACTCGCTGCGTGGCGCGCGGTGCTCGTGTGTCCCACCGCGTCGGTGCGCAGCGAAACGAAACAGCAGCGGCCGAACGTGACGATCTTCCCGCAGGAGATCACGTCGGGCGTATGGCGCTGCGGATTCAACGCGCGCTCGTCGTTCGGAGCGCATTCCTGGTTCGTCGAGCGTCCGGCAGGCAATCTCCTGATCGATTCTCCGCGCCATGCGGCGGAACTCGTGAGATGGATTCGCGATGCGGGCGGCATTGCGCACATCCTGCTGTCGCATCGCGACGATGTCGCAGACGCCGACAAGTACGCACGCGAGTTCGGCGCGCGCGTCTGGATCCATCGGGACGACCGCTCGGCCGCGCCGTACGCCACCGACCTTCTCGAGGACGGGCCGGAGCGAATCATCGCGCCCGGCGTGCGGGCGATCCCGGTGCCCGGGCATACGCGCGGCAGCGTCGTCTACCTGGTCGACGATCGCGTGCTCTTCTCGGGCGATTCGCTCGCCTGGAGCGCGCGCGAGCGCGATCTCGTGGCGTTCGAGGACGCGTGCTGGTACTCCTGGGCGGAACTCACCGAATCGCTCGGCAGGCTGGCGGCCGCCTGTCGCTTCGAGTGGTTGCTGCCCGGGCACGGCTGGCCCGCGCATTTGCCGGCCGACGAAATGCATGCGCGCCTCGTGGCTCTCGTTGCTCGAATGCGGAACGTTTGATCGGAGGCTTCATGGACATCAAGACCGTGGGCAACGAGCCCGCGAACGACGGGGCCGCGGAGTACTTCACCGGGCACGTTCGCGTCGCTCCGCTGTTCGAGGGTTCCGGCGGTGCTCGAATGTCCTGCGGATGCGTGACCTTCGATCCGCGTGCCCGAAGCGCGTGGCACACGCATCCGCTCGGTCAGACGCTCATCGTCATGGAAGGCCGGGGCTTCGTGCAGAGCTGGGGCGGACCCATTCGCTCGATCCGGAAAGGCGACGTGATCTGGACGCCGCCCGGCGAGAAGCATTGGCACGGCGCCGCGCCGAATTCCGCGATGACCCACATCGCCATTCAGGAGGCGCTCGACGGCAGGGTCGTCGACTGGATGGAGAAAGTGACCGATGAACAGTACGACGCGGCGCCACGGGAGCAGGCGTAAGGGATCTCGGGTGAACGCCACTCGTACGTTGCGGCCCTGCGGCTGCTGCAGAACGCCTTCGACGAACCGGCCGGCGTCGCTCTGGCATGGACGGCCCTGCTCGGCTTCGTGCGGATCACCACCCATCCGCGCATCCTCGACAGGCCGCTGTCGGTCGACAACGCGCTGCATGACGCAGCAATTTCGACTACACAAACCATTTCGCGTGCGGAAATGCCGCATTCCACAGCATCATCCGGCGATTTTCGCCGCAAGCGCGCCGGCTCGATCAACCCCGTCTCGTCGTCGGCGGCGCCGCGCCGCGGTTCCGGATGCCGCGTGGTGTGTAGGATGACGTCCTCGGGCCTCCAGCTCATGTTGGTTAGAGCAGCGGACTCATAATCCGTTGGTGCCGGGTTCGACTCCCGGGGGGCACCAGTACGTCATGCCTTTCGACCATTCTTCCTCTCCACTGCTCGTCGCGACGCTCGCGATCGCCCTCGGCTTCGGCTCGTGGGCGGGGCAGGCTCACGGCGCGCAACCCGGCCTCGGGTCGGCCTTCACCCACCCGACCCCTCCCGCAGACGAGTCCGCGCCGGGAATGCGCGCCTCGAGCGACCCTTCGGCATCGGAGCTGCATTTCCGCATGCGATCGCCGCGCGTGCGGGAGTTGCAGGCGCGCCTGCGTCAGGCGAAATACCTGGCCGTCGACAACGTCGACGATCGCTTCGGCATGCTCACCCGAAAGGCGGTTCTCGACCTGCAGCGCGACAGCGGACTGCCCGCTACCGGCGCGGTCGATCCGGCCACCTGGAACGCGCTGCTGCAGCGCTCGCGCGCTCCTACCGAAGCCGAGCTGAACAACCTGGACATCGGCCCGTGGTTCACGGCCCCCACGCAGCCGGGCTACCTGCGCGAGTTGCAGCACCGATTGCGGCAGGTCGGCCTGTACGGCGGCCCGGTGGACGGCGCCTTCGACGACGCCACTCGCCGCGCGATCGAAGTCTGGCGCCTGCGACTCGGCCTGGTCGCCAGCGACGTCATGGATGAGCGCGCGTGGATGCCGCTGGTCGGCCGCACGCGCAATCCGCGCTATGCCGATCTGTTCGATGCGCCGCCTGCCAGCGCGCTGGCGCAGGAACTGGACGCGCGCTGCGCGGTGGGCAAGGTCGTCTGCATCTCCCGGCAGCAGCGCCTGATGTCTTTCGTCGTCGACGGCGAGGTGAAGTTCACGCGCGAGGCGCGTTTCGCGCGACCGGGCTGGGAGAGTCCGGGGGGAGAGTTTCGCATCTGGTACAAGAACAGCGACACGATCTCGAAGATCTTCGGCGAGCGCACGCCGATGCCCTACGCGATCTTCTACCAGGGCAATGTCGCCATCCATTTCTCGCAGGACTTCGCCGACAAGGGCTACGAGAGCGGCTCGCACGGCTGCAGCCAGTTGCGCGACTACCAGGTCGCCAAGTGGCTGTACGAGCAGGTGAAGATCGGCGATCGGGTCGTCGTCTACTGATTTCCGGCGTTGCCGCGATCCGGCTCCGGCCCGCCGCTCGCGGTAGCGTCCGCTTCAATCGTCCGACGCGTAGCTCGCCAGCAGCACGTCGGCGGCCGTCTGGCGAATCGGAATCAGCGCCTGGTATTCGGCCGAGCGATGCCAGCCGTCGATCGAAGCGAGATCGGGAAAACGCAGCACGACGGTCTCGGCATACGGTTGCTCGCCGCTCAGCGTTTCGGCGAGTCGCCCGCGAAACAGCAGTTCGCCGCCCCAGCGGGCGAGCGTCGCCGGCACCCGTCTGCGATATTCCGACCAATGCTGCGCGTCGCGCACGTTGACATGGCCTATGAGCCAGGCAGGCATTCGTTCGTCTCCTGTTGGTGCTGCCCGATGTCGGCAACCGGTCGATCCGACGGATTATCGCGGGGCGACGGTTACGTGGATACGTTTCCGGAGTATCGTCCGTTGCGATGATTTCCACGGATGGCCCCGAAACCGTGCCGCGGGCACGACCCGCGGCGACGCGCTCGCGCTACCGTCCCCGCCGCATCCGCCTGCGCGACGGCCGCGAAGTCACGCTGCGCGAGATCCGGGAGACCGACGAGAGCGAGATCCTCGAGGCTTTCGAGCGGCTCTCGGACGAGTCGCGCTATTCGCGCTTCATGCAGCACAAGAAGCGGATCGATCCTGCCGCGCTCGAACGCGGCCTTCATCCGCGCACCGGGCTCGACTTCGTTCTGGTGGCAACGACTCCGGCGCAGGACGGCATCGACATCGTCGGCGCCGCGCAATACCTGCCGTCGCAGTCGACCGACGCGAGAGCCTGCGAGTTCGCGGTTACGGTGGCCGAGGACTGGCGGCGCACCGGGCTCGCGACGGCGTTGATCTCGCGGCTCGTCCGTCGCGCGCGGCGCGACGGCTACCAGGCGATCGAAGGGCGCGTGCTCGCATCGAACCTGCCGATGATCGCGCTGGCGCGCGACATGCGCTTCGACGTCGAGCCGGCGACGGGGGAGACGGGCACGCTTCTCGTTCGACGCGCGCTGATGGCCGGAGCTGCGCCGGCGCGCCGGCGATACGCGTAGCCGCACGCCGCGTTCGGTGCGCGTTCGACGCGCTCGCTCGCGGCGATCGTCGTTCGCCGAAAACGCTTGCCGCGGCAAGGGCGTTTGCGTACCGTTTCCCGCTCCTTCCGCCTTCCCCGGCGCAACGCCTTCGAGGTTTCTCCCATGTCCTACGACTTCGTCATCGTCGGTGCCGGACACCACGGACTCGCCTGCGCCGCGTATCTCGCCAGGGCGGGCGAGAGCGTGCTCGTGCTCGAGCGCAGCTCCCGCGTCGGGGGCGGATGCAGCACCGAGGAAGCGACGCTGCCGGGGTTCCGCCACAACATCTGCTCGGTAGTCCACACGCACGTTCCGACGAGCCCGGTCTACCGCGATCTCGAGCTGGAGCGCCACGGCGTCCGCTACATCTATCCGGAGCATCTGCGCGGAACGATCTTTCCCGATCACCGCAGCCTCGTGATGTATCGCGACGCGAACCGGATGGCCGACGAGATCGCCCGGTTCTCGGCGCGCGACGCGCGCACGTTCCGGCAACTGGTCGCGGACTACGGGGAATTCATCGATTCGACCTACCTGCCGCTGATGTACTCGCCGCCGCTGGCGCCGTCGCTGCAGAGCGCGCAGCTCGAGCAGTCGGCCGAAGGACGCACGTTGCTGCAATGGCAGGCGAGCACGCCCGTGCAGTTGCTCGACGAGCTGTTCGAGAGCGAAGAAGTGAAGGTGCATTTCCTTGCGCGGATGACGGTGCTCGGTTTCCCGCCCGACCAGTTCGGCCAGGGATGGATCTGCCTGTTCCGCATCCTGAAGGCCGAAGCGCCGATCTGCGTCGGCGGATCCGGCTCGCTCGCGCTCGGGCTGCGTCGGGCGGTCGAGGCGCACGGCGGCGTGGTGCAGACCGACGCGGCGGTGCAGCGCATCGTCGTGCACGGCAACCGGGCGATCGGCGTCGAGCTGAAGGACGGGCGAAGGATCGACGCATCGAAAGCCGTAGTCACCAACGTCGAGCCGAAGAAGAGCTTCCTCGGCATGGTCGGCGAAGAGCACCTGCCGTCCCCCTTCGTAGCGCGAGTGAAGAACTACCACTCGAGCGGACGATCGCTGTTCGTGCTGCACCTGGCGCTGTCGGCGCCGCCGCACTACCGGGCCGCGGCCGGGAACGCTCCGGTGGATCTCGCGTTCAGCCAGGAGATGTTCGGCGGGCGCGTCGAAGACCAGGTGCGCGCCTACCGCGACATCGCGACGGGCGCTCCGCCGCGGATGGAGATGCTGCAGGTGACCCTGCCCACGCTGTTCGATCCGTCGCAGGCACCCGCAGGCAGGCACACCGCGGTGGTCTGGCAGTACGCGCCGTACCGGATCGAGCCCGACGGGCCCGAAGGATGGCGCAGGCTGCGCGACGAATACGCCGAGCACGTGCTCGGACTGTGGAGCTCGTACGCGCCGAACATCACGAAGGACGTGATCCTCGGCATGAGGATCCAGGATCCGACCGATACCGAGCGTCACAACGACAACCTGGTGAACGGCGTCGACGTCGTGGGCGACATGACGCCCGACCAGATGGGCTGGTTCCGGCCTTTCGCAGGATGGTCCGACTACCGCACGCCCGTCGAAGGGCTCTACATGTGCGGCGGCTACTGCCATCCGGGAGGCGGCGTGCACGCCGGCGGCGGTCACAACGCCGCCGGCGTGATCGCCGACGACTACCGGCTGAACCGGTGGTGGGACTGATGCCCGAGCGCGAGACGAGATTCGTCGTCAACGCGTCGCCCGCGGAAGTGTGGAAGTTCGTGCGCGACGTGCACGCGCTGTGCAGCTGCATCCCCGGCGTCGAGAAGGTGACGCTGCTCGACGAACGCACCGCCGACCTGACGGTGAAGGAGAAAGTCGGCGTCGTGCCGCTGATCGTGCAGCTGAAGGCCCGCATCGATGCGGAAGATCCTCCGCACCGCCTGCATGCCGTCGCGACGGCCGATCATCTGACGATGGAAATCGACGTCGGCTTGAAGCCCGATGGCACGAGGACCGAACTGCTCGGCCTGATCCGCGTGAAGGGCGAGGGGCCGCTCAGGCCGGTCGTCAACAGCCTGTTCGACAAGCGGGCGGACGAGCGCGCCGCGCAGTTCGCCGAGCAGCTCGAGCGGCGCTTCGGCGCAGTCGGTGCAGTCGGCGCGGAAGTCGTTGCGGAGACGACGCCCGAGGAACTTGCGCGGGAGCGGGGATGGCTCGCGCAGGTCGGCGAGTGGCTCCGGCGCCTCTGGCAGCGCCTGCAGGCGCGGTCCGCGTCGCCGGGGAAATGACGCTGCGCTGCGTCCGCGTTGGCGCGCAACCCCTCGCTTCGTGACCGATTCGATGCGTCTTCGGCGCGTCTTCCGGTACCGTCCCGCGAAACCGGAGAATTCCCGATGAAGACGCTTTTTGCTGCCCTGCTGCTCGCCGCGGGCCCCTTCGCGCAAGCCGCCGACATGGTCGACGTCTTGCGGTGCCCGGGCGACGTCTACACCGATCGGCCGTGCGAGGGCGGTCGCCGCGTGTCGGTCGATCCGTCGTCGAACCTGATCGCGGCCGAGACGCGCCGGCCGTCCGCCGTCGCCGAGCCGTCGGGGCCGTCGGTACTGATGATTCCGCGACCGAAGCCGGCGACCTTCGAGCCGTCGTCGCCACCGCACTCGCCGCTGATCTTCGGGCCGCCGACGGTGAACGTGCGGCTCGTGCCCTAGCGCTGCGAGAGGTTGCGATGTACGAACAGACCGTCCTCGTCGAGCGCAACGGCCCCGTCACCACCGTCGTGATCCGGCGTCCGGAGAAGCGCAACGCGGTAGACGAACCGACGGCCAGCGCGCTGCGCGAGGCGTTTCTCGCCTTCGACGTCGACGACGAAGCCAGCGTTGCCGTGCTGACCGGCGCGGGCTCGGACTTCTGCGCCGGCGCCGATCTCGCGCGCGTCGCCGAAGGCATGCGGTACGAGCCCGAAGGTGTGGGGCCGATGGGGCCGACGCGGCTGCTGTTGACCAAGCCGGTGATCGCCGCCGTCGAAGGCCATGCGGTGGCCGGCGGCCTGGAGCTGGCGATCTGGTGCGACCTTCGCGTGGCGAGCGCCGATGCGATCTTCGGCGTCTTCTGCCGGCGCTGGGGCGTGCCGCTCGTCGACGGCGGCACCGTGCGACTGCCGCGGCTGATCGGCCACGGGCGTGCGCTCGACATGATCCTCACCGGGCGTCCGGTGGACGCGCAGGAGGCGTTGTCCTTCGGGCTGGTCGACCGGATCGTGGCACCGGGCACGGCGCGCGAAGCTGCCGAGAAGCTCGCGCGCGAGATCGCACGCTTTCCGCAGGCCTGCGTGCGCGCGGACCGGATGTCGGCGCATCGCCAATGGGGCCTGGACATCGCCGGGGCGCTGCGCATCGAAGGACGGGGCGGCGAGCCGGTGATCCGCGAGGAGGCGTCCCGCGGCGCCGCGCGTTTCGCGGCCGGGCACGGGCGCGGCGGCGACTTCGAATCGATCTGAGAGCCGGAAGCCACGATGAACGAACGCGTCCCTTCCTTCCCCGAACTTCCTGCACCACCCTTGCGGCCCTGCCTGCGGCTGGACGTCGAAGTGGGTGCGCCGGTCGAGATCGGTCCGGCGGCTTCGTCCTTCGGCTACGGACATCGCCGCGTCATTCCGATCACCGGCGGACGCGTGCAATGCGAGCACGACAGCGGAGCGTGGCGGGGGCGCGTGCTCCCCGGCGGCGCAGATTTCCAGCTGCTGGTCGGCGAGCGCGCAGCGCGCCTGGAAGCGCGCTACGTGATCGAGACCGAAGCGGGCGATCGCATCTACGTCGAGAACTTCGCGCTGCGCAGCGGCTCGCCCGAGGCGATCGCGAAGCTCGCGCGCGGCGAGCCGGTCGATCCGTCGCTCGTCTACTTCCGCTGCGTGCCGCGCTTCGAGACCTCGACGCCGTCGCTCGCGTGGATGATGGAGCGGCTGTTCGTCGGAACCGGCGCCCGGCGTCCGGAGCGGGTGGAATTGCGCGTGTTCGAGTTGGGCTGATGTTCAGTCGGATGGAGCCACCCACGCCGGCGGCGTGAGCCTGCGTTTCCCGTCCTTCGTCCTGCGCGCGCCCGGCTCGTCGAGCGCCGCGCGGTCCCACAGCTGGCAGGTCACTTCCTCGTGGCGCTCGTCGAGCGCCTCGCAGTAGTTCGCCTGCGATGAGCGCGAGGGCTAAAGGGCAACTAAAGGGCCCCTCGAAACGATGCGGTGACAGGCGCGGAGTCGACGCACAGTACCGGCGAGGCGGCTGAGGCGGTCGAAGGTCAAACGAGAGTCGTGCAGGTGCAAACAGCCATGCACGCATACGGAGGAGAACATGGAAACCGGACGAAAACCCGTTCAGGCGTCTTGTCAGTCGAAATCCGGTCGCAGGCGCTTCGTCAGCGGGGCTGCGGCAGCAGGGCTGGTGAGCGCGATGCCGTTGGTACGGGTGGCATCGGCAGCGACCAGGAAGGTCCGGATCGGTTTCGTTACACCGAAGACAGGTCCGCTCGCCGCCTTTGCCGAAGCCGACGAATTCGTCAT
This sequence comes from Burkholderiaceae bacterium, assembly GCA_021166835.1. Next base: position 60,458 of record JAJPEN010000026.1, on the reverse strand, counting down.
CGCCCGTGCGCAGCAGCAGCTCGCGCGCGGCATTCGCGTCGGGGGCCAGCTGCAGCCGGTCGAGATCCTGGTGAAGGACAGCCAGTCGTCGCCGAACCGCGCCGCGGCGGTCGCCTCCGAGCTGATTCTCAAGCACAAGGTCGACCTGATGCTCGTCGCGTCGACACCCGAAACCACCAATCCTGTTTCCGACCAGTGCGAGCTCAATCAGGTGCCGTGCATATCGACGGTCGCTCCGTGGCAGCCGTGGTTCTTCACGCGCGGCGGCAAGCCGGATGTCGGCTTCGACTGGACCTGGCATTTCTTCTGGGGCCTGGAAGACATCATCGCGGTGTTCAGCAGCATGTGGTCTTCGGTGGCGACGAACAAGGTCATCGGCGGCCTGTGGCCGAACGACGGCGACGGAAACGCCTGGGGCGATGCGTCGCGCGGTTTCCCGCCCGCCCTTCAGAAGGCCGGCTTTCGCATCGTCGATCCGGGTCGCTTCCAGAATCTGACTTCCGATTACAGCGCGCAGATCGCGGCCTTCAAGCGCGAGAACGTGGAGATCGTCACCGGAGTGCCGATCCCGCCGGATTTCACCAGCTTCTGGACGCAGGCGGCGCAACAGAACTTCCGCCCGAAGGTGGTCACCGTCGGCAAGGCGCTGCTTTTTCCGGTCGCCGTCGAGGCGCTCGGCGAGAGGGGAGCCGGCGTCTCGAGCGAAGTGTGGTGGTCGCCGCACCATCCGTTCAAGTCGTCGCTGACCGGCCAATCGGCTGCAGAACTCACCGTCGATTACGAAAAGGAGACGCGCCGCCAGTGGACGCAGCCGATCGGGTTCGCTCATGCACTGTTCGAGATCGCCGTCGACGTGATGGGACGCGTGCGCGACGTGAACGACAAGGCGGCGATCCGCGATGCGATCGCCGCCACCCGGCTCGACACGGTAGTCGGTCACGTTGCATGGGGAAGCGGGCCCGTGCGCAACGTCGCGAAGACGCCGCTGGTCGGCGGCCAATGGCGAAAGGGCGGCCGCTTCCGCTACGAGCTGGCGCTCGTCGACAACAGCGCGGCACCGCAGATCCCCCGGCAGGACTCGCTCGAGCTGATCCGGCTTTGAAGCGGCGGTCGGAAAGATGTCCGCCCTGCTTCGAGTGGACTCGATATCGAAGAGGTTCGGCCGCATCGCAGTGGCCGACGACTTCTCGCTGAGCCTGGAAAGCGGCGAGGTTCTCGGCGTCATCGGCCCGAACGGCGCAGGAAAGACGACCCTGTTCAATCTGATCAGCGGAGTCCTCCTGCCCGATTCGGGTCGCATTCGCCTCGGTGACGTCGAGATCACGCGGATGCCGCCATGGGGCCGTTGCCGCGCCGGGATCGGACGTTCGTTCCAGATACCGCATCCCTTTGCCGGCATGACCGTCTTCGAAAACACCCTCGTCGGCTGCACCTTCGGCGACCGGCAAGTGCAACGGGATCCGCACGGCTTCTGCATCGCGCTCCTCGGCAAGCTGGGTCTGCTCGCGAAAGCCAACGAACCGGCCGGCTCGCTGCGCCTGCTCGATCGCAAGCGCCTGGAACTGGCTCGCGCCCTCGCAAGCCGGCCGCGGCTGCTGCTGCTGGACGAAATCGCGGGCGGCCTGACCGAACCCGAAACGCACGCATTGATCGACGTGATCCGCGAGGTGCGCTCGCAGGGCGTGTCGATCATCTGGATCGAGCACATCGTCCATGCGCTCGTCTCGGTGGTCGATCGCCTGATCGCGCTGAATTTCGGGCGATTGATCTGCGAGGGCAAGCCCGCCGAGGTGATGTCGAGCCCCACCGTGCGGGAAATCTATCTGGGCTTGGGAACCGATGCTGCTTGAAGTCGACAGCCTGGATGCCTTCTACGGCGACTTCCAGGCGCTGTTCGGGATCAGCGTCGAAGTCGACGAGGGGAGCACGGTGGCGATCGTCGGCGCGAACAGCGCCGGCAAGTCGACTCTGCTGCTGAGCATCGCAGGCCTGCTTGCCAACCGCCCCGACAGCATTGCGCTGCATGGCGCTCCGGTGGGCGCCGTGCCGGCTCACGACATGGTGCGGCGCGGCGTGGCGCTGGTTCCCGAGGGCCGAAGGCTCTTTCCGTCTCTGTCGGTCGAAGAGAATCTTCTGGTCGGCGGATATTCGCGCCGCCCGGGTCCATGGAATCTTCAGCGGGTCTATCGCGTGTTTCCCGACCTGCAGCAGCATCGGCGCGATCCTGCAACGCGACTCTCCGGCGGCCAGCAGCAGATGGTGGCGATAGGACGGGCGCTGATGGCGAACCCGGTTCTGCTGATGTGCGACGAGATTTCACTCGGTCTTGCCCCGGTCGTGATCCGGATGCTGTACGAAAGCCTTCCATCGATCGCTGCGGAAGGCACTTCGGTGCTCGTCGTCGAGCAGGACATCCGGCAGGCGATGAAGGTCGCCGATCAGGTCTATTGCCTGCAGGAGGGACGCGTCTCCCTTCAGGGTTCGCCCGCGGCGCTGACGCTCGAACAGATGTCGCTGGCCTATTTCGGGTCCTGAACATGGCCGCATTCGCCGACGCCGTCATCCAGGGAGTCCTGCTCGGAGGGCTCTATGCGCTGTTCGCGACCGGCCTGTCGTTGAGCTTCGGCGTGATGCGGCTGGTCAACGTGGCGCACGGCGACTTCATCGTTGCGGCCGCCTATGTTGCGCTGGTGACGGTGAAAGGGCTCGCTGTGCCTGCGCTTCTCGCCTTTGCGGTGGTCGTCCCCGTGTTCGCGGTCTTCGGGTACGTGATCCAGCGCCTGATCCTGAATCCGGTGATGGGCGGCGACGTCATGCCCCCGTTGCTGATCACCTTCGGCGTATCGGTGATCCTGCAGAATCTTCTTCTCGAGGTCTTCTCGGCCGATTCCCAGGGGATCGATCCCGGTTCGATCTCGACCGCCAGCATCGTCCTCGGCAACGGCATCGCGGTGGGCTGGTTTCCGCTGATCATTCTCGTTGCCGCGGTTTCGATGATCGCCGTGCTCGAGCTGCTCTTCGCCAGGACGCGGACGGGAAGGGCGTTTCGCGCGGTGTCCGACGATCCCCGTGTCGCACAGCTGATGGGCATAGACAACAAGCGGCTGTTCGGCGCGGCAATGGCGTTGTCGATGGCCGTGGTGGCGATCGCCGGCGTCTTTCTCGCGAACCGCACCACGTTCTCGCCTTCGATGGGGCCCGGCCAACTGCTGTTCGCGTTCGAGGCGGTGATCATCGGCGGCATGGGCTCGCTGTGGGGCACATTGGCCGGCGGGCTGATTCTCGGCATCGCGCAGGTTGCCGGTTTTCGCTACGACTCGGGGTTCGGCATCCTCGCCGGTCACCTCGCCTTTCTCGCTGTCCTGATCGTTCGGCCGCAAGGCCTCTTCCCGAGGACGAGAAGCGCATGACGCAATCAGCCGCGTACTCCGTCGAGACGACTGCCCGAGCGGCGCGCAGGCTGTGGGCCGCGGTTGCGATCCTGGTTGCCGGCATCGCGATCGCGCCTTTGTGGATCGATCGGGCGGGATTGCACCTGCTGATGGAATTCGCCTACATGCTTGCGCTGGCGCAGATGTGGAACCTGGTCGCGGGCTACGGCGGGATGATTTCGATCGGGCATCAGGGCTTCATCGGCCTTGGCGGCTACGCGCTGTTCGTTTTCGCGATGCATTTCCACGGCAATCCATTCGTCGGCGTCCTCGTGGCCGGCATGGCGGCGGCGTGCGTGGCCCTGGTCGTCGCACCGGTGATCTTCCGGCTGCGCAACGCCTATTTCGCGATCGGCACCTGGGTTGTCGCTGAAGTGTTCCGGCTTCTCGTCGCCAATTCGCCGTCGCTCGGCGGCGGTTCCGGAGCAAGTCTCACGAGTGCGCTCGCGGGCTATCCGGCGGCGCTGCGCGAGGCGACGATATTCTGGATCGCCGCTGCGCTCGGCGTCGGTTGCACGCTGGCGGCGTACCTGCTGCTTCGAAGCCGGCTCGGCCTCGGGCTGACGGCGCTGCGCGACGACGAGATGGCTTCCGAGAGTCTGGGGGTGCGGGTGCGTTCGATGCGGCTCGCGGTGTTCGTCGCATCCGCCGCCGGATGCGGCCTTGCCGGCGGGCTGATCTACCTGGTCCAGCTTCGCATTTCGCCCGATGCCGCGTTCTCCGTGGAGTGGTCGGCCGCGATGATCTTCATCGTCGTGATCGGGGGCATCGGTACGCTCGAAGGACCCGTGATCGGCACGGTGTTGTACCTGTTGCTGCGCACGTTGCTCGCCGACTACGGGTCCTGGTATCTGATCGCCCTCGGCGCCATCGGCATTCTCACGATGCTGCTGGCGCCGAAAGGCGTGTGGGGCATGCTCTCGTCGCGGTTCGGCTGGCGCCTGTTCCCGGTACAACGGCGTGTGCAACGCGTGGACGCCGCCTACCGCTTGCCGCGAAAGACACACCGCTCGCGCATCTGGTCGACCATTTCCCGTCCGCCGGCGTAGATCGGCTCCGGAATGCGCCGGCGATCCATCAACTCCGACAGTTCGACCGGCCGCCCCGAGCCGTAGACGAGCACGGCGCCGCACCGATCGAGCAGGAGCGACGGAAGCGCCAGGTCCCACAGGTTCACCACCGGGTCGAAGAAGAACCCGGAGGCGCAGCCCTTCGCCAGCAGGCATAGTTGGTAGATCGGTGCGCCCAGGCAATAGATGCGTCCCGGAAAATCGACGCTGAAGGTCCGGTGATGATTGGTCGGCCCGAGCAGGAAGCTGTTCGCTTCGATCTCGGCTGAAAGAGCCGGATGCAGCGGCTCGTCGTTGCACCAGGCAGGACCGGTCTCGTCGCACCAGAACAGTTCCCCGGTTACCGGGTTGTACGCGGCTCCCGCGATCGGCTGGCTGCCGCGCATCAGGCAGACCGCGGGTGTCCACAGCGGAAGACGCGCGGCGAACGCGCGGCTTCCGTCGAGAGCGTCGACGATCCAGTGGCGTGTTTCGTCGGGCGCCGGCGGGCGCGTCTCCTGCGTTTCCTCGCCGAGATAGCCGAAGCCGGGCGCGAGCCCGGTCAGCGTGAGCTGCAGGAAGCTTTCGATCGCCGCGTCGGCTTCGGTGACGACGGTCAGGTCGGCCTTGATCGAGCGGTTCACCTTTCCGTAGTAGAGCATCGCGAGCCGTCCCGCTTCGACGACGGCTTGCTTGATCTCCTCGATGTCGACTCGCATGTCACACCGCACGATCGAGGATCTCGACGGTTCCGGCGGAGCCGTCGATGCGCACGCGATCACCGTCGCGAATCGAAGCGGTGGCGTTCCAGGTGCCGACGACCGCCGGTATTCCATACTCGCGAGCGGCGATCGCCGCGTGCGTGAGCATCCCGCCGGTGTCGGTGACCACGCCGGCGATCTTCAGGAACAGCGGTGTCCATGCCGTGCCGGTGTACGGGCACACCAGGATTTCGCCCGACTTCACGTTCGAGAAGCCGTCGAACTGCATCACCACCCGCGCCTTTCCTTCGACCACGCCCTGCGAAGCGGCAAACCCCTCCAGTCGCTGCGCGATCCGGGTCTCGCCTTTCGGATGCAGCACCTCGTCGATGATGCCGAACACCTTGATCGCGATCGGGTCGTTCATCTTCTCGGGCACATTGCCGACGGTCAGCGGAGCCTCCATCTGCCCGACTTCCGACCACCATTGCTTTCGTTCCGCCAGCAGCGACTTCAGCAGCGCCCTGTGGTGGTACACGGCAACCGTTTCGTCGCGCGCGAGGTCGTCCAGCACCTCGACGAGCGTCGCGAAGTTCAGGAACAGGACGTCCTCGGCCCGGTCGACGAGGCCGAGCTTCGCCAGCCGGCGCCCGCATCCCATCAGCGTGCGGCGAAGGGCGGCAGTGGAGCCCTGGTCGATGTAGAAGCCGTGGTCCTCCTGGTAGGCGTACACCTTCTGTGCCGCTTCGAGCAGGCGGCGGGCGGCGGCTCGCTCGGACGAGGGAAGGCTGGCCTCGAAGGAAGCGACGGCCTGCTCGCGCGCGGCTGCCACCTTGCGCCGGTTCGCATCGAGGTCCCACCCGTCGTCCATGCGCTGGAAGTAGCTGCGGATCGTTTCGATGACGGGTGCCGGATCCTCCTTCCAGGTGGGGTAGAGGACATCGAGATGCGCCGCGTTGATCCGGTTGCCGTAGAAGCCGAGAAACGCTTCGAGATTCGCCAGCCACGCGCGTCCGTTGGGTTGCGAGGCCAGTGCCGCACGGAGTTCGGCCATCGAAGTGCCGACGAGGATCCGCTCCAGGCCCTTCGCCCGGGCATCCCTGGCCAGGCGCCACATCGCCTCGTCCGTTTCGGTCGGCTTGCTTTCGAAGCCGCACAACATCGGCACGAAGCCCTGCTCGTCGAGCCCGTGTTCCTTGCAGAACTGCTCGAACTCGAGGTAGATCGCGTCGGCCGGGTACATCAGGATGAAGTGGATTTCCCAGTTGCGCCGATCAATGTCGTCGGTTCTGCGCAGATATCGGAGCAGATCGGCAGGCGACAGTCGATCGGCATCGACCGCTTCGAGTTCGGCGAGGCCGGCCTTCACCTCGTCGATGTAGCCGTTGTAGAAGTTGTCCCAGTCGTCCTTGCAGCGTTCGACCAGGGCGGAGAATTTCTCCCTGCGCCGGGCGATCGTCGCGGCGTCTTCGATCTGGGCGAAGCCCAGGTAGACGCGACCCTTGAAGATCTTCACGTGGGCGCCGTGCGAAGGCGGCAGCTGCGTCTGTTCGGCAGCGACGTGGTAGCCCCAGGCGTGATGCTTCTGGACCGTGGTCATTCCCATCGGGGAGATCGGGCACGGCTGGTGAAGATCGTCCCGAAACCAGAAGATGTCCCCGTCGTGTTCGGCCCGCAGCGTTCGCAGGGCGCATATGCTTCTGTCGAGCATGGTCTTCCTCCTGAACAAGATCGACCCGGCGGGCACGAAGTCGTTCCGGCCGGGTCGTGGTCACGCAGCTTCGCCGGATAGCGGCGTCCGGCTATTTCCTGCCCGGCATCGGCGGGAGGTTGAACAGCTTTTCCGCGTTCTTGCCGAGAATCAGGTCGATGTCTTCCTGCCCCAGGCCCGCCTGTTCGCCGAGATTGCGGATGCTCGCGATCGCGCCTTCCGGATCCCCGACCCGGTGGGCGTAGTCCGTGCCGATCATCATGTGCGAGGGGCCGACCCATTCCAGGCAGCACTTCATCGCCGGAAGGTAGAACGAGGCCGTATCCGGGTACACCTGCCGCTGATAGATGAGATCGGGCGATTCCGGAAGTTCCAGTCCCCACTCCTTCGAATAGCCCTTCCACGAATCCTGCAGACGACGAACGAGGTACGGCACCATTCCGCCCAAGTGCGCGTGGATCATCCGCAGGTTCTTGTGGCGCGAGAAGACGCCGTGGAAGATCAGGCTGATCACCGCCATCGTCGTGTCGAAGGTGTAGCCGTACAGCTGGTACGGAATCCGCATGACGTCGAGCACCGGCCCGGTCTGCGGCACGGTGGGGTGCATCAGGATCGGCAGGTTGTACTCGGCAGCCATCTGGAAGATGGGCTCGTACTTCGGCAGATGCATCGGCTCGCCGGCGCAGTTCGAGAACATCTGGATGCCCTTGACGCCGAGGTCCTTGTAGCAGCGCTCCAACTCGCGACACGCGGCATCGACGTCCTGGTATGCCAGCGCAGCGTACGCATAGAGACGATGCGGATACTTCTGTACCGCCTCGGCATAGGCGTCGTTGATCCGCTTCTGCCAGTACACGCCTTCGGCGGGTTCGAGCAGCTCGGGGCCCGGCACGGTCTTGGACATCACCTGCGTATCCATCCCTGCCTTGTCGAGGTCGCGGATGCGCGCTTCGATGTCGTAGTGACCCGGCCGGTCGATGTGCGCGACGATCACGTTGTTGGCGATCATCACGTAGGAATTGGGACCGGTCTGCCGGGCGGAAACGCTTCCCGGGCGCCCGTTCAGGTGCATCAGGTAGTCCCAGGGGTAGTAGTGGTTGTGGACGTCAACGGTTCTTTGCTGTGACATTTCGAGCTCCTTTGTCGGAACAAGTGGGTTTCAATCGAGATTCCGGATCGTTCTCGCCTGCAGTACGTATAGTTTTCCCTCCTGGTAAGCCCATTCGATGTCGACACACGTGCCGTAGTCGGCCTCGACCGTCTTTCCGAGCCGGGCCAGTTCGTGCAGCTGCTGCCCGGACAGCGTCGCAAGATTCGATTTCTCCGCCGGCACGTCGCGTTCGCAGCGATCGAATCCCTTTTCGTCGTCCATGACGACCATCACCGTCTTCGTTGCGATCCGCTTCTGGCGGATCTCGTGGGTCGCCTTGTCGACGACGAAGTAGTCGTTCATCGACCTTCCCGACACCACCGATTCGCCGAGGCCCCAGTTGGCCTCGATCACGATCTCGCGCTTCTCCTTGCTGACGGGGTTCGCCGTGAAGAGCACTCCGGCGGTGTCGGAGTCGACCATGGACTGCACGACCGGTGCGATGACCGCCTTGCGGTGCGGGATCCGCTTGTGATGGCGGATATAGGCGGCGCGCGTGGACCACAGCGAAGCCCAGCACTCGCTTACCCGCGAAAGAACCTCGTCGCTTCCGAGCACGTAGTGGTACGTGTCCATCATTCCGGGGAAGGACGAAATCGGCGTCTCGCGGACGGCAACCGAAGAACGCACGGCCACGAAGCGGTTGCGTCCGCAGACCAGCTGCTCGTAGCGATCGACGATCTCGCTGCGCAGGGCGTCCGGCATCCGGGCCTTTTCGATCAGCGCGCGGATTTCCGCGGTGCGCGCCTCCACGCCGGCGAAATCCTCGAAGTCGAGCTTCGCGGCGATGTCGGCGATCTTTCGATCGACGCCATTTGCCTCGAGGACGAAATCGAGCGCATCGGCGACGATGCAGAATCCGGGGGGAACCTGCGCGCCCAGCCGCAGCAGTCTTCCGAGGTTGGCGGCCTTGCCGCCGAAGCGTTCCGTCTGGTTGTGAGCGACGTCTTTCAACGGCACCGCGAACGTCATCGCCATCGCTGTCTCTCCCTTTCGGCCCTGTGTTCGGGCGTTGCGTGTCCTGCTGACCGTCGTTTCCGCGTGCAGCTGCGAGCCCTTTTTAGAGAGCCGTCCTTTAGCCCGCCTTTAGCGATCCGGCGCGCGTGTCCGTCGCCATCGGCAGCAGCGCATCGATCTCTGCGGAACGGGGAAATACGCTTCGGAATTCGTCGCTCTCCACGTCTTCGGACAGCGTTCTCAACGCGAGTGCGGCCTGCGTCCGGTCTCCGAACGCGCCGGCGAGCGCATACAGGGGGACCGAAACGGCGCGCAGTTCGAGCTCGGCGAGCGCGCGGTCATGCTCGGCTGCAGCGAGCTCGGCTTCGAGCAGCGCGCGCAGCCGCGGATCCGATTCCCGGCCGAGCATTTCGCGCGAGGCGTGAACCCTCGAGAGCGCACGCAGCGTCTCGGCAAGGCAGCGGGACAGCACCGAAAGGGCCGCCAGGTAGCGGGACGATCGCTGGTGCTGTTGCATCCCCCGGCTGCGGAATGCTTCGTGCGCGAGGCTCTCCAGCAACTGGAAGAATTCCGCGTGGCGGGTGTCGTCGGCGCTGTCTTTCATCTCTCGTCGTCTCCGGGACGGCTTTCCGGATTGCGCGCCGCCCGAAGGCTTCCCGTCGGCGCAAATGCGTTTGTCGTTCCTTGTAGGAACGCCTCCTTTAGCCGGGCTTTAGCGGCGCCGCTTGCCGCGCGATCGGTTCTCCGTCTTACAATCGATCGCGAGAAGCGAAGTCGCGGACACGCGGTTCAGGAGACAAGCGGTGGCCGAAGATCTGTCGTTCTCCTGTCGCCGGGCGCACGGGCACGTGTGCCTGATATTCGGGAACGAAGCCGAGGTGGTCGCGCGATGCGAGCCGTTGATGCGCAATGCGGGCGCCGACGAGCGATGGATCTTCGTTTCCAACGGCGACGCCGCACCGGGCAGCGGAGCGATCGCCCGACAGCTGGCAGGCGTTTCCGTGGTCGACGCCGCATCGCTGCAGATGCGCGAGCCGACCGTTGCGGTCGAATCCGTCCTGCAGTCCCTGCGCGCGTTGATCGACGCGACGATGCAGAACGGCGATCGCCGACTCACGCTCCTGCTCGACATGTCGTGGTTGCTGCACGCTCCGTCGGGCATTGCGCACGCGGGTGATTTCGAGGCCTTGCTGCAGCAACTGGTGGACGAGAAGAAGGTGCGGGCAGTGTGTCTGTACAACCGTCACCTGTTTCCCGAAACGCTCCTGCTGGACGTCCTGTGCACGCATCCTTTCGTGTGGGACTCGCGCGGGGAGTTCCGCAATCCCCATTTCCTTCCGCCTCGCGTCTACCTGAGCGGCGATACGCACGGCAAGCTCGACAGCTGGTTATCGAGCCTCGCCCCGCTCGCCGCGACGCCCGGATACGAAGGCGACGAGCCGGACGACGATTCGAGCGCGAGTGCTTCCGACGAGCGGAACGACCGCCGGCGCGCGCGGGATCGGGCAGGGCCGATCAAGAGCGCCGCACCGGCCGTCGGCGTCGCTGTTCCGGATCTGTCGTCGCCCGGAACGCCGTCGACGATGCCGGGCCAGCAACGATGGAAGATCCGCTGCTTCGGGAATCTGAGGGTCTACCGGCAGGATGGTTCGCCGATCCAATGGAACCGGATTCCCGGCGCCACGACGAAGACGAAGACGCTTTTCGCGCTGCTGCTCAGCCGGGGGACCCAGGGAGCGAGCGCGGAGGAAACCGCTGATCTGCTGTGGCCCGATTCGCCGTCGATGGAACAGAGCCTGAACCGCCTCTACCACACGGTGCATTGCCTTCGTTCATCGCTCGACCCCGGTTGCACGGCGAGTCGCGGCTCGCCGCTGCTGGCCTGCCGGGAGCATCGCTACTACCTCACGCTCCCCGAGGGAACGTGGATCGACGTTCCGATCTTCGAGGAGTTCTGCCATCGCGGCGAGCGGTTGCTCGAGGCGGGGCAGCTGGAGGAGTCGCTCGTCTGTCACCAGGTGGCCGAGAAGCTGTATCGAGGGCCGCTGTTCGCCGACATTCCTCCCAAGTACGCGGAGAACGACGACAACAACTGGTGCTGGAGCCGGCGCTACTGGTTGCAGCAGACGCATCTGAAGATGCTGACGTACACGGCGCAGATCTTTCGACGGCTGGGCAACGTCGACCAGGCGGTTCTGTACGGCGAGCAGGCGTTGGGCGTCGATCCCTGCTTCGAACCGGCGCACCGCGAACTGATGCGGTCGTTTCATCTTGCATGCCGGCCGGACGCACTGGAGCGGCAATATCGACTCTGCGGCGAGGCACTCAGGCGCTACGAAGCTCGCGCCTTGTCCAGCGAAACGCGTCTTCTTTACCAGGAGCTGGCGAGTCGCGGCGAGAGCGTTGTACGCGGCGCCTGATGTGCCCCTGGCCTGCACCGCTGCGGGACGAGCGTTCGTGGAAAGCGCAGTTGCGGGCATGATCCGCGGCCGCGAGCTTGATCTGCATCAAGCGTGATCGGCGACCTGCCTTGCGCGGCAGAGCTATCGAACCCGATAATGGTTTGAGCTTGAACTAAATATTCGCAAGGAGACGCTTCGATGGTGGCCTCGAATCAGCGGCCGTTCGCCGGCCGGCACGCCGTCGTCACAGGAGGGGGCCGCGGCATCGGAGCCGCGATCGCGAAGTCGCTGGCCTCGCGCGGGGCGACACTGTCTCTTCTGGGGCGAACGGCCGCGACGCTCGAAGCGACCGCGCGTCGAATCGCGGACGAGCACGGAACGACGGTCGGTGCCGAAGTGGCGGATATCGGCGACGAAGCATCGCTGTCGGCGGCCATCGCGCGATGCGTCGCGCAGCGTGGTCCCGCCTGCATCCTCGTGAACAATGCCGGCATCGCCCCGTCCGCACCGTTCCTGAAGAGCGACGCGGGGCTGTGGCGCGAGGTCCTCGACGTCGACCTGATGGGCGCGGTGCATGCCGCGCGCGCCGTGCTCCCCGGCATGCTCGAGGCGGGCGGCGGACGCATCGTGAACATCGCGTCCACTGCCGGCCTCACCGGCATGGCCTACGTCACCGCCTACTGCGCGGCCAAGCACGCGCTCGTCGGTTTCACCCGCGCGCTGGCGATGGAAACCGCGCGCAAGGGGATCACGGTGAACGCCGTCTGTCCCGGATATACCGAAACCGACATCGTCGGCGATGCGCTGAAGAACATCACCGCCAAGACCGGCCGTTCGCGCGACGACGCGTTGCAGAGCCTCGTTGCGCACAATCCGCAGGCGCGTCTGATCCAGCCCGAGGAAGTCGCCGAAACCGTCGCCTGGCTGTGCAGCGACGCTGCCGCCTCGATCACCGGGCAGAGCATCGTCGTCGCCGGTGGAGAGCTGATGCCATAGCCGGCGACGCCGGCCGGCGTCGCCAACCCGCTGATCCCCTCGCGTCGACCGACGCGAATCGCACCAGGGAGAGTTCCGATGAAGCTTCTCGAGCCGATCATGATCAACGGCATGCGCGTGCCGAATCGCGTGATGGTTCCGGCGATGGTCACGCGACTGTCGGGCGAGGACGGGTTCGTCACGCAGGCGATCTCCGACCGCTACGTGCGCTACGCGCAGGGCGAAGTCGGCCTGATCGTCGTGGAGGCGATGGCGATCCACGGCAGCAACGCCGGGCCTTTGCTGCGCATCGGCGACGACAAGTTCATCCCCGGCCTCAGGGAGATGAACGCGCGCATCCACGACACCTCCGACTCGAAGGTCGTGCCGCAGCTGATCCACTTCATGAAGATCTCGAAGTCGGGCTGGCGGCAGACCGTGGACATGCTCGCGGTCGAGGAGATCGAGCGCATCATCGAGCAGTTCGGCCAGGCGGCGGCTCGCGCGCGCGAGGCGGGCTTCGACGGAATCGAGCTGCACAACGCGCACGGCTACACGCTCGCCTCTTTCGTTTCCAGCGCGAACAAGCGCACCGACGAGTACGGCGGCGCAACGCTCGAGAATCGGCTGCGGCTGATCGGCCGGGTGATGGAAAGCGTTCGACGCCATGTCGGAGACGACTTCCCCGTCGGCATCCGCTATCTGGCCGACGAGTTCATCCGCGAGGGCTACACGGTCGAGGACGCCAGGCTGATCGGCCTGCGCATGGCGCAGCTGGGCGCCGATTACCTGTCGCTTTCGGTGGGCGGCAAGTTCGAGGATGCCGTGCATACGCCGGGGCACGTGCTGCACGCCTATTCGGGATATTCGGGCGATCGCTGCATGCCGGGGGCGAAGTATCCGCCGGCGCTGCATCTCGCCTACGCCGAGCAGATCCGCGCATTCGTGCGCGGCAAGGGTTACGAGATCCCGATCATCGCGGCGGGCAAGCTGGCCGATGTGCGGGTTGCGGAGGAAGCGCTCGCCTCCGGCAAGCTCGACATGGTGGCGATCGCGCGTGGGCTGCTCGCCGATCCCGATTGGGTGCGCAAGATTCGCCTGCGCGCGCTCGATCGCATCGTCGAGTGCGACTACTGCAACGTCTGCAAGCAGCTCGACGGCGCGCACATGCCGGTCACCTGCTTCCTGTGGCCGAAGGGGGCGATGCAGGCGCCCGCGGCCGACGATGCGGCATCGGCGCCGAGCTGGCCCGAAGGCAAGGCCGGACTCACCGTCAAGGAAGGGCCGAGCGGCCTGACGCTGAAGTGGAAGAAGGCGCAGGGCAACCCGACCTACTACGACGTCTACCGCGCCGACGACGAAGGCGAGATGCGCGTGGTCGACGGCGTGAAGACGACGATGTTCACCGACACCGGGCTGCTGGGCGGAATGAGCTACCGCTACTACGTGCGCGCCTGCGATGCCACCGGCCACGCCAGCGCTCCTTCGGAGGTGGTGCACTACGCGCCGCCGCTGCCGTCGGGAGCAGCGGTGCCCGCCGAGACGCTCGGCGTCGCCTGAAGCGACAGGAGCACGAGATGCTCGAAGGCTGCACGCCCTGGCCCGAGGCGTTCGCGCGCCGCTATCGCGCCGAAGGCTACTGGCAGGGCATCACGCTCGGGCAGATGCTGGAGCGCTCGATGCGCCGGCACCCCGACAAGCTGGCCGTCGTAGACGGCGAGAAGATGGCCAGCTATCGCGAGCTGGTCGAGCGCTCCGACCTCCTGGCCGCGCAGTTCGCGCAACTGGGGCTGCGCTCGCGCGAGCGGGTGGTCTTCCAGCTGACGAACTCCATCGAGCTGCTCTACGCGTTCTTCGCGCTGCTGCGCATAGGCGTGATTCCGGTGATGGCGCTGCCCGCGCATCGGCTGGCCGAGATCGGCCATTTCGCGCGTCATGCGAAGGCCGTGGCTCATCTGGTGCCTGCGGCGAGCGATCGTTTCGACTACGGTGAGCTTGCCGAGGAGGTGCGCACCGCGGTGCCGTCGATCCGCCTGGTCGTCACCGCCGGGGCGCCTGCACGCGGGCAAGTCTCGCTGCCCGCGCTGCTGGAGAGCGAGACCGACGGGCAGGCGCTCGAGCGGCTGCGCGCCGGGGCTTTCGACGACGCCGGCGACGTAGCCGTGATGATCCTGTCGGGCGGCACCACCGCGATCCCCAAGATCATTCCGCGCACGCACGACGACTACGTCTACAACTGCACGCAGAGTGCCGCGGTGGCCGGCTTCGACGAAAGCACGGTGTACCTGGCGGCGTTGCCGCTGGCGCACAACTACACGCTCGCCTCGCCGGGAGTGCTGGGCACACTCGCGCACGGCGGCACCGTCGTCATCGCGACCGACCCGACCCCTCCGACTGCGTTTCCGCTGATCGAGCGCCATCGCGTGACGGTCGTGGCCGGCGGCGTGCCGGTCGCCGCCCGCTGGCTCGCTGCAGACGAGCACGAGCAATACGACCTGTCGTCGCTCGAAGTCTTCATGAATGGCGGCGCGCGCCTGATGCCGGAGCTGCGCAGGCGCATCGAGGAGCGCTTCGGCTGTACCTATGTCGAGAGCTACGGAACCGGTGAAGGGCTGCTCAACCAGACACGACTGAACGACCCGGAGGAAATCCGTTTTCACAGCTCGGGGCGGCCGGTCTCGCCGGGCGACGAGATCAAGGTCATCGATCCGGTCGGCAACGAAGTTCCCGATGGCGTCGTCGGCGAGCTCGCCGCGCGCGGGCCGTATACGATCCGCGGCTACTACCACGCGCCCGAAGCGAACGCATCGGCGTTCACCGCCGACGGTTTCTACCGGTTGGGCGACGCCGTGCGCAAGGTGGACGGGAACCTGTACCTGGAGGGGCGTTTCAAGGACCTGATCAACCGCGGCGGAGAGAAGATCAGCGCCGAGGAAATCGAGAACCACATCGTCGCCCATCCTGCGGTCTCGAACGTCTGCGTCGTCGCCATGCCCGACGAGCAGTTCGGCGAGAAGGCCTGTGCCTTCGTCATTACCCGGCCGGAGCGCACGCTCGAGTTCACCGAGCTGCAGGAGTTTCTCATCGGCCGTGGCATTGCCCGATTCAAGCTGCCCGAGCGCCTCGAAGTGCTCGATGCCTTCCCGCTCAGCCCGGCAGGCAAGGTACTGCGCCGCGAGCTGCGGGCCCGGATCGCCGCTCGTCTGCAGGCCGAGCGCGACGCGGCAACGAGCGCATCCAGTGCGTGCTGATCCGCGGGTTCATGCCGCGATGAGCTCACGCTCGAAGCCGGCGGGCGTCTTGTAACCGACGCTGCCGGGTTTCGGCATCCGAGGATTGACGAAAAAAATAGTTCAAGCTTAAACTGTTTCCGATCGAAGCATTCGTTGCACGAAAAGGAAACATGACATGTGGCGCCCATCACAGAAGATCAAATGGAAGCCGAAGCCCGGCCCATGGCCCTCGCGCGAGGAAGCGAGCACCTCGAGATTGTTCAGTCCGCTGGAAGCAGGGGCATTTCGGCTCGCGACGCGTACCTGGGTGCCGGCAATGGTTCCGTGGCGCGCCACCGAGGATGGGTATGTCACCGACGACAACGTTGACTGGTACGCGCGTTTCGCTGCGGGGCGGCCGGGTGCGATCGTGGTCGAGGCAACCGGAATTCGGGACGTCCCGAGCGGTCCGCTGCTGCGCATCGGGCACGACCGCTTTGTTCCCGGTCTGCGGCGCATCGTCGATGCGGTTCGCGAAGCGAGCAACGGCGAGACGAAGCTGTTCATCCAGCTGATCGACTTCCTGTCGATTCGTCGGCGGCCCGACCCGGTGAAGTACCTCGGACAGCATCTGCGTGTCGTCGAGCGACATCGCGCCGTGCTGGGCATGAGCGGTGCGACCGACGACGCGGTACGACAGGCATTGCTCGGCCTGACCGAGGAGAGTCTGGTGGATGTACTCGATGAGCGTGAGATGGAGGCGCTGCGCATGGGTGCGCGCGAGCGTGTCACCGACGTGCACCTGCCGCACGTGCGCGAGTTGCCGCAGGTTCTGCCCGGCCTGTTCGCCGACGCGGCGCATCGAGCGCGCGAGGCCGGCTTCGACGGTGTCGAGCTGCATTACGCGCATGCCTACACGATGGCCTCGTTCCTGTCGGCGCTGAACACGCGCGACGACGGCTACGGCGGCTCGCTCGAAGGGCGCGTGCGGCTTCCGCTCGAGGTGTTCGAGCGGGTGCGCGCCGAGGTCGGCCCCGACTATGCCGTTGGTTGCCGATTCCTGTCGGAGGACTGCATCCCGGGCGGCTCCACCGTCGAAGATTCGGTCCATTTCGGCGTTGCCTTCGCGCGCGCCGGCATGGACTTTCTGTCGTTGTCGCGCGGAGGAAAGTTCGAGGACGCCAGGCAGCCGGCGATCGGCTGGTCGGCGTATCCGTATACCGGGCCGAGCGGCTACGAATGCATGCCGGCGCACGTATCGGACGAGCAGGGTCCCTTCGGGCGCAACTTTGAGCCGTCCGCGCGCATCCGGGACGCGATCCGCGCGGCTGGATTCCAGACGCCGGTTGTCGTCACCGGCGGCGTGCACGGATTCCCCCAGGCAGAAGGGCTCCTCGCGGAAGACCGTGCCGATGTCGTCGGCTTCGCACGTGCCAGCCTCGCCGATCCGGACTGGTTTCTCAAAGTGCGCACCGGTCACGGCAAGGCCGTGAACATGTGCATCTACGCAAACTATTGCGAGGCGCTCGACGAGAGGCACGAGGAAGTCACGTGCCAGCTGTGGGATCGCGTCGGTCTCGACCAACCCGGCTTGCGCCTCACGAAGGACGGCAAGCGCCGGTTGACGCCGATGCCGTGGGTGCCGCCCGCTGCCTGAACCGCGAACCCTCAACGGTTTAAGCTGGAACCATCGCTTCGATGGATTTGCCGGAATGGAAGAGTTCACTACATCGTCCGCCGAACCCCGGCAGACGAATCTGGAGGCGCGCGTCTGGCTGCGCATGCTCGGGTGCGCGAACCTGATCGAGAACGAGCTGCGCGAGTTGTTGCGCACCGGATTCGACAGCACCCTGGCGCGCTTCGATGTGCTGGCACAACTCGCCCGCCCGCCCGAGGAGCCGACGATGGGCGAGCTGTCCCAGCGCCTGATGGTGACGAAAGGAAGCATTACCGACGTCATCGGTCGTCTGGAGGCCGCGAAACTCGTCGAGCGCAGGCGCGACGACGACGATGCGCGCGTGCAGCGCGTTCGCCTGACGCCACGCGGTCGCCGCCTGGCGGCCGAGATGATTCCGGCGCACAACGAAAGGCTGGCGGAGGTGCTGGGCGAGTTCGGGCGCGCCGATCTGAAAAAGCTCGACGATCTCCTCGGGCGGCTGCGCTCGGTGCTACGCGACGGTCGTGCGTCCCGAACGCGTCGGGTAGCTTGATCCCGATCAAGCGGTTTCGGCCGCGCGCTTGAGGCCCGTGCGTCCGGTTCGCCATAATGGTTCGGGCTTGAACGAATTTTCCGGAGCGACACTCTTGGTAGCGGAGAAAGAGCGGCCTTTCCGGCTGCCCGGCGAGATGCTCGACGGCTGCACGCCCTGGCCCGAGGAATTCGCGCGCCGCTACCGTGCCGAAGGCTACTGGCAGGACATCACGCTCGGTGAGATGCTGCACCGCTCGATGCTGCGGCACCCCGACAAGCTGGCGCTGGTCGACGGCGAGAAGTCGGCGACGTATGGCGAGCTCGTCGAGCGCTCGCATCGCCTGGCGGTGCAGTTCGCCCGGCTCGGCCTGAAGCCGCGCGAGCGCGTGATCTTCCAGCTGTCGAACTCGATCGAACTGGTCTACGCGTTCTTCGCGCTGCTGCATATCGGCGCGATCCCGGTGATGGCGCTGCCCGCGCACCGCCGCACCGAACTCGTGCATTTCGCGCGCCATGCGCAGGCGGTCGCCCATCTGATCCCGGCGTCCACCGACCGCTTCGACCATGCCGCGCTCGCCGAAGAGCTTCGGCGCGAGGTGCCGTCGATTCGCATGGTGGTGACCGCCGGCACGCCCGCGCCCGGGCAGGTCGCGCTCGAAGCGCTGCTCGCCGACGACGCCGACGACGACGCGCTCTCGCGCACTCGGGTCGATGCCTTCGGCGACGCGAGCGATGTCGCGCTGATGATGCTCTCGGGCGGAACAACGGCGCTGTCGAAGTTCATCCCGCGCACGCACAACGATTACGTCTACAACTGCACGCAGAGCGGCGCCGTCGCCGGCTTCGGCGAGCGCACCGTGTTCCTCGCCGTGCTGCCGATGTCGCACGGCTACACGCTCTCGTCGCCGGGCCTGCTCGCCGTGCTCTCGCACGGCGGCACCGTCGTCATCGCGCCCGATCCGCGTCCCGAGACGGTCTTTCCGCTGATCGAGCGGCATCGCATCACCGTCGTCGCCGGCGGCGTTCCGCTCGCCGTCTCGTGGCTCGCCTCGCCCTGGCCCGAGCGCTGCGACCTGTCGTCGCTGCAGGTGTACATGAACGGGGGCGCGCGGCTGCTGCCCGAACTGCGCCGGCAGATCGAGCAGCGCTTCGGCTGCACCTACGTCGAGAGCTACGGTGCCGGCGAGGGGCTGCTGAACCAGACGCGGCTGGACGATCCCGAGGAGATCCGCTTCCACAGTTCGGGCCGACCGGTTTCGCCCGCCGACGAGATCAAGGTTCTCGACCCGCACGGCAACGAGCTTCCCGACGGCGTCGTCGGCGAACTCGCCGCGCGCGGTCCGTACACGGTGCGCGGCTACTACAAGGCGCCCGAGGCGACCGCCGCCGCGTTCACGCCGGACGGCTTCTATCGGATGGGCGACGCGGTCCGCAAGGTCGGCGACTACCTCTACCTCGAGGGTCGTCTGAAGGACCTGATCAATCGCGGAGGCGAGAAGGTCAGCGTGGAGGAGGTCGAGAATCACGTCATTGCGCATCCGTCCGTGGCCAACGTCTGCGTGGTCGCGATGCCCGATGAGCGATACGGCGAAAAGGCGTGCGCCTTCGTCGTCACGAAGCCGAACTGCACGCTCAGCTTCGAGCAGTTGCAGGAATTCCTCCTGGCGCGCGGCATCGCGAAGTTCAAGCTGCCCGAGCGCCTCGAAGTGGTGGACGCCTTCCCGCTCAGCCCCGCAGGAAAGGTGTTGCGACGCGAGCTGCGGGCTATCATCGCGACTCGACTCGAAGCCGAGCGTGTCGAGAGAATCGGCGCAGCCCCGGGGCCTGCGAACGACAACTACGGAGACATCGGATGAAAACTCTCGCCAGTCTGGTCGCTGCCGTCGCCGCGACTGCTGCGATCGGCATCGTGCACGCGCAGACGCCCGTGCGCATCGGGCTTCTCACAACGCTTTCGACGCCGGCCGGATACATCGGCGAGGACGAGCGCGATGGCTTCCTGCTCGCGGTGAAGGAGGAAGGCGGCAAGCTCGGTGGCATTCCCGTGCAGGTGCTCGTCGAAGACGACGCGCTCAAGCCCGCGAACGCCAAGCAGACCGCCGACAAGATGGTGCAGGACGGCGTGCGCCTGTTCACCGGCATCAACTTCTCGAACGTGCTCGTCGCGGTGGCGCCCACCGTGCTCGATGCCGGCGGCACCTACGTCAGTCTGAACGCGGGTCCCTCCACCTACGCCGGCAAGAACTGCAATCCCGGCTACTTCTCGGTCGCGTTCCAGAACGACTCGTACAGCGATTCTGCCGGCCTGGCCGCCAACGAGCTCGGCTACAAGCGCATGGTGCTCCTCGCGCCGAACTATCAGGCGGGGCGTGACGCGCTCGCCGGCTTCAAGCGCACCTACAAGGGAGAGGTGCTCGCCGAGATCTACACCAAGCTCGACCAGTCCGACTTCTCGGTCGAGCTCGCGCGCGTGCGCGAGTTGAAGCCCGACGCGATCTTCCAGTTCCATCCAGGCGGCGCAGGAATCAATCTCGCCAAGCAGTACGCGAACTCGGGCCTGTCGCAGTCGGTGCCGATGCTCACGCCGATCTATTCGATGGATCGACGCATGCTCGCTGCGGCGGGCAACGCCGGCAACGGCTACTACCTGACGGCATCGTGGAGCGCGGACCTCGACAATCCGACGAACCGGCATTTCGTCGACGCCTTCGTGAAGGCCTACGGGCGCGTTCCCACCGACTACGCGGCCACCTCGTACGACACGGCGCGGTTGATCGGCACCGGGCTGAAAGCGGTCGGCGGCGACATCGAAGGCAAGCGCGACGCGTTTCGAGCGACGTTGCGCAAGGCCGATATCCAGTCCGTGCGCGGCAAGTTCCGCTTCGCCAACAACCAGCACCCGATCCAGGATTGGTACCTGCTGCACGTCGAGCCCGACGCCGCGGGCAAGCTCGGCTACAAGACCCTGAAGGTGATAGCCCCCGATCACGTGGATCCGCACGCGGTCGATTGCGCGATGTGACGCGCGGCGGCGACGCCCCGGGTTGCGCGAACGATGCTGCTGTTCGCCGAACAGACGCTCAACGGTGTGCAGTACAGCGCGCTGTTGTTCCTGCTGTCGGCCGGGTTGACGCTCGTGTTCGGCATCATGAACGTCATCAACCTGACGCACGGCTCGTTCTACATGGTCGGCGCGTTCTGCGCGGCGAGCGCGGCGGCCGCGACCGGCTCCTTCGCGGCGGCCATCGTCGCCGCCGTGCTCGGCGCCGGCCTGTACGGTTTCGTGGTCGAGCGGCTCGTCGTGCGCCATCTCTATCGCCGCGACCACCTCGACCAGGTGCTCGCCACGCTCGGGCTGGTGCTCTTCACGAACGAACTGGCAACGATCGTCTTCGGGCGCAGCCCGCCGTTCATGGACATTCCACCGATGCTGCGGGGCTCGATCGAACTGCTGCCCGGTCTTGCCTATCCCACGATGCGCCTGGCCTTCATCGGCGCCGCGGCGATCGTCGCGCTGGCGCTGTGGTTCCTGCTGCTGCGCACCCCGATCGGCATGCTCGTGCGTGCCGGAGCCGACGATCACGAGATCGTCGATGCGCTCGGCGTGGACGTGCGACGGGTCTTCCTTCTCGTCTTCGTGCTCGGCGCGCTGCTGTGCGGCTTCGCCGCGGTGATGTCCGCGCCGCTGCTCGCCGTGCAGATCGGCATGGGCGAGCGCATCCTGATCACCGCCTTCGTCGTCATCGTGATAGGCGGCGTCGGCTCCGTGCGCGGCGCGTTGCTCGGCTCGTTCCTGGTTGGCATGAGTGACGCCTACGGACGCGCGTGGGTTCCGTCGTTGCTTGCGGGGTTCCTGCCGGCGCAGCTGGCGGATCCGCTCGCCTCGAGCCTGATTTCCGCCAGCGCCTACATCCTGATGGCGCTCGTGCTGCTGTTCCGGCCTTTCGGGCTTCTGCCCGCGCGAATCTGATGCGCGGCGCTTCCGTCGTCGATGCCGATGCGCAGGCGGCGCCGGTCGCGACCGATCCCGTCGCGACCGCGTCCGCCCGGCGTGCCGCGCGCGCTCGCTGGCCGATCGTCATCGGACTCGTGCTGCTCGCGCTCGTGCCCGTCCTCGCGCACGCGCTCGACCAGTCTTTCCTGGTCAGCCTGTTCACGCGCTTCGTCGTGTACGCGATCGCCGCGGTGAGTCTCGACCTGATCCTCGGCTACGGGGCGCTGGTGAGCTTCGGGCATGCCGCCTTTTTCGGGCTGGGCGGCTACGTGATCGGCATCGTCGCGTTCCACACGGCCGACGGCTCGGGGCTCTTCGGATGGGCAGGCACCGGCGAGGCTCTGGTGTTGTGGCCGCTCGCCGTCGGGGTCTGTGCGCTGGCGGGCCTGGTGGTCGGCTTCCTGTCGCTGCGTACCTCGGGCGTGCAGTTCATCATGATCACGCTCGCCTTCGGACAGATGTTCTACTTCCTGCTCGTCGGGCTGATGTACTACGGCGGCGACGACGGGCTCGCGATCGACTCCCGCAACGTGCTCGGCGGAATGTCCCTGCGCGATCCCCGCGTCTTCTACTACCTGTGCGTCGCGTTGCTGGTCGCCTGGGCCTGGCTGTGCAGACGCATCGTCGGCTCGCGCTTCGGCATGGCGCTGCGCAGCCTGAAGCAGAATCGCCGGCGAAGCGTTGCGCTGGGACTGGCCCCGCTGCGTTATCCGCTGACCGCGTTCACGATTTCCGCCGCGGGGACGGGGCTGGCGGGTGTTCTGTGGGCGAATTACGCGCTGTTCGTCAGTCCCGACATGGCGACCTGGCAGAAATCGGGCGAGCTGATGGCGATGGTGATCCTCGGCGGGATGGGAACGATCTTCGGGCCCGTGCTGGGGGCGGCGGTGTTCCTCGGGCTGGAGCAGATGCTCACTGCGTGGACCGAACACTGGATGCTGTTGATGGGTCCGGTGCTGGTGCTCGTCGTGCTGTTCGGCAAGCGCGGCTTGTACGGGCTGCTCGCCGGACGCGGCAGCGAGGGCTGAACGGGATGCGGCTCGCGCTGCAGAAGCTGTGCAGGTCCTTCGGCGCGCTGCGCGTGACGCAGGACGTCGACCTCGTCGTGGAGACGGGTGAGCTGCACGCCCTGATCGGACCCAACGGCGCGGGCAAGACGACACTGATCTCGCAGATCAGCGGTGAGCTGTTTCCCGACTCCGGGGAGATCGTCCTCGGCGAGCAGACGATCACGCGAATGCCGGCGCATCGTCGCGCATCGGCCGGCCTTGCGCGCTCCTTTCAGATCAGCCAGCTCTACACCGAGTTCGATGCCGAGGACAACGTCGCGATGGCGGTGCAGGCGCGCCTGCCGGGCGGATTCGGCATGTGGCGCAACGCGCGCAGCGAGCCCGGATTGCGGGAACCGGCGCGCGAGGCGCTCGCCCGCGTCGGACTCGGGCATCGGGCCGGGGTCCGCGTCAGCGAGCTTGCGCATGGCGAGAAGCGCCAGCTCGAGTTGGCGATGGTGCTCGCGCGCGAGGCGCCGACGCTGCTGCTCGACGAACCGATGGCCGGGATGAGCGCCGAAGAGTCGCGCCGGATGGCGCAACTGCTCGCGACGCTGAAGCGCCGCTACACGATCCTGCTGGTCGAGCACGACATGGACATCGTCTTCTCGCTGGCCGATCGCATCACGGTCCTCGTGTACGGGCGGGCGATCTTCACCGGGACGCCGCAGGAAGTCCGCGCGAACGCCGAAGTGCGCAACGCCTACCTGGGAAGCGACTGATGCTGCGCCTGCATGGCGTCGACGCCGGCTACGACTCGAGCCAGGTGCTGTTCGCGCTCGGCTTCGAGGTCGGCGAACGGCAGGTCGCGTCGTTGATCGGCCGCAACGGCATGGGCAAGAGCACGACGGTGCGCGTCGTCATGGGGATGCTGCCGCTGCGCGCGGGAGGCATCGAGTTCGACGGACACGGACTGTCCGGCATGCAGCCGCATCGCATCGCACGCCTGGGCATCGGTCTCGTTCCCGAAGGACGGCGCGTATTCGGCTCGCTCAGCGTCGAGGAGAACCTGCTCGCGACGGCGCGTCCTGCAGTGCACGGTGCTCGCGGCTGGACCCTCGCACGCGTCTTCGAGCTGTTCCCGCGCCTGGCGGATCGGCGCATGCAGTCCGCGCGCACGCTGTCGGGAGGCGAGCAGCAGATGCTGGCGATCTCGCGCGCGCTGATGACCAATCCGCGCCTGCTGATCCTCGACGAAGCCACCGAAGGCCTCGCGCCGCTGGTGCGACGCGAGATCTGGGCCTGCCTGCAGTTGCTGAAGGCCGAGGGCCAGACGATCCTCGTCATCGACAA
Source organism: Burkholderiaceae bacterium (assembly GCA_021166835.1). The sequence goes on along the minus strand of JAJPEN010000026.1, from coordinate 36,343 downwards.
GAACCTTTCCGAGATGGCGACGCTCGTCGACCGGCATCACATCATGGAGAAGGGAAGCGTCGTGTGGCACGGAACACCCGCGGAGCTGCAGGCGCAGCCGGACGTTGCCGAGCGATACCTGGGCGTGTAGCGAAGGGCAACGACCGCGGCGCCGTCGTGCGCCGCGGTCGGGCACCTGCGTTGCCCTTCCGTTGTCGTCGATGCGGCAGCACAACGGAGCGGCCATGAAGCACGAAAGCGGACGGCGCAACGGGCGTGGGGCCACGGCGCCTGGCGCCGGGAAGCGCAGCGAACGCGAGGCGCGCGACGGGCGCGATGGACATGACGGGCGCGGCGAAGGCGGCGGGCGCGAGATACACGACGCGCGTGACGGACGCGCGCAACGCGACGACCATGGCTCGCGCGAGCAGCGCGGCGCCGCGGAGAGCGACACGACCACCGCCCCGGTCAGCGGCGGTTCGATGAGCGGCACCGGTGCCCCGGTGCGCAGCCGCAGCCACTCGGGAACGACGACGACCCCGGGAGCAGGTCCCAACCCGAATCCGATCGTCGTGCCCGACAGCAACGAGCCATGAGCACGAGCGTGCTCGCGTTGTCGCCCGGCGCCGGCGCCGGCCGGCTGCGGAATGCGGCATTTCCGCTCGTGTAGCGGTTTACGCAACCCGAAGTGCTGCGTTTTGCAGCGCAGGAAAGCGCAAGTCGCGCCGCCGCCGGCACCGCGATTGCTGCAGTCCGGTTCGACTGCAGGAGAGGAACCATGGCCGACAGCACTCTCGATTACACCGGCGAGGAACCCGCAAAAACCGGCAAGGGCCACGGAGTGGGGTCGCTCGGCCCGAGCGACAGCTCCGATTCCGGCAGCGACATCGTCGGCGCGCCGGGGCTGGACGACGCGCCCGACGTGGGGCTGCGACGGGGAACGAACGAGGATCCCGACTCCGCCGGCACGAACACTGCCGGACCCGACGTCGGTGACGGCAACCTGTCGAGCGACAGCGACGCTTCCGGTACGGGCGAACGGGCGAGCGCGGGCCGCGATCCCGCCGAAACCGATCGCGACATCAACGTCGATCGAATCATCCCGGCCGATTCCGACCCGAGCACGGCCGATCCGCGCGACGACGTGGAGCGTTTCCGCGAATCGGGCGCGCTCGCCGACGCGGACGCGATCGGCGACGACGACGCGATCGGCAATCCGCGCGCGACCGACGACGAGAAGCTCGAGGACGAGGGGCTGCTCGACGAGGACGAAGACGAGGACGAAGATGTAGACGAGGGCAAAGACGAAGACGAAGACGAAGGCGAAGACGAGGGCGCGACCTGATCCCGCCGCCGGCGGCGCGCCGCCGCTGCCTCACTTCACCGCGCCCACCGTGAAGCCCGCGACGAAGCGGTCGACGAAGAAGTTGTACAGCACCGCCACCGGAAGGCTGACGATCAGGCACGCGCCCATCAGCGATCCCCAGAAATAGACGTCGCCGCGCACGAGGAAGGTGGGAACGCCCACGCTCACCGTGTAGTTCGCCGAGGTGGTGATGAAGGTGAGCGCGTAGACGAACTCCTGCATCACCAGCGTCAGCGTGAAGATGACGACGGTGAGGATGCCGGCGGTCGATACCGGCACGACGACGCGCACGAAGGCGCGAAAGCGCGAAAGTCCGTCGATCATCGCCGCCTCCTCGATGTCGCGCGGGATCGACTTGAAGAAGCCCATCATCAGCCAGGTGCAGAAGGGCACCGTGAAGCTGGGGTAGACCAGCACCAGCGACCACAGCGAGTCCTGCAGGCCGAGGTTGCCGACGATGCGCGAGAACGGGATGAAGAGGATCGTCGGCGGTATCAGGTAGGTGAGGAAGATGCCGATCGCCAGGCGCTGGCCCCAGCGCCCGGTGAGCCGGGCGAGCGCGTAACCCGCCGGCACCGACAGCACGAGCGTGATCGCGGTGACGAGCACGCCGACGTAGAGCGTGTTCAGGATCCACTGGCCGAACAGCGTGTCCTCGAACAGCACGCGCAGGTTCTCGAGCGTGGGCGGCAGGTTGAACACGAAGGGGTTGTGCCGCGTGTCCACCAGGTCGCGCGTTTCCTTGAAGGTGGTCAGCACCATCCAGTAGAACGGGAACGCGAGGAAGGCGACGAAGGCGGCGAGCACGAGCACGTGGCCCACGCGCGCGAGGCCGCGTCGCGCCGCGTAGTAGCCGTCGCTCGCCGCGCGCCTCATGCGACTTCCGCCTTGCGCGCCACGGTGAGGAAGACGATCGCCACCGCCACCAGCACCGGGAACAGGAAGAGGGCGATCGCGGCGCCGGCAGCGAGGTCGCCGCCCTCGACGCCGGTGAAAAACGCGTAGCTCGCGATCACCTGCGTCGTGTCGAAGGGCCCTCCGCGCGTGAGCACGTAGATGACGATCAGGTCGGTGAAGGTGAAGACGATGCCGAACAGCAGCGCGACGAGCATGATCGGCATCACCAGCGGCAGGTTGATCAGGAACAGGTGCCGCCAGAAGCCGGCGCCGTCGACCTGCGCCGCGTCGTGGATGTCCTGCGGGATCGCCGACAGTCCGGCGAGGATGATCACCGTGGCCAGCGGCAGCAGTCGCCAGACGTCGACGAGGATGATGGAAGCCATCGCCAGGTGCGGCTGCCCGAGCCACACCGGCCAAGTGTCGGGGCCGAACACGTGCAGTGCGCGTGCGCTCCAGTTGATGATGCTGTAGACCGGGTCGAAGATCCACAGCCAGCCGATCGAGCCGAGCGAGATCGGCGCGACCCAGGGCAGCAGGATCAGCAGCCGCACGAACCACTTGCCGCGGAAATCGCGATACAGCGCCATCGCCAGCACCTTGCCGAGCACGACGACGAAGAACTGCGAGACGAGCGTGAAGACCAGCGCGTTGCTCAGCGACGTCCAGAACGTGGGATCGTCGAGCACGCGGCGGAAATTGCGCAGGCCGACGAAATCGAGCGCGGTGCTGCCCACCGTCGCATCGCTCAGGCTGTAGACGATCGCCAGCACGAACGGAAAGCCGACGAGCGCGACGATGTAGATCACCGCCGGCGCGAGCAGCACGCGGCCGAGCGCCGCCTCGTCGTCGAGCCAATTCGTCCGCCAGCGCGGCGCATCGTCGGCGGCGCGCGCGAGTTGCGACGAACTCACGACGGCGCCGGGCGCGCCACGCCCGTCTGCGGATCGAAATAGCGGAAGTTGCGCCGGCACAGCGCGAACTCGTAGCGCCGCCCGCTCTCGATCGGAATGTCGATCGTCGACGGCAGGCGCGAGATCACTTTCGTTTCCGGGTTCGGCGCCTCGAGCGTCGCGTAGACGAGCCGGTCGGCGCCGAGGTTCTCGACGCGCGTCACCGTCATCGGCATCGGCGCGAGCGCCTCGGCGGGATCGATGCACGAGACGGGCAGCAGATGCTCGGGCCGGAATCCGCACAGCACTCCGTCGGTGCGCACCAGGTTCATCGGCGGACTGCCGATGAAGGTGGCGACGAAGGTGTCGGCGGGATCGTGATAGACGGCCGCCGGCGTGCCGAGCTGATGCACGCGCCCGTGATCGAGCACGGCGATGCGGTCGCCCAGTCCCATCGCCTCGATCTGGTCGTGCGTGACGTAGACGGTGGTCGTGCCCAGGCCGCGCTGGAACTGCTGCAGCTCCTCGCGCGCCGAGGTGCGCAGCTTGGCGTCCAGGTTCGACAGCGGCTCGTCGAGCAGGAACACCACCGGGTTGCGCACCACCGCGCGCGCGAGCGCGACGCGCTGCCGCTCGCCGCCCGAGAGCTGCCGCGGCTTGCGCGCGAGCAGGTGGCCGATGCCGAACATCGCGGCGGCACGCGCGACCTTCTCCTCGGTTTCGCGCTTCGACATGCCGGCGGCCTTCAGCGGGAACGCGATGTTGCGATAGACCGACAGATGCGGATACAGCGCATAGCTCTGGAACACCATCGCGATGTCGCGCGCGCGCGGCGGCAGGCGCGTGACCACGCGCCCGCCGATCAGGATGTCGCCCGAAGTGGGCGTCTCGAGCCCGGCGAGCATGCGCAGCAGCGTCGTCTTGCCGCAGCCCGAGGGCCCCAGCAGCACGAGGAACTCGCCCTCGCGCACGGCGAGGTCGATGCGATCGACCGCCGCCGCGCCGTCGAAGCGCTTGACCAGCTCGCGCGTCTCTACGGTGGCCATCGTCGCGCCCCGCAGTCGGCGGCGGCTTCGGCAGCGTCGCGCATGCCGGCGCTCAGACGAGTTTCTTCTCGTGCCACTTCTGGAAGATCGCGCGACACTTCTTGTCGGCTTCCTTGACCGCGTCGGCCGGCGACGCGGTGCCCGAAGCGGCCTTCGCGAACATCGTGTTCAGCACCCAGGTGTTGAAGATCTCGTCGATCGCCGCGTTGGCGTAGCCGGGATAGCCGACGTTGGTGGCCCATTTCGTGACGTCGCCCAGCACCTTGTACTTGCCGGCGGGCTTGTGCGGATCCTGCGCGAGCAGCTGCTCGAGGTCGGCAACGGTGCTCGAGAAGCACGGGAAGTTGTAGTACTGCCCCGCGGCGAAGCCCTGGTGGAAGTTGTCGATGTAGTCGATCAGGAACTTCTTCGCGCCGTCGATGTTCTCGGCGAACTTCCAGATCACGTAGCAGTCCATCACGTGCTCGAGACCGATCGCGCGCTTCGCGCCCATCAGCGCCTTGGTGAGCCCGATCTGGTCGGCGATCGGCAGCTTCTCGTTCTCGGCGGTGCGCGTCGTGGAGATCGCGTTCAGGCACAGCGAGATCTTGCCGGCGAGCAGCGCCCGGTTGTTCGACGAGGCGTCCCACGCCATGACCTCGGGCGTCATCGTCTGCTTGTAGAGTTCGGTGGCGAACTTCACCGCATCGACGGTGGCCTTCGAGTCGAGGATGATCTTGCCCTGCTCGTCCTGCACCGAGCCGCCCCAGGCGTACAGCAGCGTGCGCATCGCCATCGCCGTGTCCAGCTCGGCCGACATTCCCACGCCGACCGGTATGTTCTTCGTGTCCTTGATCTTCTTGCCGATCTTCAGCACGTCTTCCCAGCTTCGTGGCCCGTCGGCCATTCCGGCCTCGCTCCACAGGTCGATGCGGTAGTTGACCGGATCGGGCACGAAGCTGTCCGAGAACGCGAAATAGCGCTTCGTCTTCGGGTTGTACGTGCTCTTGACGGCGAGGTCGATCGGCTTGCCGTGCCTGCGCTCGCACTCGTCGTAGATCTCCTTGTGGTCGATCGTCTGCGTCTCGTAGGTGGGAGGCGGCCACAGGAACATGAAGAGGTCGTGTCCCTTCTGCGCGGAGACCTCGGCGGCCGCGCGCGAGTTGATCGCCGGGATGCCGACGTGGTCGACGATCACCTCGATGCCGTTCTTCTCGCCCCACTGCTTCGTGTACTCGTTGTCGAACCACTTGTCGTAGGCGGGAACGAAGTGCGCCCATTGCAGGATCTTCAGCGTCTTCTTCTGCGCGTGAGCGACGCGGGGAACCAGCCAGGGGCCTGCCGCTGCCGCGGCGCCGATGGCGGTGCCGGCGCCGACGAACTTCCTGCGTGGCAGGTCGAGACCCGGACCGGTCGAACCGTCTGCGGCTGCTTCCTTCGTCTCGTTCATGACTTAGCCTCCTGCTCCTGATCGCCGGAGCGAGCGCCGTGTGCCGGCGAACGGTGATAGGTGCCTGCCGGCGTATGGAACGGAATCGCCAGGCGATTCCAGCCGTTGATCGCGATGACCGCGATCGTCAGATCGACCAGCTCGCGTTCGGTGAACTGCTCGCGGGCGAGTCGATAGTCGTTTTCGGGGATACCGTGCTCGATGCGGGTGAGCGCCTCGGTCCACGCCAGGGCCGCGCGTTCGCGCTCGCTGTAGAAAGGCGCCTCGCGCCAGGCGGAAAGCAGGTACAGGCGCTGCTCGGTCTCTCCGTTCGCGCGCGCGTCCTTCGTGTGCATGTCGACGCAATAGGCGCAGCCGTTGATCTGCGAGGCGCGCGTCCTCACCAGCTCGAGCAGCGGTTCCTCGAGGGCGCAGCGGCGAACGTATTCCTCGAGGCCGCGCATCGCGCCGAGCGCTTCGGGATTCGCCTTGCGGTAGTCGATCGTCGGTCTCATTCGTTCCTGCGGCTGAACCGTCGCGCTTCATTGCACTGCCGACGCCGGCAAAGATCGATACGGAAACCCGGAAAGACCTTGTGGGGGAATCACGATGGGGAAAGCGAGGGGGTGGCCGGTGCCACAATCGCCCCCGTGAGCGAACGGAACCAAGTGCCCGTCGAAGTGTCCGAATTTCGCGATCTCTACGAGAACGCGCCGTGCGGGTATCACAGCGTCGCGCCCGACGGAACGATCCTGCAGATGAATCGCACCGAACTGCGCTGGCTGGGCTTCTCCCGCAGCGAGCTGGTCGGTGCGCGTCCCTTCGTCTCCACGCTGAGCCCGCGCTGCTCGCGCCGCTACGTGCGCGCCTTCGACACGCTGCGCGACGGAGCGGCGCGCGCCGGGTTGCAGGCCGAGTTCGTGCGCAAGGACGGCAGCGTCTTTCCCGCTTCGCTGGACATCGCCGCACTGCGCGACGACGACGGCGGCTTCGTCGCGACGCAGGCGACCGTCATCGACCTGAGCGAACGCCGCCGCGCCGAGGAAGAAGCGCGTCGCCTCGCGGCGCGCCTGCGCACGATGAGCCGGCGCATCGTCGATGCGCAGGAGTGCGAGCGACGCCGGCTGTCGACGGAGCTGCACGACCGCATCGGCCAGGACCTCGCTGCGGCGAATCTCGATCTGCACCTGATCAAGGACGAGCTGCCGGGCTCGCTGCGCGCGCTCGTTGCCGCCCGGCTCGACGACGCGATCTCGCGCATCGAAGCGACCGCCGAATGCGTGCGCGACGTCGCCGGCGCGTTGCGTCCGCCGGTGCTCGATGCCTATGGTCTGGCGGTGTCGCTGCGTACCTGCGCCGAGCAGTTCGCCGCCCGCAGCGGAATCCGCGTCGTCGTCGATGCGCGTTCGGGCTCGGGCCGGGGCGATGCGCATGTGGACACGGCGTTGTATCGCGTCTGCCAGGAGGCGCTCACGAACGTGCTGCGCCATGCGGGCGCGCACGCGGTACGCATCTCGCTGCATCGCAACGACGCCGAAGTGCGTCTTTCGGTGGCGGACGACGGATGCGGCTTCGACGGCGGACAAGCCGGCGCAGCCGAGTACGAGGGCCTGGGCATTCTCGGCATGCGCGAGCGCATGCTCGCCGTCGGCGGGGAGCTGGTCGTGGAATCGTCGCGGGGCGCGGGCACGCGCGTCGTCGCGCGCGCGCCCGCGCGCTGAACTTCCAAAACCGGGGAGCCGCCGCGGCGCGGGGAGGGCGACGCCATGGACATGGGACCGGGCGGCATCCGCGTGCTGCTCGCCGACGATCACGCGGTGCTGCGCGACGGGCTGCAGGCGCTGCTCGAGCGCGATTCCTCGATCCGCGTGGTCGCGCACGCCGGCGACGGTCGCGAAGCAGTGCGCGCCGCCGTCGCGGCCGAGGCCGACGTCGTCGTCATGGACATCGCGATGCCGGGCCTCGACGGCATCGAGGCGACGCGCGAGCTGACGCGTCGTCGGCCGCAGGCGCGCGTCGTCGTCCTCTCGATGCACGCCAGCGCCGAGCACGTCTGGCGTGCGCTGCAGGCCGGCGCCGCCGGCTACGTCGTCAAGGAGGGCGCGGCGCGCGAGGTGGTCGATGCGGTGCATGCCGCGCACGAGGGGCGCCGGCACCTGAGCGCCTGCGTGGCCGATGCCGTCGTCGAAGGGTGGCTCCATCCGATGCGCCGGCGCGGGCCCATCGATGCGCTGAGCCGGCGCGAACGGCAGGTGCTCGAGCTGGTCGCGCAGGGGCGCAGCAGCGTGTCGATCGCGCAGGCGCTCAGTCTCTCGCCGAAGACCGTCGACACTTATCGCAGCCGATTGCTGCACAAGCTGCAGGTCGCCAACGTCGCCGGGCTGGTGCGCGTGGCGATCGAGTGCGGGCTGGTTCCGGGCGTGTGAATCGACGTGCCCGCATCGCGGCGGGCATCCGCGTTGCCGTTCCTTTCGCCGTGTTCACGCCCCACCGGAGCGTCCCATGGCCCCCACCCGCAGGGATCTCTTCCGGACGACGGCAGCGGTAGGCGCCGCCGGCATCGCCCGCTGGATCGCGCCGCATGCCGCGGCGGCGGCCGAAGCGCAATCGCTGTTTCCGCCGCCGGTCGCCGACGTCTACACCTGGGCCACCGAAGCCGAACGCGCGTTCCTCGAAGCGGCGGTCGACCGGCTGATTCCGCCCGACGATCTCGGCCCCGGCGGGCGCGACGCGGGCGTGGCGTTCTTCATCGACCAGCAGATGGACGGCCCCTTCGGCCGCGGCGAGACCTGGTACATGCAGGGGCCGTGGAAGGACGGCACCGAGGAGCAGGGCTACCAGCTCAAGCTCGCGCCGGCGCAGTTGTATCGCGCATCGATCGCAGCGATCGACGCGCACTGCCGTAGCAGGTACGGCGGCAAGGCGTTCGCGCAGCTCGACGCGAAGACGCAGGACGAGGTGCTGCACGGCCTCGAGAAGGGCGACATCGATCTCGACGGCCCGCCCGCAAAGGCCTTCTTCGACCTGCTGCTGCAGAACACGAACGAGGGTTTCTTCGCCGATCCGATCTACGGCGGGAACCGCCATTTCGCCGGCTGGAAGCTCGTCGGCTTTCCCGGGCCTCGCTACAACTACGTGAACGAGATCCGCCGCTTCGGCGAGCCTTATGGGCTGCCGCCGGTCGGCCTGGGCGGCCGCGACGGCGAACCCCGGAGGGCATGAGATGGCCACGCGCAACGACCCGGTCGACGTCGTGCTCGTCGGCTTCGGCTGGACGGCATCGATCCTCGCGCAGGAACTCACCGACGCCGGATTGCAGGTGATGGCGATCGAGCGCGGCAAGTCGCGCGACACGGACCCCGATTTCGCCACGACGCACATCCAGGACGAACTGCGTTACGCGGTGCGCAACGGGCTCTTCGAGGAACCGGCGCGCGAGACGATGACCTTCCGCAACTCGAAGGACCAGACGGCGCTGCCGATGCGGCACCTGGGTTCGTTCAATCCCGCCGCGGGCGTCGGCGGCGCAGGCGTGCACTGGAACGGGCAATGCTGGCGCTTCCTGCCGAGCGACTTCGTCGTGCGTACACATGTCGAGCAGCGCTACGGCAAGGACTTCATTCCGCCCGGGATGACGATCCAGGACTGGGGCGTCACCTACGACGAACTCGAGCCGTACTACGACCGCTTCGAGTACGTCTGCGGCGTCTCCGGCAAGGCGGGCAACCTGCAGGGAACGAAACAGCCGGGCGGCAATCCCTTCGAGGGCGCGCGCCGGCGCGAGTACCCGCTGCCGCCGCTCGAGCGCAGCTACGGCACGTCGATCTTCGACAAGGCGGCGCGCGAGGCCGGCTTCCAGCCGTTCCCGTGCCCGGCCGCGAACACCTCGAAGCCCTATCGGAACCCGTACGGCGTGCAGATGGGGCAATGCACGTACTGCGGCTTCTGCGAGTGGTTCGGCTGCGGCAACTACTCGAAGGCCTCGCCGCAGACGACGATCCTTCCGGTGCTGATCGGCAAGAGCAATTTCCGCTACAAGGCGCTGTGCAACGTCACGCGCGTGAACACCGACGCCTCGGGCAGGCGGGCCACCGGCGTCACCTACGTCGACGTGAACGGGCGCGAGTTCGAGCAGCCGGCCGAGATCGTCGTGCTGTGCGCCTTTGCCCAGCACAACGTGCATCTGCTGCTGCTCTCGGGCATCGGCAAGCCCTACGATCCGGACAGCGGCGAGGGTGTGGTGGGACGCAACTACGCGTACCAGATCACTTCGTCCGTCCAGGTGTTGCTGAACGAGGAGAACCTGAACCCGTTCATGGGCGCGGGCGCGCTCGGCCAGGGAGTCGACGAGTTCAACGGCGACAACTTCGACCATGGTCCGCATGGCTTCATCGGCGGCGGCTACCTGGCACTGTGGACGACCGGCGGGCGCCCGATCCTGCAGCAGCACAACCTTCCCGAGGGAACGCCGAAATGGGGGGCCGAATGGAAGCGTGCGATGCACGAGAACTACTTGCGCAGCGTCTCGATCGCCACGCACGGCAGCGTGATGAGCTATCGCGACGCGTACCTCGATCTCGATCCGACCTGGCGTGACGCCTACGGCAACCCGCTGCTGCGGCTGACCTTCGACTTCCACCGCAACGAGCACGACATGTCGCGCTTCCTCACCGATCGGGCCGCCGACATCGCGCAGGCGATGAAGCCGCGGGCGATGCACAAGAAGTACCGCGACGGCCACTACACGATCCTGCCGTACCAGACGACGCACAACACGGGCGGCGCGGCGATGGGCGCCGACCCGCGCACGAGTTTCGTCAACCGCTACCTGCAGTCGTGGGACGTGCCGAACCTGTTCGTCGTCGGCTCGTCGGTGTTCCCGCAGAACCCCGGCTACAACCCCACCGGAACGGTGGGCGCGCTCGCCTACTGGGCGGCCGACGCGATCCGCACGCGCTACCTGAAGAGCCCGGGCGAGCCGCTGGTGCGCACCTAGCGCGTGAATGGAGGCGAAACATGCAGGCATGGAAGCGATCGGTGCTGTGGACGGCGATGGCCGCCGCAGGCGCGTTCGTCGCGCCGGCCGACCTCGGCGCGCAGGGCACCACGTTCACGTCGATCGAGCGCGGGAAATACCTGGTGCAGGCCGGCGATTGCGCGGCCTGCCATACGAATCCCGGCGGCAAGCCCTTCGCCGGCGGGCTGCCGATCGCCACGCCCTTCGGCACGATCTATTCGACGAACATCACGCCCGATCCGCAGACCGGCATCGGCAAGTACTCGGTCGACGACCTGTACCAGGCGATGCATCGCGGCGTGCGGCGCGACGGCGAATATCTCTATCCGGCCTTCCCGTATCCCTGGTACACGAAGGTCACGCGCGACGACGTGCGGGCGATCAAGGCCTACCTCGACACGATCGAACCGGTGCAACAGGCCGACCGCAAGCCCGAGCTGCCGTGGCCGCTGAGCATGCGCGTCGTGATGAAGGGGTGGAACGCGCTGTATTTCCACCAGGGCGAGTACCGTCGCAACACGGGCAAGTCGGCCGAATGGAATCGGGGCGCCTACCTGGTCGAGGGCTTCGGCCACTGCGGCGCCTGCCACACCGACAAGAGCGTGCTGGGCGGACCGAAGCGCGGCGAGCGCCTGCAGGGCGGCGACTTCGGCGAGCGCTGGTACGCGCCGTCGCTGGTCGGAGGACTGCGCGAGGGGCTGGGCAACTGGAGCGAGCAGGAGATCGTGCAGTACCTGAAGACCGGCGCGAACGCGCACTCGACCGCAGGCGGGCCGATGGGCGACGTGATCCGCCACTCCACGCAGTACCTGCGCGACGACGACCTGAAGGCCATCGCCGTGTACCTGAAGGACCTGCCCGCGCCCGAGGGCGGGCGCGGCGGCGACGAAGCGAAGGCGAATGCGGCGCAGGCCTATGCGCGCGGCAAGGCGGTCTACATGGACAACTGCACGGGCTGCCACATGGAGGACGGCAAGGGCCTGGCCGACATCTTCCCCGCGCTCGCCGGCAGCTCCGCGGTGCAGTCGCAGAACGCCGATACGCTGCTGCACATCGTCCTGGCCGGAGCGGCGGCGGTGAAGACTCCCGAGAAGCCGACCGGCTTCCGGATGCCGGCCTTCGACTGGAAGCTCGGCGACGACGACGTTGCCGCGGTGGTCAACTACATCCGGCACGACTGGGGCAATCGCGCACCCGACGTCGACAGCAGGGAGGTCGCGAAAGTGCGCGACGAGGTGCTGAAGGCCGGGGGCGCGTCGAGCTCCGGCGGCTGACCGGGCAGTCGGGGGCGCATCGGGATGCCGACGAAGGCCGCTTTCCTCTTCGACGTGGACAACACGCTGCTCGACAACGACGCCGCCGAGCGCCGCTACGCGCGCTGGATCGACGAGCACGTCGGCGCGGGCGCGTCGGCGCGCTTTCGCCGCGCATACGAAGCGGTGCGGGCCGAGCGCGACTACGCCGACTACCTTGGCGCGGTGCAGCGCGTGTGGAACGACGAGGGCCGCGATCCGCGCTGGCTCGTGCTCGGCGATTTCCTGCTCGACTTCCCTTTCGCCGACTGCGTGTACGCCGGCGCCTTCGATGCGCTGCGCTCGGCGGCCGAGCGCGGTTCCACCTGGATCGTCTCGGACGGCGACGTCGTGATGCAGCCGCGCAAGATCCGCCGCGCCGGGCTATGGGACGCCGTGCAGGGCCGGGTGCTGATCTTCGTCCACAAGGAGCGCGCATTGCACGAGATCGAGCGTCGTTGCCCGGCGCAGCGCTACGTGATGGTCGACGACAAGATCCGCGTGCTCGATGCCGTGAAGCGACAGTGGGGCGATCGCGTGCGAACGGTGTTCGTCCGCCAGGGCCATTACGCCCTCGACCCCGCGCAGATCCGCGCCCATCCGCCGGCCGACCGGACGATCGAGGCGATCGACCGCTTTGCCGCGCTCGCGCAGACGCTTGCCGGAGGGACGCAATGAGTGCCGACCTTTCGCCGCTCGCCGGCCGGCGCCTGCCCGAGTCGGCGCTGGTCGATCTCGACGCGCTGCGCGCGGCGTATTTCGATCGCCGGCCCGACCCTTCGGTGGCCGAGCAGCGCGTGCGCTTCGGCACTTCCGGACACCGCGGCTCGTCGCTGCGCGGCACCTTCAACGAGTGGCACGTGCTGGCGATCGCGCAGGCGATCTGCGACGAGCGGCGCGCGCGCGGCGTGGGAGGTCCGCTGTTCCTCGGCGTCGACACGCATGCGCTGTCGCGGCCGGCCTTCGAAAGCGCGCTGCAGGTGCTCGCGGCCAACGACGTGGAGCTTCGCATCGCCGCGAACGACGAATACACGCCCACGCCGGCGATCTCGCATGCGATCCTCGGCTGGAACCGCGATGCGTCCGCTGCGCGCGCCGACGGCATCGTCGTCACGCCTTCGCACAATCCGCCCGAAGACGGCGGCTTCAAGTACAACCCGCCGCACGGCGGCCCGGCGGGAACCGACCTGACCGCCGCGATCGAGCGGCGCGCCAACGCGTATCTCGAGCAGTCGCTCGCCGGTGTGCGCCGCGTGGCCTTCGAGCGCGCGCGAGCGTCGGCGCAGGTACGCGAGCACGACTTCCGCGGCGCCTATGTCGACGACCTGGCCGCCGTCGTCGATTTCGATCTCGTGCGCGGCGCAGGGCTGCGCCTGGGCGTCGATCCGCTCGGCGGCGCCGGCGTGCACTACTGGCGGGCGATCGCCGAGCGTCATCGCATCGCGCTCGACGTCGTCAGCGAGGAGGTCGATCCGCGCTTCGCCTTCATGACGGCCGATTGGGACGGCCGCATCCGCATGGATCCGTCGTCGCCGTGGGCGATGCGCCGGCTGCTGACGCTGCAGGACCGCTACGACGTCGCCTTCGCCTGCGATACCGATCACGACCGGCACGGCATCGTCGTGCCGCACGCCGGCCTGATGCCGGCGAACCATTATCTGTCGGCGCTCGCGCATTCGCTGTTCGCTTCGCGCAGCGGGTGGCCGCGCGAGGCGGCGCTGGGCAAGACGCTGGTCAGCACCGCGATGCTCGACCGCGTCGCGGCGAAATCGGGTCGGCGCGTGGTCGAGACGCCGGTCGGCTTCAAGTGGTTCGTCGACGGGCTGCTCGACGCGTCGCTCGGCTTCGCCGGCGAGGAGAGCGCCGGTGCGTCGGTGCTGCGGCGCGACGGCACGGTGTGGACGACCGACAAGGACGGCATCGCGCTCGCGCTGCTCGCCGCCGAGATGACGGCGCGCGATGGGCGCGACCCGGCTCGCTCGTACGCTGCGCTCGAGGACGAGCTGGGACGCGCGTGGTCCGATCGCGTCGAAGCGCCGGCCGATGCCGCGCAGCGCGCCGCGCTCGCCGCATTGCGCGCCGATGCGGTCGACGTCGCGTCGCTGGCGGGCGAGCCGGTGCGCGCGGTGCTCGACCGCGCGCCCGGCAACGATGCGCCGATCGGCGGGATCAAGGTCGTCGCCGACCGTGGATGGTTCGCCGCGCGCCCGTCGGGCACCGAGGACGTCTACAAGATCTACGCCGAGAGCTTCGTCGACGAGGCGCACCTGCGCGAGATCCTCGCCCAGGCGCAGACGGTGGTCGACGCGGCGCTGGGGAGAGCCGGATGAGCGCGGCCCTTCGCATCGACGCCGAGATCCTGCGACGTATCGATCGGTGGTGGCGCGCGGCGAACTACCTGTCGGTGGGCCAGATCTACCTGCGCGCCAATCCGCTGCTCGAGCAGCCGCTCGTGCGCGAGCACGTCAAGCCGCGGCTGCTCGGCCACTGGGGCACGACGCCGGGGCTGAATTTCGTCTATGCGCACCTGAACCGCGTCATCCGCGACCACGACGTCGACATGATCTGGATCGTCGGCCCCGGCCACGGAGGCCCGGCCGCGCTGGCGAACACCTGGCTCGAAGGCTCGTACACCGAGCGTTATCCGGAGGTCACGCGCGACGGCGAGGGAATGCACCGGCTGTTTCGCCAGTTCTCGTGGCCCTACGGCATGCCGAGCCACGTGGCATCCGAGGTGCCGGGGTCGATCCACGAAGGCGGCGAGCTGGGCTACTCGCTGTCGCACGCCTGGGGTGCGGTGCTCGACAACCCCGAGCTCGTGGTCGCCTGCGTGATCGGCGACGGCGAGGCGGAGACGGCCTCGCTCGCCACCAGCTGGCATTCGAACAAGTTCGTCGATCCGGTGACCGATGGGGCGGTGCTGCCGATCCTGCACCTGAACGGCTGGAAGATCGCCAATCCGACGGTGCTCGCGCGCATCGGCAACGACGAGCTGGCTCAGTTGCTGCGCGGCTACGGCTACGAGCCGCATTTCGTCTGCGGAGACGATCCGCGCGAGATGCATCTGCGGATGGCGACGACGCTCGAGACCGCGCTCTCCCGCATCCGGCAGATCCAGCGCGATGCGCGCGAGCATCGCGTGCCGAGCGCGCTGCGCGCGGCCGGTGCGCGCGAGCGGCCGGCCGGCGCGCAACGCTTCGATCGCGCACGCTGGCCGATGATCGTGCTGCAGTCGCCCAAGGGCTGGACCGGCCCCGATCGCGTCGACGGCGAGCGCATCGAGGGCACGTGGCGCGCGCACCAGGTGCCTTTCGCCGGTTTCGACCGGCCGGAACATCTGCGGCTGCTCGAGCAGTGGATGCGCTCGTACCGCCCGCAGGAACTGTTCGACGACGAGGGCCGGCCGGTGGACGACATCGTCGCGCTCGCGCCGCCCGGCGCGCGGCGCATGGGGATGAATCCGCACGCCAACGGGGGAGAGCTGCTCGTCGCGCTCGACCTGCCCGACTTCCGCGACTACGCGGTGCCGGTCGAGCGGCCGGGCGCCGAACAGCACGAATCGACGCGCGTGCTCGGCCGCTTCCTGGGCGGCGTCTTCGAGCGCAACGCGGCGCAGGCGAACTTCCGCCTGTTCGGGCCGGACGAGACGGCATCGAACCGGCTCGACGAGGTCTACCGCGTCACCGACAAGGCGTGGCTGGCGCAGACCATCGACGCCGACGAGCATCTGGCGCCCGACGGACGCGTGATGGAGGTGTTGAGCGAGCATCTGCTGCAGGGTTGGCTCGAAGGCTACCTGCTCACCGGCCGGCATGGCCTGTACGCCAGCTACGAGGCGTTCATCCACATCGTCGACTCGATGCTCAATCAGTACGCCAAGTGGCTGAAAGTGAGCCGCGGCATCGCGTGGCGCGCGCCGATCGCCTCGCTGAACTACCTGCTGACCTCGCACGCCTGGCGACAGGACCACAACGGCTTCTCGCACCAGGATCCGGGCTTCCTCGACCACGTCGCGAACAAGAAGGCCGACATCGCGCGCATCTACCTGCCGCCCGACGCGAACTGCCTGCTCTCGGTGGCCGACCACTGCCTGCGCAGCCGCAACTACGTGAACGTGATCGTCGCCGGCAAGCAGCCCGAATGGCAGTGGCTCGGCATCGACGAGGCGATCCGCCACTGCAGCGAAGGCGCCGGCGTGTGGACGTGGGCGGGCAACGAGCGCGCAGGCGAGCCGCCCGACGTGGTGTTCGCCTGCGCCGGCGACGTGCCGACGATGGAGACGCTGGCCGCGGCGATGCTGCTGCACGAAGCGGTGGCCGACGCATGCATCCGCGTGGTGAACATCGTCGACCTGATGACCTTGCAGCCGGGCGACGAGCATCCGCACGGGCTGACGCACGAGCGCTACGACCGGCTGTTCGGCGTCGACGTCCCGGTGATCTTTGCGTTCCACGGCTACGCCGGGCTCGTGCACCGCCTGACGTACCGGCGTCACAACCACGAACATCTGCACGTGCACGGCTATCGCGACGAGGGCACGACGACGACGCCTTTCGACATGGTCGTCCTGAACCGCATCGACCGGTTCCGGCTGGCGCTCGATGCGATCCTGCGCGTGCCGCGCTTCGCCCCGCTGCGCGAGGCCGCGAACGAGCGCTACGAGCGCGCGATCGAGCGCCACCGCCAATGGGTCGCCGAGCACGGCGAGGACCTGCCCGAGGTCACGAACTGGCGCTGGCAGCCGTACGGGTGACGACGCCGAGCGCGCGCATCGCGGCTTCGATCCCCTGCCGCGTCGTCGCGTAATCGGCCCACGGATCGGGCTGCGCGAGCCGCGGCTCGATGGTGCGCAGCGTCCAGTGCGCGCCGCCCGTCAGCTCGGGCAGCTCCTCCCAGGCCACCGGCACCGACACGCCGATGCCCGGCCGGCCGCGCGTCGACCAGGCGGCGACCGTCGTCGCGCCGCGGCCGTTGCGCAAGTAGTCGGCGAAGATGCGGCCCTTGCGGTTCGATGCCCCGCTCTTCGAGACGAAGCGGCTCGGAAGGGTGCGCGCCAGGTGCACGACGATCGCCCGGGACAGGTCCTTGACCGTATCCCAGCCGTGCTTCGGCGCGATCGGCACGACCACGTGCAGGCCCTTGCCGCCGCTCGTCTTCAGGAAGCCGCGCAGCTGCAGCTCGTCGAGCAGAGTCTGCACCAGCTGCGCCGCCTCGCGCACCGCGGTCCATTCCACTCCTTCGCCGGGATCGAGATCGAAGACGATGCGGTCGGGCTTCTCGATCGCGCGCGTGGTCGCGTTCCAGGTATGGACCTCGATCGCGTTCATCTGCGCTGCCGTGACCAGCCCCTTCTCGCCGGCGATTTCGATCAGCGGTTCCTCGCCCGGGTCGTATTTCGGGTCCAGCGAGCGCACGCCCGGCATCGCCGACAGGCTGGCGTGCTTCTGGAAGAAGCGTTGCCCGTCGATGCCGTCGGGCGCGCGCACGAGCGCGGCGGGCCGGCGCTTCAGGTGCGGCATCATCGTCGGGGCGACGAGCGCGTAGTAGCGCACGACGTCGAGCTTGGTGATGCCGCTCGTCGCGTCGATGACGCGTTCGGGATTGGTCACGCGAACGCTGGCGAGCAATCGTGCGGCGCGCGGATCCGGCGCCGGGTCCTGCGGCGCCGCGAGCGTGGCGGCCTTTCGCGGACGTTCGCGAACGATCTGCGCCGCCGGCTTGTCGTCGCGCAGGCCGCGAAACACTCCGTGGCGGATTCGTCCGCCGCCGGTCCACTGGGTGAACGACACTTCGGCCACGAGCTCGGGGCGCACCCAGTGCGCGCCGCGTTCGGGCACGCGCTGCGCGAACGGCGAGGCCGAGGTTTCGCGCGCCTTTAGCTGCGCGTGCAGTTCGCCCAGCTGCTTCTCGTCGAAGCCGCTGCCTACCTTGCCGGCGTAGCGCAGCGCGCCTGAATCGTCGTGCACGCCGAGCAGCAGCGCGCCGAAGCCGTTGCGCGAGCCCTGCGGGTCGGTATAGCCGCCGATCACGAATTCCTGGCGGTTGCTGCACTTGAGTTTGACCCACGACGACGTTCGCCCTGCGACGTAGGTCGAATCGACGCGCTTGCCGATGATTCCCTCCACGCCCAGCTCGCACGCCGAGCGCAGCAGCGCCTCGGGTGCGACCGGAAAGTCCGCGCTGAAGCGTACGCGATCCGACGGGTGCGCAGCGAGCCATTCGCGCAGCAGCGCGCGGCGTTCTCGCAGCGCAACCTGCGTCAGGTCGAGACCCGCGCAGTACGGCAGGTCGAAGACGTAGTAGACGATGTCTTCGGTGCGCTCGCTGTCGAAGGCGTTCTGCAGCTGCTGGAAGCTGGCGACGCCGCGCTCGTCGGCGAGGACGATCTCGCCGTCGAGCCAGGCCGAGGGCAGCCCGAGCGCGGCGACCGCGCGCGCGAGCGAAGGCATGCGTTGCGTCCAGTCGTGCCCGTTGCGCGTGATCATCCGCACGTCGTTGCCGTCGATGCGCGCGAGCACCCGATAGCCGTCGAACTTCATCTCCCAGCTCCAGGCGCCGGAAGCGGGCGCCGTGCCGACCAGCGTGGCGAGCTGAGGCTCGAGCGAATCGGCAAGCGCGGCTTCGCGCGCCTGCGGCGGCGGGCGCGAAGGCTGCGTCGTGTGCAGCACGCTGTCGGGCAGCGCGTCGACGATCGAGTAGTCGCTCTGCGCACGCGTGAAGGCGTCGCGCTCCTTGATCAGCAGCCACGGCTCCTGGCGCTCGCCGGCGTGGCCGTGCATGCGCACCAGCGTCCAGCGGCCGTGAAGCTTCTCGCCGCGCAGCTCGAACTTCAGCTTGCCGTCGCGATAGCCTTCGCTCGCATCGCCCTCGGCGATCCACGTGCCGCGGTCCCAGACGATCACCGTGCCCGCGCCGTAGTGCTTCGGCGGGATCGTTCCCTCGAAGTCGGCGTAGTCCAGCGGGTGATCTTCGACGTGCACGGCCATCCGCTTGACGTGAGGGTCGAGGCTCGGGCCCTTGGGCACCGCCCAGCTCTTCAGCGCGCCGTCCAGTTCGAGCCGGAAGTCGTAGTGCAGCCGCCGCGCCGCGTGCTTCTGCACGACGAAGACGCGCTCGAGTGCAGGGGCCGCTTCGCGCTTCGAAGCGCGCGGCCCCGAAGGCTCGGCGGTGAAGCGGAAGTCCCGCTTTTCGCGATAGCGCTGCAGCGGGTCCGGGGAAGGCATCGGCGGGCGGCTTTCCGACAATTGAAGGTGGGGGGGTCGCCCGCAATCGACGCGCCCGCTTTTTCCGACCCCGAAGCGGCAGCGCCGGGCCCTTCGCTTGCTCGTCGTTTCCCCCATGCCTGAGGTCCGCAGGAAGTCGATGCGCATGAAGGTTTTCGAGACGCGATACACCGAGAAGGAGCTGTCGCGCTGGTTCGCTTCGGGGCTGGTCGCCTCGTCGGTGCTGCTGGGCGCAGCGGTGGTGCTCGCGCAATCGGCGGAGCACGAAAGCCTCGCGCAGGCCGCGCCCGATGTCGAGAGCGCGCCTTCGGCGCCGGCCGCGCTTCCGAAAGCCGCCTCCCCGACGGCACCGCCGTCGGTGACGCCGGCCACCGACGACCCGCCCGCCCCCCGTTCGGCCGTCGAGGTGTCGATGGACCAGGCGATCGCCGAACGCGTGCGCGTCGCGCTGGCGAGCGATCACGTCACCCGCGCGCAGCCGATCGACATCGCCGTCACGCGCGGCATCGCGAACCTGTCGGGGAACGTCCCCACCGAGGCGGTGGCGCACCGCGCGCTGGCGATCGCGCGCGCCACCGGCGGCGTCACCGCCGTGCAGGACGCGATGAAAGTGGAGGAAGCGCCGGCGGTCGAGCGGCTGCGCTGATCAGCCGCGGCCGAAGGTGTCGCAGGCCTTCGGGTCGCCGCTTTCCCAACCGCTGCGGAACCAGCGCACGCGCTGCGCCGAGGAACCGTGCGTGAAGGTTTCCGGCACGACGGTTCCCTGCATCCGGCGCTGCAGCCGGTCGTCGCCGACCGCGGCGGCCGCGTTGATCGCTTCGTCGATGTCGCCCGCCTCGAGCCACTGGCGCGCCTGCTGCGCGTGGTTCGCCCAGACGCCGGCATAGCAGTCGGCCTGCAGCTCGACGCGCACCGAAAGCGCGTTGTACTGCGTCTCCGACACGCGCTGCCGCGCCTGCTGCAACTGCTCCATCGTTCCTTCGAGGTTCTGCACGTGGTGACCGACTTCGTGCGCGATCACGTAGGCGCGGGCGAAGTCGCCCTGCGCGCCCAGGCGCTCGCTGAGCATGCGGAAGAAGCTCAGGTCGATGTACAGCTTCTGGTCGCCCGGGCAGTAGAACGGGCCCGTCGCGGCACCGGCGAGTCCGCAGCGGGTATCGACGCGCTGCTCGAAGAGGACGAGTCGCGGCGGCCGGTAGGCGGCGCCCGATTGCCGGAAGAGGTCCGACCAGACATCCTCGGTGCTGGCGAGCACCACCGCGGCGAAGCGGCCTTCGTCGTCGGTCGGTGCGCCGCCCGAGTCGCGCGCGGCCTGCTCCGACTGCGTCGGCGGAGCGCCGGCGCCGGAGAGCATGCCCAGCAGCACGCCCGGGTCGATGCCGAGGAACCAGGCGGCGACGAAGGCGACGACGACGGTGCCGATGCCCAGCCCGCCGGCGCCGCCCGGAATCGGAAGGCCGCGGCGATCCTCGACGTTCGAGCTTTCGCGTTCGCCTCGCCAGCGCATGATCGCTCCTCCAGGCTCTAGGCGGTGTGATCGACCAGCATGAAGCGCGCTCCGCCGCGTTCGCGCATCGCGCTGAAGCGCAATTGCGGCCAGCGTTCCTGCGCCACCGTGATCTCGTGCGGCGAGCGCACGAGCCAGGTCGGCGCGTCGGCCGCGTCGTACGCGATGCGCGAAGCGTTCTGCTCGATGAAGCGGGCGACGACGGTCTCGTCGTCGGCGTCGAGCCAGCGCGCCATCGTGTAGGGCGCGGGGGCGATGCGGGCCGCCACGTTGTACTCGACGCGCAGCCGGTGCGCGACGACCTCGAACTGCAGCTCGCCGACCGCGCCGAGCAGCAGTTGCGCGCCGCCGTCGAGCCGGAAGACCTGGATCGCGCCTTCGTCGCCCAGTTGCGCCAGCGCCGCCCGCAGCTGCTTGGCCTTCATCGGGTCGACCACCTCGATCGTGCGGAACGACTCCGGCGCGAAGAACGGCAGTCCGCTGAAATGCAGCGTCTCGCCCTCGGTGAGCGTGTCGCCCAGGCTCAATGTGCCGTGGTTCGGTATGCCGATGATGTCGCCCGGATACGCCTCGTCGACGAGGTCGCGCCGCTGCGACAGGAAAGTGACGACGTTGTGCGGCCGCAGCGAGCGCCTGGTGCGCACGTTCACCAGCTGCATGCCGCGCTCGAAGCGCCCGGAGCACACGCGCACGAAAGCGACGCGATCGCGGTGCTGCGGATCCATGTTCGCCTGCACCTTGAACACGACGCCCGAGAAGCGCGGCTCGTCCGGCGCGACCATGCGTTCGTCGGCGTGCTTCGGCCCCGGCATCGGGACGAGATCGACGATCGCGTCGAGCACCTCGGCGACGCCGAAGTTGTTGATCGCCGAGCCGAAGAACACCGGAGTCTGCCGGGCGGCGACGAAGGCCGCGCGATCGAAGGCGGGCGTGGCGCCGCTCACCAGCTCGATCTCGGGCTGCGCGTCCTGCCACGGAGCACCCAGCGCGGCCGCCTGCGCCGCGTCGGTAGGGTCGAGCTGCTCGTCTTCGCCGCCGAGCCGGTCCATTCCGGGGCGAAAGCGGTGCACGCGCGCGCTGCGGAAATCGTAGACGCCGCGAAAGCGGTTGCCCATGCCGATCGGCCAGGTGAACGGGATCGGCGTCATCCCCAGCTCCCGCTCGATCTCGTCGAGCAGTTCGAGCGGGCCGCGCACCTCGCGGTCGAGCTTGTTGACGAAGGTGAGGATCGGGATGTTGCGGCTGCGGCAGATCTTCAGCAGGCGCAGCGTCTGCGCCTCGATGCCGTTGGCCGCGTCGATCACCATCAGCGCGGCGTCCACCGCCGTCAGCACGCGGTAGGTGTCTTCGGAGAAGTCCTGGTGGCCCGGCGTGTCGAGCAGGTTGACCACGCGCTCGCGGTGCACGAACTGCATCACCGAGCTGGCCACCGAGATGCCGCGCTGCTTCTCGATCTCCATCCAGTCGGAGGTGGCGTGCCGGCTGGCCTTGCGCGCCTTCACGCTGCCGGCGATCTGGATCGCGCCCGAGAACAGCAGCAGCTTCTCGGTGAGCGTCGTCTTGCCGGCGTCGGGGTGCGAGATGATGGCGAAGGTGCGTCGCCGCGCGTATTCCGGAAGGCCGGCGGGAAGTGCCGCAGGAACTGCGGTGGAAACTGAGGCGGGAAGGGGAAGCGTTTGCATCGTCTTCGGCGGGGGCGGCCAGTATAGCGGCCGGCCGTTCAGCGCACGCGGATCGCGTCGCCGATGCTCTGCAGCGGACCGAGCGGGTTGCGGCGCACCTGCATCTCGTTCATCTGCGGCTGGCCGCTATAAGTGGTGTAGACGACCTCGTCGTCGACGAACAGGATCAGCGCGTTGAAGCTCCATCCGGTGATGTTCGTGCGGCGAACGAAACCGAGCATGTCGAGCCAGAAGTTGCCGATGCGGTCGTGCTTCACGCGCTTGACCGCGATCGCGTAGCCGCTGCACGCCTTGCCGGCCACCAGGCAGCTGCGGATGCCCTGGTCGTATTCGTCGCGACGCAGCGCGTTGCCCGCCGAGAAGCGCTGGACGATCTCCGGATACGACAGGATCGTGACCGAGGGGTTGTGAAAGGGGTTGAAGCCGTCCGAAATCAGCGTGGACTTGCGCGAGCGGTAGGGTTCGATCGCCTCCACCGCCGCGCGCGCTTCCTCGAAGGTCTTCCAGGGCACCTCGGTCGTCTCGGAAGCCTTCGGCAGCAGCGACTGGCAGCCTGCGAGCAACGCGCCGAAACACAGCGTCAGGGCAACCGCGAAACCGCCGTGCTGGAGGCGCATGATCGAGTGGTCTGTGGGCTCGCTGCACTACGCGGCATGATATGGGGTCAGCCGGCGTAGCAAACAAGGGGCCCGCCGTGTCTTTGCCTTCGACTGCCGAAAGGCGGACAATGACACTTTCCACTGTACCGCGCGTCCGAAGCCGCGCGGGCCTGTTCCGGCCATCCTGTTGAGCAACACATTCGACTCGTTCGGCCTCGCCGAACCGATTCTGCGCGCCGTCACCGAACTCGGTTACCGCGAACCCACTCCGATCCAGGCGCAGGCGATCCCGGTCGTGCTGCAAGGGCGCGACGTCATGGGCGCCGCACAGACCGGCACCGGCAAGACGGCCGGTTTCGCGCTGCCGATCCTGCAGCGGCTGATGCAGCATGCCAACACGAGCGCCTCGCCGGCGCGCCACCCGGTCCGGGCGCTGATTCTCGCGCCTACCCGCGAGCTGGCCGACCAGATCCACGAGAACGTGCGCCAGTACGCGAAGTACACCGGACTTCGCTCGGCGGTGGTATTCGGCGGCGTCGACATCAAGCCGCAGATCGCCGCGCTGCGCCAGGGCTGCGAGGTGCTGATCGCCACGCCGGGGCGGCTGCTCGATCACATGGGCCAGAAGACGGTCTCGCTCGCGCAGGCCGAGATGCTCGTGCTCGACGAAGCCGATCGCATGCTCGACATGGGTTTCCTGCCCGACATCCAGCGCATCCTGCACGCGCTGCCGGAGCAGCGGCAGAACCTGATGTTCTCGGCCACTTTCTCCTCCGACATCCGGCGGCTTGCTTCCAGCTTCCTGAACGATCCGCAGGTCATCGAGGTCGCGCGGCGCAACGCCGCTGCCGAGAACGTCGAGCAGCGCATCTATCGCGTCGCCGATCTCGAGGCCAAGCGGGCGGCCGTCGCGCAGCTGGTGCGCGAGCGCCAGCTATCGCAGGTGATCGTGTTCACCAACACGAAGATCGGCGCCGGGCGCCTGGCGCGCCAGCTCGAGCGCGACGGCCTGAACGCGGCCGCGATCCACGGCGACAAGTCGCAGCAGGAGCGGCTCGCCACGCTCGACTCGTTCAAGAAGGGCGAGAGCGTCGTGCTGGTCGCCACCGACGTCGCCGCGCGCGGCCTGGACATCGCCGAGCTGCCGGCCGTCATCAACTACGACCTGCCGTACAACGCCGAAGACTACGTGCACCGCATCGGGCGCACCGGCCGCGCCGGTGCGAGCGGCCTGGCGCTGTCGCTGATGACCGGCGAGGACGAGCGGCATCACGCCGACATCGAGAAGCTGCTCGGGCGCAAGCTCGACGTCGAGCGGCTCGAGGTGCCTGCGGCAGCGCGCGGTCGCGAGCGCGGGCGCGAGAGCGAGCGCGGGCGCGAGAATGACCGCGATCGCGATCGTCGCGAGCCGGGCGCCGAGCGCCGCGCGCGTTCCGCGCGCAGCTCCGGACACGCGCGAGCGCGCGAGACGGCGCATCCGGCGGTCGCCGGCTATTCGAACGATCCCTTCTTCTTCAAGCCCTACGTCCCGGCCGCGTCGTCGGCCGAGGCCGAAGCGCCCGCGATGGCGGCCGAACGCGCGGGCGCGCGCAGGCCGCGCCGGGCAGTCGCGGCTCTGCTGGGCGGCGGCAAGAAGCGCTGACCCTGCCCTGACCCTGCCCGCGACTGCCGTGCCCGCGCGCACGGCCGGATCGCGTGTTAAAAGCGCAGGCGCGGCCGCTCCGGCCGCCGCCGATCCCTGATTATTTCCGATGACTCCTGCACCGAAACCTTCGCTTCCGAAGCCCTCGCTTTCGTCGGTCCTCGCGATGGGCGGGCTGCTGGTCGCCGTGTTCGTCGTCGACCTCGTCGTGCCGCTGGGCTACGCCCCCTGGACGCTGTACGTGCTGGCGGTGGCCGCGGCGCTGATGCAGGACGACGAGCGAACGCCGCTGGTCGTGGCGATGCTCGCCACGCTGCTCGTGATCCTCGGGTTCGCGCTGAAGTTCGACATGGCGGACGACGAGGTGCGCCCGCTGAGCACGGTGAACCGAAGCGCCGCGATCGTCGGTTACTGGGTGATGGCGGCCGTCATCCTGCACGTGATCCGGATGCGCAACCGGGCCGCCGAGTCGTTGTGGCTGCAGAAGGCGCGCGCGAGCGTCGCCAAGGCCCTGCTGGGCGAGCAGAGCGCCGAGGAGATCGGGCGCAACGCGAGCAGTGCGCTCGCGCGGCTGTTCGGCGCCGACGTCGGCGTGTTGTACCGGCTCGACGGCGCCACGCTCGTGCGGGTCGGCGGCTACGCGCTGGACGAGGAGAAGGTCGCCTCGCGCATCGCCGTCGGCGAAGGCATCGCCGGCCAGGTCGCGGCCGACGCGACGGCGCACGTCCTCGATCAGGTTCCCCACGGTCATCTGCCGGTGCGCAGTGCGCTCGGCGCCAGCACGCCGTCGCGGCTGGCGGTGGCTCCGGTCTTCGCCGACGGGCGCGTCGCCGGCGTCGTCGAGCTGGGCTCGCTGGATCCCCGGCTCGACGCGCAGCGCGTCGTCGCGGTGTTCGACGCGGTGGGCGAAGCGATCGGCGTCGCGCTGCGCAGCGCGCACTACCGGGAGCAGCTCGTCTCGCTTCTCGAGGAAACGCAGCGCCAGAGCGAGGAGCTGCAGGTGCAGCAGGAGGAGCTGCGCGTCTCGAACGAGGAGCTGGAGGAGCAGAGCCGCGTGCTCGAAGCCTCGCAGGCCCGGCTCGAGTCGCAGCAGAGCGAGCTGGAGCAGACCAACGTGCAGCTCGAGGAGCAGACGCAGCAGCTCGAGCGGCAGAAGGCGCAGCTGCTCGACGCGCAGCAGGCGCTGCTCGAGTACGCGGCGAAGCTCGAGTCGGCGAGCCGCTACAAGTCGGACTTCCTCGCGAACGTGTCGCACGAGCTGCGCACGCCGCTGAACAGCGCGCTGATCCTCTCGAAGCTGCTTGCCGAGAACCGCGACGGCAATCTCGGCCCCGAGCAGGTCCGGTACGCCAAGGCGATCCATGCATCGAACAGCGACCTGCTCGCGTTGATCAACGACGTGCTCGATCTGGCGAAGATCGAGTCGGGCCACATCGACCTGCATCCGGGCAGCGTCGAGATGGCGGTGCTGCTCGAGCGGCTGCGCGCGACCTTCGAGCCGTTGGCCGCGGAGAAGGGACTGGCGTTGCGCATCGACGCCGACCCGGAGGTTCCGGCCGCGATCGTCAGCGATTCGCTGCGCCTGGCGCAGATCCTGAAGAACCTGTTGTCGAACGCCGTGAAGTTCACCGAGCGAGGCCAGGTGCGCCTGCGCGTGTCGCTGAGGGACGGCGAGCGGCTGTCGTTCGCGGTGAGCGACACCGGCATCGGGCTTTCGCCCGAGCAGTTGCCGCTGATCTTCGAGGCGTTCCGCCAGGTCGATGCCGGGACGAGCCGGCGCTTCGGCGGAACGGGCCTGGGCCTGTCGATCTCGCGCGAGCTGGCGCGCCGCCTCGGGGGCGACATCGAGGCCGAGAGCGAAGCGGGGCGCGGCAGCGTGTTCACGCTCGTGCTGCCGCTGAAATGGAGTGCGGCGGTCGAGCCGCGCAGCGATGCGGCAGACGAGTCGCGGGCTGCGGCCGGCGCTGCGCTCGTCGCCGCGGCCGTCGATGCGGGCGCAGTGGCGGCCGAGGTTCCGCCGCTGGCGATCATCGATGCGAGCGCGGCGCCGGCGCGCGTCGCCGGCGTCCGCGATGCGGCGGTGCGCACCGGTACAGCGCCGGCGCCCGGCGCCGCCGTCGGGCAACCCGCCGAAGCGCTCGCCCGCGTCGTGGTGCACGACGACCGCTCGCAGCCGCGCGGTCGCCCGCGGCTCGTCCTGTGCATCGAGGACGACCCGGTGTTCGCGCAGATCCTCGTCGATCTCGCACACGAGCAGGGCTTCGACTGCGTCGTCGCCGCCGACGCGGCCGATGCGTTGCAGAGCACTTCGGCGCTGCGACCCGATGCGATCCTGCTCGACATCGGCCTGCCCGACCAGTCGGGACTCAGCGTGCTCGAGCGCCTGAAGCGCGACCCGGCCACCCGCCACATCCCGGTGCACGTCGTGTCGATGCACGACCGCACGCACACCGCGCGCGAGCTGGGAGCCATCGGCTTCCTGCACAAGCCCGCTACGCGCGAACAGCTCGTCGAGATGTTCTCGCATCTCGAGCAGCGGCTGCAGCGCAGCGTGCGGCGCCTGCTGATCGTCGAGGACGACGCGCAGCTGCGCGAGAACCTCGAGCTGCTGCTCGGCGGCGAGCGGATCGAGATCGTTTCGGTCGGAAGCATCGCCGATGCGCTGCGCGAGCTGGACGTGTCCACCTTCGACTGCATGGTCATGGACCTCACGCTGCCCGACGGCTCGGGCCACGACCTGCTCGAGCGGCTGGCCGCGCGCGAGGACCGTTCGTTCCCGCCGGTGATCGTCTACACCGGGCGCGCGCTCAGCCGCGAAGACGAGGAGCGGCTGCGGCGCCACTCGAGATCGATCATCGTGAAGGGTGCGCGCTCGCCCGAGCGCCTGCTCGACGAGGTGACGCTCTTCCTGCACAGCGTCGAGGCGTCGCTGCCCGACGACCAGCGCAAGCTGCTGCGCCAGGCGCGCCGGCGCGATGCGGTGCTCGACGGGCGGCGCATCCTGCTGGCCGAGGACGACGTGCGCAACATCTTCGCGCTGTCGAGCGTGTTCGAGCCGCTCGGCGTGAAGCTGGAGATCGCGCGCAACGGCCGCGAGGCGCTCGAGCGGCTCGCGGCGCAGTCGGGCATCGAACTGGTGCTGATGGACATCATGATGCCGGAGATGGACGGACTGACCGCGATCCGCCGCGTGCGCGAGGATCCACGATGGACGGATATTCCGGTCATCGCGCTCACCGCGAAGGCCATGTCCGACGATCGCGATCGCTGTCTGGAGGCGGGCGCGAACGACTACGTCGCCAAGCCCATCGACGTCGACAAGCTGGTGTCGCTGTGCCGGGTGTGGATTCCGAAGTAGCGCCATGGACGAGCCGAAGCCGGGCGGTCCGGACGACGACGCGCTGTTCGACATCGAGATCCGCCTGCTGCTCGAGGCGGTGATGCTGCGCTACCAGCACGACTTCCGCGACTACGCGGTGGCTTCGCTGCGGCGCCGGCTGCGGCTGGCGATGCAGCGCTTCGGCTGCGCGACGCTCACGGAGCTGCAGGATCGCGTGCTGCACGACCCGGCGAGCTTCGTGCGGATGCTGCAGTTCTTCACCGTGCAGGTCAGCGAGATGTTCCGCGACCCGCCGTACTTCCGCGCGCTGCGCGAGGAGGTGCTGCCGGTGCTGGCCACCTGGCCGTCGACGAAAGTATGGGTCGCCGGCTGCAGCTCCGGCGAGGAGGTATGGTCGCTCGCGATCCTGCTCGCCGAGGAGGGGCTTCTCGAGCGCACCGTGGTCTACGCTACCGACATCCACCCGTCGGCGATCGAGCAGGCGGAAAAAGGCGTCTATCCGCTCGACCGCATGGCGCAGTTCAGCCGCAACTACCATGCCGCGGGCGGGCGCGGTTCGCTGTCGGACCATTACTCGGAAGCCTACGGCGCGGCGGTGTTCTCGCGCCGGCTCAAGAGCCGCATCCTGTTCGCCGATCACAGCCTCGCTACCGATAGCGTATTCTCGGAGGTCCATTTCGTCTCCTGCCGTAACGTGCTGATCTACTTCAACCGTCCGTTGCAGGATCGCGCCATAGGCCTGTTCCGCGACTCGCTCGTGCATCACGGTTATCTCGGCATCGGACCGCGCGAAACGTTGCAGTTCGGTGCGCACGCAGAGGCCTTCGAGCTGGTCGCGCCCGAAGCGCGCATCTACCGACGGCGATGACCCGCGCCGAACCCCGATTCGATGCCGTGGCGATCGGCGCATCGGCCGGCGGCGTGAACGCGCTGATATCGATCGTGAAGGCGCTGCCCGCGTCCTTTGCGCCCGCCATGCTCGTCGTGATGCACGTCCCGACCGAGCGGCCGTCCTCGCTGGCCTGCCTGCTCGGCGAGCACTGCGCGCTTCCCGTTGCCGAAGCGCTCGACAAGCAGCCGATCGAAGCGGGAACCGTCACGCTCGCACCGTCCGGCTACCACATGCTCGTCGAACCCGGCCGCAGCATCGCGCTGTCGTTCGACGAACCGGTGCTGTTCTCGCGGCCCGCGATCGATCCCACCTTCGAGAGCGCGGCGCTCGCCTACCGCGAGCGCCTGCTCGCCGTGCTGCTCACCGGCGCGAGCGCCGACGGCACCGCGGGGGCGGCGGCGGTGCGGGCGCACGGCGGCACGCTGTGGATCGAGGATCCGGCCACCGCCCACGCGGCGACGATGCCCGAGTCCGCGTTGCGCGCAGTGGGCGCCGACGCGGTCGTGCCGCTCGAGCGCATCGGCCCGATGCTCGCGGAGCTGACGCGATGATCGAAGCGGTGTCCGCCGCCGAGCGCGGCGACGTCAGCGTGCTCGTCGTCGACGACGTCGAACAGAACCGCATCGCGATGCGTGCGCTGCTCGAACGCCCCGGGCTGCGCGTGCTCACCGCCGCCGACGGCATCGAGGCGCTCGAGGCGCTGCTCGCCAACGACGTCGCGCTGGCGCTCGTCGACGTGCAGATGCCCGGGATGGACGGCTTCGAGCTCGCCGAGCTGATGCGCGGCGCCGAGCGCACGCGCTCCATCCCGATCATCTTCGTCACGGCCGCGCCGATCGACGCGCAGCGTTCGTTCCGCGGCTACGAAGCGGGCGCGGTCGATTTCCTGAACAAGCCTATCGATCCGAAGATCCTGCACGGCAAGGTCGACGTCTTCGTCGAGCTGTACGAGCAGCGCAGGCAGCTGTACCAGCGCATGCTCGAGCTGGAGCGCGCGCTGTCGCTCAACGAGATGATGGTCGCGGTGCTCACGCACGACCTGCGCACGCCGCTGTCGGCGATCGCGTTCACCGCCGAGCTGCTGCTGCGCACCGGCTCCGACGACAACGTGAAGCAGAGCGCGTTGCGCCTGAAGTCGAGCACGTCGCGGATGTCCGCGCTGATCACGCAGCTGCTCGACTTCTCGCGCATCCGCGCGGGCGGCCTGCGCATCGAGCCGCGGCCGGTCGATCTCGGCGCGGTGGTCGAGGGCGTCGTCGGCGAGCTGCGCCAGGCCGCGCCCGACGCGCGCATCGAGCTTCGCATCGTCGGCGACGTGCGCGCCACGCTCGATCCCGATCGCATCGCACAGGTCGCGTCGAACCTCGTCTCGAACGCGCTTCGGCACGGCAAGGGCGACGACGGCGTACGCGTCCTGGTGGACGGCAGCCGCGTCGATTCGCTGCGCGTGGAGGTCGAGAACGCGGGCAGCATCGAGCCCGTCGAGCGAACGCGGCTGTTCGAGCCGTTCCGCAGCACGAAGAGCGGACGCGAGGGGCTCGGGCTCGGCCTGTACATCGTCGACCAGTTCGTGCGCGCGCATCGCGGCTCGGTCTTCGTCGACGCCGATCAGCCGGGACGCGTCGTCTTCGGCTTCTCCGTGCCGCGCGGCGACTCCGATCCGGCGATCGCCGAGGAGGCGCGGCCCGACGACGGCGGGCAGGAGCCTTGATCGCAGGACCGTGAACCGGCCCTATCCGGCAGCGGGCGGCGCCTCGGCCTGCGCCCAGCGCGCGGTGGCGAGCGACCACCAGCGCTCGAGCGGCTCGTCTCCGATGCGACCGAGGCCGAGCGCCTCGAGCGCCGCGTCGAGTGTC
Organism: Burkholderiaceae bacterium; assembly: GCA_021166835.1. Next base: position 5,704 of record JAJPEN010000026.1, on the reverse strand, counting down.
TCGATCGGGCGGCTCGCATTCACGGCCGGCGCGTCGGTCTGCTTGGAGAGCTTCGCGCCGTCCGGTCCGACGAGAACCGGGATGTGCAGGTGACGCGGCTCGGGCATTCCGAGCAGGCGGCGCAGATGCAGCTGTCGCGCCGTCGAATCGAGCAGGTCGGCGCCGCGCACGACGTCGGTCACGCCCTGCGCATCGTCGTCGACGACGACCGCGAGCTGGTAGGCCCAGGGCCCGTCGGCGCGGCGCACGACGAAGTCGCCCACCTGTTCGTCGAGACGATCGCAACGCGCGCCCGCGCGCCGGTCGATCCAGCGAACGGGATTCGCGTCTACCCGCACGCGCCACGCCCGCGCGCTACGGCCCGCCGGCATCCCGTGCCGGCACGTCCCCGGATACGGCACCTCGCCGCGCGCGAGCGTCTCGCCGCGATGCGTGATCGAGTCGGCGATCTCGCGCCGGGTGCACGCGCACGGATAGACGTGGCCCGCGGCCGCGAGCCGCTCGAAAGCCTGCCGGTACGCGTCGCCGCGCCGGCTCTGGAAGACGATCCCGCCGTCGTGCCGGAAGCCGAGCCGCGCGAGCGTGTCGATGATCGCGCCTGCGGCGCCGGGCATCTCGCGCGGCGCGTCCAGATCCTCGATGCGCAGCAGCCATCGTCCGTGCTGCGCGCGCGCGTCGAAGCAGCTGGCCAGCGCGGCAACGAGCGAGCCGGCGTGCAGCGGGCCGGTGGGCGAGGGCGCGAATCGGCCCACGTACGCGCTTCGTTCGACGGCGGGCATCGGGTTGCATTGTATTCGGCGAGCCGCGCCCGGGCAGCGCATTACACTGGCCGGATCCGATCGGGAGACGACGATGATCGAGATCCGACGCAGCGGCGAACGCGGCAGCGCCGATCACGGATGGCTGAAGACGCTGCACAGCTTTTCCTTCGCCGATTACTACGACCCGCGCCACATGGGCTTCGGCGCGCTGCGCGTGATCAACGAGGACCGCGTCGCGCCGGGCACCGGCTTCGGCACGCACGGCCATCGCGACATGGAGATCATCACCTACGTGCTCGAAGGCGCGCTCGCGCATCGCGACAGCCTGGGTAACGGCTCGGTGATCCGGCCGGGCGACGTGCAGCGCATGAGCGCCGGCACCGGCGTGCAGCATTCGGAGTACAACCACGAGAAGCAGGGCGTCACGCATTTCCTGCAGATCTGGATCGAGCCGGCGCAGCGCGGCATCGCGCCCGGCTACGAGCAGCGGCATTTCGACGAGGCGCGCAGGCGCGGACGGCTGCAGCCGATCGCCGCGCCCGATGCGCGCGAAGGCGCGCTGACGATCCATCAGGACGCCATCGTGTATGCGGGGCTGTTCGACGGCGGCGAGCGCGTGCAGGCGCCGATTGCCGGCGCACGCCGCGTCTACGTGCACGTGGTGCGCGGTCGACTGCGGGTCAACGGCGAGACGCTCGAAGCGGGCGACGCGGCCAAGCTCAGCGGCGAGTCGCGCCTGGTGCTCGACGAGGGGGAGGACGCCGAGGCGCTCGTCTTCGACCTGGCCTGACGCGGGCGAGCTCTGCCGCTCCTTCCTGCACCGCGCAGCGTTTTCGACTACGCAAACGGTTTCGGATCCGGAAACGCCGCCTTGCGCAGCGCCGCCTTGCGCAGCGTTTTACTTGCGAGCGTCCAGCCAGACGCCGAGGTCGCCGAAGACGCGCGTGCGCCCCGGCTCGCTCTCGTTGAACAGCTCGTGCCACAGGCCTTCGTAGACGCGCTCGTCGACGCGTCCGCGCGGGGCGCGCTGCGCGAAGCGGCGGCTTCCCGCCGGTGAGACGAGCCGGTCGTCGCCGGCGACGAGCAGCAGCGTCGGTACGGCGAGCATCGCGGCGCGCTCGATCGCGTCGCGCGCGCCGTCGACGATGAACCGAGCCAGCCGCGCGGTGATGCGATCGTGCACGAGGGGATCTTCGCGGTATGCGCGCACGACGGCCGGATCGTGCGAGATCTTCGATGCGTCCAGTCCGTTGCCGACCGCGAGATCGGGCGCGAGCCGCGACATCGTCGCGAGCAGCAGCTTCTGCCCGAGGCTCAGCGTCGGATCGAGCGCCGGCGACGACAGCACGAGCGCAGCGACCGTCTCCGGGTGCGCGAGCGCGTAACGAAGCGCCACCAGCCCGCCCATGCTGTGCCCTACGAGCAGGATCGGCGCGCTCGCGGTCGAATCGACGATCGCCGCCAGATCGTCGACGAGGTTTTCGGAGCGGCGCAGCGCGCCGCGGGCACCATCGGAGCGGCCGTGGCCGCGATGATCGAAGGCGACGACGTCGAAGCCGCGTCGTGCGAGGAACTCGGCGACGTTGCGCTGCCTCGCCGCGTGTTCGCCGAGCCCGTGTACGACCACCGCGCGTGCGCCGCCGGGACAGCGCCAGCGCAGGCCGCGCAGCACGGCGCGATCGGGGCGCGTCAGCTCGATCGTCTGCGGAGCGGGCGCCGGCGACGCCGATATCCCGGTCATGCTCGCACCGTGGTCGATGTGTCGTTCACGCCGGCATCAGATCCATGGCGGGGCCCACGTCGCAGCACTCACACCGGCGCGGCGCGCGTCGCCGGCGCCGCCGCCCTGCGCCCGAGCAGCGCATTGACGACGAGCGCGCCGAGCACGACGAGTCCGCCCTGCAGCGTGGCCGCGGAAATCGCCTCGTCGGCCCACAGCCAGGTCCAGATCGGCCCGAGCACGACTTCGAGCAGCGCGATCAGCGCGACCTCGTGCGGCGCGAGCGGGCGCACCGCGCGCACCAGCAGGAAGCAGGGGATCGCCAGCTGCACACTGCCGAGCAGCACGAGGATCGGCAGATCGGCGACCGGCAGCCGCATCGGCCAGGCGAGCGCGAGCGTGAAGGCGCACGACAGCAGCGCGCCGACCAGCACCGCGGGCGCGAGATCGACCTGCGCCTGCAGGCGCTTGAGCACGACGATCTGCGCCGAGCTGGCGAGCGGCACGCACAGCGCGATCGCCATGCCGATGCGGCCTTCGCCGTCGACGCCGTCGCGCACCATCCACGCGATGCCGGCGCCGGCGAGCAGCGTGGCGATCCAGTCGAAGGCGCCCAGCCGCGTGCCGAGCACGATGCGGCCGAGCAGCGCGGTGAGCAGTGGCGCGACGCTCATCACGACCAGCGCGTTGGCCACGCTCGTCATCGTGAGCGCGATCATGAAGCCGGTGAACATCGTTCCCCACATCGCGCCCGAGACAAGGCCGGGCCAGCCCATGCGCGCGATCGCCGGCAGCGGGTTGCCGCGCCGCTGCGCGGCGAGCAGCACGAGCATCGTCGCCGCGCAGAAGAAGCTGCGCCAGAAGGTGACGTCGAGGCTCTCCGTGTGCTCGAGCCGACGCGTGAGAACGCCGGCGACGCTCCAGCACAGCGCGCAGAAGGCCAGCAGCAGCATCGCGCGCCGGCGTGGGAGCGAAGGGCGGGGCAACATGGGTAGAATTTCGGGCCGATGAGATTCTACCGATGAGCGCGCCCGGTTTCGTCCATCTTCGGGTCCACACCGAATACTCGGTCAGCGACTCGATCGTGCGAATCGAAGCGCTCGTCGAACGCGCGCTGGCCGACGGGCAGCCGGCCATCGCGGTCACCGACCTGGCGAACCTGTTCGGCTGGGTGAAGTTCTACACGGCCGCGCGCGCGCGCGGCATCCAGCCGATCTGCGGCGTAGACGCGTGGGTTTCCAACGAAGCCGATCGCGAGCGGCCGTTCCGCATGCTGCTGCTCGCGCGTGATCGCGGCGGCTATCTGCGGCTGTGCGAATTGCTCAGCCGGGCGTGGATCGAGAACGAGTACCGCGGCCGCGGCGAATTGCGCGCCGAATGGTTCGACGAACGCGACGCCGATGGCCGCCTGGCCGGCGAAGGCCTGATCGCACTGTCGGGCGCGCAGCACGGCGACGTCGGCCAGGCGCTGCTCGCCGGCAATGCGCGCGGCGCCGCGGAGCTGGCGCGCGCATGGACGCGGCGCTTTCCCGGCGCCTGGTATCTCGAAGTGCAGCGCGGCGGTCACGCCGAGGACGAGGCGCACACGCGCGCGGCCGCGCAGCTCGCCGTGCGCCTGTCGCTGCCGCTGGTGGCCACGCATCCGGTGCAGTTCCTCGACCGCGACGATCATCGCGCGCACGAAGCGCGCGTGTGCATCGCGCAGGGCGCGATCCTCGCCGACCCGCGGCGCGTTCGCGCGTTCACCCCCGAGCAGCATTTCCGCACGCAGCGCGAGATGGCCGAGCTTTTCGCCGATCTGCCGTCGGCGCTGGCCAACAGCGTCGAGATCGCGCGTCGCTGCAACGTTCCGATGACGCTGGGCAAGGCGCAACTGCCGCAGTTCCCCACGCCCGACGGCGTCTCGCTCGACGACTACCTGCGCACGCTGGCGCGCGAAGGCCTCGGGCGGCGCCTGGCCGCGCTCTTCCCGTCCGATCGCACGCCGCCCGCCACGCTCGAGGCGAAGCGCGCCGAATACACGGCGCGCCTCGAATACGAGTGCGACACGATCGTGCAGATGGGCTTTCCCGGCTACTTCCTGATCGTCGCCGACTTCATCAACTGGGCGAAGGCCAACGGCGTGCCGGTCGGCCCCGGGCGCGGCTCGGGCGCCGGCTCGCTGGTCGCCTATGCGCTCGGCATCACCGATCTCGACCCGATTCCCTACGCGCTGCTCTTCGAGCGCTTCCTGAATCCCGAGCGCGTGTCGATGCCCGACTTCGACATCGACTTCTGCCAGGAACAGCGCTATCGCGTCATCGAGTACGTGCGTGCGCGCTACGGCGAACAGGCCGTCTCGCAGATCGCCACCTTCGGCACGATGGCCTCGAAGGCGGTCATCCGCGACGTCGGCCGCGTGCTCGACATGAGCTACACCTTCTGCGACCAGCTCTCCAAGCTCGTGCCGGTGGTGCAGAACAAGCCGGTGTCGCTCGCCAGGGCGCGCGAGGCCGAGCCGCTGCTCGCCGAGCGCGAGCGCAACGAGGACGAAGTGCGCGCGCTGCTCGCGCTCGCCGAGCCGCTCGAGGACCTCACCCGCAACGTCGGCATGCACGCCGGCGGGGTGCTGATCGCGCCGGGCCGGCTCACCGATTTCTGCCCGCTGTACAAGCCGCCGGGGGCCGACGCCGCCGGCGTCGTCAGCCAGTTCGACAAGGACGACGTCGAGGCGGTGGGGCTGGTGAAGTTCGACTTCCTCGGCCTGCGCAATCTCACGATCCTCGACCTCGCCGTGCGCTACGTCGAGCGCCGCACCGGCACGAAGCTCGACCTGCAGTCGATGAGCTTCGACGATCCGCGCGCCTACCAGGTGCTGCGCGACGCGAACACCACCGCGGTGTTCCAGCTGGAAAGCGAGGGCATGAAGAAGCTTCTGAAGAAGCTGCAGCCCGACCGCTTCGAGGACATCATCGCGGTGCTCGCGCTGTACCGTCCCGGCCCGCTCGGCTCGGGCATGGTCGACGACTTCATCCTGCGCAAGAAAGGGCAGCAGTCCATCGACTACTTCCACCCCGACCTGAAGGCGTGCCTGGAGCCCACCTACGGCGTCATCGTCTACCAGGAACAGGTGATGCAGATCGCGCAGACGATCGGCGGCTACACGCTGGGCGGCGCCGATCTGCTTCGTCGCGCGATGGGCAAGAAGAAGCCCGAGGAGATGGCGCAGCACCGCGACGTCTTC
>JAJPEN010000016.1 GCA_021166835.1 Burkholderiaceae bacterium | reverse complement strand
GTGCACGAGTACTCGACGATCGACGGCGTGCGCGAAGACGTCGTCGACCTGCTGCTGAACCTGAAGGGCGTCACCTTCCGGCTGCACAATCGCGACGAGGTCTTCCTCACGCTGCGCAAGGACTCGCCCGGCCCGGTCACGGCCGGCGACATCGACGTGCCGCACGACGTCGAGGTGATCAATCCCGAGCACGTCGTCGCCACGCTCACCGACGGCGGCAAGCTCGACATGTCGATCAAGGTCGAGCGCGGCCGCGGCTACCTGCCCGGCAACCTGCGCAGCCCCGCCGAGTCGAAAACGATCGGCAAGATCGTGCTCGACGCCTCGTTCTCGCCGGTGCGCCGCGTCAGCTACCAGGTGGAGAGCGCGCGCGTCGAGCAGCGCACCGACCTCGACCGGCTCGTCGTCGACGTCGAGACCAACGGCGTCATCGCGCCCGAGGAGGCGGTGCGCCAGTCGGCGCGCATTCTCGTCGAGCAGCTGTCGGTGTTCGCGGCGCTCGAGGGCGGCGTCGAGCCGGCGGCCGAAGTGGCGTCGTCGATCGGCGGCGTGCGCGGCCCGCAGATCGATCCGCTGCTGCTGCGCCCGGTGGACGACCTCGAACTCACCGTGCGCTCGGCCAACTGCCTGAAGGCCGAGAACATCTACTACATCGGCGACCTGATCCAGCGCACCGAGAACGAGCTGCTGAAGACGCCGAACCTGGGGCGCAAGTCGCTCAACGAGATCAAGGAAGTGCTGGCGTCGCGCGGACTGACGCTCGGCATGAAGCTCGAGAACTGGCCGCCGGCCGGCCTCGAGCGCCCCTGACGAAAAACGAAGCCGAGAGCGCGAGGAACCGTCATGCGTCACGGTCACGGACTGCGAAAACTGAATCGAACGAGCAGCCATCGCGAGGCGATGCTGCGCAACATGTGCAACTCGCTGCTGCGCCACGAGCTGATCAAGACCACGCTGCCGAAGGCGAAGGAACTGCGCCGCGTGGTCGAGCCGATCATCACGCTGGGCAAGAAGCCTTCGCTGTCGAACCGGCGCCTGGCCTTCGACCGGCTGCGCGACCGCGAGATGGTCGTCAAGCTCTTCGACGAACTGGGCCCGCGCTATGCCGCTCGCAACGGCGGCTACCTGCGCATCCTGAAGTTCGGCTATCGCGTGGGCGACGCCGCGCCGATGGCGCTGATCGAACTCGTCGACCGCCCCGAGCCGGCCGAGGGCGACGAGGACAGCGCGAGCTGACCCTTCCGGCTCGCGCCGATACGGCTTGGCCGAGGTCCTCACCGTCCGGGGGCTGCGCAAGCGCTTCGGCAGCGTCGAAGCGATCGCCGGCCTCGATTTCTCGGTCGAAGCCGGCGAGTGCTTCGGGCTGCTGGGCCCCAACGGCGCCGGCAAGAGCACCACGCTGAAGGCCGCGCTCGGCTTGGTCGAACCCTCCGCGGGAACGATCGAGCTGCTGGGCCTGCCGATTCCGGCGCGCGCGCGCCAGGCGCGTTCGCGGGTCGGCGTCGTTCCGCAGAGCGATTCGCTCGACCCCGATTTCACCGTCGCCGAGAACCTGCTCGTCTTCGGGCGCTACTTCGGCCTGTCGCGCGCGGCGGTGGCCGCGCGCCTGGACGGGCTGCTCGACTTCGCCGGGCTGATGCACAAGCGCGACGCGCGCATCGACGAACTCTCCGGCGGCATGCGGCGGCGGCTGACGCTCGCCCGCGCGCTCGTCGCCGACCCCGAGGTGCTCTTCCTCGACGAGCCGACGACCGGCCTCGATCCGCAGGCGCGCCACCTGATGTGGGAGCGGCTTCGGCAGCTGATCGCGCGCGGCAAGACGATCCTGCTGACGACGCACTTCATGGAGGAGGCCGAACGGCTGTGCGATCGCATCGCGATCATCGATCATGGCACGCTGATCGCGCTCGACTCGCCGCGCGCGCTGATCCGCGAGCAGATCGAGCCGCAGGTGATCGAGGTCACCGGCGACGGGGTCGCGCAATGGGCGCGCGAGTCGGCGCCGCGCTTTGCCGCGCGCGTGGAGCTGGTCGGCGAGACGGCGTTCCTCTATTGCCGCGACTTCGAGAGCGCGCAGCAGGCCTGTGCGGACGCGGCAGGCGCGACGCCCGCACTGCACACGCTGCAGCGGCCGGCGAACCTGGAGGACGTCTTCCTGAAGCTCACGGGGCGGGACTTGCGGGATTGACGCATGCCGCTCGAGAGCCCGAGAGACGCACGAATGCGCGCCTTCCGCGCATTCCAGGTGGGCTGCCGATCAGCGGGGGGCGCTGTCGTTCGCTTTCCGCGCAGATTTGCAGACGACGACGGGCGAGCAGGCGAGAGCGCGCGAGTTTCGCGCGTTTCTGGGCGTGTTGGCGAGGCGCGAGCATGAGCCATTCGTCCGCGCGTTCGCACGGCGCGGCGCGACCGTTCGACGCTTCGTGAGGAACGGCCCGCGCGGCCCGGTGGAGCGACTGAAATGAACACCTACGCCCTCCCGCGATTCTCGCTGCGCTTCGTGCCGGTGTTCCGGCGCAATCTGCTGGTCTGGCGCAAGCTGGCCTTCGCCAGCGTCATCGGCAACATCGCCGATCCGCTGATCATCCTGGTGGCCTTCGGCTACGGGCTGGGCAGCCTGCTCGAGCGCGTCGAAGGCGTGCCTTACATCCTCTTCCTGGCCGCGGGGTCGATGTGCATGAGCACGATGATGGCGGCGAGCTTCGAGGCGCTGTACTCGGCGTTCTCGCGGATGCACGTGCAGCGCACCTGGGAGTCGCTGATGAACGCGCCGCTCGAACTCGACGACATCGTGATCGCCGAATGGGTCTGGGCGGGCGCGAAGGCGGTGCTGTCGGGCTTCGCCATCCTCGTCGTCGTCTGGGCGCTCGACATCTCGCGTGCGCCGACGCTGCCGCTGGCGATCTTCGTCGTCGCGTTGAGCGGGCTGTGCTTCAGCGCGATCGGGCTGTGCGTGAACGCGCTGGCGCGCGGCTACGATTTCTTCACGTTCTACTTCACGCTGGTAGTCACGCCGCTGACCTTCGTCTCGGGCGTCTATTTCCCGATGGAGCAGCTGCCCGACTGGCTCGCCGCGATCGCCCGCGTGCTGCCGCTCGCGCCGGCGGTGGAACTGGCGCGTCCGCTGGTGCTCGGGCATCTTCCCGCCGAGCCCCTCGTTCCGCTGGCGACGCTGGTCGTCTACACGGCAGCGGCGCTGTACACCGCGCTGGTGCTCACGCGCCGGCGCTACGCGAGGTGAATGCCGTGCCCGGTACCGACATCGAACTGCGGCTCGTCCTCTCCAACGTTCCCGACGAGAGGGTAGCCGCGCAGATCGCACACGCGCTCGTTGACGAGCGCCTGGCGGCCTGCGTCAACGTCTTCGCCGCCTGTCGCTCGGTCTATCGATGGCAGGGCGCCATCGAGACCGCCGACGAGATCACGCTGCTGGTGAAGACGACGCGCGCGCGCCACGACGAATGCGTGCGCCGGCTCGCCGAGCTGCATCCGTACGACGTGCCGGAGATCGTGACGCTCGTGCCCGAGCAGGTCTGGCCGGCGTATGCGCAGTGGGCAGCCGGCGAGACGGCGGCCGGCGCAGGTTCCTGATCGAGGACTCCTAGTCGTAGACGCTCGACGCGTCCTTGCGCCGCCGCCGTCTGCGCGCCGAACGGTTGCCGAGCAGCGCCGACGCCGACAGCACTTCGCGCGCGCGCAGGAACAGCAGCATCAGCACGCCGAGTGCGAGCATCGCGCCCATCGTCCACCAGAAGCCGGCGCGCGAGTGCAGCCACGGGATGTACTCGAAGTTCATCCCGAAGATCCCGGTGATCAGCGTCAGCGGCATGAACACGGCCGTGATGGCCGTGAGCGCGCGCACGATCTCGTTCGTGCGGTACGCGGTGGCCGAGAAATGCAGCTGCACGGCGTTCTCGAGCGACGATTCGAGCCGCTGGGCATGGCCGCGCACGCGGTGGATGTGCTCGACGATGTCGCTCGTGCGCACGAGCAGCACTTCGCTCAGGCCGCCGCCGTCGCTGTGCTCCAGGCGTTCGTCGCGCCACTCCTGGAGCGCGTCGAGCTGCTCCTCGCACAGGTCCTCGAGGCGGCGCACCTCGCGCCGCGCCTCGAGCAGCGAGTACCAGTCGTTGAACGGCCGGCGCGTGTCGAGCAGCTGGCGCTGCCAGCGGTCGAGCTGCGCCGACAGCGGCTGGCGCAATTCGAGGTAACGATCGACCATCGCATTGAGGATGCGCAGCATCAGCTCCTCGGGCTGCGTAGGCAGCCGTGCGCGTCCGGCGGCGCTCATCAGGCGGGTGCGCGTGCTCGCCATCAGCCGGCTGTCGGGCGCCCGCACGGTGACGAGCACGCGAGGGAACAGGAAGAACACCACCGGGCGCGTCTTCACGTGGATGACGTCGGACGCGTCGAGCGCCTCCACGCGCAGCGCCAGGCCGCGAAAGACGATGATCTCGTAGTCGTTCGTCGAATCGAAGGACGACGGATGGGCGACGTTCTCGGCGTCGCGCAGGTGCTCGTCGAGCACGTGGATGCCGGTGAGCCGCTGCACCGGCGCCGTCCAGACGGGGCCGTCGGAGTAGACGCAATCGCACCAGACGAAGCCGACGTCGGGCAGCGCGTCGATCGATTCGACGACCGAGGCGCCTTCGGCGCCGACGACGACGAGTTCCATCGCTGCGCCGACCGCGTCAGCGCGTCTCGCGCAGCCAGCGCGCGGCGTCGCGCGCGAAATAGGTGAGGATCCCGTCGGCGCCGGCGCGCCGCATCGCCAGCAGCGATTCGAGGGCGACCGCGCGCTCGTCGAGCCAGCCGTTGGCCGCCGCCGCCTTGAGCATCGAGTACTCGCCGCTCACCTGGTAGACGAAGGTCGGGCAGCGGAACTCGTCCTTCACGCGGCGCACGATGTCCAGATACGGCATGCCGGGCTTGACCATCACCATGTCGGCGCCTTCGGCGAGGTCGAGCGCGACTTCGCGCAGCGCCTCGTCCGAGTTGCCCGGGTCCATCTGGTAGGTCTTCTTGTCGCCCTTGCCGAGATTGCCCGCCGAGCCGACGGCGTCGCGGAAGGGGCCGTAGAAGCCCGAGGCGTACTTCGCCGAGTACGCCATGATCTTCGTGTGGATGTGGCCGGCTTCCTCGAGCGACGCGCGGATCGCGCCGATGCGCCCGTCCATCATGTCGGAGGGCGCGACGATGTCCACGCCGGCCTCGGCCTGCACGATCGCCTGCCGGCGCAGGATCTCGACCGTGCGGTCGTTGAGCACGTAGCCGTCCTCGTCGACGACACCGTCCTGGCCGTGCGTCGTGTACGGGTCGAGCGCGACGTCGGTGAGCACGCCCAGCTCGGGGAAGCGTTTCTTCAGTTCGCGAACCGCGCGCGGCACGAGGCCGTCGGGATCGGTGGCCGCCGCGCCGTCGGCGCTCTTCGCCGACGGCTCGATCACCGGAAACAGCGCGAGCACCGGGATGCCGAGCTGCAGGCACTGCTCGGCGATCGCCGGCAGCCGGTCCACGCTCAGGCGCTCCACGCCGGGCATCGACGCGACGGCCTGCGTTCGCGAGGCGCCGTCGAGGACGAAGATCGGATAGATCAGGTCGTCGGCGGACAGCCGGTGCTCGCGGACCAGCCGGCGCGAAAAGTCGTTGCGGCGCAGCCGGCGCATCCGCACGAACGGAAAGGCTGCGCGTGGGTTGTCCTGTTTCATGTCGTTTCTCCGGGCCGTAGCCAGTCGGCGATGATCTCCCGCGCTTCGTCGACGCCGGTGCGGCGGATCGCGGAAAACGATAGCAGACCGAGGGGGTTCGACAGCTGCTCGGCGCGCAGCGCGGCTTCGAGCTCGCGCATCGCGACCGCGAGCTGCGCGTTGCCGAGCTTGTCGCACTTGCTGGCGAGCACGAGGATCGGCACGTCGGCGGCGATCCACGCGAGCACGCCACGATCGAGTTCGGTAAGCCCGCGGCGCACGTCGAGCACGAGCACGACGCCGGCGAGCGTCTTGCGCTGCGCCAGATAGCTCCCGGCGAGCTGGTCCCACCCGCGCTTGACCTCGAGCGGTGCGCTCGCGTAGCCGTAGCCGGGCGTGTCGACGAGCCAGGCGCACGGCGCGGCGTTCTCCGGGCCGAGCGCGAAGTAGTTCAGCGCCTGCGTGCGCCCCGGCGTCTTGCTGGCGAAGGCGAGGCGGCGCTGTCCGCACAGCGCGTTGAGCGCGGAGGACTTGCCCGCGTTCGAGCGGCCGACGAAGGCGACTTCGGCGAGCCGGGACTCGGGCAGCTGGGAGAGGCGGGCGACGGTGGTTTCGAAGCGCGCGGATGTCAGTGCGGGAACCACCACGCGAAGAACCTCGACGGGAACAGGGCCTATTGTACAATTGCAGGCTTTGTCGGACCCGCGAGCGGGTCCGTCGACTGAAGAACGGGTTCCGTCCCATGTTCCGAGTGAGAATTCCCGGCGCGGCTGTCTACGGTTGCGTCGCCGCCTGCGTAGCCGTCTCGGTGGCGGCCGCTTTCGCTCCGGTCGTTTTCGCGCAGGGCGCAGCGCCCGCGAAGCCGGCGCCGGTCGACGCGAAGCGCGGCGCGCAGATCGCACAGGAAGTCTGCGCGGCGTGTCATGCGGCAGACGGCAACAGTCTCATCCCGGCGAACCCGAAGCTGGCGGCCCAGCATCCCGAATATCTCGCCAAGCAGCTGAACGATTTCAAACCCGCCGAAGGCGAGCAGCAGGCGCACCGCCCGAGCGCGATCATGGCCGGTTTCGCCGCCATGCTTTCGCCGGAAGACATCCGCAACGTCGCCGCGCATTTCGCGTCGCAGACTCTCGCGCCGGCCGCGGCCACCGATGCCGCGCTCGCCGAAGCCGGTCGCACCATCTACCGCGTCGGCATCGCCGCCAAGGGCGTTCCGGCCTGTGCCGGCTGCCACAGCCCGAACGGAGCCGGCATTCCGTCGCAGTATCCGAGGCTGCAGGGGCAGTACGCCGAATACACCGAGGTGCAGCTCACGGCGTTCCGCAGCGGCGAGCGCGCGAACAGCGAACAGATGCGCACGATCGCCGAGCGCCTGTCCGATCGCGAGATCAAGGCCGTCGCGCAGTACATGGCGGGGCTGCGCTGATCGATTGCCGCGGCGCGGTCGACAACTACAGGGTCGACAATCAGGTCGACGACCGCGTCGCGTCGAAGGCTGCTGCACAGGTCGCTTTCGCAGGCGCCGTATCCTGAGCGTTTTGCGGAGGCGGCCATGCCGATCCGAATTTCCGACCCGGCCGATCCACGGCCCGGCGAGATCACTCCCCGTGAGTCCTGGGAGCGCCTGCGCGAGCGGCGGGCGCTGCTCGGCGCTGCCGTCGGCGCGGCGCTGACGCCGCTCGTCGCGTCGGCCGCGACGCCGGCGGCGGCTGCGACGCAGGCCGCTAGCGGCCCGGCCGACGCGAAGCTCGACGCGAAGCCGAGCGTGCTGTCGACGATGGAGCGCCCGACGCCCCGGGAGGACGTCACCGGCTACAACAACTTCTACGAGTTCGGCACCGACAAATCGGACCCGGAGCGCTATGCGAAATCATTGCGCGTACGACCCTGGACCGTTGCGATCGAGGGCGAGGTGGCGAAGCCCGGGCGCTTCGACGTCGACGACTTGCGCCGCCTCGCGCCGCTCGAGGAACGCATCTACCGGCTGCGTTGCGTCGAGGGCTGGTCGATGGTCATTCCGTGGATCGGGTACTCGTTCTCGGAACTGATGAAACGCGTCGAGCCCACCGGCGCTGCGAAGTTCGTCGAGTTCGTCACGCTGGCCGACCCGAAGCAGATGCCGGGCGTGCGCTCGATGGTGCTCGCGTGGCCGTACACCGAGGGCTTGCGCATCGACGAGGCTGCGCATCCGCTGACGCTGCTGACCTTCGGGCTCTACGGCGATGTGCTGCCGCCGCAGAACGGCGCGCCGATGCGCGTCGTCGTGCCGTGGAAGTACGGCTTCAAGAGCGCGAAGTCGCTGGTGGCGATCCGCTTCGTCGAGCGCCAGCCGCTCACCAGCTGGCACCGGGCGGCGCCGAACGAATACGGCTTCTACGCGAACGTGAATCCGGAAGTCGATCATCCGCGCTGGTCGCAGGCGACCGAGCGCAGGATCGGCGAGGGCGGGCTGTTCGTGCGGCGCCAGCCGACGCGCATGTTCAACGGCTACGGCGAGCAGGTCGCTTCGCTGTATGCGGGGATGGACCTGCGCAGGGAGTTCTGAATGCGCTCGCCGCGCGCGCTGCGCGCGCTCGTGTTCGCCCTCGCGCTCGTGCCGCTCGCGCGGCTCGTCGTGCTGGGCGCGCTCGACTCGCTCAGCGCCAACCCGGTCGAATTCGTGCAGCGCTCCACCGGCACGTGGGCGCTGGCGATGCTGTGCATCACGCTCGCGGTGACGCCGCTGCGCCGGCTGTTCGGCTGGAGCTGGCTGATGCGGCTGCGCCGGATGCTCGGGCTGTTCGCGTTCTTCTATGCGTGCCTGCACCTGCTGGCGTACGCCTGGCTCGACCAGTGGTTCGACTGGAACGCGATCGTCGACGACGTGCTCGAGCGCCCGTTCATCACCGTGGGGGTGGTCGCCTTCGTGCTGCTGATCCCGCTGGCCGCGACCTCGACGAACGCGATGATGCGGCGGCTCGGGCGCCGCTGGCAGGAACTGCACCGCCTCGTCTACGCGATCGCCGTGCTCGCGGTGCTGCACTACTGGTGGCACAAGGCCGGCAAGAACGATTTCTCGGCGCCGCTCGCCTGGGCGCTCGTCGTGGCCGGGCTTCTCGCGGTGCGCCTGGCGTGGCACTGGGCCAGTCCGCCCGCGCGTTCCAGGCGCTCTGCGCAGGCCGCGCGGACTATGCCGGGCGGGGCGCGCCCCGCTGCCGCCGGCGGCGCGCCGCTGCGGGGGCCGACGCTACGGCAGGCGCCGCTCGAGCGCGAATAGCGACTCGACGCTTTCCCGTTCGCGCACGACGTGCGCCTGCGCGCCGTCGACCAGCAGCTCGACCGCGCGCGGTCGCGTGTTGTAGTTCGACGCCATCGCCATGCCGTAGGCGCCGGCCGACGCGATCGCGAGCAGGTCGCCTTCGGCGATCGCAAGCGACCGCTCGCGTGCGAGCCAGTCGCCCGACTCGCAGACCGGGCCCACCACGTCGTAGCGCTGCGCTTCTACGTCGTCGCGCTGCCGCAGCGGCAGCACGCCGTGGTACGCGTCGTACAGCGCCGGACGCATCAGGTCGTTCATCGCCGCGTCGACGATCGCGAATCGGCGCTCGCCGTTGCGCTTCAGGTACTCCACGCGCGTGAGCAGCACGCCGGCGTTGCCGACGATCGAGCGGCCGAATTCGAAGAACACGCCGTAGCGTCGCCCGCGCGGATGGCGGTCGAGCCGGCGGAACAGCGCGTCGAGCAGCGCCTGTGCCGACGGCGGATCCTCGTCGCGATAGCGGATGCCCAGGCCGCCGCCGAAATCGAGGTGGCGCAGTTCGATTCCCTCGGCGTGCAGCGCGTCGACCAGTTCGAGCACCTTGTCGGCTGCCGCAAGATACGGCTCCACCGACGTGATCTGCGAACCGATGTGGCAGTCGATTCCGACGATCTCGAGGTTCGGCAGCGCCGCCGCGCGCCGGTAGACCGCGAGCGCGTCGTCGTGCGCGATGCCGAACTTGTTCTCGCGCAGTCCGGTGGAGATGTACGGATGCGTGCCGGCGTCGACGTCGGGATTCACGCGCAGCGAGATCGGCGCGCGCCGCTTCATCGAAGCGGCGACGCGATCGAGCCGCAGCAGTTCGCTTTCCGACTCGATGTTGAAGCAGCGCACGCCCGCGTCGAGCGCGAGCCGCATCTCCGCCTCGCTCTTGCCGACGCCGGAGAACAGCACCTTCGACGGATCGCCGCCGGCGGCGATCACGCGTTGCAGTTCGCCGGCGGAGACGATGTCGAAGCCGGCGCCCGCGCGCGCGAGCAGTTCGACGATCGCGAGGTTCGAGTTCGCCTTCAGCGCATAGCAGACGAGCACGTCGCGATCGCCGGAGGCGCGCACGAAGGATGCGAAGGCCGCTTCGATCGCGGCGCGCGAGTAGACGTAGGCGGGGGTTCCGTGCTCGCGCGCGATCGCCGCCAGCTCGACCTCCTCGACGAAGAGCGAGCCGTTGCGGTAGCGGAACGGAGAGTCGGTGGTCATCGTTGCGGATCCGCCTGTGTGGGCGACGACGCGGGCGCCGGTTGCGAGTTCGCGCGCCTGCGGCGGGGCGGCGGCGCGTTCTCGGGAAGGTAGAGCGGACCGCGCTGGCCGCAGCCGGCGACGAGCAGCGACGCGACGACCGCCAGGAGCGCGCCTCGACGAGCGCTGGTCGCGGGCGCCGCGGGCGGGGGACGGAGGCGCGGGCGCAAGCTCAGAACACCTGGTCGCGGATGCGGTCGGCCTCGGCGCCGGAGGCAACGCCCTCCTCGGCGACGCCGAGCGAAGCGATTCCCTGTCCCGGACGCGTCTCCGACAGGTAGTACTGGCCGTCGATGCGCACCACGCCCTCGGGTTCGCGCCTCGGCTCCTCGGCGACGCCTTTCAGCGCCACGGCCATGTAGTCGATCCAGATCGGCAGGGCGAGTCCGCCGCCGGTTTCGCGATCGCCGAGCTTGCGCGGCTGGTCGAAGCCCACCCAGGCGACCGCGGCGAGCGACGGCTGGTAGCCGGCGAACCAGGCGTCCACCGAATCGTTCGTCGTGCCGGTCTTGCCGGCGAGGTCGTTGCGCTTGAGCGTCTTCGCGCGGGTGGCGGTGCCGATGCGCACGACGTCGCGCAGCATCGAATCCATCAGGAACGCGTTGCGCTCGTCGATCACGCGCACCGCTTCGTCGTCCGCGCGATCGGGCTTCGCGCTGGCCAGCAGCCGCCCGTTGCTGTCGGTGATCCGCGAGATCAGGTAGGGCTCGACGCGGTAGCCGCCGTTGGCGAACACCGAGATCGCCCCAACCATCCGCCACGGGGTGACCGAGCCCGCGCCGAGCGCCATCGTGAGGTAGGCGGGATGCCGTTCGGGGTCGAAGCCGAAGCGCGAGACGTAGTCCTGCGCGTACTGCGGGCCGATCGCGTCGAGGATGCGCACCGACACCATGTTCTTCGACTTGGCCAGCGCCGTGTGCAGCGGCATCGGGCCCTCGTACTTGCCGTCGTAGTTCTTCGGGTCCCACAGCTGGCCGCCGGTGCGCGCGGGGTCGATCAGCACCGGCGCGTCGTTGACGATGGTCGACGTCATGAAGCCCTTCTCGAGCGATGCCGAGTAGATGAACGGCTTGAAGCTCGAACCGGGCTGGCGCCAGGCCTGCACGACGCGGTTGAAGCGGTTGCGCTCGAAGTCGAAGCCGCCGACCAGAGCGCGCACCGCGCCGTCGTGCGTGTCCATCGACACGAAGGCCGCCTGCACCTCCGGCAGTTGCGATATCTGGTAGCTGCCGCCGTCGTCGCGCGAGATGCGGATGACCGAGCCGCGCGCGAGGCGCCTCGACGCGCTGGCGCGCGGGCCGAGCGCGGACGCGACGAACTTCAGCCCGTTGCCGGTGATCTCGATCGGCTTGCCGTCGCCGCGCGAGACGACGACGCGCTTCGGATCGGCCTCGAGCACCACCGCCGACAGGAAGTTGCCGATGTCGGCGTCGTCGTCGAGCGCCGCGTCGATCGCCTCGTCGGCCGCGTGCGGATCGTCGGGCAGCGCGATCGTGCGTTCGGGACCGCGAAAGCCGTGGCGGCGGTCGTAGTCGACGACGCCTTTTTCGAGCGCCGCGTTGGCCGCCGCCTGGTGCACCGGATCGATCGTCGTGTAGATCTTCAAGCCGGCCGAATAGATGTCTTCGTGGTACAGGTCGAAGGCGAGCTGACGGGCGAGTTCGGCCACGTACGGCGCCTGCACCGGGTAGTCGGCGCGCGGCGGCGAGAACACCAGGCGCTCGGTCATCGCCGCCTGGTATTCGGCCTGCGTGAGGAAGCCCGCCTCGCGCATGCGCCCCAGGATGTAGCGCTGGCGCTCGATCGCGCGCGCCGGATTGACCATCGGGTTGAAGCGCGACGGCGCTTTCGGCAGCCCGGCGAGCACCGCTGCCTCGGCCGCGCTCAGCTGCGCCAGCGGCTTGTCGAAGTAGGTGCGCGCCGCCGCGGCGAAGCCGTAGGAGCGCTTGCCCAGGTAGATCTGGTTCAGGTACAGCTCGAAGATCTGTTCCTTGCTCAGCGTGTCCTCGATGCGCAGCGCGAGCAGGATCTCGACGATCTTGCGCGTGTAGGTGCGCTCGTTCGACAGGAAGAACTCGCGCGCGAGCTGCATCGTGATCGTGCTCGCGCCCTGCTCCTTGCCGCCGGCGAACAGGTTGGTGACGGCGGCCCGCGCCACGCCCACCGGGTCGACGCCGATGTGCTCGAAGAAACGCGTGTCCTCGGCGGCGAGCACCGCGTTCTTCATCACCTGCGGCACGTCCTCGATGTGCACGAAGGTGCGCCGCTCCTCGCCGAACTCGCCGATCAGCTTGCCGTCTGCGGTGTATACGCGCAGCGGGATGCGCGGCCGGTAGTCGAGCATCGCGTCGAGCGACGGCAGCCGGTCGTTGAGCATCAGCAGCGCGAAGGCGCCGAGCAGCGCGCCGCAGACGGCGAGCGCCACCGGAATCGCCAGCGCCGCGATCGACACCCGCAACCACAGCGACTTCTTCGGAGACGGCTTCGAGCGGGGCTTTCGGGCGTTGCGTGCGGGCATTTACGGGCGTACCCCGCTGGGACTGTTGCGGATTTTATACGGATCGCCCGGCGACGGCGGCGATGCGCCGCACGCGGCGTTCGCGCTGCCGTCGATCGGCGCCCCTGCACAGGCGCGGCCCAGTGGTCGGTGGCGTACGACCGATGGTCGCGACGCGCTGCGAACTACCGCACAAAACGCTTTACAGTAAATCGAGCTCGTCGCTAGCATCGCGAGCGGTTGTTAAAAAACAAACGCAAGTCCTTAAGTTTACGGGACTTTTTCATCGAGACTCCCGATGGCGATAGCGCTTGCTAGTCTGTTTGGCCGAACATCCCCGCCGCTCGTCGGCATCGACCTGAGCGGCTCCAGCGTGAAGGTGGTCGAGCTGGCGAAGGGCCAGCGCACGCCGATGCGGCTCGAGCGCTATGCGATCGAGCCGATCGAGCGCGGCGCGATCGTCGACGGCAACATCGAGAAGCCCGAGGCGGTGGCGGAGGCGCTGACGCGCGCGCTGCGCAAGTGCAACACTCGGGCGCGCGAGGCCGCGCTGGCGCTGCCCGCAGGCTCGGTCATCACCAAGAAGATCCTGGTTCCCGCCGGCCTGCGCGAAGAAGACTACGAGGTGCAGGTCGAGGCCGAGGCGAGCCAGTACATTCCGTTTCCGATCGAGGAGGTGAACCTCGATTTCCAGCTGCTCGGTCCGGCCAAGGGATCCGAGGAAGAGATCGAGGTCCTGCTGGCGGCGTCGCGCAAGGAGAAGGTAGACGATCGCGTGGCCGTCGCCGAGATGGCGGGGCTGCGCCCGGTGGTGGTCGACGTCGAGAGCTATGCGCTTCGCTCGGCGGTGGACCACGTCACCCGGTTCCTGCCGAACAACGGCCAGGGCCAGATCATCGCCGTGTTCTCGATCGGGCAGACGACGACTTCGCTCGCCGTCGTGCTCAACGAGCAGACGGTGTTCGAACGCGAGCAGACCTTCGGCGGGCAGCAGCTCACGCAGGACCTCGTTCGCCTGTACGGGCTCACGCCGGAAGAGGCGGAGCTCAAGAAGCGCACCGGCGACCTGCCCGACAACTACCAGCGCGACCTGCTGCAGCCGTTCATCGAGCAGGGCGCCACCGACATCGCGCGCGCGCTGCAGTTCTTCTTCACGTCGACGCCGTATACGCGGGTCGACCAGATCTATCTCGCCGGCGGATCTTCGGTCGTACCGGGGCTGGCCGACGCGGTGATGCAGCGCACCCAGGTTCCCACCGAGATCCTCAGTCCGTTCCAGGGGATGGAGGTGTCCGACGCCGTCCGCGACCGGCAGCTGCGCGCCGATGCGCCGGCGCTGCTCGTGGCCGCCGGTCTCGCGATGCGGAGATTCGACGCATGATTCCGCGCATCAACCTTCTCCCGCACCGAGAGATGCGCCGCGAGCGGCGCAAGAAGGATTTCGTCGTACTGGGCGCGCTGACCGCGATTCTCGCCGCCCTCGGCTGCCTGCTCGTCGCCCTGGCGATCGACAACCGCATCGACGAGCAGCGCGCGCGCAACGACTTCATTCGCGCGGAGAACGCCAGGCTCGACGAGCAGATCAAGGAGATCGCGACGCTGCGCGCCGAGATCGACGCGCTGCGCGCTCGCCAGGCTGCGGTCGAGAGCCTGCAGACGAACCGGACCATACCGGTGCACCTGATGGACGAGCTGGTCAAGCACGTGCCCGAAGGCCTGTACCTGAAGTCGATGCGGCAGGACGAACGCAAGGTCACGCTGGTCGGCTACGCGCAATCGAACGATCGCGTCTCGGAGCTGCTGCGCAACCTGGCGAACAACACGCCCTGGCTCGAGCGCCCCGAGCTGGTCGAGATCAAGGCGGTGCAGCTCGGCGGCGGCAAGGCGAACGCGAACGACGCCGGCCGGCGGCTGTACGAGTTCTCGCTGAACGCGCTGGTGCGCACCAACGACGCCCCTGCCGCCGTGCCTGCCAAGGTCGCCGGCGCGCCGGTGGCGGCGAACTCCGTGAGGTGAGCGCGATGGCCCGGTTCAATCCGTCGATCGATCTGTCCGCCGTCACTGCGCAGTTCCAGGGGCTGCAGGGACGCCATCCGGGGTTGTGGCCGATCGTCCCGCGCATCGCGCTGCTCGCGGCGATCGTCGTCGCGCTCGGCGCGGCGGCCTGGGGCGGCTACTGGCGGGGCCAGCTCGAGGATCTCGAGGCGCGCGTTGCCGAGGAGCAGCGGCTGAAGGACGAGTTCACCGACAAGATGCGCCAGGCGGTGAACCTCGAGGCGCTGCGCGAGCAGAAGGAGCAGGTGATGCAGTACGTCAGCGCGCTCGAGAAGCAGTTGCCGAGCAAGGCCGAGATGGACGCGCTGCTCTCCGACATCAACCAGGCCGGCGTCGGGCGCGGGTTGCAGTTCGAGCTGTTCAAGCCCGGGCAGGTCGTCGTGCGCGACTACTACGCCGAACTGCCGATCGCGATCCGCGTCACCGGCTCGTATCACGCCTTCGGCGCGTTCACCAGCGAGATCGCCAACCTCGCCCGCATCGTCACGCTGAACAACCTGCAGATCTCGCTGCCCGTCGACCGCAGCGGACAGGCGGCGAGCGCCTCCGGCAACCTGTCGATGGAGGCGATCGCCAAGACCTTCCGCTATCTCGACCCGGAGGAGATCGCCGAGCAGCGGCGCAAGGCGGCTGAAGCGAAGGCGAAGAAGAAGTCATGACCACGAAGATGAAGACCGCTCTCGCCGCCCTCGGCGCCGTCGCCGCCGTATCGCTCGCCGGCTGCGCCGACGACCAGGCCGAATTGCGCGAATGGATGCAGTCGGTGCGCGCCAGCGTCAAGCCGGTGCACCATCCGATCAGCGAGCCCCGCCGCTTCGAGCCCTATCGATACGACAACGAAGGGCAGGTCGACCCGTTCTCGGTCGCCAGGCTCGGCGGCGCGCCGGGCGTCGCCCACGCGGGCGCCCCGGCCGGCGGCCTGAAGCCGGACACGACGCGTCCGCGCGAGGCGCTCGAGGCCTATCCGCTCGACGCGATCCGCATGGTCGGGCACCTGGCGAACCGCCAGGGGCAGTACGCGTTGCTGCAGGCCGAGCGCCTCGTCTACCAGGCGCGCGTGGGCAACTACGCCGGGCAGAACTACGGAATGATCACGCGCATCAGCGAGACCGAAGTCGCGCTGAAGGAACTGGTCCAGGACGCCGTCGGCGACTGGGTCGAGCGCGAAACGACACTGCAGATCCAGGACGGGAGCGCTCAATGAAAGCGATGTTCGGCAGCATCGGCCCGGCGATCCGGGCGCTCGGCGGGGATGCGGCTCGCGTGGCCGCAGCCTTCTGCGTCGCCGGCGCCGTCCTCGCCGGCGGTCTCGCCACCACCCCGGCCTTCGCCCAGGCGAACTCGATCGAGTCGGTCGCCAGCGTGCAGCAGGGCAGCACGACCTATCTGCGCATCGGGCTGAAGAACGCGCCCACCGTCGCGCCGGTCGGCTTCTCGGTATCGAATCCGCCGCGCATCGCCTTCGACTTCGTCGACACGGACAACCGCTCCGGGCACAACTCGATCGAGCTGCCGCAGGGCGACGTGCGCAGCGTGGCGATCGTGCAGTCGGGCGAGCGCTCGCGCGTCGTGCTGAACCTGAAGCGTCCGATGGGCTATGAGACGTCGATCGACGGCAACACGCTCGTCGTCGCGCTCGAGCCGACTGCCTCGGCCGCCGCTACCGCGCAGACGGGTTCGACGTACAACTTCGCCAAGGTCGACGGCAAAGGCGAACATGCGTTGCGCGACATCGACTTTCGTCGCGGCAAGGAAGGTGAAGGGCGCGTCGTCGTCGACCTGTCGGATCCGGGCGTCGGCGTCGACATCCGGCAGCAGGGGCAGACGGTGGTCGTCGACTTCATCGGCACGAAGCTGCCCGAGAATCTGCGCCGTCGTCTCGACGTGAGCGACTTCGGCACGCCGGTGCGCACCGTGCGCGCCTTCCAGCAGGGGGACAACACCCGGCTGGTGATCGAGCCGCAGGGGCAGTGGGAGCACAACGCCTACCAGAGCGACACGCAGTTCGTCGTCGAGGTCAAGGCGGTGCGCGAGGATCCGAACCGGCTCGTCGCCGGCACGCAGCCGGGCTACAAGGGCGAGCGGCTGTCGCTGAACTTCCAGAACGTCGACGTGCGCGCGCTGCTGCAGGTCATCGCCGACTTCACCAACCTGAACATCGTCACCAGCGATTCGGTGGCGGGCAGCCTCACGCTGCGGCTGAAGGACGTTCCCTGGGACCAGGCGCTGGCGATCATCCTGGATTCCAAGGGCCTGGACATGCGCAAGAACGGCAACGTCATCATGGTTGCCCCGCGCGATGAGATCGCGGCCAAGGAGAAGCTGGAACTCGAGTCGCGCGCGCAGATCTCCGACATCGAGCCGCTGCGCACCGAAACCTTCCAGCTGAACTACCAGAAGGCCGAGGCGCTGCAGAAGCTGCTCGCCGACGAGAAGCAGCGCGTGCTGTCCAAGCGCGGCAGCGTCGTCGTCGACCAGCGCACGAACAAGGTGTTCGTGCAGGACACGCCGTTGCGGCTCGAGGAGGTGCGCAAGGTCATCGCGCAGATCGACATCCCGGTGCGCCAGGTGCTGATCGAGGCGCGCATCGTCGAGGCCGACGACCGCTTCACGCGCAATCTCGGCGTGCGGCTGGGCTTCAACCGGATCAACGCCAGCGCCGGCGGCACGCTCGGCCGCGCGACGGTGTCGGGCAACCTGCAGGGCGTGCACGACCTTACGCCGCTGCCGGGCGCCACGGGCTCGGGCGGCACGCTGCTGCCGAACACGAACTTCGTGAACCTGCCGGCGCCGGCGATCTCCGGCGTCGATCCCGCCACCTTCGCGGTAAGCCTGTTCAGCTCGGACCTCACCCGCTTCCTGAACCTCGAGCTGTCCGCCCTCGAAGCCGACCAGCGCGGCAAGGTGGTGTCGAGCCCGCGCGTGCTCACCGCCGACCAGGGCACCGCCGTGATCGAGCAGGGCACCGAGCTGCCGTACCAGCAGGCCACCTCGAGCGGCGCCACGTCGATCCAGTTCCGCAAGGCGAACCTGAAGCTCGAGGTCACGCCGCAGATCACGCCCGAGGGCAACGTGATCCTCGAAGTGCAGGTCAACCGCGACGCCGTCGGCATCCTCACGCCGGCCGGCTTCGCGATCGACACGCGGCGCGTGCAGACGCAGGTGCTGGTCGAGAACGGCGGCACGGTCGTCATCGGCGGCATCTACGAGCAGTTCGAGCGCAACCAGGTCAACAAGGTGCCGCTGCTCGGCGACATCCCGGTGATCGGCAACGCGTTCAAGAACAACTCGCGCACGAACAACCGGGCCGAGCTGCTGGTGTTCCTGACGCCGCGCGTGGTGACGGATACGGCGCTGGCGCGTTGAAGCAGCGGCGCGCGCGGCGCGCTCGCATGGATCCTGCCTGCGGCTGGCGCGCCCTTTGGGGCGCGCGGTCGTTTTGGCGCATCCCGGTACACCAGGGAGTGCGTGTGGTGCTTCCGAGAGCGTCCTGTACGGCAGCGAGTGCGTCCGGGCTTCCGAGAGCGTCCTGGTACTGCAGCGCGCGTTCTGGTACTCCGGGGCGCGGCTGGCGCTTCAAATTGGAGCGTTCTCGCTCGTGGAATCGATTCCACGAGTTGAAGGACTACATTTTGAAGCTTTGAAGCGCGGGCCTCCGCGTAGACGCCGCGCTTCCGGGCGCTACCAGAAATGCGCGCTTCTCGCGCACTCCAGGGCATCAAGAGTGGCGGGCAATGAAGAATGCGCGGGAAGCGCGTATTCCGCGGAAGGATGCCTCTCACGCTGGGTGGAATGTTGGTTCTCCGCGCATTTCGGCTCGCGTTACACGGCTCGCGTCGTACACGACTTGCCCACCGGCGGCGTCTGCGTGGCATGCTCCACGCCGCCGGTGGACAAGTCTGCGGCGTCACCGTCGCGAGAAAGTCCCGGAACTCGGGACTTTCGGTCGGCGCTTGCCTGCACGGAGCAGCCTGCAAGCGGCGGATCGGCGACGAGATCCGGCAGACGTCGGGCGCATCCCGATCCGGTAACCTCGCACCCCGATCCGGTAACCTGTCTGCGCCTTCGCTCCCACCGAGGCGCACCTGGCGCCTTTCCGGATGAACGACCCCCCCACGACGCAAGCGCCCTCCGGCCCTCGACCACTGGTCCTGGTCGGCATGATGGGCGCCGGCAAGACGACGGTGGGGCGGCGCCTGGCCGCGCGCCTGAACCGGCGCTTCGTCGACGCCGATCGCGAGCTCGAGCTGCGCTGCGGCGTGCCGATCACGACGATCTTCGAGCTGGAAGGCGAGGAAGGCTTCCGTCGCCGCGAGCGCGCGCTGCTCGGCGAGCTGATCGCGCTGCCCGACATCGTGCTCGCCACCGGAGGCGGCGCGGTGCTCGCCGAAGAGAACCGGCGGCTGCTGGGCGAACGAGGCTGGGTGGTCTACCTGAAGGCGGCGGCGCCCGAGCTGTGGCAGCGGCTGCGCCGGGATCGAGCGCGCCCGCTGCTGCAGACGGCGAACCCGCGCGAGCGCATCGTGCAGTTGCTGGCGCAGCGCGAGCCGCTGTACGAGTCGGTCGCGCATTGCACGGTGACCAGCGTGCACCAGCCGGTGGACGAGCTGGTCGCCAATATAATCGACGCCTTGCCCGAATCGCTGCAGCGGCCCCGATGAACGTCCTCGAAGTGCAGGTCCGGCTCGGCGAGCGCACGTACCCGATCCGCATCGGTGCGGGTCTGCTCGACGGCGACGAATCCCTCGCCGCGCTCGCCTCGGGACGCCAGGTGGCGGTCGTCTCGAACGACACCGTCGCCGGGCTGTATCTCGCGCAGCTGCGGCGTTCGCTGCGCGACGCCTCCGCCGTCGAGACGATCCTCGTGCCCGACGGCGAGGCGTACAAGAACCAGGCTTCGCTCGACCTCGTTCTCGACCGGCTGCTCGAGCGGCGCTTCGATCGGCGCTGTCTGCTCGTCGCGCTCGGCGGTGGCGTGATCGGCGATCTCACCGGCTTCGCCGCCGCGATCTATCAGCGCGGAGTCGACTTCGTGCAGGTGCCCACGACGCTGCTCGCGCAGGTCGACTCGTCGGTCGGCGGCAAGACCGCGATCAATCACCCGCGCGGCAAGAACATGATCGGCGCCTTTCACCAGCCGAAGCTGGTGCTGACCGACGTCGAGACCTTGCGCAGCCTGCCGCCGCGCGAGCTGAGCGCGGGGCTGGCCGAGATGATCAAGCACGGAGCGATCGCCGACCTCGACTACTTCGCCTCGCTCGAGCGCGACATGCAGGCGCTGCTTCGCTGCGAGGCGGCGCCGATGCGAGACGCGATCCGCCGCTCCTGCGAGATCAAGGCCGAGGTCGTTGCGCACGACGAGCGCGAGAGCGGCAGGCGCGCGCTGCTGAACTTCGGGCACACCTTCGGGCACGCGATCGAGACCGGCAGCGGCTATGGGCGCTGGCTGCACGGCGAGGCGGTCGGCACCGGCATGCTGATGGCGGCAGACCTGTCGCGGCGCCTGTCGATGCTCGACGCGGCCCCGTGCGCCCGACTGTCGGAGGTGGTCGGCGCCGCGCGCCTTCCGCTGCGCGCGCCGCGCTGGCCGGCGGAGCGCTGGCTCGACCTGATGAGCGTCGACAAGAAGGCCGAGCAGGGCACGCCGAAGTTCGTGTTGCTCGAGGCGCTGGGGCGCGCGACGGTGCGCCGCGTTCCGCCCGGGCCGCTCGCCGAAACCTTCGCCGCCTTCGGCGACGGCGACGACTGAAGCCATGCCGGGCCGCGCCGATTACGCAGCCGACCCCGCGTCGAGCCGCGGCCGGCGCTTCCCGGCGGCGAAATCGGCCACGCGCAGCGAGTTCCAGCGCGACCGCGACCGCATCGTCCACTGCACCGCGTTTCGCCGGCTCGAATACAAGACGCAGGTCTTCGTCAACCACGAAGGCGATCTGTTCCGCACGCGGCTGACGCACTCGATCGAGGTCGCGCAGATCGCGCGCTCGGTCGCTCGCTGCCTGCGTCTGGACGAGGATCTCGTCGAGGCGATCGCGCTCGCGCACGATCTCGGCCACACGCCTTTCGGGCACGCCGGGCAGGACGAGCTGGACGCCTGCATGAAGCCGTGGGGCGGCTTCGAACACAACCTGCAGTCGCTGCGCGTGGTCGACGAGCTGGAGCAACGCTACGCCGGGCACGACGGACTGAACCTGTGCTTCGAGACGCGCGAAGGAATCCTCAAGCACTGCTCGGTCGAGCGCGCGCGCGGCCTGGGCGAGATCGGCGAGCGTTTCCTCGCGCGCCGCCAGCCCTCGCTCGAAGCGCAGATCGCCAACCGCGCCGACGAGATCGCCTACAACAACCACGACGTCGACGACGGGCTTCGCTCCGGCCTGCTGCGCATCGAGGCGCTGGTCGACGTGCGCCTGTTCGGCCGGCATTGCCGCGAAGTGCGCGACGCGTATCCGGCGCTCGCCGGCCGGCGCCTCGTGCACGAGACGATCCGCCGGATGATCGACGAGCTGGTCACCGACCTCGTCGCCGAAACCGCGCGCCGCATCCGCGAGGCCGCCGTGCACTCGGTCGACGACGTCCGCGCGGCGCCGGCACTGGCCGGTTTCTCCGAGCGCGTGCACGCGGAATCGGCCGAGCTCAAGCGCTTCCTGCACGGCCACCTGTACGAGCACGAGCGCGTGCTCGCCGTGATGCGCCGCGCGCGCGGCATCGTCGCCGAACTGTTCGCGCGCTACCGGGCCGATCCGTCGCTGCTGCCCGAAGAGCATCGCGAGCGCGTCGATTGCCTCGGCGAGCGCGCGATCGCCGACTACATCGCCGGGATGACCGATCGTTTCGCGGTGCGCGAGCACCTGCGGCTCGCGGGCGCCGCTCCCGACGGCCTGGGCGGCGCAGACGTGCTCGGCGCCGCCAGCGAAGCGTCGCCGTAGTGCATCGGCGGGGCGGGCGGCCGCTGTTCCTGCCCCGTCGCGGAGCACTTCGCCCTCTTGTAGTGCGGTGGTGGTGCGGTGCAATAAAAAACGCTTCGCGAACGCTTCAAATCGCGCCGCGCGCGCGCTAGACTGAATCGTAGTCCGTACTGCTCACGCGCGATTCGCTGCGCGAAGCGTGCCGGGACGCCGTTTCCCGCGTCAGCGGGCACTGACAAACGCGCTTCCCGGCGCATGCCGCGCGCCTCAGGCCGGCTACGACCCCTTGTCGAACGTCCTACCGTTCTTCCGAGCGCGGAGATTCCGACGATGCGCCATATCCCTGCCGGGACGCTGTCCGACGCAACCGATGCCGCACGGGGCCTGTACGACCCCGCCTACGAGCACGACGCCTGCGGCGTCGGCTTCATTGCGCACATCGGCGGCAAGAAGAGCCACTCGCTGATCGAGCAGGGCCTGCAGATCCTGTGCAATCTCGACCATCGCGGAGCGGTGGGCGCCGATCCGCTGATGGGTGACGGCGCCGGCATCCTGATCCAGATTCCCGACGCGTTCTTCCGCGACGAGATGGCGCGTCACGGCGTCGCGCTGCCGCCGGCGGGCGAGTACGGCGTGGGGATGGTGTTCCTGCCGAAGGAACACGCTTCGCGCATCGCCTGCGAGCAGGAGCTGGAGCGCGCGGTGCGCGCCGAGGGGCAGGTGCTGCTCGGCTGGCGCGACGTGCCGGTCGATCGCGCGATGCCGATGTCTCCGGCGGTGCGCGCGACCGAGCCGGTGATCCGCCAGATCTTCGTCGGGCGCGGCGCCGACGTCATGGTCACCGACGCGCTCGAGCGCAAGCTCTACGTGATCCGCAAGACGGCCAGTCACGCGATCCAGAAGCTGCGGCTGAAGCACGGCGGCGAGTACTTCGTGCCGTCGATGTCGGCGCGCACGATCGTCTACAAGGGGCTGCTGCTGTGCGGGCAGGTCGGGCAGTACTACGTCGACCTGCGCGATCCCCGCGTCGTCACCGCGGTGGCGCTGGTGCACCAGCGCTTCTCGACGAACACCTTTCCGCAGTGGCCGCTCGCGCATCCGTACCGGCTGATCGCGCACAACGGCGAGATCAACACGGTCAAGGGCAACTACAACTGGCTTCGGGCGCGCGAGGGCGCGATGCGCTCGCCGGTGCTCGGCGACGATCTCGCCAAGCTCTATCCGATCGTCTACGCCGGCCAGTCCGACACCGCCACTTTCGACAACTGCCTCGAGCTGCTCGTGATGGCGGGCTATCCGCTCGCGCACGCCGTGATGATGATGATCCCCGAGGCGTGGGAGCAGCACGCGTCGATGGACCCCAGGCGGCGGGCCTTCTACGAGTTCCACGCGGCGATGATGGAGCCGTGGGACGGCCCGGCGGCGATCGCATTCACCGACGGTCGCCAGGTCGGCGCGACGCTCGATCGCAACGGGCTGCGCCCGGCCCGTTACTGCATCACCGACGACGACCTCGTCGTCCTCGCCTCCGAAGCCGGCGTGCTGCCGATTCCGGAGAGCCGCATCGTGCGCAAATGGCGCCTGCAGCCGGGCCGGATGCTGCTGATCGACCTCGACCAGGGCCGCATCGTCGACGACGCCGAACTGAAGAGCCAGCTCTCGAACAGCAAGCCGTACCGCGAGTGGATCGAGGCGATCCGCATCAAGCTCGACGAGCTGTCGCCGGGACCGGGCGAACCGCACGCCGGCCCGGCGGGCGGCGACGAGCGCCTGTCGCTGCTCGATCGCCAGCAGGCCTTCGGCTACACGCAGGAAGACCTCAAGTTCCAGTTGCTGCCGATGGCCGCGCAAGGCGAGGAGGCGGTCGGCTCGATGGGCAACGACGCGCCGCTCGCCGTGCTGTCCGACCGGAACAAGTCGCTGTACAGCTATTTCCGCCAGCTGTTCGCGCAGGTGACGAACCCGCCGATCGATCCGATCCGCGAGCAGCTCGTGATGTCGCTCGTCTCGTTCATCGGGCCGCGACCGAACCTGCTCGACCTGAACAACATCAACCCGCCGATGCGCATCGAGGTCTCGCAGCCGGTGCTCGATTTCGACGACATCGCCGAGATCCGCGCGATCGACGAGCTGACGCGCGGCAAGTTCCGGTCCTACGAGATCGACATCTGCTACCCGGTGGCGTGGGGCAGGGAGGGCATCGAGGCGCGGCTCGCCTCGCTCGCGGCCGAGGCCGAGGACGCGGTGAACTCCGGCTACAACGTGCTGATCGTTTCCGATCGTTGTGTCGGCCGCGATCGCGTCGCGATCCCGGCGCTGCTGGCGACCAGCGCGATCCACCTGCACCTGGTCGACCGCGGCCTGCGCACGCGCACCGGGCTCGTCGTCGAGACCGGCTCGGCGCGCGAGGTGCACCACTTCGCGCTGCTCGCCGGCTACGGCGCCGAGGCCATCCACCCCTACCTCGCGCTCGAGACGCTGGCCGAGGCGCATCGCGCGGAGCCGGGCGGCATCGGCCCCGAGAAGGCGATGCGCAATTACGTGAAGGCGATCGGCAAGGGGCTGATGAAGGTGATGTCGAAGATGGGCATCTCCACCTACATGAGCTATTGCGGCGCGCAGATCTTCGAGGCGGTGGGCCTGTCGCGCGCGTTCGTCGACCGCTACTTCGCGGGTACCGCGAGCCATGTGAGCGGCATCGGCGTCTTCGAGGTCGCCGAGGAGGCGATCCGCACGCATCGCGCGGCTTTCGGCGACGACCCCACGCTGGCCGACGCGCTCGACGAGGGCGGCATGTATGCGGTGCGCACGCGCGGCGAGGCGCACCTGTGGACGCCGGATTCGATCGCGCATCTGCAGCATGCCACGCGCAGCAACGACTACTCCACGTTCAATGAATATTCGAAGCTGATCGACGACCAGAGCGTGCGCCACATGACGCTGCGCGGCCTGTTCGAGTTCCGCTTCGATGCCTGCGAGCCGGTGCCGCTCGACGAGGTCGAGCCGGCGGCGGAGATCGTCAAGCGCTTCGCCACCGGCGCGATGTCGCTGGGGTCGATCTCCACCGAGGCGCATACGACGCTGGCGGTGGCGATGAACCGCATCGGCGGCAAGTCGAACACCGGCGAGGGCGGGGAGGACGCGCTGCGCTACCGCGCCGAGATGCGCGCCGGACACCCCGTGGTGCGCGACGGCGACACGATTGGCTCAGTGATCGGTGCCGAGCGCATCGAGGCGGATACCGCCCTGCGTGAAGGCGATTCGCTGCGCTCGAAGATCAAGCAGGTGGCGTCGGGCCGCTTCGGCGTCACCGCCGAGTACCTGGCGAGCGCCGACCAGTTGCAGATCAAGATGGCGCAGGGCGCCAAGCCCGGCGAGGGCGGGCAGCTGCCCGGGCACAAGGTGTCCGACTACATCGGCATGCTGCGCTACTCGGTGCCGGGCGTCGGGCTCATCTCTCCGCCGCCGCATCACGACATCTATTCGATCGAGGATCTCGCGCAGCTGATCCACGATCTGAAGAATGCGAACCCGCGCGCTTCGGTGTCGGTGAAGCTCGTTTCCGAAGTGGGCGTGGGCACCGTGGCCGCGGGCGTCGCGAAAGCCAAGGCCGACCACGTCGTCATCGCCGGACACGACGGCGGTACCGGCGCCTCGCCCTGGTCGTCGATCCAGCACGCGGGAACGCCGTGGGAACTGGGGCTCGCCGAGACGCAGCAGACGCTGGTGGCGAACGGACTGCGCGGGCGCATCGTCGTGCAGGCCGACGGACAGATGAAGACCGGACGCGACGTCGTCGTCGGCGCGCTGCTCGGCGCCGACGAATTCGGCTTCGCGACCGCGCCCCTCATCGTCGAGGGCTGCATCATGATGCGCAAGTGCCACCTGAACACCTGCCCGGTAGGCGTGGCCACGCAGGATCCGGTGCTGCGGCGCCGCTTCGCCGGCAAGCCGGAGTACGTCGTCAACTACTTCTTCTTCGTCGCCGAGGAAGTGCGCGAGCTGCTGGCGCGGCTCGGCCTTCGCCGCTTCGACGAACTGATCGGCCGCGCCGACCTGCTCGACACGAGGCCGGGGATCGCGCACTGGAAGGCGCGCGGGCTCGATTTCTCGCGCATCTTCCACCAGCCGCCGACCGCGCCCGGCGCGCCGCGCCGCTGCGTCGAGGCGCAGGACCACGGGCTGGCACACGCGCTCGATCACAAGCTGCTCGAACTCGCGAGGCCGGCGATCGAAAGCAGCGAGAGAGTCTCGTTCATCCTTTCAGTGCGCAACGTGCATCGCGCGGTCGGCACGATGCTCTCGGGCGAGCTGGCGCGCCGGCACGGACACGCGGGACTGCCCGACGACTCGATCCACGTGCAGCTGAACGGCACGGCCGGGCAGAGCCTGGCGGCGTTCCTCGCGCGCGGCGTGACGATCGACCTCGTGGGCCAGGCCAACGACTACGTCGGCAAGGGACTGTCGGGCGGGCGCGTCGTCGTGCGGCCGACGAACGACTTCCGCGGCCGCGCCGACGAGAACATCATCGTCGGCAACACCGTGCTCTACGGTGCGATCGAGGGCGAGGCCTATTTCCGCGGCGTCGCCGGCGAGCGCTTCTGCGTGCGCAACTCGGGCGCGAGCGCCGTCGTCGAAGGCACCGGTGACCACGGCTGCGAGTACATGACCGGCGGCACCGTCGTCGTGCTCGGCGCTACCGGGCGCAACTTCGCCGCCGGCATGTCGGGCGGCATCGCCTACGTGTACGACCCGCACGACGACTTCGCCGCGCGCTGCAACGCGTCGATGGTGGCACTCGAGCGCGTCCTCAGCACCGCCGAGCAGCTCGACGGCAGCGACCCGGCGACGTGGCACGGCGGCGAATGCGACGAGATCACGCTGAAGTCGCTCGTCGAGCGCCACTTCCGCTACACCGGCAGCGAGAAGGCGCGCGCGATCCTCGACGACTGGAACCGCGAGCGCGGACTTTTCGTCAAGGTGTTCCCGCACGAGTACCGGCGCGCGCTTGGCGAGGTGCGCGCGGAGCGGGCCGAGCGGGTGCGGGCAACGGCGGCTTGAAACGCGGGGCGATTGCGAAGGGAAGGGGCGAGAAGCCATGGGAAAGATCACCGGATTCCTCGAGTTCGCGCGGCTGCAGGAAGCGGCCGAGGAAGCGCAGTCGCGCGTGCGGCACTTCCGCGAGTTCATCGAGCGCCTGCCCGACGAGGCCGCCGCGCGACAGGGCGCGCGCTGCATGGACTGCGGCGTTCCGTTCTGCCAGACAGGTTGTCCGGTCAACAACATCATTCCGGACTGGAACGACCTCGTATACCGGAACAACTGGAAGCGCGCGCTCGACGTGCTGCTGTCGACGAACAATTTCCCCGAGTTCACCGGGCGGATCTGTCCGGCGCCCTGCGAAGCCGCGTGCACGCTGAACATCAACGACGATCCGGTCGGCATCAAGTCGATCGAGCACGCGATCATCGACAAGGGCTGGGAGATGGGCTGGGTCGTGCCGCAGCCCGCAGCGCGACGTACGGGCAAGCGCGTGGCGATCGTCGGCTCCGGGCCGGCGGGGCTCGCCTGCGCGCAGCAGCTGGCGCGCGTGGGGCACGACGTCACGGTGTTCGAGAAGAACGATCGGGCCGGAGGGCTGCTGCGCTACGGCATCCCCGACTTCAAGCTCGAGAAGCGGCACATCGACCGGCGCGTGGAGCAGATGCGTGCGGAGGGGGTGCGGTTTCGCACCGGCGTGGATGTCTGCGGTAGCGACGTCGAAGGTGCGGGGTCGGCTGCGGGTGCGGGTGCGGGTGCTGGCGCGGGCGCTGGCGCGGGCGCGGGCGCCGGCCGAATCGCGGGCGCGGAGGCTTCAAGCAAAGCCGGTGCGCCTGCGGTGCTGAACCTGGCGCGCGAACGCATCGCCGCGCATGCGCTGCTCGCCGACTTCGATGCCGTCGTGCTCGCCGCCGGCGCCGAGCGGCCGCGCGATCTCCCGGTGCCCGGGCGCGAGCTCGACGGCGTGCATTTCGCGACGGAGTTCCTGCCGCAGCAGAACCGCGTCGTTGCCGGCGACCTCGCGCAGGTCGGGATCAGTGCGCAGGGCCGGCACGTCGTCGTCATCGGCGGCGGCGACACCGGCTCCGACTGCGTAGGCACGAGCAACCGGCAGGGTGCGGCCTCGGTCACGCAGCTCGAGCTGATGCCGCAGCCCCCGTTGCACGAGCGGCGCGAACTCACCTGGCCCTATTGGCCCTACAAGCTGCGCACCTCGTCGTCGCACGAGGAAGGCTGCGAGCGCGACTGGGCGATCGGCACCAAGCGCTTCGTCGCCGGCCCGGACGGACGCGTGCGCGCGCTGGTGGCCGTGCGCCTCGAGTGGACGCCCGATCCGGCGGGCGGGCCGATGCGCATGCGCGAGGTCGAAGGCAGCGAATTCGAGATCCGCGCCGACCTCGTGCTGCTGGCAATGGGTTTCGTCTCGCCGCTGGCCTCGCTGCTCGAGGCCTTCGGCGTCGAGCGCGATGCGCGCGGCAACGCGCGTGCGCCTACCGAAGGCCCGGCGAGCTACCGGACGAGCGTCGACCGGGTATTCGCCGCAGGCGACGTTCGACGCGGGCAGTCGCTCGTCGTCTGGGCGATCCGCGAGGGGCGGCAGTGCGCGCGTGCGGTGGACGAGGCCCTGATGGGCACGAGCGTCCTTCCGCGCTGACCGGCTGAGGGCGGCGCGTTGTCATCGCGCGTGAAAAGCGGCAAGTCCGTCTGGGAAACCCTCTTCGGAGCCGAAAACGCTGCGGAACGCAGCGCGTCGGCGGTTCGGGCCAGCGGCCTCAGCCCGCTTCGCGGCACTTGTACAAGCCCATCCCGCGGATGCTCATCACCGTCTCGCCGTCCTGATTGATCGCCTCCTCCTGCACCTGGACGATGCCGCGGTCGGGCTTGCTTTGCGAGCGGCGCGTCTCGACGACGGTCACGCGCAGCTTCAGCCGGTCGCCGGGGCGCACCGGCCTGGTCCAGCGGATCTCGTCGGCTCCCGGCGAGCCCAGGCTCGACTGCGGCGAGATGAAGTGGTCGACGAGCAGGCGCATGACGATGCTGCCGGTCAACCAGCCGCTGGCGATCAGCCCGCCGTAGATCGATCGGTCGGCCGCTTCGTGATCGACATGAAAAGGCTGCGGATCGTATCGTTTCGCGAACTCGACGATCTCCTCCTCGGTGACCAGGTAGTCGCCGAACTCGAGCACTTCGCCGGGGCGGAAATCTTCGAAGAAGCGCTCTTTCGGGGGGACGGGCATGACTGCGGGCTCCGTAGGCGCGGCGGGAAGCGGCCTAAAATACAGAAAAGCCCGCCGCTTTACCAATGATCGTTCCGGCGCATCGCCCGTCGTCTTCCGATGCCTGATCCGCAGGGCGACGTACGCATCGACAAATGGCTGTGGGCGGCGCGCTTCTATTCGGCGCGCAATCTCGCCAGGCAGGCGGTGGAGAGCGGCCGCGTGGTGGTCGGCGGCCAGCGCGTGAAGCCGGCCCGTCCGCTGCGCGTGGGCGACGAATTGCGGGTGCGCATCGGCGACGAGGAACGCGTCGTGCGCGTGCTCGCGCTCAGCGATCGGAGAGGTCCGGCGCCGGTGGCGCGGGCGCTGTACGAGGAGAACGCCGAGTCGATCGAGCGGCGCGAGCGGCAGCGCGAGCAGCGCCGCTGGAGCGCCGAGCCCGCCGGGTCGATCGAGGGCGGACGTCCGACCAAGCGCGATCGTCGACGGCTGCGCGACTGGGAGGAAGGGCGTTGAACGGCGGGCTCGCGCGAAGCTCTCGCCGGCGACGCCGCAGACCGGCGCGCGCCGCGGATCAGCCTTCGCGCCGCGCAACCTGGCCGACGCCATGCGCGAGGAACCAGGTGATGCCGCTCGATGCGGCGAACAGCGCCCAGAACACGAAGAACGCCACCGTGTAGGCGGCCACGCGGCTCTCGCGCAGCCAGTCGGCGACGACCCGCAGCTCACGCGGGTCGATCATCGAGAAGAAGATCCCTTCCGCGACGATCGCCATCAGGAACGCCGGCCACAGCACCTGCATGACGACGTGGCCGATGCGCTGCAGGCGCGATTCGCCTGCGACTTCTTCGTCGCGCGGAGCGTCGCCCGGAGCGCCGCGCGGGGGAAGCGGATCGGGGCGGGATGCAGCGCTCATTGCGCTCCCGCCTGCAGCGTCAGCGGTGCATCGAAGCCGGTGACCGACGGCGCAACCAGCCGCCAGGTGCGCCCCGCATCCTCGAGCTGCACCAGCCAGTGGCCGGCTTCCCGCGGCGGCGAGCCCGCGGCGCGGTAGCGGCCGCCTGCTACCTGCTCGAGCCGGTATTCGCGATCGAGCGCCGCCTTCGTGGCGTGAACGATGCGCAGCCCGAGTTCGGGCGGCCAGCCGGAACCCCGGTCCGCCGCGAGCTGCAGCGTCACGGCGGGCTCGCCGCCGGCCGGCGCCGCCGGCTCGAAGCGCAGCTCGGCGCGCAGGCCGAGCGCGACGGCGAGTCGATCGCGCGCGAGCTGCTGGTTGATCGCGCGTCCTTCGCGGTAGTAATCGTCGACGACGAGCGAGTCGCTGGTGGTCACCGCCAGCCACAGCGTGACGAGGCCGCCGAGCAGCGCGGCTGCGGGTGCGATCGCGAGCAGCCATGGGGCCGCGTGGCGGTACCAGGGGCGCACGGTGCGCGACGCGGGCGTCGTGGCCTTCTTCATCGCAAGCGTCCTTTGCATCCCGGCGCTCCTGTTGCGCTCAACGCGGCACGAAGAAGGTCGAGCGTGCATCGACCGCCACCGACGGTTCGTCGACCGCCTCGACCCGGAAAGTGATCGGATTGCTGCCCCGCGCACCGCGGCCCGGCTCGACGCGCGCGCTCACCGGCACCAGCCGCACGCCGGCAGGCTCGACGTCGAACTCGGTTTCGCCGACGATGAACACGGTGTCGATGCCGCTCGCCACGACGCGGAAGCGCCTCGTGCGCTCGCTCGGATTGATGATCTGCACGCGGTAGCTGTTCTCGATCATTCCTTCCTCGACCTCTCGCCCCAGCGCGCTGTCGCGCATCACGTCGGCCTTCAGCGGCGCGCGCAGCGCCAGGTGGGCGAAGACCGCGATCGTAACCGCCAGCAGCACGGCGCCGTAGAGAAGAACCCGCGGGCGCAGCACGCGACGCCAGATCGCAGAACGATCGAGCCGGTTGTCGAGCGCGTTCTGCGTCGTGTAGCGGATGAGCCCGCGCGGATAGCCCATCTTGTCCATCACCTGGTCGCAGCCGTCGATGCACGCGGCGCAGCCGATGCACTCGATCTGCAGGCCCTGGCGGATGTCGATGCCGGTGGGGCAGACCTGCACGCAGATGTCGCAGTCGACGCAGGCGCCCAGGCCGAGCGAGGCGGGATCGGCCTTGCGCGAACGGGCGCCGCGCGGCTCGCCGCGTTCGCGATCGTAGGTGATGACCATCGTGTCCTTGTCGAACATCACGCTCTGGAAGCGTGCGTAAGGACACATGTATTTGCACACCTGCTCGCGCATGAACCCGGCGTTGCCCCAGGTGGCGAAGCCGTAGAACAGCACCCAGAAGCTCTGCCAGGGGCCGAGCGAGAGCGTGCCGATGCCCGCGAGCAGCTGGTCGATCGGCGTGAAGTAGCCGACGAAGGTGATGCCGGTCCACAACGCCACGGCGAACCACGCGAGGTGCTTGGCCGCCTTGCGCGCGAGCTTTTCCGCGCTCATCGGCGCGCGGTCGAGCCTCATCCGCGCCACGCGATCGCCCTCGATGCGCCGCTCGATCCACATGAAGATCTCGGTGTACACCGTCTGCGGACACGCGTAGCCGCACCACAGCCGGCCCGCCACCGCGGTGAACAGGAACAGGCCCAGCGCCGAGATGACGAGCAGCGCCGTC
Source organism: Burkholderiaceae bacterium (assembly GCA_021166835.1). Next base: position 13,498 of record JAJPEN010000016.1, on the reverse strand, counting down.
AGGTAGATGAAGTCCTGCGGATACAGGACGAGCCCGAACAGGTAGAAGCGGCGTGCCTCGAGATCGAAGAGCACCGCCGGGCGACTGCCCCACGACAGCCACGGCAGCCCGTAGAAGACGAGCTGCGTGAACCAGACCAGCGCCCAGCGCCAGCGCGCGTACCAGCCGGTGACCGAGCGCGGATAGACCTTGCGGCGAACCTCGTACAGCGCAACTTCGGTATCGGCCGCCGAAGGCGGCGCGCCCGAAGCCGGCGGCGGGACTGCGCTCAATTCGTCTTCGCCGCCGCGCCCGCGGTTGCGCGATCGGCCGGGCCGTTCGACAGGCTCCAGACGTAGGCGGCCAGCAGGTGGATCTTGCCTTCCGAAAGCATCTGGCCGAAGGCCGGCATCTGGTTGCTGCGGCCGCGCTCGATCGTCTCGACGATCGTCGCCAGGCTGCCGCCGTAGAGCCAGGTCCTGTCGGTGAGGTTCGGCGCGCCGAGTGCCGGATTGCCGGTGCCGGCCTCGCCGTGGCAGGCCGCGCAGACGGCGAACTTCTCGCGTCCTGCGGCGGCGGCGGCCGCGTCGTGCCGGCTGCCCGACAGCGACAGCACGTGGTTGGCGACGTTCTTCACGTCGTCGGCGGTGCCGAGCGCCGCGGCCATCGGCGGCATGACGCCGTTGCGGCCCTGCGCGATCGTCGTCTTGATCGTATCGGGGTCGCCGCCGTACAGCCAGTCGGCGTCCGACAGGTTCGGAAAGCCGCGGCTGCCGCGCGCGTCCGACCCGTGGCACTGCACGCAGTAGGTGAGGTACATGCGCTCGCCCATCGCGCGCGCCTGCGGATCGGCGGCCACAGTGGGGATGTCCTGCTGCAGGTACTTCGCGAACAGCGGCGCGGCGTTCTCGTCCACCCGCGCCACCTCGCGTTCGTACTGGCCCTTCTGGCTCCAGCCGAGCAGCCCCTGGAAGGAGCCGAGCCCCGGATACAGCGCGAGATATGCGAAGGCGAAGAGGCAGGTGATCAGGAACAGCCACAGCCACCAGCGCGGCAGCGGGTTGTTGTATTCCTCGAGATCGCCGTCCCATCGATGTCCGGTGGTGTCGACCTGCTGGCCCGGCGCGCGGCCGCGCGCCAGCACCAGCGTGAGCCAGACGCAGAAGGCGACCGAGACGAGCGTGACGATCGTGATGTACAGGCTCCAGCCCGGAGCGACGAAATCAGCCATGGTGTTTCGCTTCCTGGTCTTCCTCGACGAAGGGGAGCATCGCCGCTTCGGCGAATCGCTCGCGCTGGTTCCGGCTCCACGCCCACGCGACGATGCCGAGGAACGCGAGCAGGCACACCACCGCGAGCAGCCCGCGGAATACGTTGATGTCCATCGTGCTTCCTTTGCGCGTGCTCAGCTTCTCAGCGTGCGGTGCTGCGGATCGACGTGCCGAGCACCTGCAGATACGCGATCAGCGCATCCATCTCGGTGCGGTCCTTCAGCGCCTCGGGCGCCTTCGCGATGTCCTCGTCGCTGTACGGATGGCCGAGCCTGCGCAGCACGGTCATGCGCCTGCCCACCGTGCCGTCGTCGGCCGCGGCTTTCGACAGCCACGGATAGCCGGGCATGTTCGATTCGGGAACGAGGTCGCGCGGGTTCGTCAGGTGCACGCGGTGCCATTCGTCGCTGTAGCGACCGCCGACGCGCGCGAGATCGGGGCCGGTGCGCTTGCTGCCCCACAGGAACGGCCGGTCGTAGACGAACTCGCCGGCCACCGAGTAGTGGCCGTAGCGCTCGGTTTCGGCGCGGAACGGGCGGATCATCTGCGAATGGCAGTTCGAGCAGCCTTCGCGGATGTACACGTCGCGGCCGACCAGCTCGAGCGCGCCGTAGGGCTTCAGGCCCTCCACCGGCTCGGTGGTCGACTTCTGGAAGAACAGCGGGACGATTTCGACCAGGCCGCCCACGCTGATGGCGGCGATGATCAGCACGATCATCAGCGTGAGGTTCTTCTCGATCAGGGCGTGCGTGAATTTCATCTCGCTTCCTTCACGCGTGCGCCGCGGCGACGGCCGGCACCGGCGCGTCGACGGCCTTGCCCGCGCGGATCGTCATCAGGCAGTTGTAGAGCATCAGCAGCATTCCGGCGAGATAGAGCAGGCCGCCGGCGAAGCGGATGTACCAGTATGGGTACGAAGCCTTCACCGACTCGACGAACGCATAGGTGAGCGTGCCGTCGACGTTCGTCGCGCGCCACATCAGGCCCTGGGTGACGCCGGCGATCCACAGCGCGGCGATGTACAGAACGACGCCGATCGTCGAGATCCAGAAGTGCGTTTCGATCAGCCGCGTGCTGTACATCTGCGTGCGGCCGAACAGGCGCGGGATCAGGTAGTAGATCGAGCCCATCGTGATGAAGCCGACCCAGCCCAGCGCTCCGGAGTGCACGTGGCCGATCGTCCAGTCGGTGTAGTGCGACAGCGCGTTGACCGTCTTGATCGACATCATCGGGCCCTCGAAGGTCGACATGCCGTAGAACGACAGCGACACGACGAGGAACTTCAGGATCGGGTCTTCGCGCAGCTTGTGCCACGCGCCCGACAGCGTCATGATCCCGTTGATCATCCCGCCCCACGACGGCGCGAGCAGGATCAGCGAGAACACCATGCCCACGCTCTGCGCCCAGTCGGGCAGCGCCGTGTAGTGCAGGTGGTGGGGGCCCGCCCACATGTAGGTGAAGATCAGTGCCCAGAAGTGCACGATCGACAGCCGGTACGAGTAGACGGGGCGCTCGGCCTGCTTCGGGATGAAGTAGTACATCATCCCGAGGAAGCCGGCGGTGAGGAAGAAGCCCACCGCGTTGTGGCCGTACCACCACTGCACCATCGCGTCCTGCACGCCGGCGTAGGCCGAGTACGACTTCGTCCACGTGACCGGCAGCGCCGTGCTGTTGACGATGTGCAGCACGGCGATCGTGATCACGTAGGCGCCGAAGAACCAGTTCGCCACGTAGATATGCGGCGTCTTGCGCCTGGCGATGGTTCCGAAGAAGACGATCGCGTAGGCGACCCAGACGAGCGCGATCAGCACGTCGATCGGCCATTCCAGCTCGGCGTATTCCTTGGTGGTCGACAGCCCCAGCGGCAGCGTGATCGCCGCGGCGACGATCACCGCCTGCCAGCCCCAGAAGGTGAAGGCGGCGAGCTTCGGCGCGAACAGCGGCGCCTGGCAGGTGCGCTGCACGACGAAATACGAGGTGGCGAACAGCGCGCTGCCGCCGAAGGCGAAGATCACCGCGTTGGTGTGCAGCGGGCGCAGCCGGCTGTAGGTGATCCACGGGATGTCCATGTTCAGCGCCGGCCACGCCAGCTCGGCGGCGATCCACACGCCGACCAGCATGCCGACGACGCCCCAGACGACCGTCATCACCGCGAACTGGCGCACCACTTTGTAGTTGTACGTGGCTGCCGCGTTCGAGACGCCCGAGGCGCCGGGAGCGCCCGCCGGAGCGCCGATCGCAACTGTGGTCATGCCGTCCCCCTGAACAAGAACTGAATTATCGGAAGCGTCGGTTCGATTGAATTTGCCTTTTATCAAGACCGCGCATTGTCGTCGTCGTTCGTGCCTTCCTTCGTGGCGGGCGGCGAGCGGTCGTCGTCGTGCAGGATGCTGTGCGCCGGACCTTCCATGTCGTCGAACTGTCCGCTGTCGGACATCCGCAGGAATATCCAGGCGGCGAGCGCGACGATGGCCAGGCTGAGCGGCACGAGCAGGTACAGCGCTTCCATTCAGGCGCTCGCCGTCGCCGGCGCTGCTGCAGGCTCCGCGCGGCCGGCGGCGCGCTTCGCGCCCGGGATCAGGCGCAGTGCGTTGAGCACGACCAGCAGCGAACTGCCGGTCATGCCCAGTGCGGCGAGCCAGGGCGGCACCCAGCCGAACGCCGCCGCCGGAATCGCGGCGGCATTGTAGACGAGCGCCCAGCCGAGGTTCTGCCGCACGACGCGGCGCGTGCGCCGCGCCAGCGCGTGCAGCGCGACCAGTTCGCGCAGCGAGCCGCCGAGCAGCACGACCGAGGCCGCGGTGCGGGCGAGCGAACTGGCCGCGCCGACGGCTACCGAGACGTCGGCCGCCGCGAGCACCGGCGCGTCGTTGATGCCGTCGCCGATCATCGCGGCGCGGCCACCTTCGCGCTGCAGCCCGCGCACGTATTCGAGCTTGTCGTCGGGCGCAGCCTCGGCGCGCACGTGCGCGATCGCCAGTTCGTCCGCGACCGCCTGCGCGCTCGCGAGACGGTCGCCGGAGAGCAGGTGCACGCGCAGCCCGCGCGCGGCGAGCGCGTCGACCACTTCGCGCGCTTCGTCGCGCAGGCGGTCGCGCAGGTGCAGGCGGGCGATGGGGCGGTGGTCGTCGACGAGCCAGACGTGTGAGAAAGGTGAAGGGTGAAGGGTGGACGGAAGTGAAGGGTGAAGGGTGAAGGGTGAAGGGGAAGCGGCCGGCTCGGGTCCGTCGGCGTCGGCGTCGGCGGCGGCGGCGGCGAGCGAGGCGTGCCATTCGGCAACCCAGCGTTCGGCGCCGAGGCGGTAGCGGCGGCCGTCGATCGTGGCTTCGACGCCTAGACCGGGAGTGGTGACGGGCGGGGCGTCGGTGTGCAGCGGTGCGACGTCCGCGTCTTCGGCGGCGCGCAGGATCGCGGCCGCGAGCGGATGCGACTGGCCCGCTTCGAGTGCGGCGGCAATCGCGAGGGCGGTGCTCGCGGCAGCGTCGGCGGCCTCGTCGGAGTGGCCGGGCTCTCCGTCCTCGGTCGGCGCGAGCGTCACGACGTCGACGACTTCGGGGCGGCCTCGCGTCAGCGTTCCGGTCTTGTCGAAGACGACGTCGGTGCAGTCGGCGAGTCGTTCGAGCGCGTCTCCGCGTGCGATGAGCATTCCGCGCCGGATCGCCGCGCCGGTGGCTGCCGCCAGCGCCGCTGGCATCGCCATCGACAGCGCGCAGGGGCACGAGACGACCAGCACGGCGATCGCGATCGGCGCGGCGCGTGCAGGGTCGATCTGCATCCAGGCGAGCCAGACGCCGGCCGCCAGCAGCAGCAGCGCGAGGACGAACAAACGCGCGACCCGCTCGGCGAGGCCGGCGAGTCGGGGCTTGTCGGCTGCGGCGCGGTCGATCAGCCGCTCGATGGTCGAGATCGCGCTGTCGGCGCTGCTGCGCAGCGCCTGAGCGACGAAGGCGCTGCCCGCGTTCACCGCGCCGCCCGGCACCTCGTCGCCGCGCTCGCGCACCACCGGCACCGACTCGCCGGTGAGCAGCGACGCGTCGATCGCCGTGCGCCCCTCGACGATGCGCGCGTCCACCGCGATGCGCTCGCCGACGGCGACGCGGAAGCGGTCGCCGGGCGCCAGTCGCGTGGCCGGCACGCGTTCGATCGCTCCGGTCGCCGGATCGATGCGCTCGGCCGAATCGGGCGCGGCAGCGGCCACCGCGTCGATCGCGCGGCCCGCGCGCCGGCGCGCGATCCATTCGACGTAGCGCGCCGCCAGCAGCAGGCAGACGAACATCGTCACCGAGTCGAACCAGACCTCGCCGCGGCCGACGACGGTGGCGTGCACGCTGGCGGCGAAGGCGGCGAGCACGCCGATCGCCACCGGCACGTCCATCCCCAGGCTGCGTGCGCGCAGGTCGCGCCAGGCGCCGGCGAGGAAGGGCGTGGCCGAATAGAAGACGACCGGGACGGTGAGCAGCAGGCTCGCCCAGCGCATCAGCGATTCGTGCGCCGGCTCGATCTCGCCCGGCGCGGCGACGTACGACGGAAACGCGTACATCATCACCTGCATCATCGCCAGCGCGGCGACGAACAGGCGCCGGAACAGCGCCTTCGTCGTGCGCTGGATCTGCTGCTCGCGGCCGCGCGCATCGAAGGGCCGCGCCACGTAGCCGATGCTGCCGATCGCCGCGAGCAGGCGCGAAAGCTGCGTCTGCGCCGCATTCCAGCGGATCGTCGCGCGTTCGGTCGCCAGATTCACCGATGCGCCGACCACGCCGGGCTGGCGCTGCAGCGTCTGCTCGAGCAGCCAGACGCAGGCGCCGCAGCGCATTCCGTCGACTAGCAGCGTCGCCTCGCGTTCGTCGCCGCCGGTATCCCCGCCGCGTACGAAGCGCGCCTGCACTTCGGCGTCGTCCCAGACGTGCAGCGCTTCGAGTTCCTCGGGCACGACGCCGGCTGCGCCTGGCTGCGAGCGCGTGCGGTAGTAGTCGGACAGGCCGGCCGCCGCGATCGCCTCGGCCACCGCTCGGCACCCGGCGCAGCACATCTCGCGCTCGGCGCCGTCGATCGTCGTGCGCCATGCACCGGGCCGCTCCACCGCCTCGCCGCAATGGAAGCAGGCGATTCGTTGTGTCATTGCAGCCACTGCACGCAGACGTCGATGGCCTGCTGCAGATGAGCGATCGGGTCGATGCGCGCGAGGCCCGCCACGCCGAAGGCGACGATCAGCAGGCCGGCGGCGAAGCGCGCGCCGGGGCGGGCGAACCAGCGCGAGACGCGCTGGGCGGCCAGGCCCAGGGCCAGCAGGTTCGGCAGCGTTCCGACGCCGAAGGCGAGCATCAGCAGCGCGCCGTCGGCGGCGCTGCCCGAGACGAGCGCCGCGGCGAGCACGCCGTAGACCATTCCGCACGGCACCCAGCCCCATGCGGCGCCGGCGACGAAAGCGCCGGGCAAGCTGGTGGCGCCGAGCAGCCGCGAGGCGAAAGGCGCGACGCGCTTCCAGGCGCCGGCGCCGAAGCGCTCGAGCACGCGCAGGCGGCGCAGCCCGCCGGTGAGCGCCAGCCCGAGCACGATCAGCAGCAGGTTGGCGGCGACGAAGCTGATCTTCTGCACCGGCAGCACGTGCTCGGCGAGCCAGGCCGCCGAACCGACGGCGCCAGCCAGCGCGCCGGCGACGGCGTAGCTGCCGATGCGGCCGGCGTTGTAGGCGAATTGCAGCAGCGTGCCCGATTGCATCGCCGCGACGGCGGCGCCGCCCGGTTGCACGTTCAGCGGCATCATCCGGTGCCGCGTGCCGAGCAGTGCGACGATTCCTCCGCACATCGACGCGCAGTGAACGCCGCCGAACAGCCCGAGCAGGAACGCTGACATCAGCGAGAGACTCATGCGCCCGATGTCATCGATTAGACTGGAACGCGGCGGATGGTACCCAATTCGGGCGAAGGATTCCTGTGCCATGTCAAGGACCCTGTGGAACGACGCCCTCGGCGTGCCGCACACGATCGACCAGCGATGGCTGCCCTTCGAGCGCCGCGAGATCGCATTGCGCAGCTGCGCCGACTGCGAAGCGGCGATCCGCGAGATGCGCGTGCGCGGCGCGCCGCTGATCGGCGCGGTGGGCGCCTGGGGCCTGGCGCTGGCGATCGAAGCCGACCCCTCCGACGACGCGCTGCGCGAGGCCTACGAGCGGCTGGCCGCGGCGCGTCCCACCGCGGTAAACCTGCGCTGGGCGCTCGACCGCGTGCTTCGCCGCGTGGCGCCTGCGCCGGCCGCGCAGCGAGCCGCACTCGCGCGCCAGGAGGCAGCGGCCATCTGCGACGAGGACGCCGCGTGCAACGCGCGCATCGGCGAGCACGGCGCACGCCTGCTGCGCGTGCTCGCCGAGCAGCGCTCGGCGCTGGCCGGCATGGCGGGCGCCGACGCCATTCCGCTGAACCTGCTCACGCACTGCAATGCCGGCGCCATCGCCACGGTGGAGCACGGCACGGTGCTCGCCGTGGTCCAGCATCTGCACGAGCAGGGCGTCGCCGTGCACGTCTGGGTCGACGAGACGCGTCCGCGCAACCAGGGCGCCTCGCTCACCGCATGGGAGCTTGCCGAGCGCGGCATCGCGCACACGGTGATCGTCGACAACGCGGGCGGCCTGCTGATGATGCAGGGCCGCGTCGACGCGGTGATCGTCGGCTGCGACCGGGTGGCGGCCAACGGCGACGTCGCGAACAAGATCGGCACGTACCTCAAGGCGCTCGCCGCGCGCGACAACCGCGTGCCGTTCTACGTCGCGTGTCCGACGTCGAGCATCGACGTCGACACCGCCGACGGTGCGTCGATTCCGATCGAGGAGCGCGACGGGCGCGAGGTGACGCACGTCGTCGGCCGGCTCGACGACGCTGCCATCGCAGCGGTGCGCGTGGTGCCGGAAGGCAGCGCGGTCGCCAATCCGGGCTTCGACATCACGCCGGCGCGGCTGGTTACCGCGCTCCTCACCGAACGCGGTGCCTGCGAGCCGTCGCACGCGGCGATCGCGGCGCTGCTTCGGCGCGACGCCCAGATGGCCGCGGGATGACCGAGAACGAAGCGCGCGCCTCGCTGGTCGACGCCGTCCGACGCATGGCGCCGCTGGGCATCAACAGCGGGCGCGCCGGCAATGCGTCGCTGCGCTGGCATCGCGGCGGCGAGGAAGGCCTGCTCGTCACACCGAGCGCGCTGGCCTACGACCGGATGACGATCGACGATCTCGTCTGGCTTCCGTTGGCGATACCGGATGGCGAGGATCCGCTCGCGCCGGCGCCCGTGTGCGCGCACGGCGTACGAGCGCCTTCCTCCGAATGGCGATTGCATCGCGACCTGCACGCGGCGCGCGCCGACGTGCAGGCGATCGTGCACGCGCATCCGCCGCACGCCACCGCGCTCGCCTGCCTGCCGCGCATCCACGCCGAAGGCATCCCGGCTTTCCACTACATGATCGCGGTGGCCGGCGGCGACGACATCCGTTGCGCGCCCTACGCCACCTTCGGCACGAAGGCGCTGTCCGATCGTGCGCGCGCCGCGCTCGAAGGCCGGCGTGCGTGCCTGCTCGCGCAGCACGGAATCGTCGCGCTCGGCGCGAGCGTCGAAGCGGCGCTCGAGCTGGCTGTCGAGGTCGAGACGCTGGCGCGCATGTACCGGCTGGCGCTGCAGCTGGGCGAGCCGGCGCGGCTGGACGCGGCGGCGATGGCCGAGGTGCACGCGCGTTTCGCGCGCTACCGTCCCGATCCCGACTGATCGCCAGGAGCGCAGCGGCCCCCAGGGACCGGATCAGCCCGCTGCCTGTTGTTCGCCTCGCGGCGCATCGGCCCGCGCGCGGCGCGGTTTCGCTGCTGCCGTGCCGCGCACCCCGCCCAGCGCCCGTGCGAGGTACTGCCCGGTCGCGCTCGCTTCGCAGCCGGCGATTCGTTCGGGGGTTCCCGTCGCGACGACCTCACCGCCCGCGTCGCCGCCTCCCGGGCCCAGATCGATCACCCAGTCGGCGGTCTTGATCACGTCGAGGTTGTGCTCGATGACGACGATGGTGTTGCCACGGTCGCGCAGCGTATGGATCACGCCGAGCAGCAGCGAGATGTCGTGGAAATGCAGTCCGGTGGTCGGCTCGTCGAGGATGTACAGCGTGCGGCCGGTGTCGCGCTTGGACAGCTCCTCGGCGAGCTTCACGCGTTGCGCCTCGCCGCCGGACAGCGTGGTGGCGCTCTGCCCGAGGCGCACGTAGCCCAGGCCCACCTCGAGCAGCGTCTGCAGCTTGCGCTGGACGGTCGGCACCGCGGAGAAGAAGCCGGCCGCCTGCTCGATCGTCATGTCGAGCACCTCGGCGATGTTGCGGCCCTTGTACTGGACCTCGAGCGTCTCGCGGTTGTAGCGCCGGCCGCCGCAGACGTCGCAGGCGACGTAGACGTCGGGCAGGAAATGCATCTCGACGCGCAGCACGCCGTCGCCCTGGCAGGCTTCGCAGCGCCCGCCCCGGACGTTGAACGAGAAACGCCCGGGCCCGTAGCCGCGCTCGCGCGCGACCGGTGTCTCGGCGAAGAGTTCGCGGATCGGCGTGAAGAGCCCCGTGTACGTGGCCGGATTCGAGCGTGGCGTGCGGCCGATCGGGCTCTGGTCGACCGAGATCACCTTGTCGAGCGCGGCCAGCCCTTCGATCGAATCGTGCGGCGCCGCTTCGGCCGACGAGCGATGGACCGCGCGCGCTGCCGCCGCGTACAGCGTGTCGTTGACCAGCGTCGATTTCCCCGAGCCGGATACGCCGGTGACGCAGACGAGCAGGCCGAGCGGAATCTCGACGTCGACGTTCTTCAGGTTGTTGCCGCGCGCGCCACGCACGACGAGGCGCTGCTCGCCGGGCGGCTTGCGGCTGAGCGGTACCTCGATGCGCAGCGCCCCCGACAGGTAGCGCCCGGTGAGCGATTCCTCGCAGGCCTCGATCGCCCGGGCCGTGCCCTGCGCGACGACCCGGCCGCCGTGCTCGCCGGCGCCCGGACCCATGTCGACGACGTGATCGGCGGCGCGGATCGCATCCTCGTCGTGCTCGACGACGATGACCGTGTTGCCGATGTCGCGCAGCTGCTGCAGCGTCTCGATCAGCCGGTCGTTGTCGCGCTGGTGCAGCCCGATCGACGGCTCGTCGAGCACGTACATCACGCCGGTGAGGCCCGAGCCGATCTGCGAGGCCAGGCGAATGCGCTGCGATTCGCCGCCCGACAGCGTCTCGGCGGGACGATCGAGCGACAGGTAGTCCAGTCCGACGTTGTTCAGGAAGCGCAGGCGCGCCGCGATCTCGCGCACGATGCGCTCGCCGACCGCGCGCCGCGAGCCGGGCAGCTCGAGCGAGTCGAACCACGCGAGCGCGTGGCGCAGCGTCCAGCCCGAGACCTCGTAGATCGCCTTGTCGTCGCCGCGCGGGCCGACCCGCACGAAGCGCGCATCCACGCGCAGGCGCGTTCCCTCGCAGGCCGGGCAGCGACGCGTGCTGACGTACTTGGACAGCTCCTCGCGCACGTGCGGCGAATCGGTCTCGCGATGCCGGCGCTCGAGGTTCGGGATCACGCCCTCGAAGGCGTGTTCGCGCACGGTCGGCTTGCCGCCGTCGCCGAGGTAGGTGAACGGCACTTTCTCGTTGCCCGAACCGTGCAGCACGACGTGTCGCGTGCGTTCGGGCAGCGCCTCGAAGGCAGTGTCGACGTCGAAGCCGTAGTGCGCGGCGAGGTCGCGGATCAGCTGGAAATAGAAGGCGTTGCGGCGGTCCCAGCCCTTGATCGCGCCGGAAGCGAGGCTGAGCGCGGGGAAGGCGACGACGCGCTGCGGATCGAAGAACGGCACCGCACCCAGGCCGTCGCACTCGGGGCAGGCGCCCAGCGGATTGTTGAACGAGAACAGCCGCGGCTCCAGCTCGGCGAGCGCGTGACTGCACACCGGGCACGCGAAGCGGCTCGAGAACATCTGCGTGTCGCCGCGATCGAGGTCGAGCGCCATCGCGCGTCCGTCGGCCAGGCGCAGCGCCGTCTCGAAGGACTCGGCCAGCCGCTGGCGCGCCGCGGGCGCGACCTTGATGCGGTCGACGACGACGTCGATCGAGTGCTTGCGATTGCGTTCCAGCTTCGGGAAGGCGCCTGCCTCGTTCAGCTCGACGATGCGCGCCTCCGCGTCGGCGCCCGCATCGGTGTCGGCGCCGAGGCGGTGCGTGCGCACGCGAACCCGCACGAAGCCCTGCGCCTGCAGCGACTCGAACAGGTCGAGGTGCTCGCCCTTGCGCCCGGTGAGCACCGGCGCGAGGATCATCGCGCGCGTGCCTTCGGGCAGCGCGAGCACCGCGTCGACCATCTGCGAGACGCTCTGCGCTTCGAGCGGACGCTCGGGGTGGTAGGGGCAATACGGCGTGCCGGCGCGCGCGAACAGCAGGCGCAGGTAGTCGTTGATCTCGGTGACGGTGCCCACCGTGGAGCGCGGGTTGTGGCTCGTCGCCTTCTGCTCGATGGCGATGGCCGGCGACAGCCCTTCGATCAGGTCGACGTCGGGCTTTTCCATCAGCTGCAGGAACTGCCGCGCGTAGGCCGACAGCGATTCGACGTAGCGGCGCTGCCCTTCAGCGTACAGCGTGTCGAAGGCGAGCGACGATTTGCCCGAGCCGGACAGGCCGGTGATCACGACGAGCCGGTTGCGCGGCAGGTCGAGATCGATGTTCCTCAGGTTGTGCGTCCGGGCACCTCGGATCCGGATCGATTCCATGCGCAAGCGCCGAGGGCAGGCGGCGGAAGGGCAATCGACTAATATACCCGGTCGCCATTGGCCACCCGATGCCCTCCGTATCCCCCGATTCCGTCCCGCGCCCCGGCGTCTCCGAAGCGGTTCCGCCCCCGTCGTCTCAATCCCGGGAGCGTGACGATTCGAGCATGACCAGGCTCGAAAGACGCTCGAGCGTCTCGCTCGCGTCGATCTTCGCGCTGCGGATGTTCGGGCTGTTCCTGATCCTGCCGGTGTTCGCGGTGTACGCGCGCGGCATTCCGGGCGGCGACGACGCCACGCTCGTCGGCCTGGCGCTGGGCATCTACGGGCTCACACAGGCGATGCTGCAATTGCCCTTCGGCATGGCCTCCGACCGCTGGGGGCGCAAGCCGGTGATTGTCGCCGGGCTGCTGCTGTTCGCGCTGGGCAGTTTCGTTGCGGCGGCGGCCAGCGGCATCCTCGTCACGATCATCGGGCGCGCGCTGCAGGGCGCCGGCGCCATCTCGGCGGCGGTGACGGCTTTCGTCGCCGACAGCACGCGCGACAGCCAGCGCACGAAGGCGATGGCGATGGTCGGCGGCTCGATCGGCTTCACCTTCGCGCTGTCGCTGGTCGGCGCGCCGCTGCTCTACGAACACATCGGCATGAGCGGCATCTTCGCGTTCACCGGCGTGCTGGCGATCGCCGCGATCTTCGTCGTCGTCTTCGTCGTGCCGCCGGTGCCGCGGGCGGTGCTCGCCGACGTCTCGCGCACGCCGCTGCGCGACGTCGTGCGCGAGCCCGACCTGCTGCGGCTGAACTTCGGCATCTTCTCGCTGCATGCGGTGCAGATGGCGATGTTCGTCGTGCTGCCCACGTGGCTGGCCGACCGCGCCGGCATTCCGGTGAGCGGGCACTGGAAGATCTACCTGCCGGTGGTCGTGCTGTCGTTCCTGCTGATGCTGCCGCCGCTGTTCTGGAGCGAGCGGCGCGGCAGGCTGCGCGTCGTCTTCCTCGCGTCGATCGCGATGGTGCTCGTCGTGCAGCTCGTGCTGGTCGCTCAACCGAGCGGCCTACTGACTTTCGCCGTATTGCTGCTGGTGTTCTTCGCGGGGTTCAATGTGCTCGAGGCGAGCCTGCCGTCGCTGATCTCGCGGCTGGCGCCGGTCGATGCGAAGGGCACTGCGCTGGGCGTCTACAACACCACGCAGTCCTTCGGCCTGTTCTTCGGCGGCGCGATCGGCGGATGGGTGCAGCAGCTGTGGGGCCGGCCGGCAGTGTTCGTCGCCTGCGCGGTGCTGATGGCGCTGTGGCTCGTCGTCGCGTCGGGGCATCGGCGCTGGCCGCGTTCGGCCCGGGGGTCGGTGCAGGCGGCCTCGGCGAACGAACCGGCATGACACAATCGTCTGGACGTTTTCGGGAGTAAGGCATGGCTTCGGTGAACAAGGTGATCCTCGTCGGCAATCTCGGCCGCGATCCCGAAACGCGCTTCGCGCCCAGCGGCAGCGCGATCTGCAACGTGCGCATCGCCA
>JAJPEN010000076.1 GCA_021166835.1 Burkholderiaceae bacterium | reverse complement strand
CACGGCGGCGGTGGAGATCACCTCGATCCTGAAGCGCAACTCCTGCGGCAAGTCGCTGGAGATCGCGCGCCTGGCGCGCGACATGATGGGCGGCAACGGCATCTCCGACGAGTTCGGCGTGGCGCGCCACCTGGTGAATCTGGAAGTGGTCAACACCTACGAAGGCACACACGACATCCATGCGCTGATCCTCGGGCGGGCGATCACCGGCATCGCTGCGTTCTCGAACTAGGCACCATGGCCGCCCGCCAGGACGCGGGCGATCACGGTGTCCAACCGTCCAGTCTTCCGGAGTACGGCGATGAGCGAGTCGATCGCGGACGACACCCGGCGCGAAACGCCGGCCTCCGAGCGACGCGCGCCCGCGCTGCAGGGCGTGCGCGTGCTCGACCTCTCGCGCGTGCTGGCCGGGCCGTGGGCGAGCCAGCTTCTGGCCGATCTCGGCGCCGATGTCGTCAAGGTCGAGCGTCCGGGCGCGGGCGACGACACGCGAGCGTGGGGGCCGCCATGGCTGAAGGACGAGGCCGGCCGAGACACGGCGGAGTCGGCGTACTTCCTGTGCACCAACCGGAACAAGCGCTCGGTGACGATCGACCTCGCGGCACCGGAAGGCCGCGAACTGGTGCGGCGACTGGCGGGCAGCGCCGACGTGCTGATCGAGAACTTCAAGCTCGGCGGGCTTGCGCAGTACGGGCTCGACTACGCGAGCCTGGCGCCGGCGAACCCCCGCCTCGTCTACTGCTCGATCACCGGCTTCGGGCAGGACGGGCCGTATGCCGCGCGCGCCGGCTACGACTTCCTGATCCAGGGAATGGGCGGGCTGATGAGCATCACCGGCCGCGCCGACGACGAGGAGGGCGCGGGGCCGCAGAAGGTCGGCGTCGCGCTCACCGACATCACCACCGGGCTCTACGCGACGATCGCCGTGCTCGCCGCACTGGCCGAGCGTGCGCGCTCGGGGCGCGGACAGCACATCGACCTCGCGCTGCTCGACGTGCAGGTCGCCTGCCTGGCCAACCAGGCGTCTAGCTACCTCGCCGGCGGCATGGTGCCGCGGCGCATGGGCAACGCGCACCCGAACATCGTTCCGTACCAGGATTTCCCGACCGCCGACGGCGACATGATCCTCGCGATCGGCAACGACGGGCAGTTCGCCCGCTTCTGCGCGATCGCGGGGCATCCGGAGTGGGCCGCCGATCCCCGCTTCGCCACCAACCCGCAGCGCGTCGCGCACCGCGGCGAGCTGATTCCGCTGCTGCGCCGGACCACCGTGCTGCGCACGACGCGCGACTGGATCGCCGCGCTCGAGGCTCAGGCCGTCCCCTGCGGTCCGATCAACCGGATCGACCAGGTCTTCGACGACCCGCAGGTGCGTGCGCGCGGGCTGCGCATCGAGCTCGATCACCCGCTGGCCGGCGTCGTGCCGCTGGTGGCCAATCCGATCCGGCTCTCCGATTCTCCGATCGTGCATCGCAATGCGCCGCCGCTGCTCGGGGAGCACACCGACGAGGTGCTGCGCGGCTGGCTCGATCTCGACGCCGCGCAGCTCGACGAGCTGCGCTCGCGCGGCGTCGTCTGAGCGGCATCGCATCGCCAGGAGAAAAGCGCATGCATCGCAATTCGGTAAAGACGGTGTACACGTCGACCTGACCGCGACAGGACACTAGGGCGCGGAGAGGGACGCGCGCACGCGTGCGACGGCGGCCTCGAGATCGGTCCACGCCGGCTTCGACGGCGCGTAGCGCCGGCGCATCCACGCGGCCAGCTCCGCCACCTGGCGATCGTCGAGCGCATCGGCGAAGCCCTGCATGAAGCCGATCGCGTGCGTGGCGGGCGTGCGGATGCCTTCGAGGATCACGCGCAGCAGATTGTCCGGACGGTCGCTGTGCAGGTTGCTGTTCAGCGCGAGCGGCACGTTCGCGCCGAGCAGGCGCGGCCCTTCGCCGTCGTGGTGGCAGGCACCGCAGGCCACGGAAAACATCCGCGAGGCGCTCGACGGCATCGCGGCCGATGCGCGGGCCTCGAGCACCGCGGTCTGCGCCGCGGCCTTCGCCTGCGCCTCGGTGACCGGCGGGTTGAACGACGCGAGGTAGTGCGCCATCGCGCGCACGTCCTCGTTGGGAAGCGCCGCGAGCTCGGCGATCACCGGGCCCATCGGTCCGGCCGTCGCCCCGTGCAGCGGGCTGTAGCCGCTGCGCAGGTAGCGGTAGAACTCGTCCTCGGTCCACGGCACCGGCGCGCGGCTGGCCGAGGTCAGCGGCGGCGCTTCCCAGCCTTCGACCATCGCGCCGCCGAGATATGCGGTTCCGGTTCGCTCCGCGCCCAATGCATTGCGCTCGGTGTGGCACGCGCCGCAGTGCCCCAGGCCGTTGACCAGGTACTCGCCGCGGTTCCACTGCGCCGAGCGCGCGGGGTCGGCCTGCGCCGTGGCGCCGGGCTGCAGGAAGAGTGCATTCCACAGCGCCATCAGCGGCCGCACGCCGTACGGAAACGCGAGCTTCGACGCAGCCACGTCGTTGCGCACGGCAGGCTGGCTCATCAGCCACGCATAGAGGGCGGTCAGGTCCTCGTCGGTGGTGCGCGTGTACGACGGATAGGGGAATGCCGGATACAGGTGGCGTCCGTCGCGCGCGATTCCCTCGCGCATCGCGCGCTGGAACGCGGGGAGCGACCAGCCGCCGATCCCGGTCTCGACGTCGGGCGTGATGTTGGTCGTGCGGATCGTCCCGAAGGGGGTGGGCATCTCCAGGCCGCCGGCGTTCGGCGCGCCGCCCGCAGCCGTGTGGCAGCCGACGCAGTTGCCGACGGCGGCGAGCTGGCGGCCGCGCTCGATCGTCGCCGCCGTGTACATCGAGACGTCGGCGCGCGGGATCGGCGGCATCGCCGCGCGCCAGCCGAGTGCTCCGGCGGCGAAGCCCGCCACGCCGGCGAGCAGCGCGCCGGCGCCGGCCCACCAGCGCTTGCCGCGCGGCCACCTTGGAGCGGCGGGCGGCGGGTGCGTGGGGCGCGTCGTCGGCAAGAAGCGCGGCGCACCGCGCGTCGCGCCTGCGGCCGACGACGCGCCCGCGGCGCCGTCGCCCGCAGCAGGCAGCGGATGCAGCGCCGCGCGAACGACCTCGGGCGTGAACGGCGGCTGCCGGAAGCGGATGCCGGTCGCATCGAAGATCGCGTTGGCGATCGCCGCCGTTCCGGGCACCGACGCCGACTCGCCGACACCGAGCGGCGCCTCGCCGGGCCGCGGCATCGTCACGACCTCGATGACCGGGACCTGGCGGAAGTCGAGGATCGGGTAGCTGCCCCATTCGCGCCCGGAGACGACGCTCGTCTGCGGATCGATCCGCACGCGTTCCTGCAGCGCGCGGCTCGTCGTCTGGATCACGTTGCCCTGCACCTGGTGCCGCGCGCCCGCCGGGTTGACGACCAGCCCCGAATCCTGGCCGACGACCACGCGCCGCACGTGCACCTCGCCGGTGGCGCGATCGACGTCGACGTCGGCCACCCACGCCGACCAGGCTGCGGCGACGCCCGGCCACTGCCCGTGCACGTAGCGCGCATAGGCGACACCGCGGCCGTGCAGCAGGTCGCCGCTGCGGCCGAGCTGCTGCGGCCCGTCGTGCGCGACCCAGCCGGCGCGCTCGGCAGTGGCGCGCAGCAGTTCGCTGCCGCGCTCGTCGTTCAGGTGGCGCAGCCGGAACTCGACCGGATCGACGCGTGCCAGGCTCGCCAGCTCGTCGACGAAGGATTCGTGCGCGAACGAATTCGGCAGCGCCGAGACGCCGCGCAGCCACGACGCGCGCAGGATCGGCGCCATGTCCTGGATCGTCACGCGCAGGTTCGGCACGGTGTACGGCGGCCGGGCCGTGCGGTCGCCCATCTCGAAGGAGCGCGCCACCGGGTCGATCGCGCGCGTGAGCAGCAGCGCAAGCGTGGGCGCGCCGTTCGACGGATAGGCGACCGAGAAGTCGTAGGCATCGAAGGCGCCCGAGCCGTCGAGCGCGCCGCGCACCTGCATCCACTGCGCGGTGCCCTTCGGCTCCCACAGGTGCTCCTGCTCGCGGCTGAGCTGCACGCGCACCGGCGCGCCGACCGCGCGCGAGAGCAGCGCCGCGTCGGCGGCGACGTCGTCGGCGCAGTTGCGGCCGTAGCAGCCCGCGGCCTCCATCCGGATCACCTCGATCGAGACGTCCGGCAGCGCGAGCAGCGTCGCCAGGTCGGCGCGCAGCACGTGCGGGTTCTGCGTTCCGGCCCAGACCGTCAGCGCATGCGGTTCGGCCGCTTCACCGTGCCAGGCGGCGACCGCGCACGACGGCCCGATCGACGCGTGCATCTGGTACGGCCAGACGTAGCTGCGCGAGATCGCTCGCTCGCCGTCGCCCAGCGCCGCGTCGACGTCGCCTTCGTCGACGACGCGGCGCGTGGTGGACGGGTTGGCGCGCAGCGCCTGCTCGAGATCCTCCAGCGGCGGCAGGCCGGGCCACGGTTTCCAGTGCACGCGCAGCGCGGCCGCGGCCTGCTCGGCGTGTTCCTCGCGCTCGGCGACGACGCCGACGAAATCGCGGAGGACGACCACCGCGCGAACGCCGGGGATGTGCGCGATCGACGATTCGTCGACCGACTCGAGCGTGTTGCCGATGAACTCGCCGTGATCGGCGCCGGCGTAGGGCGGACGCACGACGCGACCGTGCAGCATGCCGGCAACCCGCAGGTCGTGCACGAAGCTCGTCTCGCCGAAGACCTTCGCCGGGATGTCGACGCGCGGCACCTCGCTGCCGACGACGCGGTACTCGGTGGCGGGCTTGACGCGCGCCTGCGGGTCGAGCTCGAGCACGCGGCGCCGCCCGCGGACGAGCTCGCCGTAGCTGATCCGCCGGACGCCGGCGTCGACCTGCGCGCCGTTCGTGCAGTCGACACCGTCTCCCGCGTCGCTCGCGCACTCGACGATGCCGTCGCACACGCGCAGCGACGAGGGCGGCGCGCCGAGCGCCTCGGCTGCGCGTTCGACGAGGTACGCGCGCGCCTGCGCGGCGGCCTGGCGCAGCGGGACGGCCGTCACCTGGATCGTCGCGCTGGCGATCGTCAGGCCCTGGTTCGGCGCGCGGGCCGTGTCGCCCAGCACCATCTCGACGCGCCCGGGCGCGACGTCGAGCTCCTCGGCGACGATCTGCGCCAGCGCCGTGCGGACGCCGGTGCCGAGGTCGACGTGGCCGTTCAGCGCGACGATGCGTCCGTCCGCGTGGATCGACAGCAGCACCTCGGCGCCCTCGGCCGGGTTCGGCGGCACGCCGGGCGGCTGGCCGCGCGCCGGCGGCGGGGGCGCGGGCGGCTGGCGGACGACGATCAGCGCGTCGTCCTGCTCGAGAAAGTCGCGCCGCGTGCGCAGCGGATGCGGGCGATCCACGGCGGCGTCAGTAGGCTTCCGGCTGCGTGGCATTCGGCTGCGCTGCGTCCGATAGCGCAGCGTTCGCCTGCGTGGCGCCCGGCACCGCGTCCGGCTCGCGCACCGCCTGCCGTTCGAGCAGCAGCGCCGCCTTCCGCACCGCCCGCACGATCTCGACGTGGGTGCCGCAGCGACACAGGTTGCCGCTGAGCGCCGCGCGGATCTCGGCCTCGCCCGGATGCGGCGTGTGCTGCAGCAGCGCGACCGCGGCGACGATCATGCCGTTCAGGCAGTAGCCGCACTGCGCGGCCTGCTCGTCGATGAACGCCTGCTGCACCGGATGCGGGCGGCTGCGCGTGCCGAGCCCTTCGAGCGTCGTGATGCGCCGTCCGGCCGCGCCGGCCAGCGGGATCACGCAGGCGCGCGCCGCCGTTCCGTCGACGAGCACGGTGCACGCTCCGCACTGGCCGAGGCCGCACCCGTATTTCGGGCCGTTCAGGCCCAGGTCGTTGCGCAACACCGTCAGCAGCGGCGTGTCGGGCGCCGCCGCGATGCGGTGCTCGGCGCCGTTCACTTGCAGCGAAATCGGCGAAGCGCAGGCATGCGGCGGCACGACGATCTCCTGTTGCGAGGGCGGACTACGCCGGTTCATTCGGCCGCGCCGCGCTCCTCGCCGACGAGCCGGCGCAGCAGCCGGACGATCGTCGCGCGTTCGTCCTCGTCGAGGTCGCCGAAGGTGAGCTCGGAGATCTGCGCGGCCAGCGGCGTGATCGTGTCGACGACGGTGCGGCCGGCCGGCGTGAGCGCGATGTCGAGCTGGCGCGCATCGCCCGGTTCGTGGGAGACGGTGATCAGCTCGCGCCACTTCAGCCGCTCGAGGATTCCGCGCACCGACGGCTCGTCGATCGCCGTCGCCCCGGCGATGTCGCGCACCTGGCAGCCCGGCAGGTCGCGCAGCGTGCACAGCACGACGAACTGCGCCGCCGTGAGCTGCGAGTCGGGAACGATCTCCCTGAAGATCGCCGTGTGGCGCTGGTAGGCGCGGCGCAGCAGGAATCCGATCTGCTCGGTGAATCGGTAGTCGGCGGCGGTGACGGGCATGAGGCTCTCCGGTCGCAATGGGGAGTCGTCGATGTGGAGTCGTCGATGTGGAGTCGTATCAGACGCTGAGGTACGCGCGGCGCACCTCTTCGTTGTCCGCCAGCTCGCGCATCGAGCCGGCGAAGCGGATCTGCCCCTTCTCGAGCACGTAGGCGCGGTCGGAGACGAGCTCGGCGAAGTGCATGTTCTGTTCCGAGAGCAGGATGCTCACGCCGCGCGCCTTCAGCTCGACGATCATCTGCGCCATCTGCTCGACGATCACCGGCGCGACGCCTTCCGACGGCTCGTCGAGCAGCACGACGAAGGGGTTCCCCATCAGCGTGCGCGCGACGGTGAGCATCTGCTGCTCGCCGCCGCTCATGCGTCCGCCGGGGCGGTCGGGCATCTCGCCCAGGTTGGGAAAGAGGGCGAACAGCCGCTCGGGCGTCCAGTGCGGCGCTTCGCTGCCGTCGGGCCAGCGGCGCGGCGCCTGCCGGCCGACCTCGAGGTTCTCGAGCACGGTGAGGTCGGTGAAGATCCGCCGGTCCTCGGGGACGAAGCCCAGCCCGTGCGAGGCCACCTCGTGCGGCTCGCTGCGCGAGATGTCGCGATCCATGAAGACGAGCGCGCCCTTGCGCCTGTCGAGCATACCCATGATGGCGCTCAGCGTCGTCGACTTGCCGGCGCCGTTGCGACCCATCAGCGCGACGACCTCTCCGCGGCGCACCTGCAGGTCGACGTCGAAGAGGATGCGCGCTGCGCCGTACCAGGCCGACAGCGCGCGCACGTCGAGCAGGACGTTCGCCGGCGTTGCCGCTGCGTCGTGCGCGCTCACGGCACCGCCTCCGCCGCGACCGCCTTCTTCTCGAAGGTCTTGCCGCTGCCGAAATACACTTCCTGCACCTTCGGATCGTCGCGGATCTCGGCCGGAGCGCCCTGGGCGATCAGCCGCCCGCGCGCCAGCACGACCATGCGGTCGGCGTAGGCGAACACGACGTCCATGCTGTGCTCGGTGAAGAGCACGCCCATGTTGCGTTCGACGACCAGATCCCTGGTGAGCGCCATCAGGTCGTTGCGCTCGGCCGGGGCCATTCCGGCGGTCGGCTCGTCCATCAGCAGCAGCTTCGGCGCGTTGGCCATCGCGATCGCCAGCTCGACCCGCTTGACGTCGCCGTAGGCGAGCACGCTGCACGGCCGGTCGGCCTGCGCCGCCATGCCGACTTTCTTCAGCAGCTCGATCGCCTCGTCGCGCCTGTGCTCGCGTGCCGGCCGCCAGAACGAGTACAGCCTGCGATCGGCCGAGATCAGCGCCATCTGCACGTTCTCGACGACGGTGAGCGAGGCGAAGGTCGCTGCGATCTGGAACGTGCGTCCCACGCCGAGGCGCCAGATCTGTCGCGGCTTCAGGCCGACGAGCTCGACGCCGTCGAGGCGGATCGAGCCGCGGTCGGCACGCAGCTGGCCGTTCACCATGTTGAAGGTCGTCGACTTGCCCGCGCCGTTCGGCCCGATCAGCGCGAGCAGCTCTCCGGCCTTCAGCTCGAAATCGATGCCGTCGACCGCGCGGATGCCGCCGAAGGACTTGCCGAGGCCGGATACCGTCAGCAGGCTCATCGCGGCTCTCCTTTCGCTTCCCGGCGCCCGTAGACGATCTGTCGTACGAAGCCGGCGATTCCCTGCGGGAACAGCATGACGAGGACCAGGATGATCGCGCCCAGCATCGCGCGCCAGTACTCGGTGTTGCGGGCGACCGCGTCGTGCAGCCAGGTGAAGGTGACGGCGCCGACCGCCCCGCCCGACAGCGTGTTCAGCCCGCCGAGCAGCACCATCACCAGGCCGTCGACCGACTTCGTCACGTAGAGGCCCTCGGGCGAGATGCTTCCCTTGGAGAACGCGTAGAGGGCGCCCGCGACGCCGGCGAACAGGCCGGCGACGACGAAGGCGACCCACTGCACGCGCCGCACGTCGATGCCGATCGCGTCGGCGCGCAGCGGCGAATCGCGCGTGGCGCGCATCGCATAGCCGAAGGGCGCGTAGAGGAAGCGCCACAGCAGCAGCACGCCGGCGGCCGCGAGCGCGAAGGTGAGGTAGTAGTACGCGCTGCGATCGGCCAGCCAGGCCGACGGCCAGACGCCGGTCAGGCCGTTGCTGCCTCCGGTGAGGCTGTCCCACTGGTAGACGATCGCCCAGGTGATCTGCGCGAAAGCCAGCGTGAGCATCGCCAGGTACACACCCGACAGGCGCACGCAGAACCAGCCGTACACGAAGGCGCCGAGCGCCGCGGCCAGCGGCGCGACGACGAGCGCGGCTTCCATCGGCAGCGCGAGCGCGCGCACCAGCAGCGCCGCCGCGTAGGCGCCGAGCCCGAAATACGCGGCATGGCCGAACGAGTGCATGCCGGCCGGGCCCATGATGAAGTGCAGGCTGGTCGCGAACAGCGCGGCGATCAGCAGGTCGATGGCGAGCACGAGCGTGTAGGGCGCCTGCGCACTGAGCGCCGGCAGCGCGGCCAGCGCGAGCAGCAGCGCCGCGGCGCCGGCCTTGAAGATCGTGTCGGGCCTGCGCAGAGGCTGCTCGACCGCCGCCGCGTTGCGGCTCGGCGCCTGCGGGCGCCCCATCAGCCCCCAGGGGCGCACGACGAGCACCACGGCCATCACCAGGAACTCGACCACCAGTGTCAGGCGCGAGAACGAGATGCTGAAGCCCAGCACGTCGACCAGCCCGAGCCAGATGCACAGCGCCTTGAGCTCGGCGATCAGCAGCGCGGCGACGTAGGCGCCGGGAATCGATCCCATGCCGCCGACGACGACGACGACGAAGGCCGCGCCGATGGTGTGCAGGTCCATCTCGAGGTTGGCGGGCTCGCGCGGCAGCTGCAATGCGCCGCCCAGGCCGGCGAGGAATGCGCCGAGTGCGAACACTGCGGTGAACAGCCACGCCTGGTTCACGCCGAGCGCGCCGACCATGTCGCGATCCTGCGTGGCCGCGCGCACCAGCGTTCCCCAGCGCGTGCGCGTTAGAACGAGCCACAGCAGGCCCAGCACGACCGGGCCGATGACGATCAGGAACAGGTCGTACGTGGGGAAGGCGCGGCCGAGGATCGGCACCGACCCCGACAGGCCGGGCGCGCGTGGCCCGAGCAGCTCGGCCGGCCCCCACAGCCACAGCACCGCGTCCTTGATGACGAGTACCAGCGCGAAGGTCGCCAGCAGCTGGAACAGCTCGGGCGCGTGGTAGATGCGCCGCAGCACCACCAGCTCGACCAGCGCGCCGAGGATCCCGACCGCGACGGCCGCCAGCAGCAGCGCGGGCCAGAAGCCCACGCCGCTGCCGAGCCGATCCACGAGCGTGTACGCCACGTAGATCCCGACCATGTAGAACGAACCGTGCGCGAAGTTGACGATGCGCGTCACGCCGAAGATCAGCGAGAGCCCCGCCGCCACCAGGAACAGCGAAGAAGCGCCTGCCAGTCCGTTGAGGAGCTGGGCGACGAAGCTCGAGAAGCTCATGAACGACCCCGGCGCGAAGAGGCGTTCTAGCTCGCCGCGCGCAGCTTGCGGACCACGTCGTCCGGCGGCATGAACTTCGCGCCGTCGAGGTAGCGGTAGTCGACCATCACGCCCTTGCCGCCGTCGTTCTTCGTTCGTCCGACGAACGCGCCCATCGTCGACTGGTGATCGAGCGGGCGATAGAGGATCCTGCCGAACGGCGTGTCGACCGACAGGCCCTCGAAGGCGGCGATCAGCTTCTCGGTGTCGGTGGAGCCGGCTTTCGCGATGCCGGCGGCCAGCGACTTGATCGCGCTGTAGCCGACGATCGAGCCCAGTCGCGGATAGTCGTTGAAGCGCGCCTGGTAGGCCTTCAGGAACCCGTCGTGCTCGGGCGTCTTGATGCCGTACCACGGATAGCCGGTGACCAGCCAGCCGTCGGGCGTTTCGTCCTTCAGCGGATCGAGATACTCGGGCTCGCCGGTGAGCAGGCTGACGACCTCGCGTCCCTTGAACAGGCCGCGCGTGTTGCCCTCGCGCACGAACTTCGCCAGGTCGGCGCCGAACAGCACGTTGAAGATCGCGTCGGGCTTCGCGTCGGCCAGCGCCTGCACGACGCTGCCCGAATCGACGCGGCCCAGCGGCGGCGCCTGCTCGGCGACGAATTCGACGTCGGGCTGCGCGGCCTTCATCAGCTGCTTGAAGGTGGCGGCGGCCGACTGCCCGTACTCGTAGTTCGGATAGACCAGCGCCCAGCGCTTGAGCTTCTTGCCGACCACGTCGGGCACCAGCATCGCGACCTGCATGTACGTCGACGGGCGCAGCCGGAACGTGTACCGGTTGCCGTTCTCCCAGACGATCTTGTCGGTGAGCGGCTCGCTGGCGAGGAAGAAGAACTTCTTCTGCTTGGCGAAATCGGTCAGCGCCAGGCCGATGCTCGAGAGGAACGAGCCGGTGAGCACGTCGACCCGCTCGCGCGAGACCAGCTCCTCGGCCACGCGCACCGCGTCGCCCGGGTTGGCGTTGTCGTCGCGCACGATCAGCTCGACCTTCCGGCCGCCGATGCCGCCGGCCTTGTTGATCTCCTCGACGGCGAGATCCATGCCCTTCCTGTACGGCTCGAGGAACATCGGCTGGGCCTTGTAGCTGTTGACCTCGCCGATGCGGATCGGTTCCTGCGCGTGCGCGGGAAGCGGTTTCAGCACGCCGAGCGTGCCGAGTGCGGAGGCGGCCAGACCGCCTCGAAGAACCTGCCTGCGTGTTGCCATGGATGTCTCTCCAGGGGGTGAATCGTTGTGGTCGCCGAGCCTAGCGCAGGCCGTCCTCGCCCTTGATCTCGGATACCTGCAGGCCGCCCACGCGCGGCAGCGGTCGGCCGCTGTCGGTGACGGCGACCGCGACGACGATCTCGTCGGCACGCGGCGCATCGCTCACGCGTGCCTCGATCGCATCGAAGTGGCTGCGCACGAATGCGGCGTCCTTGTGGCCGAGCGGCACGTCGATCGCGCTGCCCGGGCCGCCGCGCTTCTTGGCCGAGGGCACGAGCGCCGCGCCCTTGCCGACGGCGGTGCGCAGCGTGGCACCGAGCTTCGGATGCAGGATCGCGGCGGCATGCTCGAGCTCGCCCGATTCGCCGACGATGGCGGCCTTGCCGTAGCTGTGCGCCTGCGCCGGCTCGATTCCGAGCGCCTGCACGCAGCGGCTGCCGAGCAGGCCGCCGAGCTCCTCGCCGATGGCGATGAGCTCGTCGAGCTTCTCGACGTACCGTCCGGCGCACGGATTCTCGATCACGGCCATCGCCACCGCGCGGCGCGTCGGCGGCTCGATCGTCCGGTTCATCTCGATGCGCGTCTCGTCGACCTGCACGATCAGCTTGCGGATCCTGGCGGCCATGGAATTCCTCCTGGTGGTTGGTCGTGTCTTGCGGCGCGCTGCCTGCTCAGCGCAGGCCGTCCCAGCGGCTGATCGCCGCGGCGGCCAGACCGCCCACACGCGCGTGCACGCGCGCGCCGGTGCTCATGGCGAGCACGTAGACGAGCTCGTCGCGCTTCGGCGCGCCCGGCACGCGCACCTCGATCGCGTCGAAATGACTGCGCACGTAGCTTGCGTTGATGTGCGTGAGCGGCACGTCGAGCGTGGCGCCCGGCGGGCCGACCTTCTTGGTGGAAGGAACGATCGCCAGCGCGTTGCCCGGCTGGCCGGTCTTCTCCTCGGCAGCGCCCGCGCCGGCGCCGGCACGATAAGCGGCGCGGTCGCCTTTCCATCCGAGCAGCTCGCGCATCGCGTAGCCGCCCGGCACGTGCCAGAGCGCGCCGTGCTCGAGCTCGCCGGCACTGCCGACGATCGCGCCCTTGCCGTAGGTCTCGATCCGCTCGACGGGCACGCCCATCGCGGCGCGCAGCCGTTGCGCCAGATCGAGTCCGACCGGATTGAGCTCGTCCATCATCGGCAGGATGTCTTCGACGTAACGCCCGGCGAAGGGGTTGGTCAGCACCGCGGCGATCCAGCCGCGTCGCAGCGGCTGCGCCGCGACCGGGCCGAACTCGTGGTGAATGTCCTCGACCTGCGAAACGATGCGCCGGATCTCGATCATCGCGGGGCTCTCCGGTGAATTTGACTCAGGAAAGGGCGGCGCCGTGCACTTCGAGCCGACGCCCCACAACGCGCAGCGCCGCGGGCGGGTCGATGACGAGCTCGGCGGGGCCGGCGGGGCCGGCGGGGCCGGCGAGGCCAGCGATGGGGTCGGCGGGCCCGGCGATGGGGCCGGCGACGGCGACCAGGCCCTGGCAGACGAGCGCGCACGAGCCGACGAGCCCTTCGCGCTGCAGCTCGCGCGCGCGCCGCAGGCCCGCGTCGAGCGCGCGTTGCACGGTGGCCGGGTCTAGCCGCGGAACATCGACGGTGACCGGAATCGCGCCGAGGTCGGTGTCGTCCTTCAGCTCGCAGGCCGGGCGCCGCACGATGCGCGGATCGTCGACGTCGACCGCGTTGGCGACGATCGTCGCTGCGGCGTCGGCCAGCGCGGCCGTGGCGGCGAGCACGGTGACGCTGTCGGCGATGCCCAGCGAGAAGCTGCGCCCGCGCCAGCCGCTGGTGGCGACGCCGCGCACGGCCATCGGATGCGCGACCTCGAAGCATCCGTCGCTGCGGATGCCGTGCAGCACCTCGCGCGCATCCAGGCGCGCGATGTCCGCGTAGATTCCGATGCGCAGCGCATGTCCGGGCGCCAGGTGCAGCGCGATGTCGCCGCCGTTGTTGATCCAGGCGCGGTCGATGCCGTCGCGTTCGTAGTACGCGACGAGCTCCTGCGCGACCGCGCCGGCAACTGCGGCCATCGGCGTGATGAAGCAGGAGCGGTGGTAGGGCGCGCACGCCGTCCACATGCGACGCGCGATCGGACCCTGCGGCGGGCAGTCGCCCGGGCGGATCGGCTCGCGCAGGCGCGGCAGCTCGGCGACGAGCTCCTCCAGCACCCCGCAAAAGCGTTGCCACGCGGCTTCGTGCGCCGTGCGCAGCGCATCGTCGCGGCCGTCGGCGCCGATCACGATGTCGATCGGGCCGTGCTGGAAATGCCAGCGGCCGTCGGACAACTGCCTGCGTTGCGCGGACATGCCGATTTCACCCGATCAACGGCGGGCGACCCAGCGGCCACGGGTTGCGCTTCGACGCCTCGACCCAGCGGCGGGCAGTCGGCGCGCCGTCGTCGTGCCAGGCGCCGTGGCGCAGGACTTCGTCGAGCGGCCGGACGTGGTCGACGTGCCCGCCGAGCGCACGGAAATCTTCCAGCCGCATGCTGAACTCGATCGGCGCGACCAGCGCGGGCGTGGGTACCGTGCCGAAGCTGTGGTCCGGCATGCGCAGCACGTCGACCATGATCGTGATGCCGCCGCCCGGCCAGACGTAGGCGGGCGCCCCGCCGCAGGTGACGTTCACCAGCGCTTCCTTGATCGCGCGGGTGAGCAGGACCGGGTTCTCGGTGACGCCTGCGCGCAGGCTGCCGCCGGCGCCGCCGAGGAACAGCACGGTGCACAGCGACGGCTCGCAGTTCTCGCCGATGCGCTCGACGACGGCGCGCACCGCCGGCGGCATCTGCTGTTCCTGCGGCCGCAGCGCCTCGTCGAGCACGTACCACGACGCGTGCTCGCCGGTGGTCGAGGTCATCAGCAGCCGCAGCCCCGGGCGCGCCACCGACTCGTCCCAGCCTTCGATGATCGACAGCGGATCGGCGATGTCGGTTCCGCCCCAGCCGGTGCCCGGGTTGGCGACCTGGAAATAGCGCCCCGGCGTGGACTTGCGCCCGCGCACCCTGATCCCCGAGCGCGGCATGTCGAGGCAGCGCCCGGCCTGGTGCTCGGTGAGCACGCCGGTGATGTGGTCGTCGACGACGACGACCTCGTCGGCCTTGCCGAAGAGCTGGCGCGCGAAGATGCCGATCGTGGCCGAGCCGCAGCCCACGCGCATGCGCTGCTCCTCGACGCCGTTGACGATCGGCGCGCGGCCGGCCTGCACCACGATCTGCGAACCGCCGTCGATGGTGAGCGCTACCGCGCCCTTGTTGCCGAGCGTCTGCATCGCCTCGAGCGCGAGGCGGCCTTCCTTCTTGCTGCCGCCGGTGAGGTGGTGCACGCCGCCCAGCGACAGCATCTGCGAGCCGTACTCGGCGGTGGTCACGTGGCCGACGACCTCTCCCTTGCAGCGCACGTTGGCCTGCTCGGGCCCGAGGTAGCGATCGGTGTCGATCTTCAGCTTGAAGCTGCAGTAGCTGAAGATGCCCTCGGTGACGACGGTGACGAGATCGACGCCGTCGGCCTTCGAGCCCACGATGAACGGGGCCGGCTTGTAGTCGGGATAGGTGGTCGACGATCCGATCCCGGTGACGAAGACCTCGTCGCCGGCAAGGAGATCGGGCGGCAGTGCGGCCGCCGGCGCGTCGGCGGCGGCCGGCGGCTCCTGCTGCAGCGCCGCGGGCAGGGTGGGGCGGTAGGCGAAGGACACCAGCCGCGCCTCGCTCTCGTCGATCCGGCGGCGCAGCAGCACGACCGGATCGACGCGCACCAGCGTGCCCTCGTGGTTCGCGTAACGGTCGCAGGCGCCGGTGCGTCCGGGGGCGATCTGGCACAGCACCGGGCAGGCGTTGCACTCGATCTTGTCGGCCGCCATGCGTTCGCTGCGCGGTCGTCCCCGTTCGAGGATCTGCGGCAGCGCCGGCACGTCGATGCCGGGCAGCCCGTCGGTGCGCGTGTGTTCGGTCATGGGGCGCTCCTCGGTGCCGGTCGGGATTGTCCCGCCGAATCCATTCATGTAGCATCCACCGAAATTTGATGTTGTGGTCGCTACATCAAAGCGCGGAATCTACTGAATTCGCCGCGTTCTGGCAAGCGCCTCACGCAACCCGCCACGATCCCCCCATGAGCGCATTCAACGAGGAACGGGTACTGAGCGTCCACCACTGGACCGACCGGCTGTTCAGCTTCACGACGACGCGCGACGCCGCGCTGCGGTTCAGCAACGGCCACTTCACGATGATCGGGTTGCGGGTGGACGGCAAGCCGCTGCTGCGCGCCTACAGCATCGCGAGCGCCAACTACGAGGACCATCTCGAGTTCCTCAGCATCAAGGTCGAAGAGGGCCCGCTCACCTCGCGCCTGCAGCACATCCAGCCCGGCGATACGCTGATCGTGGGCCGCAAGCCCACCGGAACGCTGGTGGTCGACTACCTGCTTCCGGGCAGGCGCCTGTACATGCTCGCCACGGGCACCGGCCTGGCGCCGTTCATGAGCATTGTGCGCGATCCCGAAACCTATGAGAAGTTCGAGCAGATCGTCCTCGTGCACGGTGTGCGCAAGGTCGACGAACTCGCCTACCATGACCTGCTCGCCGAGCACCTGCCGTCGCACGAGTTCCTCGGCGACATGGTCTCCTCCCAGATGCGCTATTACCCCACCGTCACGCGAGAGGAGTACCGCAACATGGGCCGCATCCCCGATCTCATCGAGAGCGGCAAGCTGTTCGCCGATCTCTCCCTGCCCGCGCTCGACCCGGCCGACGACCGCGTCATGATCTGCGGCAGCCCCGGCATGCTGCGCGACCTCAAGCACATGCTCGAGCAGCGCGGCTTCGCCGAGGGCAACACCTCGGTGCCGGGCGCCTTCGTCATCGAGCGCGCGTTCGCCGAGCAATGAGCGGCGTCGTGCGCAGGAAGGGCGTGCGCGAGCGCGCCGCGCAGGCCACGCGCGACAGCCTGCTGCGCGCGGCCATCCGCGTCTTCGCGCGGCACGGCCTGCACGGCGGCAGCGTCGACAAGATCGCCAAGGCGGCCGGCTCCTACGACCGGATGATCTACTACTACTTCGGCAGCAAGGAAGGGCTGTTCGTCGCCGTCCTCGAGGAGATCTACCGGCGCTTCAACGAAGCCGAGTCGAAGCTCGAGCTCGACTTCGAGCGGCCGGTCGAGTCGCTCGGCACGGTCGTGCGCTTCGTGCACGAGTACTACCGAAAGCACCCGGAGTTCGTCACGCTGCTCAACAGCGAGAACCTGCATCGCGGCCGGCACATCGGGAAGTCGCTGCGCGCGCGCGAGTATTCGTCGCCCGCCGTCGGCATCCTCGAGCGGCTGCTCGCCAGCGGCGTGGCGCGCGGGCTGTTCCGGCCCGGCCTCACCGGGCGCGACCTGTACCTGCTGGTCGCCTCCACCGGCTACTTCTACCAGTCGAACCGCTTCACGCTCTCGGCGTTTCTCGGCGAGAACCTCGAGGCGCCCGAGGCGGTGGCGCACTGGCAATCCTTCGTTCTCGACACCGTGCTTCGGGCCGTGTGCGCCGACGAGCCGGTGTGTGCCGCCGCCGCGCGCGTGGCCTAGTACGCCGACCAGCGGCGGCAGGCGATCGTCCTCCAGGAGAGTGAAACCATGGCAAACCTCAACGCTCAGGCCCGCTCCGGCAAGGTCGTCGTGCGCAACATCGGGCTGCTGCTGTCGGGCGACATCGACCGTCCCATCCTCGACGCCGACACGGTCGTCGTCGACGACGGCCGCATCGTCGCGATCGGCCGGGAGAAGGACTGCGACACCGCGGGCGCACGCACGACGATCGATGCGCGCGGCACGGCGCTCGCGCCCGGGCTCATCGACTCGCACGTGCACCCGGTCTTCGGAGACTGGACACCGCGCCAGAACCAGATCGGCTGGATCGACTCGTGCCTGCACGGCGGCGTCACGACGATGATCTCCGCCGGCGAGGTGCACCTGCCCGGACGCCCGAAGGACGTCGTCGGCGTGAAGGCGCTGGCGATTACCGCGCAGCGCGCCTTCGACGGAATGCGCGCCGCGGGCCTGGCCGGCGGAGTGAAGGTGCTCGCCGGCGCGCCGGTGCTCGAGAAGGGGATGGAGGAAGCCGATTTCGCCGAAATGGCCGCCGCCGGCGTGCGCCTGCTCGGCGAGGTCGGGCTCGGTTCGGTGAAGGCGGGCGACGAGGCCGCGCGCATGGTCGCGTGGGCGCGCAGGCACGGCATCCAGAGCACGATCCACACCGGCGGCCCGTCGATCCCGGGCTCCGGACTCATCGACGAGAACGTCGTGCTCGAGGCCGACGCCGACGTCATCGGCCACATCAACGGCGGCCACACCGCGCTCTCCTACAAGGCGGTGTGCACGCTGTGCGAGCGCAGCCCGCGGGCGATGGAGATCGTGCACAACGGCAACGAGCGCATCGCGATCCTCACCGCGCGCCACGCGATCGAGCTGCGCTGCCCGCACCGCATCATTCTCGGCACCGACGCGCCGGCCGGCTCGGGCGTGCAGCCGCTCGGAATCCTGCGGATGATCGCGCTGCTCTCGAGCATGGCCGACATCCCGGCCGAGATCTGCTTCGGCTTCGCCACCGGGAATACCGCGCGCATGCGTGGGCTCGAGCAGGGGCTGATCGAGCCCGGCCGCCCGGCCGACTTCGTCTTCCTCGATCGCGCGCAGCACTCGGCCGGCGCCGACCTGCTCGACAGCGTGCATCTGGGCGACATTCCCGGCGTCGGCATGGTGATGATCGACGGCATCGTGCGCTGCACGCGCAGCCGCAACACGCCGCCGGCAGCCGAAGTGCCGGTCGTGCAGGACTGACGCAGCCGATATTCGCCGGCCGGCGGCCTGGGCTACACTGAGCGCGCCATTCGGATCCCCATCGATCGACGGAGCCCTCTCATGACCTCATTGAAGCAAGCGGCGCTCTTCGCGTGCCTGGCCTTTGCGTCCGCCGCGGCGCACGCCCAGGCGCTGACCGGCACGCTGCAGAAGGCGAAGGAAACCGGCGCCATCACTGTCGGCTATCGCGAGTCCTCGATTCCCTTCTCGTATCTGGACAACAACGGCAGGCCGATCGGCTACGCGATGGAGCTGTGCGCGAAGATCACCGACGCGGTGAAGGCCGAGCTGAAGATGCCGGACCTGAAGGTGAACTACTCTCCGGTCACGTCGAGCAACCGCATTCCGCTGCTCGAGAACGGCACCATCGACCTCGAATGCGGCTCCACCACCAACTCGGTGGCGCGCCAGAAGCAGGTGGCGTTCGGGCCCACCTACTTCGTCATCAACGTCTCGGCGGCCGTGAAGAAGGATTCGGGCATCGAGCGCTTCGAGCAACTGAAGGGCAAGACGATCGTCACCACCTCGGGCACGACCTCGGTGCCGCTGCTGAAGAAATATGCCAAGGCCGAAGACGCCGACTTCAAGGAGATCTACGGCAAGGACCACGCCGAGAGCTTCCTGCTGATGGCGGACGGGCGGGCGGCGGCCTTCGTGATGGACGACATCCTGCTGGCGGGCCAGATCGCGAACTCGAAGGACCCGTCGGCGTACCGGATCCTGCCCGGTTCGCTGCGCAGCGAACCCTACAGCATGATGCTGCGCAAGAACGACCCGCAGTTCAAGGCGCTGGTCGACAAGACGATCGGCGACGTGATGAAGTCCGGCGAGATCCACCAGATCTACGCGAAATGGTTCACCAGCCCGATTCCGCCCAAGGGCATCAACCTGAACTTCCCCGAGAACGAGGCGAACAAGCAGGCCTTCGCGCATCCGAACGACAAGGGCGTCGAGTGAGCGGCGCGCGCGCCCGGGTGAGCGGCTGAGAAAGCGGCCGGGAAAGCGGCTGGGAGGAGGCCGTGCTCGACCTCGGCATCTTCGGCCAGGAGACTCCGGACGGCGACACCACCTGGGGGATGTCGCTGCTCTGGGGGCTCGAGTACACGCTCGTGCTGGTCGCGCTGTCGTGGATCGTCGCGATGGCGATCGGCTCGCTGCTCGGCGTGCTGCGCACCACCGACCGGCGCTGGGTGGTGGCGCTGGGCGACGCCTGGGTCGAGCTGTTCCGCAACATCCCGCTGCTGGTGCAGTTCTTCCTCTGGTACTTCGTCGTTCCGGAGTTCGTGCCGTCGCTCAAGCGCCTGGCGCTCGAAATGGACCCCACGCGTTTCCAGCTGCTGCTGTCGGTGGTCTGCCTCGGGCTCTTCACCTCGGCGCGCATCGCCGAGCAGGTGAAGTCGGGCATCCTGTCGCTGCCGCGCGGCCAGCGCATGGCCGGCTATGCGCTGGGCCTCACGCAGGCGCAGACCTACCGCTACGTGCTGCTGCCGATGGCCTTTCGCATCGTCGTCCCGCCGCTCACCTCGGAGTCGATGAACCTGGTGAAGAACTCGGCGGTGGCGTACTCGATCGGCCTGGCGGAGCTGTTCTTCCGCACGCGCGAGATGGGCGAGATGACCTTCCGCTACTTCGCCGCCTTCGGTGCCGCCACCGTCCTCTACGTGCTGGTGGCGCTCGCGATCAACCGGGTGTTCGCCTGGGTCGAGCGCGCCACCGCGGTGCCCGGCTATCTCGGGGGGAAACGGTAGCCCATCATGGCAGGCTTCGACTGGGGGTCGATCGCCGCCTCGCTGCCCTTCCTGATGAAGGGCCTGTCCTATACCGTCCAGCTCACGGTGATCGCCGCGATCGGCGGAACGATATGGGGAATCCTGCTCGCGCTCGCGCGCCTGTCGGGCATCGCGCCGCTGGCATGGGTGGCGGCCGGCTACGTGAACCTGATGCGTTCGGTTCCGCTGCTGCTGGTCATCTTCTGGTTCTATTTCCTCGTGCCGGTGATGCTGCAATGGATCACCGGCGCCGCCTATCCTCCGCGCATCGGCGCCGACCGCTCCGCCTACGTCACCTTCATCCTGTTCGAGGGGGCGTATTTCTGCGAGATCGTCCGCGCCGGCATCCAGAGCATCCCCAAGGGACAGCTGTCGGCGGCCTACGCGATCGGCCTGAACTACGCGCAGGCGATGCGCCTGGTCGTCCTGCCGCAGGCGCTGCGCAACATGCTGCCCGTGCTGCTCACGCAGACGATCGTGCTGTTCCAGGACGTTTCGCTGGTGGCGCTGCTCAACGTCACCGACCTGGTCGGCGCAGCGAGCAAGATCGCGCAGCGCGACAGCCGCCTCGTCGAGATGTACACGCTGGTGGCCGTCATCTATTTCGTTCTCAGTTATGCGCTGTCGCTCGCCGTGAAGGCGCTGAACCGGCGCATCGCCATCATCCGTTGAGGCTCATGGGCGAAGCGACATGCCGATGATCGAGATCCGCGACGTCAGCAAGTGGTACGGCCAGTTCCAGGTGCTCGCCGACTGCACGACGCACGTCGACAAGGGCGAGGTCGTGGTGGTCTGCGGCCCTTCCGGATCGGGCAAGTCCACGCTGATCAAGTGCGTCAACGCGCTCGAGCCCTTCCAGAAAGGCGACGTGGTGGTCGACGGCATCTCGCTGTCGGCGCGCGGCACCGACCTGCCGCGGCTGCGCGCGCGGGTGGGCATGGTGTTCCAGCACTTCGAGCTGTTCCCGCACCTCACCGTGATCGAGAACCTCTGCCTGGCGCAGCGCAAGGTGCTCGGGCGCAGCAGGCCGGACGCGGTCGGCAAGGCGATGCACTACCTCGACAGGGTCGGGCTCGCCTCGCAGCGCGACAAGTTCCCCGGGCAGCTCTCCGGCGGCCAGCAGCAGCGCGTGGCGATCGCCCGCGCGCTGTGCATGGACCCGATCGCGATGCTGTTCGACGAGCCCACGTCGGCGCTCGATCCGGAGATGGTCGGCGAGGTGCTGGAGGTGATGGTCGGGCTCGCGCGCGAAGGCATGACGATGATGGTCGTCACGCACGAGATGGGCTTCGCCAACAACGTGTCCGATCGCGTGGTATTCATGGACGCCGGACGCATCGTCGAAGACTGCCGCACGGCCGAGTTCTTCGGCGACATGGGCGCGCGCAGCGAGCGCGCGCGGCAGTTCCTCGGGAAGATCCTTCCCAACCGGGTGCGAGCGGAGTAGGGCCAGTCCACACGATGATCATCGATTCGCTGCTCGACACCGACCTCTACAAGTTCACGATGATGCAGGTCGTCCTGCATCACTTCCCCGGCGCGCAGGTGGAATACCGCTTCCGTTGCCGCAACGAAGGCATCGACCTGCGGCCCTACGTCGGCGCGATCCGCGACGAAGTGCGCCACCTGTGCTCGCTGCGCTTTCGCGACGACGAACTCGACTACCTGCGCTCGATGCGCTTCATCAAGAGCGACTTCGTCGACTTCCTCGGCCTGTTCCACATGAACGAGAAGTACATCTCGATCGGGCCGTCGCCGAAGGACAACGGCGAGATCGACATCACGATCCGCGGACCGTGGCTGCACACGATCCTCTTCGAGGTGCCGGTGCTGTCGATCGTCAACGAGCTGTATTTCCGCGCGACGGTGGACAGGCCCGATCACGCCGAAGGCCGGCGCCGGCTGGCGGCCAAGATCGACTCGATCGTCGGCCAGCCCGATCTCGCCGGCGTGCGCATCGCCGACTACGGCACGCGCCGGCGCTTCTCGCGCATCTGGCACGAGGAGGTGCTGCTCGAATGTCGCGAGCGGCTCGGCGAGAGCTTCGCCGGCACTTCGAACGTGCATTTCGCGATGAAGCACGCAATGACGCCGCTGGGCACGATGGCGCACGAATACCTGCAGGCCTGCCAGGCGCTCGGGCCGCGCCTGCGCGACACGCAGGTCTTCGGCTTCGAGACCTGGGCGCGCGAATACCGCGGCGACCTCGGCATCGCGCTGTCCGACGTCTACGGCATGTCGGCGTTCCTGCGCGACTTCGACATGTATTTCTGCAAGCTGTTCGACGGCGCGCGCCACGACTCGGGCGATCCTTTCCAGTGGGCCGAGCGGCTGATCGCGCATTACGAAAAGAACCGCGTCGATCCGAAGACGAAGACGCTGGTCTTCTCCGACGCGCTCACCTTCCCGCTGATGGCCGATCTGTACCGCCGCTTTCGCGAACGCACGCGCATCGCCTTCGGCATCGGCACGAACCTCACCAACGACCTCGGCTACCCCTCGCTGCAGATCGTCATCAAGATGGTCCGCTGCAACGGCCAGCCGGTGGCGAAGATCTCCGACACGCCGGCCAAGAACATGTGCGAGGACGAGGCCTACGTCAAATACCTGCGGCAGGTGTTCCAGATCCAATAGGGCCGTGCCGATTCGCCCGCCTCGCGTCGCTATAATCGCGCCGGTCCCTGGGTGCCCGGAGCGCTGCCGATGAACCGTCGACCGAAACTGCTCGTCACGCGAAGGGTCTTCCCCGAAGTCGTCGAGCGGCTGCAGCCGTACTTCCAGCTCGAAGGCAACGCCGACGACGCGCTGTGGCCGCGCGAGGAACTGCTGCGACGCGCGGCCGATCGCGACGCGCTCTTCGTCGTCGGCTCCGACCGCATCGATCGCGAACTGCTCGACGCCTGCCCGCAGCTGAAGATCGTCGCCACCGGCACCGTCGGCTACAACCACATCGACGTGGCCGCCTGCGCCGAGCGCGGCATCGCGGTGACGAACACGCCCGACGTGCTCACCGAGGCCACCGCCGATCTCGGCTGGGCGCTGCTGATGGCGGCTGCGCGCCGCCTGTCGGAAACCGAGCGCTGGTTGCGCGAGGGCCGCTGGAACAGCTGGGCCTTCGACCAGTTCCTCGGCGCCGACGTGCACGGCGCGACGCTGGGCATCGTCGGCATGGGCCGCATCGGCTCGGCGATCGCGCGCCGCGCGCGCGGCTTCTCGATGCAGGTGCTCTACCACAACCGCTCGCAGGCGCCGAACGAGGCCGAGCTGGGCGCGCGGCGCGTCGCGCTCGACGAGCTGCTGCGCAGCGCCGACCACGTCGTGCTCGTCGTGCCGTACACGCCGCAGACACATCACCTGATCGGCGCGCGCGAGCTGGCGATGATGAAGCCGGGCGCCGTGCTGGTGAACATCGCGCGCGGCGGCATCGTCGACGATGCGGCGCTGGCGAAGGCGCTGCGCAGCGGCCCGATCGGCGCGGCCGGCCTCGACGTCTACGAGAACGAGCCGAAAGTGGACCCGGCGCTGCTCGAGGTGCCCAACGTCGTGCTCACGCCGCACATCGGCAGCGCCACGCGCAGCTCGCGCCTGGGCATGGCGATGCTCGCCGCCGAGAACCTCGTCGCGTGGGCGAGCGGCCAGCCGCTGCGCACGCCGGTTTCCGCCTGAGAAGCCGCGCGAGCGTGCCCGCGATCCATCTCGAGCGAAAGCATCGTCTGGGCCTGAAGAAGGCGCGCGCCGCCGCGCAGCGCGTTGCCGACGACATGGCGCAGTCCTTCGAGATGGCCAGCGAGTGGGAGGGCAACGCGCTGC
Source organism: Burkholderiaceae bacterium (assembly GCA_021166835.1). Next base: position 44,861 of record JAJPEN010000076.1, on the reverse strand, counting down.
ATTTCGAGCGCGCGGGCGTCAGCGGAAGCCTCACCGTCACGCGCGACCGCGTCGTGCTCGATGCGCAGCTCGGCGGCATGGTCGGGCTGTTCCGCTCCCGCATCGAGGAGCGGCTGCACGCCGATTTCGACCGCTATTTCGGCTGAAGCTGTGAACGTGTTCCGAGGGAGAACGAACTGAACCCGACCGTCATCCATCTGGGCGGCGCGATCCTGTTCGCGATCGCGCTCGTTCACACCTTCTCGGCGAAGGCCTTCGAGCGCGTGGCGCACCGCTACCCGGCGCACGCCGGCATCTGGCACCTGCTCGGCGAGGTCGAGGTCGTCTTCGGCTTCTGGGCGATGGTGCTCGTCGCGTACATCGCGATCGCCGGCGGAGGCGCCGAGGCGCTGCACTACCTGGAGTCGCGCAATTACACCGAGCCGATGTTCGTGTTCGTGATCATGGTCGTCGCGGCCAGCCGTCCGATCCTGCTGCTCGCGCGCGCGGCGGTCGAGCGCGGCGCGCTGCTGCTGCCGATGCCGCCCGCGATGGCCACCTATTTCCTCGCGCTGTTCCTGCTGCCGCTGCTCGGCTCGTTCATCACCGAGCCGGCGGCGATGACGCTCGCCGCGCTGCTGCTGCGCGATCGCTTCTATTCGATGCCGATCTCGAGCCGGCTGAAATACGCCACGATCGGCGTGCTGTTCGTCAACGTCTCGATCGGCGGCACGCTCACGCCTTTCGCCGCGCCGCCGGTGCTGATGGTCGCGGCGAAATGGGAATGGACGCTGCCGTTCATGCTCGAGCATTTCGGCTGGCGCTCGGCACTGGCCTGCCTGATCAACGCGGTCGGCGTCACGCTGCTGTTCGCTCCGGAACTGCGCCAGTTGTCGGCGACACCCCCGTCGAACGACGACGGCGGGTCGGCGGTGCCGTGGCAGCTCACGCTCGTGCACCTGCTGTTCCTGCTCGGCGTCGTCGTCTTCGCGCACCACGCGATCGTCTTCATGGCGCTGTTCCTGTTCTTCCTCGGCGTGGCGAGCGCCTACGAGCGCTACCAGGACCGGCTCATCCTGCGCGAGGCGCTGATGGTGGCCTTCTTTCTCGCGGGGCTGGTCGTTCTCGGCGGCCAGCAGCAATGGTGGCTGCAGGCGCTGCTCGAACGGATGAGCCCGACCGCCGTCTATTACGGCGCGACCGCACTCACCGCGGTGACGGACAACGCCGCGCTCACCTATCTGGGCTCGCTGGTCGAAGGGCTCACCGACGAGTTCAAGTATTCGCTGGTGGCCGGCGCGGTGACGGGCGGCGGGCTGACCGTGATCGCCAACGCGCCGAATCCGGCCGGCTACTCGATCCTGAAGAGCCGCTTCGAGCACGAGGAGATCAGCGCGCTCGGGCTGCTCGCCGCGGCGGCGATTCCGACGGTGGTGGCGATCGGGGCGTTCCGGTTGTTCTGACGCGGCGCGGGCGCGGCAAGCGGCAGCGGGCCGCTGGGGGCGAGCCTTGGCATGCGCCTGGCGCCGGCGCGACTGGCGCAAGCGGCTGCGGGGCGCCTACGGGGCGTTCGGCGGCGCTCCAGCTGCGGCAGTCGGCGCTGCGCGCCGACTGCCCTGTGCTGCTCGCCTCGGGGTCGCGCGGCGAAACTCACTTCGCGAGCTGCGCTCGCTTCGTTCGGACATTCGCCGCGAGTCAGAGGTACGAAGCGCGCTTCGCGCGCCGACCCCGAGACTGCGCTGCTCGGCGCCGCAGAAGTCGCGCCGCCGAACGCCCCGTAGGCGCCCCGCAGCCGCTTGCGCCAGGCGCGCCGGCGCCAGGCGCACGCCAAGGCTCGCCCCCAGCGGCCCGCTGCCGCCTGCCGCTCGATCGACGTTGGCTGTGTGGGCAGTATTGCGTGCGTCGGGCGAGTCGCATCTGCACGCGTCATCTTGCGCGAGAAGGAATGCGCGTTTCACGCGCATTCGAGGCCGCATGCCGCGCAGCGCGGGCAGTATTGTTCGTTTCCCGCGCATTTCGCGAAGCGATGTAGGCCATGCCGGCCGGAACGCGCGAATTTCGCGCGTTTTGGTTCCCGCTGCAGGATGAGGGAGCCGTCGAAGCGCCAAACTCACGTGGGCGGCTTCGATGTACGCACGACGCGCACCGGCGGGCAGCAACGCGTCAGTCCTTCAGGCTCTCCACCAGGTCGACGTACCGCTGCATCGCGTCGCCGCGCGCGGTCCCGGCGAGCGCGTTCCACGCATCCCATTTCGCGCGCCCGACCAGGTCGGTGAAACCCGGGCGCTTGCCGTCGACATCGCCGGCGGTCGCCTGCTTGTAGAGCGCGTACAGCTCGAGCAGCGTTGCGTTGTCGGGCCGTTCCGACAGAGTCTTCGATTCGGCGACGGCGCGCTGGAAGCGCTCGTCCAGCTCGGCGCCGGTTCCGGCGCCCGATTCGTTTGCCTGGGCCATGAACTCCTCCTGCGGGTCGGTCGCAAGTATCATAGCCAGACGACGGTTCGAGGGGGGAGATGCATCGCGAACGGATGTCCGGCGTGGACCGCGCGTGGCTGCGCATGGACAGTCCGCGCAATCCGATGGTCATCGTCGGCCTGTTCTCGTTCGCCGAGCCGCTGGCTTTCGGCCAGCTCTCGCGTCTGTTCGCGCAGCGGCTGCTGCGCTTCGAACGCTTCCGCCAGCGCGTCGAGGAAGACGTCACCGGTCATTGGTGGGTCGACGATCCGTCCTTCCGGCTGTCGAATCACGTGAAGCGGGTCCGGCTCGACGACGCGAGCGAAACGGCGCTGCGCGAGCACCTCGATCGCCTGGCGGCGCAGCCGCTCGATTTCTCGCGTCCGTTGTGGGAGATGCATTTCGTCGAGCGTCCGGGAGCGCCGCCGGCGATGGCCATGCGCATTCATCACTGCATCGCCGACGGCGTCGCGCTGGTGCGCGTGATGCTCGCGCTGGCGGCCCAGGCGCCGTCCCCCCGGCGGCGCAAGCGCGCAGGGCCGGCCGACGAATCCGCGTGGCAGGCCTGGCTCGATGCAGCGGCAGAGGCCGCGCGCTCGTCGCTGTGGCTCGGCGGCGAGGTGTGGGCCGAGTCGAAGCGAAGCTTCGAGGAGCCGGGCCACGCGCTCGATCTCGCGCGGGCCGGCGCCCGCGTCGTGGCCGATGCGGTGGCGATCCTCGCGATGACTTCGGATACGCCCACCAGCCTGAAGGGCGAGCCTCGCGGCATCAAGGCTTTCGCGTGGAACGATCCGTTGCCGCTCGACGAGCTGAAGCCGGTGTGCCGTGCGCTCGGCGCTTCGCTGAACGACGTCGTGCTCGCCTGCGTCACCGGCGCGCTGCGCCGCTATCTGCTGCAGCGGGGCGACGCGCTCGCGCCCGACGCCGAGTTTCGCGCGATGGTTCCGGTGAACCTGCGCGATCCGCAGGCCGAGCCGACGCTCGGCAACTATTTCGGACTGGCGCCGCTGGTGCTGCCGATCGGCATCGAGAGCCCGATCGAGCGCGTGCACGAGATCCGCGCGCGGATGCGCGAGTTGCGCGGCGGCTTCCAGCCGGCGCTGGCCTTCCTGCTGCTCGCGCTGCTCGGCCCGCTGCCCGCAGGGCTGCAGACCGTGGTGCTCGAATACCTGGCCGGCAAGGCGAGCGCGGTGATGACCAACCTGCCGGGGCCGACCGCGCCGGTGCAGCTCGCCGGCGCGCGCATCGGGCGGATGCTGTTCTGGGTGCCGCAGTCGGGCGACATCGGCGTGGGCATCGCGATCCTCTCGTACGCCGGCGCCGTCCAGTTCTCGATCCGCGCCGACACCGCCCTGTGCCCGGATCCGCAGTCGATCGTCGACGGTTTCGCGCCCGAGTTCGAGCGCCTGGTGCTGACCCTGGCAATGCTGCCGAACGGGATGCTTGCCGGCGAGCCGCCCGCGCCCGGCGAGATCGAATCCATGCTCGGACTCCAATGGGCATGAGTGGCGCCGACGAGTCCGCCGATCCGGCGGACGTCGAACGCGCAAGCGAGGTGTTGCGCTTCTGGTTTGCCGGTCCCGACGGCAGCGAGACAGGCCTCGTGCGGCGACAGTGGTTCGCGAAGGACGACGCCTTCGACGCGAGCATCGCCGAGCGTTTCGGCGCGCTCGTCGCCGATGCGATCGCCGGGCGCTGCGACGCCTGGGGCCACGACCGCCGCTGCGCGCCGGCGCTCGTCATCGTGCTCGATCAGTTCACGCGCAACGTCCATCGCGACACGCCGCGGATGTTCGCGGGCGATGCGCGCGCGCTCGCCGTTGCAAGGCGCATCGTCGCGCGTGGTTGGGACGACGACTACGATCCGCTGCTGCGCTGGTTCTGCTACATGCCTTTCGAGCACTCGGAATCGCTCGACGACCAGAACGAGTCGCTGCGCCTGTTCGGCGCCCTGCGCGACGACCCTCTCGCCGGCGGCGCCTGGCGCTGGGCCGCGCGCCACCACGAGATCATCGAGCGCTTCGGCCGCTTCCCCCATCGCAACGCGATCCTCGGTCGCCGCTCGACCCCCGAAGAGCTCGAGTTCCTGAAGCAGCCCGGCTCGTCCTTCTGATCCCCTTCACCCTTCACCCTTGACCCTTCACTGTTGTTACGCCTCCGCTTCGACCACCGCCTCGAACGTCTTGCCGACGCGCTGCTCGATTCCTTCGACGATGCGGGTCCCTTCGACGAGCGCGTCGTCGTCGTTCCCAGCACCGGAACAGGGCGCTGGCTGCAGCAGCGCGACGCCCAGCGCCACGGCGTGAGCGCGCGCCTGCGCCCCGAGTTCGCCGGTCGCTGGCTGTGGAACACGATGCGCGCGGTGCTCGATCGCTTGCCTGCGCAGTCGCCGTTCGATCCCGAACGCGTTCGCTGGCATCTGCTGGCGCTGCTCGACGAGCTGCCTGACGAGCTGCCCGAGGGCGACGATTTCGCGCTGCTGCGAAAGCGGCTCGGCGAGCGCGGATCGATCGCGCGACTGAGCGCGGCCGACGCCGTCGCGCGCGCCTTCGAGCGCTACCTCGCTTATCGGCGCGACTGGCTCGCCCGCTGGCAGCGCGGGCAGTGGGCCGGGGGGGAAGCCGCGCTCGACGTGCACGAGCCCTGGCAGCGCTGGCTGTGGAACCGCCTGCTCGAGCGGCTGCCCGGCGTGCGCGACGAGCATCCATACGATGCCTTCGCGCGCGTTCTTGCCGAGGGCGATGCGGCGCAGCTCGAACGCGCGCTCGGCGGACGACGGGTGGCGATCTTCGGGCGCGTCGATCTCTCGCCCGAGCAGTTCGCGCTCTTCGGCCGGCTCGCCGGCAGCATCGACGTGTCGATCTTCGCTCCGGACCCCTGCCGCGAGTTGTGGAGCGACCTGCTCGATCCGGCCTCGCTCGCTCGCGTGCGCGCGCAGCGGCCCGACGAGGCCTGGCTGTACGACGGCGAGCCCTCGATTCTCGGCAGCTGGGGCCGCGCGCATCGCGATTTCGTCGCACAACTGCTCGACCTCGAGGAGCGCTTCGGGGTGCAGGCCGAGGCGCCCGGGCGCGACGAGCCGCTCCCCTTCGACTCGCGCGATACGCGCGGCGACGCGCCGACCGCGTTGCAGGCGTTGCACGCCTCGGTGTTCCTGCGCAGCGACGCGCCCTGGCGCGCATTGCGCGGGCTCGACGATTCGATTCGCATCGTCGGCACGCACGGCCCGGTGCGCGAGGCGGAGATCCTGCACGAGATCCTGCTCGAATGCTTCGCGACGATGCCCGGCCTCGCGCCGGCCGATGTCGTCGTGCATTGCGCCGACATCGAGACGGCGGCGCCGGCGATCGCAGGCGTGTTCGAAAGCGTTCCCGCCGAACGCCGGATCCCGCTGGCGATCAGCGGCCGGCTGCGCGGCATCGATCCCGCGATCGACGCGGTCGAGGCGATCGTCGGCGCCGCCGTGCACGGCATCGACGCTGCGCGGCTCGATGCGCTGCTGCGCAACCCGGCGCTGGCCGAAGCGCTTTCGCTGGACGAATCCGAGGTCGACGCGCTGCTCGACGGCCTGGCGCGCGCCGGTGCGCGACGCGGGCTCGACGCGCACGACGGCGCGTCGAAACACAACCTGCAGGCGGCAACCGACCGCCTGCTGCTGGGCGCTGCGATCGGCGTCGAGCAGGTCTGCGGCGATCTGCTCGCCGTGCCCGGGGCGCAGGGCACGCGCGCCCGCGCGCTCGACGGCTGGCTCGCGCTGGCCGAAGCGCTCGGCCGGCTGCGCGCGCTCGCCTCGCGCCCGCGCCCGCCGCGCGAATGGTGCGAGGCGCTGGGCGACGTCGTCGAGACGATCTTCGCGCGCTCGCGCGCGCAGGCCGCGGTGCAGCGCGTGCGCGAAGCGATCGATCGCCTGGCCGCTTCGGGCGACGAGGCCGCGGGTGTCGTGCTCGACGCCGCGGCCTTCGCACGCGCCTTCGCGGACGCGATCGCACAGGGAGCGCCGGCCGTCGTACCCGGCGGCGCCGTCACGGTCGTGCCGATCGGAAGCCTGCGCGGCGTGCCCTATCGCGTGGTCTGCCTCTTCGGTTTCGACGAGCGATCGTTCCCGCGACGCGGCGCGCGCGACGAGATCGACCTGATGCGCCACGCGCCGCGTTTCGGCGACCGGCTCGTGCGCAACGACGACCGCGGCGCATTCCTCGATGCGGTGCTCGCCGCGCGCGAGCGTCTCGTCGTCTCCTGCCGCAGCCGCGATGCGCGTGACGACAGTCCGCTGAACCCGTCGCCGCTCGTCGTGGAACTGCTCGCCTGGCTGTCGGCGCGCCTGGGCGACGACGCCCGCGCCGCGCCGGCGTCGATCCCTCGGGTGCGGCGCGGCGAGGCGGGCAGCGGGCCGGCGCTCGTCGAGTATCCATTGCATCCGTTCTCGCGACGCAACTTCGAGGGCGAGCATGCCGATCGGGCGAGCGAGTGGCTGGCAACCGCGCAGGCGGCGAGCGCACCGCTCGCGAGCCGTGCCGAGGCGATCGGCGCGCTCTTCGACGTCGATGCGGCTCCCGGCGGCCCTTCCGACTCCGCTCCCGACTCCGCTCCCGACGACGCGATCGGCGCGCAGAACGCCGACGACTACGCGCACGCTGCGCAGCCGCACGCGTTCCCCGAAGCCGATGCGATCGTGCCGATCGAGCGCCTGCGCCGTGCGCTGTCCGATCCGGCACGCACGTGGCTCGCCGAGTCGCTGGTCGCCACATTGCCGGCGGACGACGACGAGCCGCCCGAGCACGAGCCGCTGTGGCCGCAATCGGCGCGCGACGCGCGGCAGATCCAGCGCTGCGTCGAGCGCCTGCTCGCCGGCGAAGAGCGTGCGCGCCTCGTGCGCGAGCTGCAATGCTCGCCGGCCACCCCCGCCGGAGCGGCCGGCGCGATCGACGCCGAGGCGGCCGTCGCGCAGGCGCAGTCGCTGATCGAGCGTGCACTGGACGCCCGCACGAGCATCGGCGCGCCCGCCGCGGAACCCGATGCGCAGCTCGCGCCGCGTCGAAGCGAGCCGGTGGTGGCGCGCGTCGGCGCTCTGCGACTGGGCATGTCGCCGCCGGCGCTCGATTCGCAGGGACGGCTGCTCTTCGTTTCGGCGTATCCGCTCGGGCCGCATTCGCTGATCGACGCATGGTTGCGCACCGCGCTGTGGCGCTTCGCGGTCGATTCGGCGGCGACCGGGCGACTGATCACGCCCGACCAGACGATCGTGGTGAACTGCGACTACGCATTGCGCGCGCTCGAGCATGCGATCGAATGGTCGCGCCGGATCTCGACGCAGCCGCTGGCGCTCTTTCCTCGTAGCTGGTTGTGCCATGCTCGTGAACTGATGCGAGGCAAGGGACGCGAGCGCGTCGCGCTCGAGCGCGCGCAGGCCGTGCTGGCGGGCGACGACAGCGGATTTCGCACTCCCGAGCTGGCGCAGCCGGCGATGCGCGCGCTCTACCGCGACGCCGGGATCGACTTCGAGCGCGTGCTGCCGCTGTGCGATCGCGTCTATCGCCCCATCTTCGACGACACCTCGCTGGCGGGCAGCGCGGAAGCGGAAGGGGCGGCGCCGTGATCGGCAGCCATCCCGTTTTCGACGCCGACATCCTCGACGGCGTGCAGCTGCTCGAGGCCGACGCCGGCACCGGAAAGACCTGGACGATCGCCGGGCTGGTCGTGCGCGCGATCATCGAGCGCGGACTGGATCTCGATCGCGTGCTCGTCGTCACCTTCACCAACGCCGCCGCCGCCGAGCTGGCTGATCGAATCCGGCTTCGCGTCGCGCAGCTCGAACGCCTGCTCGACGACCGGCTCGAAGGACGATCGGGCGGCGGCGTGGACGAGCCGTTCTGCAACGCCTACGCGGCCACGCTCGACGAGCGGGCTGCGCGACGCACACGCGACCTGCTGCGCGTGGCGCTTGCCCGTATCGACGAGATGTCGGTGCACACCATTCATGCCTGGTGCCAGCGCGTCATCGACGAGCACGCATTGTCGATCGGCGTCGCTCGCGGACTGCCGATCGGCGCCGGCGACGGCGAGCGGATTCTTCGTCGGGTGCACGACTGGTGGCGCAGCGAGGTGCTCGAGGGGCCGCCGGAGAGGCTTGCGCTCTTCGCGCTCGCCGGCATCGACCCGGAGGCGATCGAGAAGAGCGTGAAGGCGATGGTCGCGCTGCCGCTGGCGCGGATCGCCTCGCCGGACTGCGACTGGCGCGCGCTCGCGCCGCGCGCCTTCGCTGCGCGCGCGGCGCTGGTCGATGCGATGCGAACCGATGCCGCCGACCTGCTCGCGTGGATCGGTACGTCCGGCCAGGCCTTCGGAACGATGAAGCAGCACGGCGCGAATTGGCTCGCCAGGCTGCAGGCGTTCTGCGACGCGCCGCTGGCGCCGATGTCGAGCGAGACGATCGAGCGTTTCGGCTCGCACCGCTTCAGGAAGGCGATGCCCGATTCGGCCGTTCCCGGCTGCTGCGATGCGCTGCTCGCGATCGATGCGGAAATCCCGGGGCTGCGCGCATCGGTCGCGCGCGAAATCGTCGCGTCGCTGCGCGCTACGCGCGAGGCCGATCTGTGCCAGGCCAGCTCGCTCGCCTTCGACGACCTGCTGCGGCTGGTGCACGAGGCACTTGCCGATCCGGCGAGCGGTCCGCCGCTCGCGCGCGCGCTGCGCGAAAGGCACCCGATCGCGCTCGTCGACGAATGCCAGGACACCGATCCGCTGCAGTGGGACATCGTGCGTCGCATCTATGCGCGCGACGATGACGATGGCGACGGCGCGGGCCGCTTCGCGCTGGTGCTGGTCGGCGATCCGAAGCAGGCGATCTACTCCTTCCGCGGCGCCGACGTGCATTCGTATCTTTCGGCGCGCACCGGCGCGGCGCGCACGCACCGGCTGGGCGAGAACCAGCGCTCGCATCCCGCGCTGATCGAGGCGGTCAATGCGCTGTTCCACGTCAGCGATCCCTTTCGCGTCGCAGACATCGCCTTCGAGCCGGCCGCGGTCGGCGCGCGGACGCGCCGCGCCTTCGACGCCGCCGACCCGCCCGGCGTCGGCGCGCGCGCGCCGATGACGGTCGTGATGCTCGAGCCCGGCGCCAGCGGCAAGCCGCTGTCCGCGTCGCACGCGCGCCGGCAGGCGATCGACGCGACGGTCGCCGAGATCGCGCGCCTGCTCGCCTCCGACGTGCGCTACGACGATCGTACGTTGCAGCCGAGGGACATCGCCGTTCTGGTGCAGGCGCGCGCGCAGGGTGCGCTCGTCAAGCGCGCGCTGGCGCGCGCGGGCATCGGCGCTGCCGAGATCTCGCGCGACAGCGTGCTCGATACGCTCGAAGCCGCCGAGCTGATGCGCGTCGTCGCTGCGGTCGACGATTGCGCCGATCCCGCGCGCCTGCGCTCGGCGCTCGCGACCACGCTGCTCGGTCTCGATGCGGCGGCCATCGCCGCGCTCGAGGCCGATTCCGCGCAGTTGCTCGCCGTCGTCGCCCGCTTCGCGCAGGCCCGCCTGCGCTGGCAGCGGCACGGCCCGATCGCCTCGCTGCGTCCGCTGCTGCACGCCTTCGGTGCCGGCGCACGACTCGCCGGCCTCGCCGACGGCGAACGCCGTCTCACCAACCTCGGCCATCTGGTGGCGCTGCTCGCCGAGGACGACGCGGTGCGCGACAGCCCGCGCGAAGCGTCGCGCGCCTGGGCCCGGCTGCGCGCACGCGAGGCCGGCGACGACGACGTCCGCGAATTGCGCCTGGAGAGCGACGAGAACCTGGTGCGCATCCTCACCGTGCACAAGAGCAAGGGGCTCGAGTTTCCGGTCGTCTTCGTTCCGTTCGCGTGGTCGGCGTCCAACGCGCAGGCGCCCGATCCCTGCGTGCGCCACGAGCGCGATGCCGACGGCAGGTGGCGCACGGTGCTCGATCTGGCGCCCGACAAAGCGGCCCGCGATGCGGCGGCAGCCGAGCAGCAGGCCGAGAGGCTACGGACGCTGTACGTGGCGCTCACGCGCGCCGAGCAGCGCTGCTACGTCTTCTGGGGGGCGGCGAACAACGGCGCGCACGCGCCGCTCGCGTGGCTGCTGCACGAGGCGGGCGCCGCGGGCGACAGCGCTTCGTTCGCGCTCGACGCCGACGGCGTGCGTGCCGCGCTCACGCACTGGCAGATGCGGGCGGGGCTGCGCCATCCGGGATCGCTGGCGATCGTCGACACGCCCACGGTGCTCGCCGGAGCGTGCGGGCTGCCCCCGATCGAGGCGCGGTCGATCGACTTGGCGGCGGATTCGAAGATGCAGCCGCGACCGCGCGAGGACGCGTCGGCGCCAGCCGCCGCGGCTGCGAGCAGCGACGCGCCCGCGCTGCGCGCGCGCGCCTGGAATCACGCGATTCCGCCGGCCACGATCACCACCAGCTTCACTGCGATCGCGGCCGCACTGAGCGGCGGCCACGAAATGCCGTCGCCGTCGTGGCACAACGTCGACGTCGTCGACCCCGGACGCGACGAGTCGGCAGCGGAGGCGACGCAGGCACCGGGGCCCGATGCGCAGCCCGTCGAGCGCGATTCGATCCGCTTTCGCTTCCCGGCGGGCGCGCAGGCGGGCGTGTGCCTGCACGGAATCCTCGAGCAGGCGTCGTTCGACGCGCCGGTCGAAGCGCCGCTGGTCGCTCACTGGCTGGCGCGCTGCGGATATCGGCGCGCCGACGCGGCACAGGTCGCTGCGTGGCTCGACGAGGCGCTCGGCGTTGCGCTGTGCGCGCCCGACGGCGCGCGGCTCGCGCTGCCCGCCGTGCCGCGCGCTCGGCAGCTGCGTGAACTGGAATTCCAGCTTTCCGGACACAACGTCTCCGAGCACGCGCTCGTCGACGTGCTGGACGATGCGCTCGCGCTCGACGCGCAGGCGACGCTGTCGCGATGGAGCGGCTTCCTGCGCGGTTTCATCGACCTCGTCTTCGAGCACGGTGACCGCTGGTACATCGTCGACTGGAAGAGCAATCACCTCGGCGACGACGCGCAATGCTACGGCCATGCCGCGCTCGCCGAAGCGATGCGCGCGCACGCCTATCCGCTGCAGGCGAGCCTGTACACGCTGGCGGTGCATCGCTGGTTGCGCCGCACGCTGCGCGGATACGACTACGAGCGATCGTTCGGCGGCGTCTTCTACGTGTTCCTGCGCGGCGCCGGCCTCGCGTTGCCGAAGGACGGTGCCGCGCAGACATGCGGCGTGCACGCCAGCCGTCCGAGCGCGCGCGCGATCGAGCGCCTCGATCGCCTGTTCGACGGCGAATCGGGCGAGCGGATGCGATGAAGCCTGCCGAAGCGCCATTCGCGGGCCGTGTCGCGCGCGCTTTCGGCGACACGATCGCGCGACTGCACGCGCGCATCGGCGGAGATCCATCGGCGAGCCGCATCGTCGAGCGGTGGGCGCAGCAGCTGTGGAGCGATGCCGATGCCGGTCACGTCTGCGTCGAAGTGGCGGACGACGACGAGCGACGCCAGCTTGGCGCCAGCCCGGTCGTCGACGTCGCGCCCGGAGTGCACGAAGCGCCGCTCGTACTCGACGGCGATGCGCTCTACCTGCAGCGCCTGTGGCGCGCGGAGGCGCTCCTCGCTGAGCGGGTGGTCGCGCTCGACGCGCCGGCCCCGCTCGCCGAGGCGGGCGTCGTTGCCGATGCCGTCGATTCGCTGTTCGAGCCGGCCGAAGCCGACGACGCGCAACATCGGGCGCTGCTGCGTGCGCTGGGCCATCGTCTCACACTGCTGTCGGGAGGGCCTGGCACCGGCAAGACGACCACGCTCGCGCGACTGCTGGTGGCTTTCGCGCGGCTCGCGCCCGATGCGCGCGTCGCCTTCGCCGCGCCCACCGGCAAGGCTGCGGCGCGCCTCGGGCAGTCGCTGTCGGATCAACTCGCCCGCTTCGATCCGGCCGGCGAGCTGCGTGCGCGCCTTCCCCGTGCAGGCACTACGCTGCATCGACTGCTCGGCCTTCGTGTGAACGCCGTGGCTGCGGCCAGCGCCGCGATGCCGCTCGACTACGACCTGGTGATCGTCGACGAGGCGTCGATGCTCGACGTCGAGATCGCCGCCGCGCTGGTCGCGGCGATCGGCTCGAACGGGCGGCTCGTTCTCGCCGGCGACCGCGACCAGCTCGCCTCGGTCGAAGCCGGCGCGGTATTCGCCGATCTATGCGCGAGCGTGAGCGACGCGACCGTGCAACTGTTGCGCAACCATCGCCAGAAGGACGCGGCGCACATCGTCGAGCTTGCGGCGCAGGTGCGCGATGGCGGGAGCGGGACGGTTACGCTGCGCTGGCCCAGGCCGATCGGCCATTTCCGCGCCGACCCCGCGGCGATCGTCGACGATGCGCTCGCCGAATGGGCGGAGGTGCGAGAGGCGATCGAAGCGCGTGCGGCTCCCGCGAAAGTGCTGGGTGCCTGCGAACGGCATCGGGTGCTGACCGCGATGCGCGAAGGCCCGTTGGGCAGCGTCGCGCTCAATCGGCGCATCGCCTCCGCGGTTCGACGTGGAGCGGGTGCGAGCCCTCGCACGAGTACGGCTTCGGGCGCGGGCGGCACAGGTACAGGGACAGGTGCAAGGACAGGCACGAGCACGAGCACGAGCACGGTCGGGTCCCCGTTCGCCCAGTGGTACCCGGGACGCCTCGTGCTGGTCACCGTCAACCGGCCGGCTCTGGGCCTGTTCAACGGCGACGTCGGCCTCTGCCTGCCGCGCCCGGACGTCGGCACGAAGGCGAGCGACGACCTCGTCGTCGCCTTCGCCGGGGAGAGCGAGGCGCGGCTCTTTCCGGTCGCACAAATGCCGGCCTGCGAAGACGCGTGGGCGATGACTGTCCACAAGGCGCAGGGCTCGGAGTTCGAGTCGGTGGCGCTCGTGCTGGCGCCGCCGGGGCATCCGCTGAATACGCGCGAACTCGTCTACACCGGCATCACGCGCGCACGCAGCCGGCTGACGATCTGGGCCGAGCCCGAGGTGGTCGGGCAGGCGGCGCTCAGCCGAACGCTACGGCGCGGACGCCTCGCGCAGCGGCTCCTCGAGCAAAATCGACGAAGTTCGAGCTACAAGACGTAGCCGCTCGGCTCGTGGAATTCATTCCACGAGCGAGAACGCATCAATTTGATGCTCGGACTTGATGCTCGACTGGCTTGGGTGCACCCGCCTGCGCTTAAGTGCCCCGGTGCGCCGGGTGCTCAGGCACCCCCGTGCCAGCCCCAAGCGCAGCCTCCATCTCCCGCCGCACCCGCACTGCCTCCTCCCCTGCATCGAAGCGCACGTCGTTCCAGCGCAGCGCCTCGCCCGCGGCCACGTCGCGCACCAGCGCCACGCCGCGCGCGAGCCCCAGCGGCAGCGCGCCGATCGCCCGCGAGTCGGCCGCCGGCATCAGCCGTCCGTACACCGTGTAGCCGCCTTCGCCATCGAGGCGCTCGCCCGCCTTCAATGCGCGCTTGGCCGTGGCGACGACGTCGGCGTGCCAGCCGCGCGGCGCGCCGGTGGCTTCGCCGCGCAGCCCGATCGACGCGACGCTGATGCCGAGTTCGAGCCCGATCAGGTGATAGGGCTTGTACATCGCGCTGTAGTTGCCGCTGCGGTCGGTGACGAGCCCGTACTCGCGGAAGCAGCGTCGCACGTAGTCGGAGTCGGCGGCGAAGCTCGCCCAGACGCCCCAGCGCAGGTCGCGGAACACGGGCCGGCCGTCGCGCTCGAGGCTCGAGACGACCTCGACCTGGCCGCGACGCTCGAGCGCGCCGCCGTCGGCGCGCGGGCACATGCGCTGCGCGAGATCGTCGACGCCGCAGGGCGGGAACGACAGTCCCGCGGCCGGCGCCGCAAGCCCCGTGGCATTCGCCACCGCCGCCATCTCGATCGCCGACTTCGTCCCGTCGAGGAACGAGTTGAACATCTGCGCGTTCATTCCGCCGGCGCGCGCATCGGCTTGGTCGATGCCGTAATGCGCCCACACCGTGTCGGGCGTGGACGCGTGGTATTCGGGCAGGTACTTCGTTCCCTTGCCGGCGCCTACCACCTCGAAGCCCGCGGCGCGCGCCCAGTCGACCATCTCGCAGATCAGCGCCGGCTGGTCGCCGTAGGCGAGCGAGTAGACGACTCCCGCTTCGCGCGCGCGCTGCGCGAGCAGCGGTCCGGCGAGCGCATCGGCTTCGACGTTGACCATCACGATGTGCTTGCCCTGCCGGCAGCAGGCGAGCGCGTGCGCGATACCCGCGGCCGGGTCGCCCGTGGCGTCGATGACGATCTCGACCTCGTCCGCGGCGACCAGCGCCATCGGGTCGTCGAGCACGAAAGTCGATCCGTCGCGAAGCGCCCGCCCGAAGCCGTCGGCGGACAGGCGCGCCGCCTCCCAGCCCACGCGCATCATCGCCTCGCGCGCGCGTTGCGGCGAAAGGTCGGCCACAGCGACCAGGTGCATGCCCGGCGTGCGCCGCACCTGCGACAGGTACATCGAGCCGAACTTGCCGGCGCCGATCAGGCCGATGCGCAGCGGCCGGCCCTCGTCCGCGCGCCGCGCGAGCATCGCGTGCAGGTTCATGCGAGTTCCTCGCGCGCGGCCTCGACGTCGAGCCGCTCCATCGCGTCCAACGGCTCGCACTCGGCGGCCTGCGCGTACAGCGCTTCGGCTTCCTTCAGTCCCTTCCTGCCTTCGAGCATCGCCAGCGCGTTGGCATATTCGATGCGCGCGATCGCCGATTCGGGGTTCAGCTCGAGCGCGCGCCGGAACAGCCGGTACGCCTCGTCGCGCTTCGCGCCGTAGGTGACGTTGGCGATCATCGCGCCGACCTTGTCGACCACTTCGGCGTGGAAGGCGCCGAGCGCGATGTGCGCGTCGGCGTGCTTCGGCTGCAGCGCGATCGCGCGCACGAGCGCGTCGCGCACCTTGCCGCCCAAGCCCTGCGCGAGCGCCTTGGCCACCGAGATCTGCTGCGAATAGCGTCCGATCGCGAAGGCGTACAGGTAGAACGCGTTGGCGTTCTCCGGCTCGCTCTTCTGCTGCGCCTCGGCGCGCGCGCCGGCTTCCTGCAGCAGCTTCGCCTTGCGCGTATCCGAGGTCTCCAGGTATTCCGCGTAGACGCAGGCCGCCTTGTTCGCCACGCAGACGCCAGCCGGCCCGGCGGCGAGCCCATCCTCGATCGCGCGGCCGAAGCGGCCCGCGTGGTAGTCGATCCAGGCGGCGATCACCGCGTCGTCCTTCGGGAAGGGCTCGCAGTCGCCGCGATGCAGTCTCGACCAGCGCTTCTTCAGCGTCGCCGGCGTGTATTCGTAGCGTTCATCCGCATACGGAAAGTCCACCCATTTCGCCATCGTCGTTCCCCGTTCGAATCAGCGAAGGTACTCGTGCGCGAGCTTTCCGAAAAGCCGACGACCGTCTTCGTCCAGCCAGGGAGCGAGCAGCGACAGCACCTGGTAGGCACCGCGCGCCATCGACGCCGCCGGCCGGTCGGCCGCAGCGAGGCCGCGCGGGTGCCGCACGAACTCGAAGGAAAGCCAGTAGGTCGTGACGACGACCATGTTGGTGGCGAGCGACTCGATCTGCTCGTCGGTGGCGCCCGGGCCGCCGCGCCCGACCAGCGAGCGGCACAGCGCGAGCGCGGCGAGCGTCTTGCGTTCGACGATCCGGCGAAAGCGCATCTCGACGCGGCGATTGCGCGCGAGCAGGTCGTTCAGGTCGCGATAGACGAAGCGGTAGCGCCAGATCGCCTCGAACAGCAGATGCAGGTACAGCCAGGCATCTTCGAGCTGCGGCTCGCCGCCGAGCGGCGAGTCGAGCAGCGGATCGATCTCGCGCTGGAACTCGTCGAACAGCGCGTCGACGATCTCGTCCTTGTTGTGGAAGTGGTAGTAGAGGTTGCCCGGGCTGATCTCCAGCTCGCCGGCGATCGCCGTCGTGGTGACGTTCGGCTCTCCCAGCTCGTTGAACAGCCGCAGCGACGTCGCGAGGATCCGCTCGCGCGTGCGTCGCGGCGGCTTGCGGGTCATGCGGCGGCGACGGCGTCCGGTGCCGTGGGCGGCGAGCCGGCGCTCGTCCGGGCGATCGCCAGCGAGCGTTCCAGCTCGTGCAGCGTGCACGACAGCCGCCGCAGCGCGAGGCTCGCGCGCGTCTCGAGCGCTCGTACATGCGCCGGCGACGGTTCGCGCACCAGGCGGGGCGTTTCTGCGCGCAGCACGGCCTCGTCGAGCGACAGTCCGTGACGCTGCAGCATCGGCGCCAGTTCTTCGCGGCGCTCGAGCAGGTCGGCGCGCGTCGTGCGGTACGCGTGCTCGCACAGGTGCCGGCGGCTCGCCACGCTGAAGATGTTCGCGAAGAAGATCTCCGCGTCGTCGCGGCGCGGCTCGAACAGCACGATGTCGGCGTCGGGATGCGTGACGCGGTACTTCTCCAGCCCGACCGTCATCCGCGAGCGGATCGTCGCGCGCATCGTCTGCGCGAGCACCGCGGCCGGCCCGGAGCGCGACACGCGCCGGGCGCCCGCGCGCGAGCCGTCGAAGGGAACGAGCGGATTCAGGCAGAAGACGAGTCCGGCGCCCGCGTCGAGCGCGAGCGACGCGTGCAGCGTCTTGTTCAGCGCGCCGTCCACGTAGCGGTGCGAGCCGATGCGCACCGGCGGAAAGAGTCCCGGCACGGCGCTCGAGGCAATCGCCGCGCGCGAGATCGGCACGTGCTCGTATCCCTTCGATCCGAATGCGACCGGCATGCCGGAGTCGATGTCGGTCGCCACGATTCGCAAGGGCGCGCGCGTGCGGCGAAAGTCGTTCGTGCGCCCCGATTCGCGGAACAGGCGCGCGAGCGCCTGCTCGCCGGGCTGTCCGTCGACCAGACCATCGGGCAGCACGCGAAGCAGCTCGTCCATACCCTGCCACAGCGCCGTCTGCGGATGGCGCGCGCCGGCTTCCCATGCTCCGTGCATCGCGCGGCGCAGGCCGCGCGGCAGCGCGCGCAGCGCCTTCCACCATTCGTCGACGGCGGGGCGCAGCAGCCGCGCAGGCTCGAGCGTCTCGCCGGCGCGGTCGCCTTCGACGAACAGCTGCACCATCCGGTGCGGCGTGACCGCGTTGGCCAGGCCGGCCGCAACGAACGAACCCGCGCTCACGCCGACATAGGCGTCGAGCCGCGTCGGCTCGAAGCCCTCGATCGCCTCGCTCAGCGCGCACAGCGCGCCCAGCTCCCACGCCGCGGCGAGGAAACCGCCGCCCGCCAGCGCGAGCCCGATGCGCCCGCGCTGCGTGGCGGCGCCGCCGGCCGCGCGGGTCGAGTTGCCGCGTTCAGCCGGCATCGATCGGCGTTCGGGCATGACGATCCATCAGGCCGCGGCCTTGCCGTCGCCCGAGGCGGTCTTCGCGGCGGCGCGCGTGCGTCGCGCGGGCGCCTTCGCTGCCGGGGCCGCCGACGCCGCCTTCGCCGCCTTCGCCGCCGGCGCGGCCGACTTCGCTGCCCGCGCGTTCGTGCCGGGCGTTGCCGCCCTGGAGGCGTTCGCCTTGCGCGCCGCGCGCTTCACGGTACCGCCGGTCAGCGACTGCACGGCCTCGCTCAACGCATCGACGCGGGCAACCAGATCGCCGATCTCCCGGCTGGTCGGCACGCCGAGCCGCGTGAGCGCGCGCGAGACGCGATCCTCGAACACCTGCTCGAGGCGATCCCACGATTGCGTGGCCTGCTTCGACAGGTCGCCGGCCGCGCGCGTCATCTTCTCGCCGACCGAGCCGATCCGCTCCTCGGTGGCCGCGCGCGTGCGTCGCTGCAGGTTCAGTCCTTCCTTCACGAGCGTATCGAACACCTTGCCGCCTTCGCCCTGCGCCTTCGCGAACGCGCCCAGGCCGGCGAGCCAGATCTGCTGCGCCGAATCGCGGATCGTCTTCGCCAGCTGGTTCAAGTCGGACTTGGCTTCCTTGCCTTCGGCCAGCGCCTTCAGTTTCTTCGCCATTGCGCTTCTCCCTGTCGGCCCCGATACGGGTCCGTTCGCGTGCAGTCTACGGCCGCTTCCCTAGAGGAGGCGCACTAATGCGCAGCTCCTTGCCGATCGTCAACAGGCAGTGTGCAATGATCGCCCCGCAGCGAAGGGGAGAGAACGCCTTGGAATACTTCGTCACCGGCGCCACCGGCTTCATCGGCCGCCGCCTCGTGCGGCGCCTGCTCGCGCGACGCGGCGCCATCGTCCATTTCCTCGTGCGCGACGCCTCGCCCGAGCGGCTGGACGCGCTGTACGCGTTCTGGGGCGTCGATCGCGCGCGGGCGGTGCCGGTGGAGGGCGACCTCACGCGCGACGGCCTGGGCATCGGCGAGCGGGCGCGCGCAGCGCTGCAGGGGCGCATCCGCCACCTGTTCCATCTGGCGGCCGTCTACGATCTCGCCGCCGACGCGCAGCGGCAGATCGAAGTCAACGTCGAGGGCACGCGCCGCGTCGTCGCCTTTGCCGGGGCGATCGGCGCCGGCTGCCTGCACCACGTCTCGTCGATCGCCGCCGCCGGCCTGTACGAAGGCGTGTTCCGCGAGGACATGTTCGACGAGGCCGAGGGGCTCGATCATCCGTATTTCGCGACCAAGCACGAGTCCGAGGCGATCGTGCGGCGCGAGTCGAGCGTGCCCTTTCGCATCTACCGTCCCGGCATGGTCGTCGGAGATTCGCGCACCGGCGAGATCGACAAGGTCGACGGCCCGATGTACTTCTTCAAGCCGCTGCAGCGACTGCGCCGACTCCTGCCGCAATGGATGCCGATGGTCGGCATCGAGGGCGGGCGCATCAACATCGTGCCGGTCGACTATGTCGTCGCCGCGATGGACCACATCGCGCACGCGCACGGCCTCGACGGCAAGTGCTTCCACCTGGTCGACCCGCACCCGCTGCGCGTGGGCGAGGTGCTGAACGTCTTCGCGAAGGCCGCGCACGCGCCGCAGATGTCGATCCGCATCAATGCCGCGCTGATCGGCCTGATTCCCCGACACATCCGGCGCGCCGCGCTCGCGCTGGCGCCCGTGCGCCGCATCCGCGATGCGGTGATGCACGACCTCGGGTTGCCGCCCGACATCCTGCAGTTCGTCAACTACCCGACACGCTTCGACTCGCGCGAGGCGCTCGCCGCGCTCGAAGGCACCGGCATCGCCTGCCCGCGGCTCGACGACTACGCCTGGGTGCTGTGGGACTACTGGGAGCGTCATCTCGATCCCGAACTCGCGATCGATCGCACCCTGCGTGGACAGGTCGGCGGCAAGATCGTGCTGATCACCGGCGGTTCGTCGGGCATCGGGCTGGCCGCCGCGCGCCGCGTGGCGGCCGCCGGAGCGACGACGATCATCTGCGGGCGCGATCCGGCGAAGCTCGAAGCCGCGCGCGCGGCCGTACAGGCCGACGGCCACGAACTGGTCACCTTCGCCTGCGACCTGAGCGACCCTGCCGACTGCGACCGCTTCGTGCGCTGGCTGCTCGACACCTTCGGTCACGTCGACGTGCTGGTGAACAACGCCGGCCGTTCGATCCGCCGCGGCATCGAGAGCACTTTCGGGCGCTTCCACGATCTCGAGCGGCTGATGCAGCTGAACTATTTCGGCGCCGTGCGCCTCACGATGGGCCTGCTGCCTTCGATGATCGAGCGGCGCAGCGGCCACGTGGTGAACATCAGCTCGATCGGCGTGCTGACGAACGCGCCGCGCTTTTCCGGCTACGTCGCCTCGAAGGCCGCGCTCGATGCGTGGACGCGCTGCGCGGCGAGCGAATTCGCCGACGTGGGCATCACCTTCACGTCGGTGGCGATGCCGCTGGTGCGCACGCCGATGATCGCGCCCACCGGCCTGTACCGCAACGCGCCCACGCTCACGCCCGAGGAGGCAGCCGACCTGGTGACGCAGGCGATCGTCTACAAGCCGGTGCGCATCGCCACGCGCCTGGGCATCGCCGGCGAAGTGCTGCATGCGCTGATGCCCCGGGTGGCGCAGATCGTGATGAACACGTCGTTCCGCATGTTCCCCGAGTCGAGCGCGGCCGGCGGCGCGCAACCGAAGGTCACGCCCGAGCAGGAGGCGCTGCAGCAGATGATGCGGGGGATCCACTTCTGAGAGTGCCGCAGCGCGCATCGAGCGCTGCGGCGGCAATGCGCCACACCGACGGGTCGTAGGCGAGCTGCAGGTGTCCGCGCCCCGGCACGGCGATCGCGGTCGCGCCGGCCAGCCGCTGCGAAGCCTGCTGCGGCATCACGATGTTGTCGTGCGGCGACCAGATCGTCGTGAAGAGCGCGCCCGTGGCCTGTGTCTCGCGTGTTGCGAGCGCTTCCAGCCACGAAGAGCCCGGCATCATCTGCGCGACGTTGCGCCCGCAGCCCAGTTGCGCGAGCCAGGTGCCGGCGTGCGGCGAGCCGAGGGTGACGACGGCGCACACCGATGCGTCGCCTGCGCGCGCCAGGTATGCGCGCGCCGCGAGGCCGCCCATGCTGTGCGCGACGATGCCGATGCGCTCGCGGCCCGTGCGTTCGCGCAGCCGGCGCACCCCGTCGGTGACGATCGGCACGTAGTCGTCGATCGTGCCGAACACCGGTTCGAGGTTCACCGATTCGACCGGATGCCCGCGCGCCGCGAGCCACCGCGCGAACGGGCGCCAGATGCCGCGGTTGCAGACGTAGCCGTGCACGAGGAGCACCGGCGTGCGCTCGCCGTGCTCGGCGCCGGGCAGCGGGGCGCTCGCGTAGCGGATCTGCGCCCAGAAGAAGGTGCGCAGCGACGCGACGATCTCCATGCCCCATGCGTGCAGCGCGGTGGCGAAGCCGTAACGCTCGTGCGCAGTCTCCTGCGCGCGGAACCACGCGCCGAAGACGAACTGCAGGCCGAGCAGCGCGGCATCGAAGGCCAGCGGCAGCAGCAGCGCGAACCCGAAGGCGGCCAGCGGATGCCAACCCTGGCTGCGATGCAGCCACACGGCGAATGCGACGACGCCGATCGCGAGCAACGCGATCAGTGCCGTCAGCAGGCGCCGCATCATTGCGGCGCTGCCGTTTCCTGCATCGCCGCTTTCTGCGGCGCCTGCGGCGTCGGCGGCACTCGCCCGGTCAGGCGCTGCACGAGTCCGCTCGCCAGTCGCGCGGTGAAGCCGTAGATCGACAGCTGCGGATTCGCGCCGATCGAGGTCGGGAACAGCGACCCGTCGTGCACCGAGACGTTGCGCCACTGCCAGTGCACGCCGTCGGGGTCGACGACGCCGCGCGCAGCATCCACGCCGAAGCGGCAGCCGCCCATCACGTGCGCCGACACGACGCGCGCGAGCAGCGGCTTCATCGGCAGCGCGGCGATCGCTTCGCGCGCCTCGCGCCAGCTGCGATACGGGAAAGCCAGTTCGTGCGCGGGCTGCACCGTACGCGCGCCGGCGGCGAACTGGATCTCGGCCATCGACAGCAGGGCGCGCCGCCCGCCTTCGAGCACGAAGTCGTCGAGCGGGTAATCGAGCACCGGCGAGCCGTCGTCGCGCAGCTCCACGCGTCCGCCGGGCGAACGCTCGTGAAAGCCGTCGCGCAGCAGCGCGATCGTCGCCTGCGTGCGCGCGAAGTCGAGCATCCGGCGCCGATGCTCGTCGCCGAAGCCGGTCATCGTCGTCGCGAATAGCACCGGGTGGATCGGCGGCGCCTCGAGCTTGTAGCCGATCGGGCCGTCGATCGGCGCATCGTGCAGGAAGTGGTCGACGTAGACGCTTTGCGGCGCGCCGGCCCAGCCGCCGACGATCCGGTCGAAGACGGCGGCCGAGACGACGACCGGATGCAGGAAGGTGCGCGCGCCGAGCAGCCGGTGCGGGTCGGGCGCGCCCGAGCGCATCAGCAGCGCGGGCGAGGCGATCGCGCCGGCCGCGAGCACGAAGTGCGCCGCCTTCGCTCGCGTGCGGCGCCCGCTCGGCCGCGTGCCCGTCGCATCGAGCCAGTCGATCTCGAGCGCGACGGCGCGTTCGCCCTCGACGATCAGCCGCGTGGCGCGTGCGCGCGTGTAGAGCGTCGCTCCGGCCTCCAGCGCCGACGGGATCGTCGTCACCAGCATCGACTGCTTCGCGTTGGTCGGGCAGCCTACGCCGCAGTAGCCCAGATTCAGGCAGCCGCGCACGTTGCGCGCGATCGGCGCAGCGCGCAGCCCGAGGCGCTCGGCACCGCGCCGCAGGACATCGTTGTTCTCGTTCGGCGCCATCGTCCATGGCGCGATCGACAGGCGGCGCTCCATGCGGTCGAACCACGGCACCATCGCCGCTTCGTCGAAGCCGTCGAGCCCGAAGCGGTCGCGCCAGAAGGCGAGGGTGGCCGCCGGCGTGCGAAAGCTCGACGTCCAGTTCACCGTCGTCGAGCCGCCGACGCAGCGGCCCTGCAGGATGCCGATCGCCTTGTCCTTCGTCAGCCGCGCCGCCGACTCCTGATAGAGCTGCGGATACGCCTCGGCTTCGCGCATGCGGAACTCGCCCGAACTGCGCAGCGGCCCCTCCTCGACGAGCAGGACGCGCAGCCCGGCGTGCGCGAGGATCTCGGCCGTCGTTCCGCCGCCGGCGCCGGTGCCGACGATCACCACGTCGAACCGCGCCTCGGCGGGCAGCGTCGACGCATCGGCGTCGATCACCGCCCAGCCCCGGCGCAGGCCCTCGGCGATCGGATCGGGAAAGCTCATCGTCGGTTTCCTCAGAAGCGCGGCGGACCGGGATAGCCGATGTCCGCCCAGCGTGCTTCGTCGGCATAGGCGGCGCCGAGGATCAATTTGTGCAGCGCCTGGTAGGCGCCCTGCAGCAGCGTCAGCCGATGCGTGCGCCAGCCCTGCAGGACCGTGGCGACCTCGTCGACGCCGGCTTCCCGCCACGGCTTCGCCAGCCCGGCGAGCAGCAGCCGCGAAGGCGCGGCGGCCAGCGCGAGGAACAGCGAAGCGAGTTCGTCCTGCGTCGCCGGCGTCAGCCCCGCGATCGTCGTCTCGACGCCGGCCAGCGCCGCCGAGATCGCATGTGCGCGCGGCTCGGGCGCGGAAGGCAGGGCGCCGTCGAGCACGGCGGGGATCATCGCGAGCAGCACTTCCCGGCGGTCGTCGAGCCCGTTGCGCCCGACGTAGCGCGAGGCGATGCCGAAGGCGCCGAGCAGCAGCGCACTGCCGGCGCCAAGCTTCAGGAAATCGCGTCGTGTAGCCATCGCGCCGATTTTAGGCGCGGGCGCTAGAGGGTCGGCTCTAATGCCGCGGTTTCGTTCGGGCGGCGCGCAGCGCACACTGTCGCGCCATGAAACCGGGACGAAGACTGGAAACCTGTGCCGCCGAGGTCGCGCGGCTGCGTCGCGAGATCGCTGCCGACGCGCGCACGCGCGCAACGGTCGGCGCCGTGAAGCAATGGCAGGCGCAGCGCCTGGCGCGCACGCACCGGCGCCTGCTCGGGGACCCTCGGTACGCGGCGGCCGCCCGCTTCTTTCTCGACGACCTGTACGGCGCGAAGGACTTCTCGCGGCGCGACGCCGAACTGGCGCGGCTGGTGCCGACGATGGTGCGCCTGTTGCCCGACGCGGCGCTCGAGACGATCGCCGACGCGATCGAGATGGACGCGCTGTCGGAGCGGCTCGACCTCGCGCTCGCCCGCGAGCTGTCCGAAGAGGACGTCTCTCGCATCGATGCCGCGCGCTACGCCGACGCCTATCGCCGGGCGGGCTCGCGCGCCGAGCGCGAGCATCAGCTCGCGCTGATCGAGTCGGTCGGCCATTCGCTCGATCGCCTCGTGCGCCGCCCGATGATCGGACGGCTGCTGAAGACGATGGCGAAGCCCGCGCAGCTGGCCGGCCTGTCCGAGATGCAGGACTTCCTCGTGCGCGGCTTCGAGTCCTTCCGCACGATCGGCGGCGCCCACGGCTTTCTCGAAGCGATCGAGTCGCGCGAACGCGCGATCCTCGAGGCACTGTACGCCGGGGTCCGCGAGGGGTGGGACCAGGCGGAGCCGCCGGTCGCGAGCTGATCGAGGCAAGTGGGCTGCGGCAGCCGGATCTGCCGCCCGGTGCTCGCGCGAGCCCACCGCGTCGCCCATTCCCGTCGCCTCGGCTACCATCCGCCGATGCAAGACTCGTCACAGCCCCCAGCGCCCGTGCGCAGCCTGTCACCCCGTCGACCGCTCGCCGCCGCGATCCTCGGCGTGCTGCTGGGTCTGGCGCTCGTCCTCGGCGCCTGGCAGATGGCGCGCTCGGTGCGCGACTTCCGCCTGCTCGACCGCAGCGTCGAGGTCAAGGGGCTGTCCGAACGCGAGGTGCCGGCCGATCTCGCGATCTGGCCGATCGCGCACTCGGCGGCCGGCAACGACGTTGCCGCGCTGTATCGCACGCTCGACCGCACGAGCCAGCGCATCCTCGACTTTCTCGTCGGCGCCGGCTTTCCGCGCGAGCAGTTGAGCGTCTCCCCGCCGCACGTCGTCGACAAGCAGGCCCGCGAATGGGGCGATCCGCAGCGCGGCGAGTTCCGCTATACCGGGCGCGCCACGGTCACCGTCTACACGCCGGACGTCGAGCGCGTGCGCGCGACGATGAGCCGGCTCGTCGAGCTGGGCGCCGAAGGCATCGTCCTCGGCTCGGAGCAGGGCGCGCAGCCGCAGTTCCTGTTCACGAAGCTCAACGAGATCAAGCCCTCGATGCTCGAGGAGGCCACGCGCAACGCGCGCGCGTCGGCGACGAAGTTCGCCGAAGACTCGGGCAGCCGCCTCGGCAGCATCCGGCGCGCCTCGCAGGGCCAGTTCTCGATCGGCGATCGCGACGCGAGCACGCCGCACATCAAGAAAGTGCGCGTCGTCTCGACCATCGACTACTACCTCGACTGACGCTATAATCGCCGGTTCCTTGCCGCACGGTGCTTCGACGCAGGACACCGGCGGCCTTCGTCCACAAGGAAGCTGCAGCGCGGCCCGCCGATTTCCCCGGCGGCTGCCCGAAGCGAATCCGGTCGGGCTCGAGTCGAGTCGCGCTGGGTCGTTCCCGGCTCGCGCTGCTCGCCTCCGCACCAGGAGAATCGATGCGTCATTACGAGATCGTGCTCATCGTCCACCCCGACCAGAGCGAGCAGGTGCCCGCGATGCTCGAGCGGTACAAGGCGATGATCGAGGCCCAGCAGGGCAAGGTCCATCGGGTCGAAGACTGGGGTCGCCGCCAGCTCGCCTATCCCATCCAGAAGATGGCCAAGGCGCACTACGTGCTGATGAACATCGAGGTGGGGCAGCCCGCGCTCGACGAACTCGAGCACGCGTTCCGCTTCAACGACGCGGTGCTGCGGCACCTGGTCGTCGCGATGAAGAAAGCCGAAACGGGCCCTTCGCCGATGTGGAAGCAGATCCAGCGCGAAGACGCACGCAAGGCCGCTTCGTCCGAAGCGCCGCAACCGGGCTCCGATCGCCCGGCGGAGCGCACGGGCGAGCGCGAGCGGGCGGCCGGCTGAACCGCTCAGACGAGCGGCAACCCGCAGCAGTAACCGGCCGGCGTGCGGAATCGAGTGCAGCTGAGCGGAACCCTCACCGAGCGCGAAGCGTTGCGCTACACGCCGGCGGGCATCGCGATGCTCGGCGCGCGGCTGAGCCACCGGTCCGAAACGACCGAGGCCGGACAGGCGCGCCAGGTCGAGTTCGACGTCGCGCTGCGTTTCGCCGGAGCGATCGCCGCGCGCGCCGACCGGCTGCAACTCGGCGCATCGATCCTCGTCGACGGATTCCTCGCGCCGCGTCGCCGCCAGTCGAAATCGCTCGTCGTGCACGTAACCGAATTCGCTCCCGTATCGGCATCGAGCGGCGAGCAGAACTGATCAACCAGAGGACCTCCCATGGCAACCTTTCGTCGTGGTTCGAAAGACAAGAAGACGCGCCGTCCGGCGCAGAGCGCGCTGTTCAAGCGCAAGAAGTTCTGCCGCTTCACGGCCGAGAAGATCGAGTGGATCGACTACAAGGACGTCGACCTGCTGAAAGACTTCATCACCGACACCGGCAAGATCATCCCGGCACGGCTCACCGGTACGAAGGCGCGCTACCAGCGCCAGCTGCAGGATGCGATCAAGCGTGCGCGCTTCCTCGCGCTGCTGCCGTACACCGACAATCACTGAAGGCGCGGGAACGCAAATGCAGATCATCCTGCTCGAGAAAGTCGTCAACCTCGGCCAGCTGGGCGACGTCGTCAAGGTGCGCGACGGCTTCGCGCGCAACTTCCTGATTCCCACCGGCAAGGCGCGCCGCGCCACGCCGTCGGCCATCCAGGAATTCGAGAACCGCCGCGCCGAGCTCGAGAAAGTGCAAAGCGAGCGGCTCGCCGCCGCGCGCGCGCTGGGCGATCGCCTGGCCGGCACGAGCGTGCGCATCGTGCAGAAGGCCGGCGTCGACGGCCGCCTGTTCGGCTCGGTCACCAACTTCGACATCGCCGAGAGCCTGAAGAAGCAGGGCTTCGAGGTCGAGAAGCAGATGGTGCGGATGCCCTCGGGGCCGCTGAAGTCGGTGGGCGAGTACAGCGTCGAGGTCGCGCCGCACAGCGACGTCGTCGTCGAGATCACGGTTTCGGTGGTCGGCGAGACGGCCTGAGGCCGCGAGCCGCTTCCGCTACGACGACGACGACCGGCCGAAGCGCGCAGCGATGTCCGCGGTTCCGCACGACGCGGCATCCGCCGATCCGCAGATCGCGGCGCTGCGCGTGCCGCCGCATTCGATCGAAGCCGAGCAGGCGGTGCTCGGCGGGCTGCTGCTCGACAACACCGCCTTCGACCGCGTGGCCGACCTGCTGCGCGAGGACGATTTCTATCGCTACGATCATCAGCTGATCTGGCAGCAGATCGGCCGGCTGATCGAACGCAGCCACCCGGCCGACGTCGTCACCGTCTACGAGGCGCTGAAGGTCGCCGGCAAGGACGACGACGCCGGCGGCCTCGTCTACCTGAACGCGCTCGCGCAGGAAACCCCGTCGGCGGCGAACATCCGCCGCTACGCGGAAATCGTCCGCGACCGCGCGGTGCTGCGCAAGCTCATCTCCACCGCCGACGACATCTCCACGTCGGCGCTGAATCCGGCCGGCAAGGACACCCGCCAGCTGCTCGACGAAGCCGAATCGAAGGTCTTCCAGATCTCCGAAGACGGTGCGCGCGGGCAGGCCGGTTTCCAGCCGCTGCCCGATCTGCTCGGCAAGGTCGTCGAGCGCATCGACGAGCTGTACAACCAGAACAACCCGAACGACGTCACCGGCGTGCCGAGCGGCTACGTCGATCTCGATCGGATGACGTCGGGGCTGCAGCCGGGGGACCTGGTGATCGTGGCGGGTCGCCCGTCGATGGGCAAGACGGCCCTGGCGCTGAACATCGCCGAGCACGTCGCCGTCGACCAGGGCCTGCCGGTGGCCGTGTTCTCGATGGAGATGGGCGCCACGCAGCTGGCGATGCGCCTGGTCTGCTCGGTGGGTCGGCTCGACCAGCAGCGCCTGCGCACCGGACGCCTGGTCGACGACGACTGGCCGCGTCTCACCAGCGCGATCCAGAAGATGCAGGACGCGCAGCTGTTCATCGACGAGACGCCGGCGTTGAACGCGCTCGAGCTGCGCGCGCGCGCGCGTCGCCTGTCGCGCCAGTGCGGACGGCTGGGCCTGATCGTGGTCGATTACCTGCAGCTGATGTCGGCCACGTCCACCGGCGAGAACCGCGCCACCGAGATCTCCGAGATCTCGCGCTCGCTGAAGGCGCTTGCCAAGGAGCTGGATTGTCCGGTGATCGCGCTGTCGCAGCTGAACCGCTCGCTCGAGCAGCGGCCGAACAAGCGGCCGGTGATGTCGGATCTGCGCGAATCGGGTGCGATCGAGCAGGACGCAGACGTCATCGTCTTCATCTACCGCGATGAGGTCTACAACCCCGACTCCACCGACAAGGGCGTTGCCGAGATCATCATCGGCAAGCAGCGCAACGGACCGATCGGAACGGTGCGCCTGACCTTCGTCGGGCAGTACACGAAGTTCGAGAACTACACGAGCGGGTAGGCGGGTACGGGTGGCGCGGCTCGGCCGCTCGGGCCTTCGCGCAGTTCATCGGCCGGTCCGCCCGGTAGTACGCCGCGCTGCGGAAAGCTGCATTCAGCGCTGCGTAGCCGATTGCGGAAGCAGAAACGCTGCGATTTGCAGCCCCGGATATTTCGCATTTCGGCGCTCGCGTGCCGCTTAAAGCACCTCCGCCGCAAAATCCGCCAGCCTCGACCTCTCCCCCCGCTGCAGCGTCACATGCCCCGCATGCGGCCACCCCTTGAAGCGGTCGACGACATAGGTCAGCCCCGACGACCCTTCCGTCAGGTACGGCGTGTCGATCTGCGCGATGTTCCCCATGCAGACGACCTTCGTCCCGGGGCCCGCGCGCGTCACCAGTGTCTTCATCTGCTTCGGCGTGAGGTTCTGCGCCTCGTCGACGATCAGGTACTTGTTGGTGAAGGTGCGCCCGCGCATGAACGACATCGACTTCACGCGCACGCGCGAGCGGATCAGGTCGTTGGTCGCCGCGCGTCCCCATTCGCCGGCCGCCGGATCGCTGCGGTTGAGCACCTCGAGGTTGTCCTCGAGCGCACCCATCCACGGCTGCATCTTCTCCTCCTCGGTGCCCGGCAGGTAGCCGATGTCCTCGCCCACCGGCACCGTGGCGCGCGTCATCACGATCTCGGTGTAGCGCTTGGATTCGAGCACCTGGACGAGACCCGCGGCGAGCGTGATCAGCGTCTTGCCGGTGCCCGCCTGGCCGAGCAGCGTGACGAAGTCGACCTCGGGGTCCATCAGCAGATTCAGCGCGAAGTTCTGCTCGCGGTTGCGCGCGGTGATTCCCCACACGGCGTTCTTGCCATGACCGTAATCGCGCAATGTCTGCAGCACCGCCGTGCGTCCGGCGATCTCGCGCACTTTCGCGAGCAGCGGCATGTCGCCTTCGAACCAGACGAACTGGTTCAGCAGCAGCGACGAGACGAGCGGGCCGCTGATCCGGTAGAAGGTGTAGCCGCCCTGCTGCCACGACTCGATCCCCTTGCCGTGCTTCTCCCAGAAGTCGTCCGGCAGCCGCAGCACGCCGGTGTAGAGCAGGTCGGTGTCCTCGAGGACCTGGTCGTTGAAGTAGTCCTCGGCGGGCAGGCCCATCGTCCGGGCCTTGATCCGCATGTTGATGTCTTTCGACAGCAGCACCACCTGCCGGTCGTGCAGCCGC
Organism: Burkholderiaceae bacterium; assembly: GCA_021166835.1. The sequence continues at coordinate 15,248 of JAJPEN010000076.1, read as the reverse complement.
TCCTGCAACGCACGCACGACGCCCAGGATCTGGTTGTCGGCCTTGCCCATCGGCAGGCTCGACGGCAGCATCGACGCGATCGCCTGTGTCTGGAAGAACAGCCGTCCTGCGGCGTCGCGGTTGCCCAGCGCAGCGAGCGGGATGCCGTCGGTGATGTCGGCCTCGCCGGCCGCCTCGATCAATTCGTCGAGCGTGCGGCTCACCTGCCGGGCGTTGCGCGAGACCTCCGACATCCCCTTCTTGTGGTTGTCGAGCTCCTCGAGCGTCATCATCGGCAGGTACAGATCGTGCTCGGCGAAGCGGAACAGGCTGCTCGGGTCGTGCATCAGCACGTTGGTGTCGAGCACGAAGAGCTTCGGCGCTTCTGCGCTCGTGCGCGGGCGGGCGCGCGTCTGGCTGTCGGGGCGGGCGGGGCGTGCAGGCTTGCCCGCCGAATCCGGCGTCGCCTTTGCGGAGGGCAGTGGCTGCCGTTGCGTCGACGGCTGCGCCGTCTGCTTCGCTTCCGGCCGGGTCCGAGGCGCCTGCGTCGGCGCTGCCGGGGCAGCCGCCGGCTTCATCGTCGGGCCCGCCGAGGTTTTCATCGCGGGCGCCGGCGCGGGTTCCATCGCCGGCGCGGGCATCGGCTTCATCGCTGGCGGCGGCGCCGCCTTCAGAACCGCAGGCAGCTGCGCAGCGCCAGTCCCGCGGCGCGGCCGCTCCACCTCCCGCGGCGCCTCAGCCTCCTCGACTCGGGCCTCCCCGACTCGGGCCTCCCCGACTCGGGCCTTCCCGCGCATCGGAACGACACGCGCCGGCGCCTCGTCTTCGTCGCGGCCGCTCGCCGGCGGCGCCTCCGCCGCCTCGCCTGCGCGTTTCGCGCGGGCCTGCACGGCGCTGGTCAGATCGAGAAGGGTGGCGGGTTTGCTCGGGGGTTTCGGTAGCGGCATTCGTTGCGGTTCTCAGAGCGAGCGTACGACGTCGAGCACTTCGTCCACGTGCCCCGGCACCCGCACGCCTCGCCATTCGCGCACGAGCCTGCCGTCCGCGTCGAAGACGAAGGTGGAGCGCTCGATGCCGCGCACCTTTCGGCCGTACAGCATCTTCTCGCGAAGCACGTCGAATGCCCGACACAGCGCCTCGTCGGCGTCGGACACCAGTTCGAAGGGAAACTGCAGCTTCGACTTGAAGCTCGCGTGCGATTTCAGGCTGTCACGCGAGACGCCGAGGACGACGGCGCCGGCCCGGACGAAAGCATCGTGCCGGTCGCGGAAGTCCGCGCCCTGGCGCGTGCAGCCCGGAGTGTTGTCCTTGGGGTAGAAGTACAGGACGAGCTTTCGTCCCTTCAGATCCGCCGAGTCGATCTCGCCGCCCGTGGAGGCGGCGCGAAAAGCGGGAATCGGACTGCCGATCGGAACGCTCAACGAAACTCCGGCTGCGGACGATCCGACGCGTTGCGTCGATGCGAACCGAACATAACACAGCCGTTCACCCCATCGGCAACAGCGCCGCCAGCGCCCTCCGGCCTTCCCCCGCCAGGATGTTGTAGGTCCGGCAGGCCGCGCCCGTGTCCATCACCTCGATGCCGATCTGCCGGCGCGCCAGCGGCGCGGTGAGCCGCGGATGCGGAAAGCGCTGGCGCGTGCCGGTGCCGAACAGCACCAGCTCGGGTTCGAGCGCGAGCAGGCGCTCGAAATCGGCTTCCGAAAGCGAATCGAAGTCCGCGACCCCCCAGGCGACGACCTCGGCCTCCGGAACGACCAGCACCGAGCCGCTGTGACGCTCGCCGTTGACGTCGAACCATCCGTCTCCGTAGGCGGTGAAGGTGTTCGCGCCGGCCGGCCTTTCCGAGTGCAGCTTCATTGCGGAAAACGCTCCGATACGAGGGGAAATGTTACATTCTCCGGTTCAACGGAGTCGTCCCATGGTCTTTCATCGCGAGTTCTCTCGCATCCAGCGCCTGCCCCCGTACGTGTTCAACATCACGGGCGAGCTGAAGATGGCCGCGCGTCATCGCGGCGAGGACATCATCGACCTGAGCATGGGCAACCCCGACGGCCCGGCGCCGCAGCACATCATCGACAAGCTGGTCGAGGCGTCCCAGCGTCCGCACACGCACGGCTATTCGATCTCGAAGGGCATTCCGCGCCTGCGCAAGGCCATCTCCGACTGGTACAAGCGCCGCTACGACGTCGACATCGATCCTTCCACCGAGGCGATCGTCACCATCGGCTCCAAGGAAGGCATCGCGCACCTGATGCTCGCCACGCTCGATCGCGGCGACACCGTGCTCGTGCCGAACCCGAGCTACCCCATCCACATCTATGGCGCGGTGATCGCCGGCGCCGAGACGCGTCCGGTGCGCATGACGCCGGGGGTGGATTTCCTCGAGGAGCTGGAGCGCGCGGTGCGCGAAACCTCGCCGAAGCCGAAGATGATGATCCTCGGCTTTCCGAGCAATCCCACCGCCAAGTGCGTCGATCTCGCGTTCTTCGAGCGCGTGGTCGAGCTGGCGCGCGAGCACGACATCATCGTCGTTCACGACCTTGCCTACGCCGACATCGTCTTCGACGATTACCGGGCGCCTTCCATCATGCAGGTGCCGGGCGCGATGGACGTTGCCGTCGAGTTCTTCACGATGAGCAAGAGCTACAACATGGCCGGCTGGCGCATCGGCTTCATGGTGGGCAATGCGGAGCTCGTTGCCGCGCTGGCGCGCATGAAGAGCTATCACGACTACGGCACCTTCACGCCGATCCAGGTTGCCGCCATCGCCGCGCTCGACGGTCCGCAGGACTGCGTCGAGGAGACGCGCCTGAAGTACCAGACGCGGCGCAACGTGCTCGCGCGCGCTCTGCACGAGGCGGGCTGGGAAGTGGAGGTGCCCAGCGCGTCGATGTACATCTGGGCGCGCATCCCCGAGCCGTATCGCGCGATGGGCTCGCTCGAGTTCGCGAAGAAGCTGCTCGACGAGGCCAGGGTCGCCGTCTCGCCCGGCATCGGCTTCGGCGAGTACGGCGACGACCACGTGCGTTTCGCGCTGATCGAGAACGAGCAGCGTATCCGCCAGGCGGTGCGCGGCATCAAGGAGATGTTCCGCAAGGACGGTCTCATCCGGATCGCGGCGTGAGCACGAGTCGAGCGCGCGAGGAGCGCACCGCGACCGCGGCGCCCTCCAACGGAAAACTCGGCCCGGTCCGCGTCGGGCTGCTCGGCATCGGCACCGTCGGCGGCGGCACCTTCGACGTTCTTCGCCGCAACCAGGACGAGATCCGCCGCCGCGCGGGCCGGCCGATCGAAATCGTCCAGGTCGCCGATCTCGACGTAGCGCGCGCGCGCGAACGCGTGGGCGAGGGCGTGGACGTCGTCGACGACGCACGCCGCGTCATCGCGAATCCCGACGTCGACGTCGTCGTCGAGCTGATCGGCGGCTACGGCATCGCGCGCGAGCTGGTGCTCGCGGCGATCGAGCAGGGCAAGCACGTCGTCACCGCGAACAAGGCGCTGCTCGCCGTGCACGGCAACGAGATCTTCCGCGCCGCTTCGCAGCGCGGCGTGATGGTCGCCTTCGAGGCGGCGGTGGCCGGCGGCGTGCCGATCATCAAGGCGTTGCGCGAAGGACTCACGGCCAACCGCATCGAGTGGATCGCCGGCATCATCAACGGCACGACGAACTTCATCCTCTCGGAGATGCGCGAGCGCAAGCTCGCCTTCGACGTCGTGCTCGCCGAGGCGCAGCGCCTGGGCTACGCTGAAGCCGACCCCACTTTCGACATCGAAGGCATCGACGCCGCGCACAAGATCACGATCCTGTCGGCGATCGCTTTCGGCGTTCCCGTGCAGTTCGACAAGTGCCATGTCGAAGGCATCACGCAGCTGCAGGCCGAAGACATCCGCTACGCCGAGCAGCTCGGCTACCGCATCAAGCTGCTCGGCATCACCCGCCGGCGCGAGCGCTCCGACGCGAGCCCCGAGGGCTTCGAGCTGCGCGTGCACCCCACGCTGATCCCGGCTTCGCGCCTGATCGCCAGCGTCGAGGGCGCGATGAACGCGGTCCTGGTCAAGGGCGACGCGGTCGGCCAGACGATGTATTACGGCAAGGGCGCCGGCGCCGAACCCACGGCGAGCGCGGTCGTTGCCGATCTCGTCGACGTCGCGCGCATGTTCACCTCCGACCCCGGTAACCGCGTGCCGCACCTGGCCTTCCAGGCCGAGTCGCTGTCCGACCTGCCGGTGCTGCCGATCGACGCGGTGCAGACCGCGTATTACCTGCGCCTGCGCGTGGCCGACCGGCCCGGCGTGCTCGCCGACGTCACGCGCATCCTCGCCGACGGCGAGATCTCGATCGACGCGGCCCTGCAGCGCGAGCCGGGCGAAGGCGAGAACCAGACCGACATCATCCTGCTCACGCATCGCACGATCGAGCGGCGCATCGTCGCCGCCATCGAGCGCATCGAAGCGCTGGAAACCGTGCTCTCGCGCGTCGTGCGCATCCGTCTCGAAGAACTGCAGTGAAGTACCTGTCCACCCGCGGCGGCATGGAGCCGGCGCGCTTCACCGAGATCCTGCTCGGTGGTCTCGCCCCCGACGGCGGGCTCGTCGTTCCGGAGCGCTATCCGAAGATCGACGACGCGACGCTCGCGCGCTGGCGCACGCTGCCCTATGCCGAGCTTGCCTTCGAGATCCTGCGGCTGTACGCCGACGATCTCCCGGCCGAGCAGCTGCGCAGGCTCTGTCGCGAGACCTACACGGCCGACGTGTTCGGCAGCGACGAGATCACGCCGCTGGCGCCGCTCGAGCCGGGCCTCGCGCTGCTGAAGCTGTCCAACGGCCCGACGCTGGCGTTCAAGGACGTCGCCATGCAGCTGCTCGGCGCGCTCTTCGAACACGTGCTGCGCGAGCAGAAGAGCGAGCTGAACATCCTCGGCGCCACCTCGGGCGACACCGGCAGCGCCGCCGAATACGCGATGCGCGGCCGCGCCGGCATCCAGGTGTTCATGCTGTCGCCCTACGGGCGGATGAGCGCGTTCCAGACCGCGCAGATGTACTCGCTCACCGACGCGAACGTCTTCAACATCGCCGTCGACGGCGTCTTCGACGAGTGCCAGGATCTCGTCAAGGCGGTCTCCAACGATCTGATCTTCAAGCGGCGCCATTCGATCGGCACCGTCAACTCGATCAACTGGGCGCGCGTCGCCGCGCAGATCGTCTACTACTTCAAGGGCTACTTCGCCGCCACGCGCAGCAACGACGAGCGCGTGGCGTTCACCGTTCCGTCGGGCAACTTCGGCAACGTGCTCGCCGGGCACATCGCGCGCCGGATGGGCCTGCCCGTCTCGCGGCTCGTCGTCGCCACCAACGAGAACGACGTGCTCGACGAGTTCATCCGCACCGGGCGCTATCGCCCGCGCGCAGCGCGCGAGACGCACCACACCAGCAGCCCGTCGATGGACATCTCGAAGGCGTCGAACTTCGAGCGCTTCGTCTTCGATCTCGCCGCGCACGACGCGGGCCGCGTGCGCGAGCTGTGGGCCGCGCTCGAGCGCGACGGCCGGTTCGACATCACCGGCAGCGCCGAGGCCGAGCGCTTCCCGGCCTGCGGCTTCGCCTCCGGGCGCAGCACGCACGCCGACCGCGTCGCGACGATCCGGGCCACGCACCAGCGCTACGGCGTCGTCGTCGATCCGCATACTGCCGACGGCCTGCACGTGGCGCGCGACTGGCGCGAGCCCGGCGTCACCATGATCTGCCTCGAGACGGCGCAGCCGGCGAAGTTCGCCGACACGATCCGCGAGGCGATCGGCAGCGAGCCGCCGCGCCCGGCCGGCTACGAGGGCATCGAGGCCTTGCCGCAGCGCTACGAGCGCATGCCGGTCGACGTCGAGCGCCTGAAGCGCTACATCGCCGATCGCACCGACGCGCTGCCGTCGAGCGTGGACTGCCGCTGGCGCGCCGACGCCTGATTGGGCGCTCGCGCTCGGCGGCCGCCGGCTGTCCCACTGGCTACCCCGCCGGCGCCGGCATCCGCGGCGATGTCGCGCCGCCTCCGCCCGCGGGCATCCCCGTCGTCCACATGCCGCCGCCCGCTCGGGTATCCTCGATTCCGACATGAAAGTCTTCGGCTTCGCCGGTTATTCGGGCTCGGGCAAGACCACGCTGATCGAGCAGCTCATTCCGCGCTTCGTGCTGCGCGGGCTGCGCGTGTCGCTGGTCAAGCATGCGCACCACCTGTTCGACATCGACAAGCCCGGCAAGGATTCCTGGCGGCATCGCGAGGCGGGCGCCTCCGAAGTGCTGATCACCTCCGACCAGCGCTGGGTGCTGATGCACGAGCTGCGCGGCGAGCGCGAGCCCTCGCTGCACGAGCAGCTGCAGCGTTTCTCGCCCTGCGACATCGTGCTCGTCGAAGGCTACAAGCACGCCCCGATCCCCAAGCTCGAGGTGCATCGCCCGTCGCTCGGCAAGGAACCGCTGTACCCGAGCGACCCGAACATCATCGCCATCGCGAGCGATGCCGCGCTGGCCACGACGCTGCCGCGCCTGGACCTGAACGACCCCGACGCGATCGCCGAGTTCATCCTCGCGTATCTCGAAGGAACGAATGAAACCCGCATTGCAGCCGTTCGATGAGGCGCTCGCGGCGCTGCTCGACAACGCGACGCCCGTCACCGAAAGCGAGACCCTGGACACGCTCGATTGCGACTTCCGCGTGCTCGCCGCCGACCTGCGCTCGACGCTGAACGTCCCGCCGCACGACAACACGCAGATGGACGGCTATGCCGTGCGCCGCGCCGACCTCGCGCAGGCGGGCGAACGGGCGCCGGTGCGCCTGCCGGTCGCCCAGCGCATTCCGGCCGGACACCTCGGACGGCCGCTGGCCGCGGGCGAAGCCGCGCGCATCTTCACCGGCGGGCTCGTCCCCGACGGCGCCGATGCGATCGTCATGCAGGAGCAGGCGAGCGTCGAAGGCGATCACGTCGTCTTCACGCGCTGTCCCGAACCGGGCGAGTGGATCCGCCGCGTCGGCGAGGACATCCGCGCAGGCAGCGTCATCCTGCCCGCCGGCACGCGCCTGTCGCCGCAGGCGACCGGCCTCGCGGCATCGGTCGGCCTCGCGCACCTGCCGGTGCGCCGGCGCTTGCGCGTGGCGTGTTTCTTCACTGGCGACGAGCTGGCGATGCCCGGCGAGCCGCTGCGCCCGGGCGCGATCTACAACAGCAACCGCTTCGTGCTGGTGTCGCTGCTGCGGCGCCTCGGCTGCATCGTGCACGACCTGGGCAACGTTCCCGATTCGCTGCAGGCCACGCGCGATGCACTGCGCCGCGCCGCGGCCGAGAACGACCTCGTCGTCACCTCCGGCGGCGTCTCGGTGGGCGAGGAGGATCACGTGAAGCCCGCCGTCGAGGCCGAAGGCGAGCTGCGCATGTGGCAGATCGCGATGAAGCCCGGCAAGCCGCTCGCGTATGGTCGAGTGCGGCGCGGGTCCGGCGGTAGCGCGTCAACCGCGGGCGGCGAGCGGGGCGCCGGCAGCGACTTCGCCCACTTCATCGGACTGCCCGGCAACCCGGTGTCGAGCTTCGTCACTTTCGTGCTGATGGTGCGCCCCTTCGTGCTGCGACTGCAGGGCGTCGACGACGTCGCGCCGCTCGCGATCGCGATGCGCGCCGATTTCGACTGGCCGAAGCCCGACCGCCGGCGCGAGTTCCTGCGGGTCAGAGTCAACGAACGAGGCGGGCTCGAGCGTTTCCCCAACCAGAGCTCGGCGGTGCTGACCTCCACCGTCTGGGGCGACGGTCTGGTGGACAATCGGCCGCAGCACGCCATTGCTGCGGGGGACGTCGTTCGTTACCTGCCGTTCACGGCACTGTTGAACTGAGATGCGCATCACGATTCTCTATTTCGCGGCGCTGCGCGAGGCGCTGGGCACCGGGCGCGAAACGGTCGAGCTTCCGGAGGGCATCGCCGATGCCGGTCGCTTGCGGGCGTGGCTGCGCGGGCGCGGCGGCGCCTGGGCCGAGGCGCTCGACGAGCGCCGCGCGGTGCGCATCGCGATCGACCAGGCGATGGCGGGTGCCGACGCCCCGTTGCGCGACGGCGCCGAAGTCGCCTTCTTTCCGCCGGTGACGGGCGGTTGACGTCGCCCCCTCATGCGCGCAGAATATGCGCATGAAACATGTCGTTCGCGAACGCAGTGTCCTGTACGACGTCTCGGCGCCGAAGCGCCCGACGAACGTCACCGTCAACGCCGATCTGCTACGTCGCGCCCGCGAGCTGGACGTCAACCTCTCGCAGACCCTCGAGTCCGCACTCGTGGTCGAGGTGATGCGTTGCGCTCGTGAACGCTGGCTCGCCGAGAACCGCGCTGCCATCGAGGCCTACAACGAGGACATCGAGCGGCACGGCTGCTTCGGCGATGCGTTGCGCGCTTTTTAGGGTCCTCACGCCGTGGCGCAGTTCCACGTCTATCGCAATCTCGATCGCTCGTCGCGCGAACGCTTCCCGTTCCTGCTCGACGTGCAGTCCGATCTCCTCGAGTCGCTCGCCACGCGCGTCGTCGTTCCGCTGGGCGAGGCCGACGCAAAGCGGCCGCCGGTCGGCGGGCTCATGCCGGTGTTCGAGATCGATGGCCGCGCGGTGGTGATGCGCACGAGCGAAATCACCGGCATCGCCTGCCGTATCGTCGGCGAGCGGGTTGCGTCGCTCGAACATCGGCGCCACGAGATCGTCGCGGCGCTCGACGTCCTGATCTCCGGCGTTTGAAGCTGTGCGCACCGATCACGCATCGTTGCGCTGAGGAGGAGGCTTCCGCTTCATGCCCGTCCGAGTACAGACCGAAGACTTCGACGTCGGCGCCGAAATCGATGCGCTGCGCGCCGGCAACCTGAAGGTCGGCGCTATCGCCACCTTCGTCGGCACCGTGCGCGACGTCAACGAAGGCGCGGGCGTCGGCTCGATGACGCTCGAGCACTATCCCGGCATGACCGAACGCGCGCTCGAGGAGATCTGCGCGCAGGCGCGCAGCCGCTGGAACGTCTACGACACGCTCGTCGTCCACCGCTACGGGCCGCTCGAGCCGGGCGATCGCATCGTGCTCGTCGTCGTCACCTCGGCGCACCGCGGCGAAGCCTTCGATGCCTGCGAGTTCATCATCGATTACCTGAAGACGCAGGCGCCGTTCTGGAAGAAGGAAGCCACGGCGCAGGGCGAGCGCTGGGTGCAGGCGCGCGAAGCCGACGACCACGCGGCGGCGCGCTGGTGAGCGCTGCGAACGTCCCCCAAGCGCGCCAGAGTTGATCGCCCCGCATTTCAGCCTTGCCGGTTTCCTCGCCGTCGGCGTCGGCGCCGTGCTGGGTGCGTGGCTGCGCTGGTCGATCGGCATCTGGCTGAACGTCGCCCATCACGCGCTGCCACTCGGCACGCTGCTCGTCAACGTCGCCGGCGGACTGCTCGTCGGCATCGCCGTCGCCTGGTTCGCGCGAAACCCCGATCTCGCCCCCGAGTGGCGCCTGTTCGCGATCACCGGCTTCCTGGGCGCGCTCACCACTTTCTCCACCTTCTCGATCGAGTCCTTCGGCCTGATCTCGCGCGGCGCCTTCGGCTGGGCGTTCGCGCACAGCGCGCTGCACCTGTTCGGCTCGCTCGCCGCAGCCGCGATCGGCTATCGCTTCGCGGCCGGATGATCGAAGCGCCCGCATGGTTGTGGATCGCCTGCACGGTGGCGGGCAACGGCGTACAGACGATCCGCAACACGATGCAGCGCAGCCTCGTCGACTCGCTTGGCACGGTCGGCGCCACGCACGTGCGCTTCCTCTTCGGCCTGCCGTTCGGACTGCTGTTCCTCGTCGCAATGGCGTTCTTCGTCGACCTGCGCGCGTTCGACGTCTCGTGGCGCTTCGTCGCCTGGGCGGCGATGGGTGGCCTCTTCCAGATCACGGCAACGGCGGCGATGCTCGCCGCGATGCGCGAGCGCTCGTTCGTCGTGGCGATCGCCTACGTGAAGACCGAGCCGCTGCAGATCGCGCTTTTCGGTTTCCTGTTTCTCGGCGAGCGGCTGGGCGCGCAGGCAACGCTCGCCATCGTGCTCGCCACCGGCGGCGTCCTGCTGATGTCGATGCCGGCGTCTGCGGTGCGGAAGGCGGCGACAGGGCCGTTCGCCGCGGACGGCATCGCACCCGCTGCCATCGGCGCGATCCCCGCCGCTGCACAGCCGTCGCGCGGCCTGCGCGCGAAGCTGCCGCTCGTGCCGCGTGCCGCGCTGCTCGGCATCGCCTCGGGTGCGATGTTCGCGCTGTCGGCCGTTGGTATCCGCGGCGCCATCCTCGCACTGGGCGACGGGCCGTTCTACGCGCGCGCCACTGTGATGCTCGCCGTCACGCTCTCGCTGCAGACGGCGCTGCTCACCGCCTGGCTCGCATGGCGCGAGCGGGAGGTGCTGCGTGCCATCTTCCGCATGTGGCGCCCGTCGCTGCTCGCCGGCGCCTCGGGCGCGCTCGCATCACAACTGCTTTTCTTCGCGTTCTCGCTGCAGATCGCCGCCGCGGTGCGCACGGTCGGCCTGTCGGAGATCCTGTTCGCGCAGGCGGTGTCGCACCGGTTGTTCTCGCAGCACACGACGCGCCGCGAGGCGATCGGCATGGCAGCGATGATCGCGGGCGTGCTGTGGCTGCTGGTTGCCGCGCCGGGCTGAGAAGGGCGCTGCCCCGATCGTGGCATCGAGCCGAACACAGCGCCGACCCGAACACAGCGCCGACCCGAACATGGCGCCGACCCGAACATGGCGTCGTCCTGGACATGACGTCGTCCTGAAACCGGCGCGCGCCGGAAGGTAGTGCGATGAAACCGCTCGCTCCCTGGCTGCTCTTCTCGCTCGGCTCGGCTTTCTTTGCCGGACTCACGGCGATCCTCGGCAAGCTCGGCGTCGAGGGCCTGAACTCGAATCTCGCGACGCTGATCCGCACCGTCGTCGTCTTCTTCGTCACCGCCGCGATCGTCTCGCTGCGCGGCGAATGGCAGATGCCCGGGGAGATCGCGCGGCGTCCGCTGGTGTTCCTGCTGCTCTCCGGGGTGGCCACCGGCCTGTCGTGGCTGTGCTACTACCGCGCGCTGCAGCTCGCGCCCGCGTCGCTCGTCGCGCCGATCGACAAGCTGAGCGTCGCGTTCGCGATCGTGCTGGGAGTGCTCGTGCTGGGCGAGCCGATGAGCTGGAGGCTGGCGCTCGGCGGCGCGCTGGTGGTGGCAGGCGCGCTGGTCATTGCGGGGGCGTAGGGCGGGGGAGCGGGACGGGGCTGGTGCCGTGCGTGCGGCCCGCTGCGCGAGGCTCGGGGCGGCTGCCGCACGCGCGGCCGGCTGCGACCGAACGCGGGCTACTGCCGCATGCGCCGCTCGCGGCGCGTGAACTCGGGCTACCGCAGGAAGCGTTTTCCAACGTGGAATGCGTTCCACAGCGCAGATCGCTACCGTTGGTAGCCCGAAAATTTCCGGAGGATCTGCGTGAGCTGTTCGACGTAGGGCGGAAGGCTTTGCCGAGGGACTCAGCCTGCTTCCTGTTCGTCCAACTGCTCCGAGAAGCTCCTGATCCGCACTTCGCCCTCCGGGAACCGCGCGACGATGTGCAGTTCCCCGCCCATCGCTTCGATGTATTGGCGCAGGGTGCTGACGTACATGTCGGTGCGCCGCTCGAGTTTCGAGACGGCCGCCTGATTGATGCCCAATCGCTCGGCAAGCGCTTGCTGGGAAAGGCTGTGCGCGTGTCGTAACTCGGCTAAGTTCAAGCGTTCGCTGTAAAGTCGATCAGCGATGGGAACGAACTCCTTGTACCACCTGTCGTTGCCCGTCTTGTCGCCTCCGATCAGCAGAAGCGCGGCGCGCCGGGGGTCGAAGGCATACAGCACGCGGAATGGGCGACCTCGAACTTGAATTCTCAGCTCTCGCATATGGTCATGGCGCGAGCTGCTGACCCCGCTGCTATGTGGATACGGAAGCTGTGGGCCGAGTTGTTCGAGCAGCTCTTCGGAACGTCTTCGGAACGGCTCTCCAACGAGAGTTCTAACGCAGTGGGTTCGCAGCTCGCAATCGTCCGTTCGTTCGTAGGGCTCATACCCGTCCGCTTCCCGGTCAGGCTTCGCGACCGCGGGTCACGCGTCGAAATGCACGAAATGCGCGCGTACTCCGTCGCGATCACGATCGCGCTCGACCTTGAAGTTCACCGGATCGCCTACGCGGATGCGTCCGATTTCGGCTGTTATCCCCCCAGCAGTCTCTCGATCACCCCCCGCGCCTCCTCCAGGCTCCCCACCACGCAATGCGCCAGCCCCGCGTACTCCTCCCGCGGCGGCTGCATGTCCGGCACTACGATGCAAGCCAACCCCGCCTCGTGCGCCGCGCGCAGCCCGATGTCCGAATCCTCGAGCGCGATGCACGCGCCCGGCGTCAATCCGAGCTGCCCGACCGCCGCGAGATACACGTCCGGCGCCGGCTTGGTCTTCGGCACCTGGTCCCCGCAGACGATCGTCTCGAAGCGCCCGCGCAGGCCCGCCAGTTCGAGCTTCTCCATCGCCAGCTCGCACATCGTCGACGTCGCCACCGCCTTCGGTACGCCGCGCGCATCGAGCCAGTCGAGCAGTTCGACGATGCCCGGCTTCAGCCCCACGCCTTCGCCGCGCAACCGTTCGAGATAGCGCACGCGTCCGCGCCTGGACACCTCGTCGAGCGGGAAGCTCTGGCCGCCCGCATCGAGCAGCTTCTGCCGCGACGCCCGATGGTCGAGTCCGATCATCGCCAGCAAGGTCTCGCGCGAGATCTCCCACCCCGATGTCCGTGCCGACTCGAGCCAGCATTCGACGGCGATACGCTCGGTGTCGAGCATCAGCCCGTCCATGTCGAGGACGACCGCGCGGTAGCCGCTCATCGCAGGCGTTGTCTGACGAGGCGCATGCCGCCCATCACTACCGACGGCCGTCGGTGAGAATGCTGCCCATCGTTACCGCTGCCCGTGCGCCGTGTCGCCGAACATTCCGCGATGCCCGTGCGGCTCGCTGCGCCAGTACTGCCGCGGTGCCTGCACCTTCGCGCCGAGCTCGGCCGCCGCGTGCCACGGCCAGCGCGGGTCGTACAGCAGCGCGCGTGCCAGCGCGACCATGTCGGCCTGCCCCGACGCGACGATCTCCTCGGCCTGCTTCGGTTCGGTGATCATCCCCACCGCCATCACGCGCGTATCGGGCACCTCGCGCCGGATCGCTTCGGCGAACGGCACCTGGTAGCCCGGTCGCAGCGCGATTCTCTGCAGCGGCGAAATGCCGCCGCTCGACGTGTCGATCCAGTCCACGCCCAGTTGCGCACAGGCGCGCGCGAAGACGATTGCGTCCGGCAGGTCGAAGCGCTGCGCGGCCGGCAGATCGTCGCGCCAGTCGGTGGCCGAGATGCGCACGCCCAGCGGCTTGTGCGTCGGCCACGCTGCGCGCATCGCGGCGATCACCTCGAGCGGCCAGCGCATCCGGTTCTCGGGCGACCCGCCGTATTCGTCCTCGCGCAGATTCGACAGCGGCCACAGGAACTGGTGCATCAGGTAGCCGTGCGCGGCGTGCACCTCGACCGCATCGAGCCCGAGCCGGTCGGCACGCAGCACCGCCTCGACGAAGCGCGCCTTCAGCGCATCGAGCTCGTCGCGCGACAGCGCGTGTGGCGCAGCCTCGCCGTCCGCGAAGGAAACCGCGCTCGGCGCAACGCGCTGCCAGCCGCCGGCGTCGACGTCGATCAACTTTCCGCCCTCCCAGGGCCGTGCGCTCGACGCCTTGCGGCCGGCGTGCGCGAGCTGGATGCCGACCGGCGCCTGCGCGACGCTGCGCACGGCGGCGAGCGTGCGCGCCAGCGCCTCCTCGGTGGCGTCGTCGTACAGCCCCAGGTCGCCCCAGCTGATGCGCCCGACCGGCTCCACCGCGGTGGCCTCGATCATGACGAGCCCCACGCCGCCGAGCGCGAGGTGACCGAGGTGCACCGAGTGCCAGGGTTGGGCGCGGCCGTCGACAGCCGAGTACTGGCACATCGGCGAGACGACGATACGGTTGGCGAGCACGAGCGAGCGCAGCGGCAGGGCAGTGAACAGCGTGGACATGGTCGAGGGCGGGGAAAGGATGAACCGAATATAGCGTTTCGGGATCGCCGCGCCCGGCGGCACTTGAAACCGCCCGGGCGCTCCCTCAGATAAGCGTCAGTTTCGCGGCCGGCCGGCCGCCAGTCCGATTTTCGAGGATCCCCATGCGTCTGGACAAACTCACCACGCAATTCCAGCAGGCGCTCGCCGACGCGCAGAGCCTGGCCATCGCGAACGACAACCAGTACATCGAGCCGGTGCACGTGCTCGCGGCGATCGCCGGACAGCCCGACGGCTCGGGCCGCACGCTGCTCGAGCGCGCCGGCATCCGCGCGACGACGCTGAAGACCGCCGCCGACGCCGCGATCAAGCGCCTGCCGCAGGTCTCGGGCACCGGCGGCGAAGTGCAGATCGGCCGCGAGCTCGTCAACCTGCTGAACCTCTCCGAGAAGGAGGCGCTGAAGCGCGGCGACCAGTACATCGCCACCGAGATGTTCCTGCTCGCGCTCACCGAGGACAAGGGCGAGGCGGGACGCATCGCAAAAGAAGCGGGGCTCACGCGCAAGTCGCTCGAGGCAGCGATCGACGCGGTGCGCGGCGGCGCGAGCGTGGACAACGCGGAAGCGGAAGGCCAGCGCGAGGCGCTGAAGAAATACACGATCGACCTCACCGAGCGCGCGCGAGAAGGCAAGCTCGACCCGGTGATCGGCCGCGACGAGGAGATCCGCCGCACGATCCAGATCCTGCAGCGGCGCACGAAGAACAACCCGGTGCTGATCGGCGAACCGGGCGTCGGCAAGACGGCGATCGTCGAGGGCCTCGCGCAGCGCATCGTCGACGGCGAAGTGCCCGAGACGCTGAAGGACAAGCGCGTGCTCGTGCTCGACATGGCCGCGCTGATCGCCGGCGCGAAATATCGCGGGGAATTCGAGGAGCGGCTAAAGGCCGTACTCAAGGAGCTCGCGGCCGAGGAAGGCCGCACGATCGTCTTCATCGACGAGATGCACACGCTGGTGGGCGCCGGCAAGGCCGAAGGCGCGATGGACGCCGGCAACATGCTCAAGCCCGCGCTGGCGCGCGGCGAGTTGCACTGCATCGGCGCCACCACGCTCGACGAATATCGCAAGTACATCGAGAAGGACGCCGCGCTCGAACGCCGCTTCCAGAAAGTGCTGGTCGGCGA
>JAJPEN010000071.1 GCA_021166835.1 Burkholderiaceae bacterium | reverse complement strand
CCGTGGACCTGGAACACGTTCTTGGCCAGATCGATTCCGACTGTCGTAATCTGCATGGTGGACGCCCCTGTCTGCGAGTGGTTGGTGACACTTCCACTCTGGCACATCGATGCCGTTGGGTGGGGGCGTCCATCCCATTGCGTCTTGCAGCGCGGAAAAGCGCAGACAGTGCCGCGTGCGGTTCGTGTGGCCGCGCATGCGTGGGCCGGCGCACACGTGGGCCGGACGCACGCGTGGACCGCGCGCCCCCCGCTCACGCGTCGACCAGCGCGCTTCCTTCCCGCCGCAGCAGCCCCTGCTCGACCAGCGAGTCGGCCGCCCACTTCAACGCGCGGTCGTAGTCCATCCCGATCTGCTCGGCCGCGTGGCGCATCACGACGGCGTCGCGCGCCCGTTCGTGCAGCGCGCTCTCGTCGATGCGCTCGACGTCGAGCAGCAGGAACTTGACGAGCACCTTCAACGCATGTCGCGCGTGCCGGCGCGGATCGCTGCGCATCGCTTCGAGCTTCGCGCGCGCGCGGGCGAGCGCGGCCTGGACGTCGTCGAACATGCGGCCGTGCCCCGGCAGCACGCGCTCGACGCGCAGGCGCTCGACGAGGTCGAGCACCGCGTGCTGCTCGTCGAAGCCCGATTCCCCCTCGATCTCCGGGAAGACGATGCCGAAGCCGTTCTCCCACAGCGCGTCGGCCGAGACCAGCAGCCGCTCGCGTTCGCAGTGCAGGATCAGGCTCTTCGGGTCGTGGCCGGGGGCGGCGTGGACGTCCCAGTCGAAGCCGCCCAGGCGCAGCGTTTCGCCGGGCCGAAGCGTCGTGTCGTGCGCGAAGCGCGGGCAGTGCTGGCCGGTGGACGCGAAGCTGAGCACGCTTTCGTCCCACGCCGCGACCTCTTCGGCGCTCGCCTGCGGGATCGTGACCGTGCTGCCGAAGGCGTCGGCGACCGCTCGGTTGCCGCCGCAGTGATCCGAGTGCAGGTGCGTGTTCACGATGCGCGACAGCCGCGCATCCGTGCCGGCGAGCGTGTGCCGCAGCAGCTCGACGGTGAGCGCGGCGTGCTTGGCGTATCCGGTGTCGACGACCGTCGCCTCGTCGCCGTCGATGCCGACGATCTGGTTCGACGATAGCCAGTCGCGCTCGATGAAGCGCAGCGAGGCGGGTAGCGGCTTCATGTGCCGCGATGCGATTCGTGCGCGAGCGACTCGGCGGCCTGCGGTCGCGCCGTATGTTCGGCGCGTCGCCGCTCGAGCGCGTGCCAGACGGCGCCGCGCGCTTCTTCGTTCATCGAACCCCAGCGCGCGATCTCGTCGAGCGTGCGCAGGCAGCCTTCGCACAATCCGCTCGACGGATCGATGCGGCACACCGAGATGCAGGGCGAAGGAATCGAGGCGCGCGTGGCGCCCGGCCGCGATGCGGCGCCGGCCTCGCGCGGTGCCGCGGCAGCGGCGCGTGATTCGCGTGAACTTCCGCTCACGCCGCCGCCTCCGCCTTCGCCCGCCTGCGCGCGGCGATCGCGTTTCCCGCGCGCGAAGGGCTCGCGCGATCGAGCTTCTTCGCGATCCACTGACCGGTGTCGACCAGCGCATCGAGGTCCAGCCCGGTCTCGATGCCCAGGCCGTGCAGCAGGTAGACCACGTCCTCGGTGGCGACGTTGCCGGTGGCGCCCTTCGCGTACGGGCAGCCGCCCAGGCCGGCGATCGACGAATCGAAGCGGTAGATGCCCGACTGCAGGCTCGCCAGCACGTTGGCCACGGCCTGGCCGTAGGTGTCGTGGAAATGCCCCGACAGCTGATCGATCGGGATCTCGCGCGTGACGGCTTCGAACACGCGCTGCACGTGCGCGGCCGTGCCCACGCCAATCGTGTCGGCGATGCCGATCTCGTCGCAGCCGAGGTCGCGCATGCGCTTTGCGACGTCGACGACGTCGGCAATCGGCACTTCGCCCTGGTACGGGCAACCGAAGGCGACCGACACCGCCGCGCGCAGCCGGATGCCGTTCTCGCGCGCCGCCGCGGCCACCGGCGCGAAGCGCTCGATGCTCTCGGCGATCGAGCAGTTGATGTTGCGCATCGAGAAGGCTTCGCTCGCCGCGCCGAAGATGACGACTTCGTCGGCGCCGGCGGCGAGCGCCGCATCGAAACCCTTGCGGTTCGGCGTCAGCACCGAGACGCGCACTCCGGGGCGCCGCCCGATCGCCGCCATGACGTCGGCGGCGTCGGCCATCTGCGGGACCCATTTCGGCGAGACGAACGAGGTCGCCTCGAGCTGTCGCACGCCCGCGGCGATCAGCCGCTCGCACAGCTCGATCTTCGTGGCGGTGGACACCGGCTGCGATTCGTTCTGCAGGCCGTCGCGCGGACCCACTTCGGTGATGCAGACGCGTTGCGGAAGCTTCATGGTCGCTCTCCCGGTTCGGTTTCCCCGGCTGCGATGTTTTCAGTATCCCCGGCTGCGATCGACGAGCCCGCCGACGGCTTCGCCGCGCTCGAGCGCCGCGATCTTCGCGGCGATCTGCCGCGCCGGTTCGTCGATCTGCGTGATGCCGGAAACGTGCGGCGTAAGGCGGATCCTTTCATGGTGCCAGAACGGATGCCCGGGGGGCGGCGGCTCGACGGCCACGACGCGCAACGTCACTGCGCCGCGAACTCCACGAGCTGCGCGCCCTCGGCGACCTGGTCGCCGACGCCGAAGCGGATCGACGCGACGCGGCCGGCCGACGGTGCGCTGATCGTGTGTTCCATCTTCATCGCTTCGATGACGAGCAGCGGCTGGCCGCGCTCGACGCTGGCGCCGGCTTCGACGAAGAGCGCGATCACCTTGCCCGGCATCGGGGCGAGCAGGGCGGAGTCGTCGTCGCGCTCGCCGACGTTGGCCAGCGTCGGCGTGTAGTCGAGCGCGTAATGGCCGAGCGGGCTGAAGACGTGCAGCGTCTCGCCGTCGATCACCGAATCGACGACGAAGCTGCGGTCGTCGACCACGCCGCGCACGGTGCGCACCGACGGCGACGACGTCTCCCAGCGCAGCTCGGCGAGCCGCGCGCTTTCGTCGCCGTCGCGCACGAGCCATTCGTTGCGCGCGTATTCGACCTGCACCGGGCAGGGCTCGCCCGCGTGCTCGAACTGCAGCATGCGAGCGAGCGGCGCACCGGGACGCCAGCCGCTGCGCGCGTTCCACGGGTCGTCGCCCCATTCGTGCGCGGCGCTCGATCGCGATTCGTCGAACTCGGCAGCGAGCACCGTCGCGACGGCGAGCGCTCGCCGGCGCAGCGAAGGCTTCGTCGGCGACGGCAGCAGCGCGTCCTTCTCGCGTTCGATCAGTCCGGTGTCGAGATCGCCCGAGGCGAAGGCGCGGTTCGCGACGAGCCGGGCGAGGAAATCGACGTTCGATGCGGGGCCGACCACTTCGAACTTCGCGAGCGCGCGCGCCATCCGCGCGAGCGCGGTTTCGCGATCGGCGCCGTGCACGATGAGCTTGGCGATCATCGGGTCGTAATGCGCGCTGATCGTGTCGCCTTCGCGCACGCCGCTGTCGATGCGCACCGGCGCGGTGGGCGCGCCGGCGGCGGCGATCTCGGTGCGCGCGAACTCGACGGCGGCCGGCGTGCGCAGGTAGCGCAGCGTTCCGATCGACGGCAGGAAGCCCTTCTCGGGGTTCTCCGCGTAGATGCGCGCCTCGATCGCGTGGCCGTCGATGCGCAGGTCTTCCTGCGCGACCGGCAGCGCTTCGCCCGACGCGACGCGCAGCTGCCATTCGACGAGATCGAAGCCGGTGATCATCTCGGTGACCGGGTGCTCGACCTGCAGGCGAGTGTTCATCTCCATGAAGAAGAACGCGCCGGACGGATCGGCAATGAACTCGACCGTTCCGGCGCCTACGTAGCCGACCGCGCGCGCCGCCGCCACGGCCGCTGCGCCCATCGCGCGCCGGCGCTCGTCGGTCATGCCGGGGGCGGGCGCCTCTTCGATCACCTTCTGATGCCGGCGCTGCACCGAGCAGTCGCGCTCGAAGAGGTGCAGGCAGTTTCCGCGCGCGTCGGCGAACACCTGGATCTCGATGTGACGAGGCCGCGTGACGTAGCGCTCGACGAGCACGGTGTCGTCGCCGAAGGCGTTCTTCGCCTCGCGCCGGCACGAGGCGAGCATCGCGGCGAACTGTTCGGGGCTGTCGACGGCGCGCATCCCCTTGCCGCCGCCGCCGGCGCTCGCCTTGATGAGCACCGGGTAGCCGATGCGTTCGGCCTCGGCCGCGAGCTTCGCATCGGACTGGTCGGTGCCGTGGTAGCCGGGAACGAGCGGCACGCCGGCCTTCTCCATCAGGCGCTTGGCCGCGGCCTTGTCGCCCATCGCGGCGATCGCCGAGGCGGGCGGGCCGACGAAGACGAGTCCGGCCTCGGCGACGGCACGTGCGAAGGACTCGTTCTCCGAGAGAAAGCCGTAGCCGGGGTGGATCGCCTGCGCGCCGCTGCCGCGGGCGATTTCGAGCACCCGATCGACGTTCAGGTACGACTCACGGGCGGGCGCGGGACCGAGTCGCCAGGCTTCGTCGCAGAAGGTCACGTGCCGTGCCGACGCGTCGGCGTCGGAGTAGACGGCCACCGTGCGGATGCCGAGCCGCCGGGCGGTGGTGGCGATGCGGCAGGCGATCTCGCCGCGGTTGGCGATCAGCAGCTTGTCGAACATGAAGGTCCCCGATTCACGATTCCTGCGGAACCCAGGATGCGCGGCGGCGCTCGAAGAACGCGGCGATGCCTTCCTGCGCTTCGTCGCTCGCGCGGATGCGCGCGATGCGCGCCGCCGTCTCGTGAACGAGCGCGTCGTCGATGGCACGTCCGCCGACGTCGCGGATCAGCTGCTTGGCCTGCGCGAGCGCCTTCGGTCCGCCCATCGCGAGCTGCCCGAGCACGACGTTGATGGCGCCGTCGAGTTCCGGTTCCTGTGCGATGTCGTGCACGAGGCCGATGCGGTAGGCCTCGGCCGCGTCGAACACTTCCGCCGTGAGGAAATAGCGCTGCGCGCGGTACGGGCCGATCGCGCGGATCACGTAGGGGCTGATCACCGACGGGATCAGGCCGAGCTTGACCTCGGACAGCGAGAAGCGCGTTTCGGCCCCGGCCACGGCGATGTCGCAGGCGGCGGCAAGCCCCATGCCGCCGGCGAAGCACGCGCCGTGCACGCGCGCGACCACCGGCTTCGGGCTGTCGTGGATCGTGCGCAGCAGGCGCGCGAGCCGCGCCGAATCCTCGAGCGCTTCCTCGGGCGTGAACTCGCGCGCGCGCTTCATCCACTGCAGGTCGCCGCCGGCGCAGAACGCCTCGCCGCGTCCCGCGAGCAGGATGCCGCGCACCTCGTCGTCGTCGATCGCCGACTCGAAGGCGTCGGAGAGTTCGCCGATCATGCGGTCGTCGATCGCGTTGCGCTTCTCCGGCCGGTTCAGCCAGATCAGCGCGACGCCCTGGTTCAGTGCAGTTTCGATCGTCTGGTAACTCATCGTCGTTCTCTTACATGCGGAACACGCCGAAGCGCGGTTCCGGTATCGGTGCGTTGAGCGACGCGGACATCGCCAGCGCGAGCACGGTGCGCGTGTCGGCCGGGTCGATGATGCCGTCGTCCCACAGTCGTGCGCTGGCGTAGTACGGGTGGCCCTGCACCTCGTATTGCTCGCGGATCGGCGCGCGGAACGCCTCCTCGTCTTCCCTGCTCCAGGTGCCGCCGCGTGCCTCGATGCCGTCGCGGCGCACGGTGGCGAGCACCGAGGCGGCCTGCTCGCCGCCCATCACGCTGATGCGCGCGTTCGGCCACATCCACAGGAAGCGCGGCGAATACGCGCGTCCGCACATGCCGTAGTTGCCCGCGCCGAAGGAGCCGCCGATGATGATCGTGAACTTCGGCACCTGCGCGCAGGCCACCGCCGTCACCATCTTCGCGCCGGCGCGCGCGATGCCCTCGTTCTCGTACTTGCGGCCGACCATGAAGCCGGTGACGTTCTGCAGGAACACGAGCGGGATGCGCCGCTGCGCGCACAGCTCGATGAAATGCGCGCCCTTGTTCGCCGACTCGGAGAACAGGATGCCGTTGTTGGCGACGAAGCCCACCGGCATACCGTGGATGCGCGCGAAGCCGGTGACGAGCGTCGTGCCGTAGCGCGCCTTGAACTCGTCGAAGGCGGAATCGTCGACGATGCGGGCGATCACCTCGCGCACGTCGTAGGGCTTGCGCACGTCGGTGGGGATGATGCCGTGCAGCTCGTGCGCGGAGTAGCGCGGCTCGAGCGGCTCGGCGACGTCGAGCGGCTGCGGCTTGCGGCGGTTCAGGTTGCCGACGATGCGCCTCGCCAGCGCGAGCGCGTGCGCGTCGTCGTGCGCGAGATGATCGGCCACGCCGGAGAGCCGCGTGTGCACGTCGCCGCCACCGAGGTCTTCGGCGCTCACCACCTCGCCGGTGGCGGCCTTCACCAGCGGCGGCCCGCCGAGGAAGATCGTGCCCTGCTCGCGCACGATGATCGTCTCGTCGCTCATCGCCGGCACGTAGGCGCCGCCCGCGGTGCACGAACCCATGACGACGGCGATCTGCGGAATGCCCAGCGCCGACATCGTCGCCTGGTTGTAGAAGATGCGGCCGAAATGCTCGCGGTCGGGGAAGACCTCGTCCTGGTTCGGCAGGTTCGCGCCGCCCGAGTCGACGAGATAGACGCAAGGCAGCCGGTTCTCGCGCGCGATCTCCTGCGCGCGCAGGTGCTTCTTCACGGTGAGCGGGAAGTACGTCCCGCCCTTCACCGTCGCGTCGTTGCACACCACCATGCATTCGACGCCGCAGACCCGGCCGATGCCGGTGACGACGCCGGCGCTCGGCGCCTCGCCGTCGTACATGTCCCAGGCGGCGAGCGGCGAAAGCTCGAGGAAGGGCGTGCCGGGGTCGAGCAGCGTCTGCACGCGCTCGCGCGGCAGCAGCTTGCCGCGCGCGATGTGCTTCGCGCGTGCCGCTGCGCCTCCGCCGAGCGAGGCCTGTGCGATCTTCGCGTTCAGGTCGTCGACCAGTGCGCGCATCGCGGCGGCGTTGGCCTGGAACTGCGCGTCGCGCGGATTGAGCTTGCTCTCGATCCGATTCAAATGGCTTCTCCGTTGCGAGGGGGCCGATGCGTCCGGCGTCATTGAACCACGAACGGTCGCCCGCTTCTCCGGAAGCGGGCGGGAGGTCTCGCAGACTCCGCGCGGCCGGGCGCGCTCGGGCGCGTTGCTTGCTCGGAGGGCGCGTCGCGACCCCGGGCGCAGGCGCCGGCGCGGGGAAGGCGCATCGAGGGAGGGGCATGGCGAATCGGGTCGCCGCAGAAGGGCCGGGGGGAAGCCCGCGACGGATGCTCGGACGCGGCACGGTCGCGGTGCTCGGCGGGTTGGTCGCGGTGCTCGTCGTCGCGATCGCCGTCTGCGAATGGATCGGCTGGCCGTTCCTGCGCGGTCCGATCGAGCGGCTGATCGAAAAACAGGTTCGACGCGACGTCTCCTTCGGCGACGACTTCCGGCTGAGCCTGTTCGGCGGGCTGCGGCTCAGCTCGGACGCGTTCAGGATCGGCCCTCCGTCCGATCTGCCGCCCGGTGCGCCGAGCGAGTTCGTGCAGACGAACGACGTCGAACTGAAGCTGCCGTATTCCACGCTGATCGGTCCGCTGCGCGGATCGGAGGAGCCGTTGCGGATCACGTCGCTGAGCGTCGCGCAGTTGAGTGCGAACCTGTGGCGCGGCGAGGACGGGAAGGCGAACTGGATCTTCGCTTCCGGCGAGGAGAGCGGCAAGCCCGTCGTGCTTCCGCAGTTCGATCGCCTCGTCGTGCGCGAAGGTCGTATTCGTATCGACGACGCTCCGTCGACCGTGCACGCGATCATCGACCTCAGCACCGAGGAGGGCGCGCTGGCCGGCGAGAAGGCCGGCCTGAAGGCATCGGCGCGCGGTACCTACGACGGCCGGCCGTTGCGCGCGCAACTCAGGTCGTCGGGCCTGTTGCCGCTGGCGCAGTCCACTGCCGAGAAGCCGCTGCCGATCACGCTGAAGGTCGAAGCGCGCGGCGCTGCGCTCGACTTCGAGGGCCAGGCGGCCGACGTCCTGCATCTGGAATCGTTGCGCGGCGATTTCGCGCTGTCCGGCCCGACCCTCGCTGCGGTCGGCGACACGATCGGCCTGACGCTGCCCAACACGCCGTCCTTCGACATGAAGGGCAAGGTGCGCAAGGCGGGCCTGGCGTGGGAGGCCGACATCGACGCGTTTTCCGTCGGCGACAGCGAACTGGCCGGCGAGTTCACCTACGACCCGCAGAAGAAGCCGCCGCTGCTGTCGGGCGCGCTGCGCGGCGCTCGATTGGTGCTCTCCGATCTGGCGCCGGCGGTGGGCGCGCCGCCGAACGTCCACAAGGAAGGCAACGGCAAGGCCGCGGGGAAGACGAAATCGGACGCGAAGCCGAACGCGACAGCCGGCAACGACGGCGTGCTGCCCGAACGCAACTTCGATATCCCGTCGCTGAAGGCGATGAACGCGTCGGTCGAGGTCGACCTGAAGCGGCTCGATCTGCCCAGCGATGCGCTGCGCTCGATCGCGCCGCTGCATGCGCAATTGACGCTCGACGACGGCGTGCTGAAGCTGGACCGGCTGTCGGCGACGACGGCCGACGGGCAGGTGCGCGGCGTTCTGTCGCTCGACTCGAACCGGCAGCCGCCGCTGTGGACCGCCGACGTGGCGTGGTCGGCGGTCGATCTCGCCAAGTGGATCACGCTGCGCAACGAAGACACGAAGGAAGCCAGGCCCCAGCCCTACATCACCGGAAAACTGTCGGGCAAGGCGAAGGTCGCAGGCAGCGGGCGATCGACCGCGTCGATCCTCGGCTCGCTCGACGGGCAGGCGTTCATGTGGATCCGCGACGGCACGCTGTCGCACCTGCTCGTCGAGGCGCTGGGACTGGACATCGCGCAGGGGCTGGGGCTGCTGGCGGTCGGCGACGATCCGCTGCCGCTGAACTGCGCGCTGGCGCACCTGGAGGCCGAGAACGGTCTCGTCAAGACCGATCTCGTGCTGCTCGATACGCCCGACAGTACCGTGCTGGTGGACGGGAGCGTGTCGCTGGCGAAGGAGCAGCTGAAGCTCACGCTGCGCGCGCGCCCGAAGGACTTCTCTCCGCTCACCGTGCGCGCGCCAGTGCATATCACCGGCTCCTTCGCGCATCCGGACGTCGCGCCCGACGCGAAGACGCTCGGCGTGAAGGCTGCGGCGGCCGCGCTGCTCGCCGCGATCAATCCGCTGGCGGCGCTGATCCCGCTGATCGATCCGGCGGATCCGGCCGCGCGTCAGTGCGCCGACGTGCTCGCCTCGGGAGTCAGCCCGCGTCGTCCAGCGCGCGCGCGATGAGAATGCGCTGGATGTCGCTGGTGCCCTCGTAGATCTGGCAGATGCGCACGTCGCGCCAGATCCGCTCGACCGGGAAGTCGGTGGTGTAGCCGTAGCCGCCGTGGATCTGGATCGCGTCCGAGCACACGCGCTCGGCGATCGTCGACGCGAAGAGCTTGGCCATCGCGGCTTCCTTCAGGCACGGCTGCCCGGCGTCCTTCATCCCGGCGGCGTGATGCACGAGCTGGCGCGCCGCCTCGATCTGCGTGGCCATGTCCGCGAGGCGGAACGACACCGCCTGGTGCTCGAAGATCGGCGCGCCGAAGGATTCGCGCTCGTGCGAATAGCGCAGCGCCGCCTCGAAGGCTGCGCGCGCCATGCCGACCGATTGCGAGGCGATCGCGATGCGCCCGCCCTCGAGCCCCGACAGCGCGATCCGGTAGCCCTGCCCCTCTTCGCCGAGGCGATTGGCGTCGGGCACGCGGCAGCGCTCGAAGGCGATCTGCGCGGTGTCGGAGGCGTGCTGCCCGACCTTCTCCTCGAGCCGCGCGACGCGATAGCCCGGCGTGTCGGTGGGGACGACGAAGGCGCTGATGCCGCGCTTGCCGGCGCCGCGTTCGGTGACCGCGAAGACGATCGCCACGTCGGCCGTCTTGCCCGAGGTGATGAACTGCTTCACGCCGTCGATCACCCAGTGGTCGCCGTCGCGCACGGCGACCGTTCGCAGCGCCGATGCGTCGGAGCCCGCCTGCGGCTCGGTCAGGCAGAAGGCGCCGAGCTTGCGCCCGGCGGCCAGCGGACGCAGCCAGCGTTCCTTCTGTTCGTCGTTGCCCCAGGCGAGCAGGATCGAGCAGACGAGCGAGTTGACGGCGACGATGGTGGAGGTCGCTCCGTCGCCGGCGGCGACCTCTTCGAGCACCACCGACAGCGAGCGGTAATCGAGCCCGGCGCCGCCCCATCGCTCGGGAACCACGACGCCGTAGCAGCCGAGCGAAGCGAGGCCGGCGAGCGCCTGCGCGGGGAAGGTCGATTCGCGGTCCCAGCGCGCGGCGTTGGGCGCGATCTCGCCGCGCACGAACTCGCGCACGGCGTCGCGGATCATCTTCTGGTCTTCGTTCAGCAGCATGGCTCTTCCGTCGGTTTGTCGAGAAAAATTACACGATGCGGCCGCCGCGCGCTCGCCCTTTCGATATCGCGTTGATTGCGTTGGGACTCGTTTTGCGCGGCATGTTCTATGCATCCTTCCGTGTTGCCCACTTCGGGAGATGCACATGAACAATCGCATCCTGCTGTCTGCCCTCTCGGCTTTGCTGCTCGCCGTCTGCGCTCCGGTTCACGCCAACCTGATCAGCAACGGCAGCTTCGAGAGCGGGGCAAAAACGGGTAACACCGACACAACGCTGCTCGTCAACGACAATACGACCCTGGCCGGATGGACCGTCGTCGACGACAGCATCGACTGGATCACCGGAGGATCGCAATGGTCGCTCGCGCCAGCCGATGGCAACGCGTTTCTCGACCTGACGCGGCTCGAGGCAGGGCCGCCGTTCGGCGGCGTCTCGCAGCAGATCGCCACGACCCCCGGGCAAACGTACGTGTTGACGTTCGCGCTCGGCAGCTACACCGACCGATGGGGCGGTCCGCCCGTCTCGATCACGGCCAGTGCCGGCGACGCTTCGCAGACGTTCACCGACAACGATCGGACGCAGCAGTCGACCTGGACAACCGAGCAGATGCTCTTCACGGCCACCGCAAGCTCGACGCTCGTCACGCTCACCGGCGCGGCCGGCTTCAACTACATCGGCCTCGACAGCGTCTCCGTGCTCGAGTGCACGCCGGGCGTCGCAGGTTGCGCGGCGGTGCCGGGGGTGCCGGTTCCCGCGACCATCGCGCTGCTGACGGTCGGCGCATTCGGGCTGGTACGCGCCCGTCGTCGCTGAAAGGCGCTCACCAGGCGATCGCTTCGCCGCGGTAACCGAAGAAGCCGCCGCTGGGGTGCGAGCGCGCGTCCGCCAGCACGCGCCGCATGCCGCGAATGCTGTCCTCGAGGCCGACGTCGGCGTTCGGTCCGCCCATGTCGGTGCGCACCCAGCCCGGATGCAGCGCGAGCACGCGCACTCCGCTCGGCGAAAGCTCGATGTGCGCGGCTTTCGCGACCATGTTCTCGGCAGCCTTCGAGACGCGGTAGAGCAGGCTGTTCGGCGTGCTTGCCGCCGACACCGAGCCCATGCGGCTGGTGACGACCCCGAGCGTCCCCTTCGCCGCTTCGAGCGGCGCCGCGAGCACGGCCACCAGGCGCATCGGCGCGAGCACGTTGGTGTGCATGACCGCGTCGAAGTCCGCGGTCGACGGTGGATGCGCGATGCGCACCTGCCGGGGACCGTGGACGCCGGCGTTGACGATGGCGAGATCGAGGTGGCCGCTGACTTGGCCACTGACCTGGCCACTGACCTGGCCACTGAGGCGGGCACCGAGCGCGGCTTCGAGTCGCTTCGGAGCATCCTCGTCGAGCACGTCGAGCGCCAGCGCGTCGACGCCGGCGTCGCGCAGCTTCTCGCCGTCGGCGTCGGCGCGGTAGGTGCCGATCACGCGCCAGCCGTCAGCCGCGTACTGCCGCGCGAACTCGAAGCCCAGGCCGCGGGACGCGCCGATGACCAGCGCGTGGGGCATCAGAGCATTTCGACCGCGAGCGCCGTCGCCTCGCCGCCGCCGATGCACAGCGACGCGATGCCGCGCTTGCCGCCGGTCTTGCGCAGCGCGCCGAGCAGCGTGACGACCAGACGCGCACCCGAGGCGCCGATCGGATGCCCGAGCGCGACCGCGCCGCCATGGATGTTGACCTTGTCGTGCGGCAGGCCGTGCTCCTTCATCGCGGCCATCGTCACGACGGCGAAGGCCTCGTTGATCTCGTACAGGTCGACCGTCTTCGAGTTCC
Organism: Burkholderiaceae bacterium; assembly: GCA_021166835.1. Next base: position 14,348 of record JAJPEN010000071.1, on the reverse strand, counting down.
AGCCGGTCTTCTCGTACAGCCGCGCGATCGCGCCCACTGGGGCGGTGGTGAACCACTGCGGCTCCTGCGAGTGCGTGGCGTGCGCGACGATGCGCGCGATCGGCTGCGCGCCCAGGCGCCTGGCGGTGGACTCGCGCATCAGCACGAGCGCGGCCGCGCCGTCGGAGATCGACGACGAGGTGGCGGCGGTGACCGAGCCGTCCTTGCGGAACGCGGGCTTGAGCGACGGGATCTTCTCGGGGTTCGCCTTGAAGGGCATCTCGTCCTTCTCGATCTTCGTCTCGCCCTTGCGGCCGGCGACGGTGACCGCGGCCATTTCCCAACCGAAGCTGCCGTCGGTGTTGGCGGCCACCGCGCGGCGCGTGGACTCGATCGCGTATTCGTCCTGCTCGGCGCGCGTGAAGCCGTATTTCGAGACGCAGTCTTCGGCGAACTGGCCCATCGACTTGCCGCCGCCCACCGGCGTCTTGTCGTAGGCGTCTTCCAGGCCGTCGAGCGCCATGTGGTCGAACACCGTGCCGTGACCGTAGCGGTAGCCGCCGCGGCCCTTGAGCAGCAGGTACGGCGCGTTGCTCATGCTTTCCATGCCGCCGCCGAGAACGACGTCCTGGCTGCCGGCGACGAGGAGGTCGTTGCCGAGCATCAGCGCCTTCATTCCCGATCCGCAGACCTTGTTGATCGTGGTGGCGCCGGTGGATACCGGCAGCCCGGCGCCGATCGTCGCCTGGCGTGCCGGCGCCTGGCCCTGTCCGGCCGGCAGCACGCAGCCCATGATCACTTCCTGCACCTGCTCGGGCTTCAGCCCCGAGCGCTCGACGGCGGCGCGGATCGCGATCGACCCGAGCTGGTGACCGGCCAGGCCGGAAAGTTCGCCCATCATGGCGCCGATCGGCGTGCGGGCGGCGGAAACGATGACGACGGGGTCGCTCATGGGAGAATCTCCTTCGAAAACGGAAGGGCGAACGCGGGGAGCGGGCCGCCCGATACCGTAATGGTACTCAGGCGCCGATCGGCGCGCTCTGCGCGTGCGCAGTTTCGGGAACGGTATGCGGCGCGCTCTCGGGCGCGACCCGATGTCGCAGCCGCAGCGACTCGGCATACGGGAACACGTCGTCGAGCTTGCCTTCGCGGATGCGCCGCTGGCGCGCCTGCCAGTATTCGGGCTCGAGCAGCTCCGCGTGATGCTTCAGGAACGCCCGGCGGATGCGCGGATCGCCGAGCAGGAAGGTGCCGAACTCCTCGGGAAAGACGTCGTGCGGGCCGATCGAATACCACGGCTCGGCCGACATCTCGTCCTCGGGCGTGCGCGGCGGCGGAATGCGGCGGAAATTGCAGTCGGTGAGGTAGGCGACTTCGTCGTAGTCGTAGAAGACGACGCGTCCGTGCCGCGTGACGCCGAAGTTCTTGTACAGCATGTCGCCGGGAAAGACGTTCGCCGCGACCATGTCCTTGATCGCGTCGCCGTACTCGAGGACGGCCGCCTCGAGCTGCTCGTCGTCGGCGTTCTCGAGGTACAGGTTCAGCGGCACCATCCGGCGCTCGATGTACAGGTGCCGGATCAGCACCGAGTCGCCTTCCTCCTCGAGCAGCGACGGGATGTACTTGCGCAGCTCGGCGAGCAGCTGCGGGTCGATGCGGTTCTTCGGGAACGGAACGCCCGAGTACTCCCAGGTGTCTGCCATGCGCCCGACGCGGTCGTGCGACTTCACGAGCTGGTATTGCGAGCGGATGAACTCGGCGGAGACTTCCTTGTAGCGCCTGTCGCGGATCACCTTGAACACGTACGGGAACGACGGCAGCGTGAAGACGAGCATCACCAGGCCCTTGATGCCCGGCGCGATCACGAAGTTGTCGTGCGAGTGCTTCAGGTGGTGCAGCAGGTCGCGGTAGAACAGCGTCTTGCCCTGCTTGTGGAAGCCGAGCATCGTGTACAGCTCCGACTCGGGCTTGGTCGGCATCAGCGTCGACAGGAACTGCACGTAGGCGCTCGGCACCGGCATGTCGACCATGAAGTACGCGCGCGCGAAGTTGAACAGCGGCTCGATGCGCTCGCTGCCGAAGAGGATCGCATCGAGATACAGGCGCCCCTTCGAGTCGCGCAGGATCGGCACGGCGAAGGGCAGCAGCTCGCCGTCGTTGACGAAGCGGCCGATCAGGTACGCACCCTTGTTGCGAAAGAACAGCGAGCGCAGCACCTGCAGCTGGCAGTCGCTGGCCGGAACGAAACGCGCGCCCAGCTGCTCGCGCGCCGCCTGCCCGATCAGCGCGAGGTCGCGCTCGATGTCGACGAAGGGACAGGCCAGCCCGAGGTCGACGATCATGCGGCGCGCCGCGTTGCGCCAGCCTTCGCTGAGTGGGTAGTAGACGCGGTAGCTGGTGGGCTCGCTCTCCAGATAGCCGGTGGACACTGCCGGCCGCACGAAGATGAAGTCGTTGTGGAAATACGAGCGGTGCAGGATCTTGCAGCACACCGAGTTGAAGAAGGTCTCGGCCAGCTCGGGCTGGAAGTGCCCTGCGAGCAGCGCCACGTACTCGCGTTTCACCTTCTGCCACAGCCGGTCGTCGACCTGGCGGTTCTGGTCGACGCCCAGGCCGAACTCCGTGCGCAGCGTCTCGACCGCCTCGCGCACGCGCGTGTCGTAGAACGCGATGCGGTCGCGCGCGAGCTTGCGGATGCCGTGCCAGTCGCCGCGCTCGAAGCGCGCCTTCGCCTGCTGCGCGATGTAGCGCGACAGCGCGTAGTGGCGATCGAAGCCCGCGCGCATCGCCTGCGCGATCGCTGCCGGCCGCGCGTTTGCGGGATCGGCCGGCGCGCTCGGTGTGCGATCGGGAGTCGTTGCGCTCACGGCGGGCTCAGGCGGTTTCGGCGAACAGCTCGCGGCCGATCAGCATGCGGCGGATCTCCGAAGTGCCCGCGCCGATCTCGTAGAGCTTGGCGTCGCGCCACAGGCGGCCGGTGGCGTATTCGTTCACGTAGCCGTTGCCGCCCAGGCACTGGATCGCCTCGCCCGCCATCCAGGTCGCCTTCTCGGCGGAGAACAGGATCGCTCCGGCGGCGTCCTTGCGCAGGCTGCGCACGTCGACCTTGCCTTCGCGCGAGCGGTCGCACTGGCGGCCGACCTCGTAGACGTAGGCGCGGGTGGCCATCATCGTCGTGTACATGTCGGCGAGCTTGCCCTGCATCAGCTGGAACTCGCCGATCGGCTGGCCGAACTGCTTGCGCTCGTGCACGTAGGGCACGACGACGTCCATGCACGCGCTCATGATGCCCAGCGGCCCGCCGGAGAGCACCGCGCGCTCGAAGTCCAGCCCGCTCATCAGCACGTTGACGCCGCGACCCAGGCCGCCGAGCACGTTCTCCGCCGGCACCTCGCAGTTCTCGAAGACCAGCTCGCCGGTATGGCTGCCGCGCATGCCGAGCTTGTCGAGCTTCTGCGCGACCGAGAAGCCGGGGAAGCCCTTTTCGACGAGGAAGGCGGTCATGCCGCGCGGGCCGGCCTCGACGTCGTTCTTCGCGTAGACGACGAGCACGTCGGCGTCGGGACCATTGGTGATCCACATCTTCGTGCCGTTGAGCACCCAGCGGTCGCCGCGGAACTCGGCGCGCAGCCTCATCGAGACGACGTCGGAGCCGGCGTTCGGCTCGGACATTGCCAACGCTCCCACGTATTCGCCGGAGACGAGTTTCGGCAGGTATTTGCGCTTCTGTTCTTCGGTGCCGTTGCGATGGATCTGGTTCACGCACAGGTTCGAATGCGCGCCGTACGACAGCCCGACCGAGGCCGAGCCGCGCGAGATCTCCTCCATCGCGACGATGTGCGCGAGATAGCCGAGGTCGGCGCCGCCGTACTCCTCGGACACCGTCATGCCCAGCACGCCGAGGTCGCCGAGCTTGCGCCAGAGATCCATCGGGAACTGGTCGGTGCGGTCGATCCCGGCGGCGCGCGGCGCGATCTCCTTCGCGGTGAACTGCTGCAGCGAGTCGCGCAGCATCGCGATGTCTTCGCCGAGGTCGAACTGCAGGCCGGGGATGGTCGTCATCGTGGGGCTCTTTCTCGCGTCGGATCGGGGGACGGGGAAACGCGGCGGGTCGCCGCGCCGGGGTTCTGTGCCGCGATTGTCGCTCAGTCGACGACGCCGTCGCGGCCGCGGATCGTCATCACGGTGGCGGACATCGTCGAGACCAGCTTCTCCTGTCCGTCCGGCCCTACGGCGATCGCGTCGCCTTCGGCGACGACGATCGTGCGTCCCGCCTTGCGCACGCGCCCGACGAGCCGGAAACGCTCGCCGGCCGCCGGCGCCAGGCAGTTCAGCTTGTACTCGATCGTCAGCACGCCGGTGCCGGCGGGCATCGTGCTCAACGCGGCGTAGCCGCAGGCCGAATCGAGCGCGGCGCCGATGATGCCGGCGTGGACGAAGCCGTGCTGCTGGGCAATGTCGGGACGGAACGGCAGGGAGATCTCCACCTCGCCGGCCTCGACGCGTTCCAGCTCGGCGCCGATGAGCCGCATGGCCGGCTGGCGCGCGAAGCTCTCGCGCACGCGCCGTTCGAAATCGGGGGTCATGGTCATGCGGCAATCTTACGCATGTGCAGCCCGAGGACGCTGTCGGCCGTCGGCCGCCGGCACAGGCCGTGGGGGCGCCACCGCCGATCAGCAACCTCCGTCCGTGCCTTGGGGTGCCCGGTAGCCGGGCAACAGTGCGAGCACGCCGAGCGCCTCCAGCTGGGCATCGACCTGCGCCGCCCAGCCGCGGTTGGCCAGCGGGCTGGCTGGACTGGGATGCAGGATCTGCCCGATGCGCACGCCGCTAGAGCGCATCGCGTCGGCAGCACCCTCATCCGCAGCCCCGCTCCGACCCTGGTGCCCGCCCGCGAGCACCGCACCCAGGCGCTTCGTCGCGTAGCCGCCGATGCCGATCGCCCACTGCGGCTCGAGCGCGGCGAGCGCGCGGCGCAGATGCAGGTCGCAGGCGTGCTGCAGCGGCTGCAGCTCGGCGGCGGGAAGCTTGTCGGGCGTGCAGTTGCGCCCGCTCCCGGCGAGAAAGACGAGCGGGCAGTAGTTCAACACCAGCGCGTGCTCGAAGAACGCCTCCGGCGAGCCGAAGCGCGACGCTGCCCACCCCCAGACGCGCTGGCCGCTGACTTCGCTGCGCCGGCAGGCGAAGCCTTCGATCGGACGCTTCGGGTGCTGCTTCGCCGGCCGCTCGATCGGCGCATCGAGCCGCATCCAGTCGCGCACGGCCGCCACCTCGCCGAAGGGGACGCCGGTCTGCATCATGCCGAAAGGCCCCGGGTTCATGCCGACGAAGACGACTCGCTTGCGCGTCGCGCCGAAGCGGCGCAGGTAGGCCTCGTGCATCGCCCACGCGTAGTCGAGCGGGTTGTAGACGAGCGCGACCGGCGGCGCGAAGCGCAGCCGCCCGACGGAGCGCGCGAGCGCGCGCGCGCTGCGGACCAGCTCGTCGGCGACGGTCAATCGACGACCAGCTCCCTTCGCACGCCGCGCACGTCGATCTCGAACTCGAGCCCGTCGATCGGCGGCCGGCAGACGTGCCATTCGAGACCCAGGCGCGCGAGTCCGCGCGGGGCGAAGTGGTCGTGGACGAGCGCGCCGAACTCGTGCGGGGTGTAGATCTGCACCGCAGTGAGCGCCTGCCATCGGGCGCCGAGCGCCGCGGTGTTGTGCTCGAGTCCGTCGAGGACGAAGTCGACCTTCTGCGCCAGGCCGTCGGGCGAGGTGTCGCCCCAGGCGACGATGCCGTCGGGGAACGGCGTGCCTTCGAGCCATTCGGCGAAGCCCGAGACGACGAAGCTGCGCGGCGCCGGCGCATCGGGCGCGTGGTCGGAGGTGGTCAGCAGGCCGGCGTGCGCCGCGCCGATCGGCGCCGTATAGCAGAACGCGTGGAACGACGGCTGCTCGGGCGGGTCGTACAGCGGACAGACGTTGCTGCGCGCCACCGGAATCCGCTCGTCGTTCACCAGGCCCCAGCGGCGCAGCACGTCGACGTACTGCGCGTTGAAGTGACCGAAGCCGCCGAGCGTGAACGGTTGCGGGGAGCGCAGCTCCGCCGCGCACAACGCGGTGAGCGGGCGCTTGCGCTGTCGCAGATGCGCGGCGATCGCGTCGAAGCCTTCGTGCAGCGGCAGCAGGCGCGAGAAGCGCGCGCGAACGATCTCGTAGCCGGGCAGTGCGATGACGCCCCAGGAGAACGCAGGTCCGCCGCGCAGATACGCGTAGTCCGTGCCGGGGGAATTGTGTATGGTGGACATTTCCGGATCCGTGCCGCTTCGCACGGACTATGAACGCCGCGTTGCCGGCGTGCAAGCCGACTCCGATGACATCCGTTCCTTCCCGAATGAAACAGATCGCGCACGGCGAGGGTGGCGCGCCTTCCGTGCTGCAGCTGGTCGATGCGCCGGTGCCGCAACCCGGCCCCGACGAGTTGCTGCTGCGCGTCGCCTGGGCGGGCGTGAACCGCCCCGACGTCGTGCAGCGCGAAGGACGCTATCCGCCGCCGCCCGGCGCGTCGCCGGTGCTCGGGCTGGAAGCGGCCGGCGAAGTCGTCGCGGTCGGCGAGCGGGTCGACGGATTTCGCGTCGGCGATCTCGCCTGCGCGCTGCTCAACGGCGGCGGCTACGCCGAATACGCGCTCGCGCCCGCCGGCCAGGCGCTGCCGATTCCGCGCGGGCTCACGCTCGCGCAGGCCGCCTCGTTGCCGGAGAACTTCTTCACCGTCTGGACGAACGTGTTCGATCGCGGCGGCCTGCGCGCCGGCGAGCGCTTCCTCGTGCATGGCGGGTCTTCGGGCATCGGACTGGCGGCGATCCAGCTCGCGCACGCGCGCGGCGCCACCGTCTACACCACCGTGGGCAGCGCGGAGAAGGCGCGTGCCTGCGAGCGCCATGGTGCGGACGTGGCGATCGAGTATCGCAACGAAGATTTCGTCGAGCGGGTGCGCGAGCTTACCGACCGGCGCGGCGTCGACCTGATCCTCGACATGGTCGGCGGCGACTATGTCGGGCGCAATCTGCGCGCGCTTGCCGTCGAAGGCCGGCTCGTGCAGATCGCCTTCCTCGAGGGCGCGAAGATCGAGGCGGATTTCACGCCGCTGATGATCAAGCGCCTGCACTGGACGGGCTCCACGCTGCGCCCGCGCAGCGCGGAGGAGAAGGCGCACATCGCCCGGCAGCTGCGCGAGCATGCCTGGCCGCTGCTCGAATCGGGCGCGGTCGTGCCGGTGATCTACGAAACCTTCGACCTTGCCGATGCGCGCGCGGCGCACGAGCTGATGGAGTCGTCGCGCCACATCGGCAAGATCCTGCTGAAGGTGGCCGGCGACTGAAGCGCGTGAAGCGACTGCGGCGCCGGAAACGTCATAAGGCCGCATTTTTTTCTTTTTTTCGACAGGAGCACGAGATGACGGTTCGCAATGCATCGGCTTCGTGGCAGGGGACGCTCAAGGAAGGCTCGGGCCGGATGAAGCTCGGCAGCGGCGCCTTCGAGGGGCCGTTCAGCTTCGGCACCCGCTTCGGCGACACGCCGGGAACGAATCCGGAAGAGCTGATCGGCGCGGCGCATGCCGGCTGCTTCTCGATGTACCTGTCCCTGCTGCTCGAGAAGGCCGGACACCCGGTGAAGGATCTGCGCACTACCGCGAAGGTGCACCTGGGCGAAGGTCCGCGCATCACGAAGATCGAACTGGACACCGAAGCCGACGTGCCGGGCCTGGACGACGCCACGTTCCAGCAGAACGTGCAGAACGCGAAGAAGGACTGCCCGGTGTCGAAGGCGCTGGCCGCAACCGAGATTCACGCGACCGCGCGGCTGAAGAAAGCTTGAGCGCTTCCCCGGGGATGCGCGGCGAGGCGCTCGACCTGCTCCTCGCCGATTTTCCGCCGGCCGGCTTCGCCATGGTGATGGCGACCGGCATCGTTTCGATCGCGCTGCATCGGCAGGGGCTATCGTGGCTCGCGCACGCGCTGTTCGTGTTGAACATTGTTGCGTGGGCCGTGCTGTGGATGCTGAACCTGTTGCGCGCGGTGCGGCATCCGCGCCGATTCTTCGGAGACATGATCGCCCACGGCAGCGCGCCCGGATACTTCACCGCGGTCGCCGCCACGGGCGTCCTCGGCACCCACTACCTCGTGCTGTCGGACGATCTGCCGATCGTCGGCGCGTTGTGGATCCTGTCGGCAGCGCTCTGGTGCGCGCTGACGTACACGGTGTTCGTGGGCCTGACCGTGCGGGAGAAGAAGCCGACGCTCGAACGCGGGCTGTCTGGTATCTGGTTGCTCGCGATCGTCGCCACGCAGGCGGTTGCGGTGCTGTCCGCGCAGCTCGCGGCGCACGTGGCGCAACCGTGGAAGCTCGAACTGAATTTCGTCGCGTTGTCGATGTGGCTGTGGGGCGGAATGCTCTACATGTGGATCATGACGATGATCTTCTATCGCTACACGTTTCTCCCGTTCTCTCCGGGAGACCTGACGCCGCCGTACTGGATCAATATGGGCGCGATGGCGATCTCGACGCTCGCCGGCTCGCTGCTGGTGCTCAATGCGTCCGAAGCGCCGTTCCTGCATTCGCTGCTGCCGTTCCTGAAGGGTTTCACCGTGTTCTACTGGGCGACGGCCACCTGGTGGGTTCCGATGCTCGTCCTGCTGGGCATCTGGCGGTACTTCTGGAAGCGTTTCCCGTTCCAGTACGACACTTCCTACTGGGGGGCGGTGTTTCCGCTCGGCATGTACGCGTTGAGCACGCAGGAGATGGCGCGCGCGCTCGCGCTGGATTTCCTCGACTGGATTCCGCGTGCGTTCCTGGTTGCCGCGCTGCTCGCCTGGACGCTCACCTTTGTCGGGCTGTTGCGCCGGATCGCTGCGCTGGGCAAGCACTGCCTGCGGCTGCAGCGTCAGGTCTGAATGAGCCGGCGCTGGCGCGCGATGCTCATCAGCAGGCCCATGCCGATGCCCAGCGTGAGCATCGCCGTTCCGCCGTAGGACATCATCGGCAGCGGCACGCCGACCACCGGCAGGATCCCCGAGACCATGCCGACGTTGACGAACGCGTAGGTGAACAGGACCAGCGTGATCGCCCCGCCGAGCAGTCGGGCGAACACGTTCGCGCCGTTGGCGGCGATGACCAGGCCGCGCCCGATGATCAGCAGGTAGATCGACAGCAGCACCAGGCTGCCCACCATGCCGAACTCTTCCGAGAACACGGCGAAGATGAAGTCGGTGGTGCGTTCGGGGATGAACTCGAGGTGCGCCTGCGTTCCCTGCATCCAGCCCTTGCCCCATAGCCCGCCCGAGCCGACCGCGATCGTCGACTGGATGACGTGGAAGCCCCGGCCGAGCGGGTCGGACGACGGGTCGATCATCATCAGCACGCGCTGGCGCTGGTATTCGTGCAGGAACGACCACAGCACCGGCATCGATGCGAGCGCGCCGAGGAATCCGCCGAGGAGCACCTTCCAGCCCAGTCCGGCGAGATAGATCACGTAGAAGCCGGCGGCGAAGACGAGGATGGCGGTGCCCAGGTCGGGCTGGCGCGCGATCAGCGCGAGCGGCACGGCGAGCAGCACGCCGGCGACGACGAAGTCGGCCCAGCCCTGCGCGCCTTCGCGCTTCTGGAACCACCAGGCGAGCATCATCGGCATCGCGATCTTCATCAGCTCCGAAGGCTGGATGCGCGTGAAGCCCAGATCGAGCCAGCGGCGCGCGCCCTTGGCGACGTCGCCGAACAACGCCACCGCGACCAGCAGCGCCAGGCCGAGCAGGTAGGCGGGCGGCGCGACGCGCTGCATCCACTGCAGCGGCATGTTCGCGGCGAGCCACAGCACGGCGAAGGCGACGAGCAGATTGCGCGCGTGGTCGGCCATGCGCCCGTCGTAGTCGAGCGCCGCCGACTGCATCGTGACGAAGCTCAGCACGACGAGCATCGCCAGCGCGACCGTGAGCACCGGATCGAAGACGAACAGGTGCGGGCGCACGCGGCGCCACAGCGACGGGCTCTCGTTCAGTGTCATGGCTTCGCCGCCTCCGGCACGGCGATCGTCTCCGGTTCGATGTCCTCGGGAATGTCGCGCAGCTCGGCTTCGTCCTGGACCTTCGGCAGCAGGTCCTCGTCGAGATCCTTCGGCAGCAGACCGAGCAGGTGATAGTCGAAGACTTTGCGCACGATCGGCGCGGCCGCCTGCGCGCCGAAGCCGCCGTTCTCGACGATGACCGCCACGGCGATCTTCGGGTTCTCCAGCGGCGCGAACGCGACGAACAGCGAGTGATCGCGATGACGCTCGGACACGCGTCGCGCGTCGTAGCGCTCGTTCTGCCGGATGCCGATGACCTGCGCGGTGCCGGTCTTGCCGGCGGCGACGTAGCGCGCGCCGGCGAAGGCGAGGCGCCCGGTTCCCACGCGGTTCACCTCGGCCATCGCCTCCTGCACGAGTTTCAGGTGCGCCGGCGCGAGCGGGATGCGGTAGCTCTCCTTCGGCACCGTGCGCTGGCGCTCGTGCGAAATCGGATCCTCGATCGACTGCACGAGGTGCGGCTTCATCACGATGCCGTTGTTGGCGAGCGTCGCGGTCGCGTGCGCGAGCTGCAGGATGGTGAATGCGTTGTAGCCCTGGCCGATGCCGATCGACGGGGTCTCCCCGGGGAACCACTTCTGCTTGTATCGGCGCATCTTCCACTGGGTGGACGGCAGGACCCCGGTCGACTCGTTCTCCAGGTCGATGCCGGTGAGCTGGCCGAAGCCCCACGGCTTCATGAAGTCGTGGATGCGATCGACGCCCATCTCATAGGCGAGCTTGTAATAGTACGTGTCGCTCGACACGACGATCGACTTGCGCAGGTCTACCGTGCCGTGTCCGGAGGGCTTCGAATCGCGGAAGCGATGCGTGCCGAGCAGGAAGTAGCCCGGGTCGGAGATCGTGTCGGCGGGCGTGCGCGCGCCGGTGGTGAGCGCCGCCAGCGCCATGAAGGGCTTGTAGGTGGAGCCCGGCGGATAGGCGCCGCGCAGCGGCCGGTTCAGCAGCGGATGGTCAGGGTCCTCGTTCAGCGACTGCCAGGTCTGCGGATCGATGCCGTCGACGAACAGGTTCGGGTCGTAGCCGGGCCGCGAGACGAAGGCGAGCACGTCGCCGGTGGCCGGCTCGATCGCCACCAGCGCGCCGCGCCGGTCGCCGAACAGTTCCTCGACGAGCTTCTGCAGGCGGATGTCGATCGACAGGATCAGGTTCGAGCCGGGAACGGGCGGCGTGCGCGACAGCGTGCGCACGACGCGGCCGCCGGCCGACACCTCGACCTCGTCGGCGCCGACGCGCCCGTGCAGCACCTGCTCGTACGACTGCTCGATGCCGACCTTGCCGATGTGCGTGGAGCCCGCGTATTGCGCGAGCCGTTCCTGGTCGTCGAGCTTCGCCACGTCGTCGGGGGAGATGCGTCCGATGTAGCCGAGGACGTGAGCGGCGGTGTCGCCCAGCGGATAGGTGCGGAACAGCCGCGCGCGGATCTCGACGCCCGGGAAGCGGAAGCGCTGCACCGCCAGCCGCGCGACCTCCTCGTCGGTGAGCTTGACCTTCAGCGGAACGCTCTCGGAGCGGCGCGAATCCTGCAGCAGCCGCCGGAAGCGCCGGCGTTCGCGCGGCGTGATCTCGACGATCTGCGACAGCGCGTCGATCGTCTCCTCGAGCCGCGCGTTGCGCATCGGCGTCAGCTCGAGCGTGTAGGCCGACACGTTCTCGGCGAGCAGCACGCCGTTGCGGTCGAAGACCAGGCCGCGCGATGGCGGCGCCGGAACGAGCGCGATGCGGTTGTCTTCGGCCTGCGCATGGAAGTCGGCGTAGCGGTAGATCTGCAGCCACCAGAAGCGCGCGCCGAGCATGCCGAAGCACATCAGCACGACGAGCAGCGCGACCACCAGGCGCACGCGCAGGCGATGCAGCTCGCGTTCGGTGTTGCGGACTTCGACCATCGTGCGTCAGCTCGTACGCGGGGTCGTGCACACGGAACGTTCACGCGCGCAAAGGCGCGGGCCGTCTGCGCCGCGCGCACAGGTGCTTGGCCCCGCTACGCGGGGCTTCCCTGCGATGCTCGCAGTACCGGCCCCGCCGCGAAACTCGCTGCGCGCGCTTCGCGCGCTTCGCTCAAACATTCGCGGCGAGTCAGAGGTACGAAGCGCGCTTCGCGCGCGGGCCGGCACTGCTGCGCTTCTCGGCTGCGCACAAGCGCGCGCGGCGCAGACGGCCCGCGCCTTTGCGGGAGACGTGCGCTGTTCGCGCGGCGAGCGTGGTCGTTCATGCGCAGAGCGAACGTCGGCATGTTTGTCCTTCGGTCGTGCTCCACTGACGGTGCTCGAGCGGTCGCCGCCCCGCGGCCGCCGGCCGCGAACGCGTCGACGATGGAACGAGGAGCACGCGCCGCATGTCAGATCGGCCGGTTCTCGTCGCGGTCGACGGCCTGCCGCTGCGGCGCGAGCAGCAGCCAGTCGGCCAGCGGCCACAGCAGCGTGCAGCTGGCGCTCTGCAGGAACCACTGCCAGCCCGGGAACGCGCCGCCGATCGCCAGCCGCACGAGCAGCACGATCCATTGCGTGAGCAGGAACAGCGGCAGCACGTGCAGCATCTGGCCGAACATGTGGAACCACGGCACGCGCCGATGCATCGCGATCGCGCCGTAGGACAGCAGCGTGTAGGAGAGCGCGTGCTCGCCGAACAGCGCCGCGTCGTGCACGTCCATCAGCAGCCCGAACAGGAACGCGATGCCGATGCCCACCATCCGCGGCTGGTGCACGTTCCAGAACACGAGCACCAGCGCGAGCAGGTCGGGGATGCCGGGCGCGTGCCCCCAGGGCAGCACGTTGAGCACGAAGGCCGCGACGATCGTGAACGTGATGAACGCCCGGTTCGCCGGCAGCAGCAGGTATTGCGGTCGCATCTGCATGGCCCGCTCCTACCCTCCGCGCCCGCGCCGGCGCGGCTCGCCGTCCTCGGGCGCGACCATCTTCGGCACCTGCGGCGGCTCGGCCAGCAGCACGAGCAGCAGCCGCGTGCGTTCCACCTGCGCGGCCGGATCGACCAGCACGCGCACGAAGGCCGACGAGCCGATCTCCACCGAGCGCACCGTGCCCACCGGCAGCCCGGCCGGAAAGAGGCCGTCCAGCCCGGAGGTGACGAGCACGTCGCCGGCGCGTACGTCGGCGTTGGTGCGCAGGTAGCGCAGCTCGACGGTGCCGGGAATCGAGCCGCCGAAGGCGACCGAGCGCTCGCCGGAGCGACGCACCTCGACCGGAATCGTCGATTCGCGGTCGGTGACCAGCGTGACTTCGCTCGACAACGGATAGACGCGCGTGACCTGCCCGATGACGCCGTCGGCGTCGATCACCGGCTGACCCGCGGCGACGCCGTGCTGCACGCCCTTGTCGAGGACGAGGCGGCGCGAGAACGCGTCGCGCGCGTCGTAGAGCACCTCGGCGACGGTGGAGCGCAGCACGGTGCGCTCGCGCATCGCGAGCAGCCGGCGCAGCTGGCGGTTCTCGGCGGCGAGCTGCTCGGTCTGCAGCAACGCGTTGGCGTTGGCCGTCTCGATGCGCCGCAGCTCAGCGTTCTCCGCGCGCAGCCGTCCGACTTCGCCGACGTATTCGGCGCCGACGTGGATCACGTCGCGCGGCACGAGCAGCGTCCGCTGCACCGGGTACAGCACGGTGGCGATCCCCTGGCGCAGGCGCCCGAGCAGCGCGAAGCGAGAATCGACGACGAGCAGCGCGATCGCCAGCAGCGAGAAGAAGACCAGGCGCGCGTTGGCCGACGGGCCCTGCTTGAAGAACGGCGGCGGACTGCTGTTCACGGGACGCCGTCAAAGGCGAGCATCATCGCGCCGGGCGTCGGGCCCCGCGCGAGCGTCACTCGCTGGTGAAGATCATGCCCAGCTTCTCCATGCGCTCGAGAGCCATGCCGCAGCCGCGCACGACGCAGGTGAGCGGATCTTCGGCGACGAGCACCGGCAGGCCGCTCTCTTCGATGAGGAGCCGGTCGAGGTCGCGCAGCAGCGCGCCCCCGCCGGTGAGCATGATGCCGCGCTCGGTGATGTCGGCGCCCAGTTCCGGCGGGGTCTGCTCGAGGGCGATCTTCACCGCCGAAACGATCTGGTTCAGCGGATCGGTGAGCGCCTCGAGGATCTCGTTCGAGGTGATCGTGAAGCTGCGCGGGATGCCTTCCGAGAGATTGCGGCCCTTGACCTCCATCTCGCGGATTTCCGAGCCGGGGAAGGCCGAGCCGATCGTGTTCTTGATCGCTTCGGCGGTGGGCTCGCCGATCAGCATGCCGTAGTTGCGGCGGATGTAGTTGATGATCGC
>JAJPEN010000011.1 GCA_021166835.1 Burkholderiaceae bacterium | reverse complement strand
AAAACGACGGCCTGCAGTGGAAGCGCGCGGCGGCCCGGGGGCTGAGCGGAGAGCTGAACAGTCTGGCCGTGCATCCCAACGATGCCAACGTCGTTGCCGCCGGAACCGAGCGAGGACTCTATCTGTCGCGCGATGCCGGCGAGACCTTCGAGCGGCTCGTCGGCGACGTGCGCGTTTTCGCAGAAACCTTCGACCTCGACGGCGAGCAACTTTGGTTCAGCACGTATGCCGGGCAGGCGGGGCTTTCCCGGGTCGCGTTCAAGCCCGGCAGCGCGGCCGAGACGGTCCCGATCCCGTCGCTTGGCGAAGACGCGGTGGCCTACATCGCGCAGAACCCGGTGCACCGCGACGAGTTCTCGATCGCGACCTTCAAGCGAAGCGTCTTCGTCAGCGAAGACCGGGGCCGAAGCTGGACGCAGATTGCCAGGGACGGAGCGACGCTCCCCTGACGACGAGGCGAACGAAGTGCTCAAGCTAATCGTGGTCGTGCTCGCTGTCATCGGGGGGCTGGTCGTGCTCGCCATCGCCGGCATGGTGCTCATGCATCTCGGAATGGCCGCCGGCAAGGGCTGCTGCTAGGGCCGTAGCTACGGAAACAGGAGGTCGATCTCATGGACCCTGGGAGGCGACGCGTCGTCGTCGGCACTGCCACCGCTGCAGCCGCAGCCACTCTTGGGCTACTGCAGTCGGGCACACCCGCCGAACGCGCGGGAGAGCCGGACGCAAGCATCGACGTCCACATGGAACTGCGCGCGGTGCAGGAAGAAGTCGCCCTTCGTCCGGGCGCACCGACTCGCGTATGGCGCTACCGCGGCAAAGTGCTGAGCGGCGACGCGAGCACGCTCGAGGCGTCCGACGCCACGTACCTCGGACCGATTATCCGGGTGCGGCGCGGCCAGCGCGTGCGCATCGACCTGATCAACGAACTGCCGGAGCCGACGATCATTCACTGGCACGGCCTGCACGTCCCGGACACGATGGACGGGCACCCGCGGTTCGCAATCGCACCGGGCCAGCGCTACGTCTACGAGTTCACCGTATTGAACAGAGCGGGCAGCTACTGGTTCCACCCGCATCCTCATGGCCGGACGGGCGCGCAAGTCTACTTCGGTCTGACCGGGCTGTTCCTGGTCAGCGACGACGAGGAAGCAGCGCTCGGGCTGCCCAGTGGTCGATACGATATTCCGCTCGTCCTGCAGGACCGCAGCTTCGACGACAACAACCAGTTCGTCTACCTGGGGTCGAGTCTGCTCGACAGCTCTCCCACCGACAACCGGGAGCGGCGCCCGATAATGGGCGACGGCATGATGGGCGGCGGGATGATGGGTCGCGGCATGATGCGCGACGGCATGGGCTCGATGATGGCCCGCATGATGGGTGTGCTCGGCGACGACATCCTCGTCAACGGCAGACCCAGCGCCAGCCTCTCGGTCGAACAGCGTCCCTATCGCCTGCGAGTGCTCAACGGTTCCAACACGCGCATCTACAAGCTTGCCTGGCACGACGGCTCGCCGCTGATCGTGATCGGCACGGACGGCGGGCTTCTGGCAGCGCCTGTGCGGCGTGACTACGTCATGCTCGCACCCGCCGAGCGCCTCGATCTCTGGGTCGATTTCGCTCGCTGGCCGGCAGGCAGTGAACTGTCGCTGCGAAGCCTCGCCTTCGAAGGCGCAATGAACATGGGCGGCATGATGATGGGCCGCGGATCGCTCCCCGACGCAGCGCCGTTCCAGGTGCTCGCGCTGCGCGTCGAGGAGGGCTCACCGGGCGCGCAGGAGACAGCGCCGCCGGCACGCCTGTCCGGGGTGCCATCACCGGATCCGAGCGTGGCCGTCAATTCCGACCGCCCGAAGATTTTCGAACTCACGATGGGAATGATGGCCTGGGGCATCAACGGGCAAAGCTTCGAGATGCTCGAAGCCAGTCCGTACGAGACCGTGAAGCTCGGCACCCACGAGCTCTGGGAATTCCGCAACGACGCAACGAGCGGGATGATGGGCATGGACATGGCGATGCCCCATTCGATGCACGTGCACGGCGTGCAGTTTCGTGTCATCGAGCGCTCGGTTTCGGGCCGTTTCGCCGGTTATCGCGGCACCGTCAACGCGGGCTTCGTCGACGAAGGATGGAAGGATACCGTGCTGGTCATGCCTGGTGAGCGCGTCCGCGTCCTCGTTCGCTTCGCCGACTATCCGGGGCTATTCCTCTACCACTGCCACATGCTCGAGCACGAGGATGGCGGGATGATGCGCAATTACAGAGTGATGGTGTAGCAACGGATTGCTCGACCCGAGCTGACCGCCCAGACGTCGGTTGCGTCGGTTGCGGCGACCGCGCGGCAGGTTTTCTGTGTGCCGACGTGGACGTGCTTGACTCATCTGGAGAACGTCAATGGAAGAGCCAGCGCAATCCGATCCGGCGCGCATCTACGAGGAATATCTCGGCAGGACGATCGCCGATCCCTGGACACGCATTCTGCTCGACTACGCCTCGCCAGGAAGCGGCGAGCGAGTGCTGGATCTCGCCTGCGGAACCGGGAGTGTCGCGCGGCAGGTCGCCCCGATCGTGGGCGAGCGAGGAAAGGTGATCGGCCTCGACATCAATCCGGGCATGCTCGCTGTGGCACGCTCGCTCGACCCACCCAGCGGGGCGCCAATCGAGTGGTTGCAAGGTGATGCCCTTGCGCCGCAGTTATCCGACGGCGCTTTCGATGTCGTCTTGTGCCAGCAGGGACTGCAGTTCTTCGCCGATCGGGAGCAAGCGCTTCGCGAGATGCGCCGGGTGCTCGTTGCGGGGGGAAGGACCGCCATTAGCGTCTGGCAGTCGCTGGACCGCCATCCTCTGTACGAATCGCTGTTCCGCGCGACGGTGCGGCACCTGAACGCAGAGATCGCCGACGTTGCATTGTCCTTCTCGCTCGGGAGCGCACATGAGCTGGAGCGCCTGCTTGTCGGGGCGAACTTCTGCCACGTACAGGTAATACCGCGGTCGCACGAGGTTCGACTTCCTTCGCCCGAGCGCTTCGTCGCGTTTACGGTCTTGGGCGCCGCGACTTCCGTGCCGGCGTTCGCAGCGGTGAACGAACCCCGGCGGGCAGCGCTGATCGACGCGATCGTCCGGGACACACGGGCTGCGGTAGAGACGTTTCTCAGTGGAGATGAACTGGTCTTCCCGATGTCGTCGAACATCGCGATCGGGCGCAAGTAGCCGACGCTACTCCGGCGAGAGAGGGTTGATGGATTGCGGGTTGAGCAACGATGCGCATTTGCTCGGGGACATGTACGTTGGAAACATGATTCGGATGTAATCGTCGTGAAACCTTGCGGTTGGGGATGCATCGCTACAGTCGTGACCGTGATGTCCGAAACGCGTCACACGCAGCAACCGATGTTGCGGACCATGAACTGAAAGGAGTAGCGAAAGTGGCCGCTGAACTGCAGGCCGCACAGCGCGCCGGGAGCATTGCGGGTTCGTTCGAATTCGTCGCGGCGAAGGAGGCGTCGGCATCCTCAACGACGCGAGAGCAGATTCGGCGCGAAGCATCCCAAGCGACGCGAGCCGAGCGTGAGTCGGCCCATCGGCTGTACGGGCCCGATCACGCTCTCGAGTCCTGATAGCCGATCGGAGCGGGGAGTCGCTCTCCGATTCCCCCGGTCTCCGACGACAAATCAGGGGCGAGAACCCGATGCCCATCGAGCCAGGGGGCGGGGCGTCGGGGCTGTCGAGCGCCTACATCGAGGGCGATCTCCTGTTCGACGACATGCTGCGCGACATCGAGTGCGCGCAGCGAAGCGTTCGGTTCGAGAGCTACATCTTCACTTCCGACCCGGTAGGCCGGCAATTCGTCGATACGTCGGCCCGTTGCGCCACGAGAGGTCTGGACGTGCGATTGCGCGTCGATCACCTCGGTTCCGGACGCGATCTCTCGAATGCGGATATCGAGCGACTTCGGGCGGGCGGAGTTCACTTCGAGTGGAGCCGGCCCTGGAGCGTACGTCGGCCGCTTGCAATCAACCGACGCAACCATCGGAAGCTGCTCGTCGTGGACGAGGCGATCGCGTATGTCGGAGGCTTCAATGTCCATGCCGCCAGTTCGCTGCGGTCGTTCGGGTCCGGCCGCTGGCGCGATACGCACGTTCGGTTCGTCGGCGAACCGGCTGCCGCGGCTGCGATGGTTTTCGACTGCTACCGCGACGTCCCACCCGACTGGCTGCCACCGGTGACCGGCTCGCTATGGCTGCTGCCGAATCGCTCGCGCGCATGCCGCCACCGGCTGCGGTGCGTCCTCCATGACACGATGATCGCGGCGCGCTCGCGCATCTGGGTAACCACTCCGTACTTCGTGCCCGACAGCCGCACCCAGCGACTGATGCGCGAGGCAGCGATGCGTGGCGTCGACGTCCTGCTGCTCGTCCCCGGAAAAAGCGATGTGCCGCTGGCCCAGTGGGCGGCTCGTGCGGCCTATTCCCGCCTGCTGTCCTGCGGCGTGCGGATCTTCGAGTACGCTCCTCGGGTTCTCCACGCAAAAACGCTGCTCGTGGACGACCAGTGGGCGACCGTCGGTACCGCCAACCTCGACTATCGAAGTCTTTTCGTCAATGACGAGCTGAACTTGATCGATGAATCCGGAGAATTGAACGCCTTGCTGGCGGAGAGCTTCCTCGCGGACCTGTGCGAAGCCGAGCCGATACGCGCCCACGCATGGAGCCAGAGAAAGTGGCCGCGGCGCGTCGCCGAATCGATCGGTTGGTGGGCGCGTCGATGGTTGTAAACAGAGCCGTACGGCATTCCCGGTCGGCGGTGCTCCTCCCCGTCGCTGCGCGGCTTCGACGGTCCGCCCTGCGGTGATCGATTTCACCTGGCTTGCAGGGCAGGACACCGCTCACCTGCCCGGCTACCTGATCGCGCTTGCGATCGGCCTGCTCGTCGGGCTCGAGCGCGAGCGCAAGCCGAGCGCCAAGGCCGGATTGCGCACTTGTGCACTGGTGTCGCTCACGGGCGCGGTTGCCGCTGCGCGGGCGCAAGCGTTTTCGGCGCCTTCGATACTGGCGGTCGGGCTGGGCGCGATCGCGTTCATGATCGTCGCAGCCTACTATCACCATCACGAAGCCTTCCACGACGTGGATTCCGGCACGACGACGATCGCTGCCGTGATCGCCTGCTACCTGCTCGGCGCGCTGGTGATGGCCGGGCATGTGCGCGTCGCGGTCATCCTCTCAATCTTCGTCACGCTGTTACTGCATTTCAAGGCCGAGCTCTCCGGGGTGGCACGCAAGCTGGAACAGCGTGATCTGGTCTCGATCCTGCAGTTCGCCGTGGTGGCGTTCGTCGTCTTGCCACTGCTACCGAATCGAGGCTACGGCCCGTACGCTGCGCTGAACCCCTGGCACATCTGGTCGATGGTCGTTCTCATCAGCGGCCTTTCGCTTGCCGGCTATGTCGCCCTGCACCTTTTCGGTCGGCAACACGGCGCACTTCTGCTGGGCCTGTTCGGCGGCCTGGTCTCCAGCACCGCCACGACCGTCACGTATTCGCGTCATGCGCGCGACGGGGCGTCATCGATAGCACTCGCCTTCGACGTGATCCTCACGGCAAACCTGGTCCTGCTGCTGCGCCTGGGCGTTCTCGCGTCGGTGGTGGCCCCGACGATGTTGTCCACGCTGGCACCCGTTCTCGGAGGGGCGCTTGCTGCGGGCTCGGCGGCGTTCGTCGCCGCCCGGAGACCGACAGGCGGGGCACAGGAACTCGGTATCCCCCGGGTTACCAACCCCACCGAGTTGCGCGTTGCCCTCGGCTTCGGCGCGCTGTACGCCCCTCGTGCTGGGGTAGCGAAGGCATCTACATCGCGGCATCCATCAGCGGGCTGCTCGACGTGGACGCCATCTCGCTCACGAACCTGCGGCTCTACGGCCTGGGTGAGGTATCCGCGTCGCAGGCCACCATCGCCATTGCAATAGCGGTTTCGGCAAATGGGGTTTTCAAACTGGGCGTGATCGCCGTAGTCGGTGGCAGCCGGCTCCTGCGGCGCTGCATTGTCCCGCTCGGCGCCATGCTGGCCGGAGGCGCGCTCGGAGCAGTTCTCGCGACTTGAGCGCCGCACCGGCTCGCAGGAACCGTGGAAGCGCGACGAACCCGCCCCCCTGGAGGACATCCGGGGGCGCACCGAAACCGAGCGGGCGAAAGGCGCTCGGTATCGGTGCTGCAGCCACTCCTGTGCGTCTATCGTTTCGGTTGTTGATGCGGATGGTCCGGCATTTCGCCTTGGCCGCCCGGCATGTTCGCGCCACGGTGCATCATCGTTTTGCCCGGGTCGGGCGATGCCGACGTATGCGGGTGATCGGGCATTTCGCCCTGACCGCCCGGCATGTTGGCGCCGCGATGCGTCATCGCCTTGCCTGAAGCCGGTAACTGATTCTCCGGCGGGTATGCGGAGCCTTCTCCGATCGGGAGGTACTGAATTCCGCTTCGTTGTTGGGCTTGCGAGAGGTCTGGCGCGTTCATGAACGTCGAATCGGGACCCGCAAAGACCGGAGCGGTTACCGCAATCGCGACCGAAAACACTAGAAACCTGTGCATGACACGAACCTCCTGTCGGACTCGGGTGGACCCGTGAGTCGAAACCGGGTCGGCGGCAACGCGCCGATGCCGCCAAATTGCGCCTTCGTGCCCTACACGAAAGTGTTCGGCCGATTACGTTTCGGTCACGTAGCGGCCAGGCGCGTTTCAGGTTCGATCAGACCGATGACGGGCGCTGCGGTCATGAGCGCCGGCATTCCGGTGCCACCGACATGGCCGTGATTTCGCAACTCGGTCTATCGATTTGCCGATCAAGGAGTTTTCACGCCCGCGATGATGAGAGCAGCCGTGTTCGTCGAGCCAGACCGCATCGAACTGGCCGACAAACCGATCCCCGACGTCGGGCCCAACGATGCGCTGATCCGCAGGAAGAAAAGCTCATGACGATCGTGTAGCGGAGCAAAGACCAATGACGACTTCGTCCACAGCTTGGTGCTAACCGACATCGCCCGCGATTGGACGGAGTGCATCGCCATGCCGGTACGCAACCAGTCCCTCGTCGTCGAAGCCATAGCAATCGCCGTGGCCGATGTGCCCTTCGTGATGCTCGGCGTGGACACTGACAACGACAGCGCGTTCATGAACCAGACCGTCTTCGACTATTGCAAGGCAGCAAGACGTACCACCCGCCGGCAACGCCCTGCGACCGGCTGCTTGCGTTGCCATGCGTGAGCGAAGCGGTCAAGTCGAAGCTCAAGGTCCCGTTCGATGGACTCGATCCTGTGCTGCGGTTGCGCAACGTTCGGGCGGCTCAGCAATTGCTGAGTGACCTCTCAGCGCGACGTCTGCTGGACCGCCCGATGATGGCCGCGGCCACCAACATGCCGACGTTCCGCAACAGGACCGCCTCGCGCAGATCGTGCCCGACGCTTACGCAAGCAAAGCGCAGCTGCGAACACTGCAGCGACGCATCAAGGCTTGGCGTGTGGAGAAAGCAAAGAACTTGATCCTCGGGCAGCTCAGAAGGGCGACGTCCGTGATCGCGCACACCTGAACTCGGCATGAAGAGACATCGCCGGCCGCGCGGGGGCAAGGCGCGTAGCGCCCTGCAGGCTATGACATCGCGCGGGTAATGTCTGTCTATAAGGCAACATGCCCAAGATAGTTGACGCCGGACAATCGATAACCAGCCTGAACAGCCCGCTCAATTTTCTCGAAGCGGGCAGCTAGACCGCGCTGCCGTCTTTGGACTACCGGGTTGCGGCGCGATCCGTCGTGGTAATGACAAGGAAGCAATGATGCAGCTTTCGGGATGGAACCGGACCAAGATCGTCTGCACGCTCGGCCCGGCGACCGACGCACCGGGCGTCGTGGAGGCGCTCATGCGCTCCGGCATGAACGTCGCCCGGCTGAACCTGTCGCATGGCGAGCATGCGGAGCACGCGCGGCGCATCGCGCAGGTGCGCGAGGCGGCACGCCGTCTCAGCGAGCCGGTGGCCATCCTCGCCGATCTGCCCGGCCCCAAGTTCCGCCTCGGTTCCATCGCCGAGAACGGGCGCAGGCTCGATGACGGCGCACGCGTGGCGCTCGCGCTCGAAGCGGGCCCCGACGGCGTGCTGCCGGTGCGCAACCCCGAATTGCTCGCCGCCCTGCGCATCGGTGAACGGGTGTACCTTGCCGACGGCGCAGTCGAGCTGAGCGTGGTGCATGCCACCCCGGTACGGGCCGAGCTCGAGGTGGTGGTCGGCGGGACCGTGCGCTCGGGCTCCGGTATCAACGTGCCGGATTCGGAGCTTGCCGTGCTCATTCCAACTCCGGCCGACCGGCAGCATCTGAATTTCGCGCTGGCGCAGGGAGTCGACTGGGTCGGGGTGTCGTTCGTACAGAGCGCCGAGGATCTTGCGCGGGTGCGCGCCTATCTGCCTGAGCGTGAGCCGCCGCTCCTCATGGCAAAAATCGAGAAGCACCGGGCCCTTGCCGCGCTCGACGCCATCGTGGCGGCGGCCGACGGCGTGATGGTGGCGCGCGGCGATCTGGGGGTCGAGATCGACCTCGCGCAGATCCCGCTGGTGCAAAAGCGCATCATCGCCGCGGCCAATGCGGGGGCGCGGGCCGTGACCACCGCCACGCAGATGCTCGAATCGATGGTCGAGCACGAACGCCCTACGCGCGCCGAAGTCACCGATGTCGCGAACGCCCTGCTCGACGGCACCGATGCGGTGATGCTGTCGGCCGAAACCGCCATCGGTCGGTTTCCGGCAGCGGCAGTGCGCATCCTGCAGCGTGTGCTTGCGGCGACGGAGGCCGAGTACGCCTCGGGCATGGCACGCGAGCGCCTGCGTTCGGCGCTGGGCTCGACCGACGACGCGATCAGCTTTGCTGGCTGTGAACTGGCTGCGCGCCTTCAAGCACACGCCATTATCGCGCCTGCGCATGACGTCGCCGCAGTCCTCGCACTCGCGCGCTTGCGCCCGCGTGCACCCCTCGTGATGATTGCGGGCTCCGAGCGGTTGTGGCACTCGCTCGCGATGGTGCGGGGCGCCGCGCCGCTGCTTTGCCCGCAGGCCGTCGAGCCAGGTGCCTGGATCGCCTGCGCGCGCGACTGGCTCTTCGCGCGTGGGCTCGCGCAGCGTGGCGATCCGGCGGTGCTCCTGTACTCGTCAGATCCGAAGCACGCCGCCTCCGATTCGCTGCGCATGGTGCGTCTGGAGTAGCGAGGTCATGCGCAGATCGTAGAACACCGTGGTGCTGCTGCGCGCGAGCTCTGCGCGCGCGAGCAGGAGCACCAGCGCCTCGCGCGGCTGCGGCACGCCGCGCTCGTCGACCACCGCGATGAGATTACAGCGTCACCGTCGAACATGACGCCCAGATGGGCGCGCGCCGCCGGTATCGCGGCACGCGCAGCGCTGCCAGGTTTTCCTGGCGGAGGTGTGTCCGGCGCGTGGGTTCGGAAAGGCCCGTCGAGCACGTGGAATCGAGGCGTAGGGCGCCGTTGCGCTGGATCAGCGCGCTCGTTAATTGCGTCTGCAAACCTCCTCTCAAGATGACGAGAATGTAATGCCGACGTAAGGATTCTGATCTTCGCAAAGCACTACAAAATCGAAGATTACGGAATGGCAATGAGACGGTCATCCTCGCGTTCCCTCTGCTCGGGATACTGATGGCTGTCCGTTTGATGAGACCGATGACGGGCGCTGCGGTCATGGGAGCCGGCATTCCGGTGCCACCGGCATGGCCGTGATTTCACATACGGGTCTATCGATTAGCCGATCAAGGAGGTTTCATGCCCGCGATGATGAGAGCAGCCGTGTTCGTCGAGCCCGGCCGCATCGAACTGGCCGACAAACCCATCCCCGACGTCGGCCCCAACGATGCGCTGATCCGCATCACCACGACGACAATCTGCGGCACCGACGTGCACATCCTGAAGGGCGAATACCCGGTGGCCAAGGGGCTGACAATCGGGCACGAGCCGGTCGGCGTCATCGAGAAACGCGGCAGCGCCGTGCAGGGCTACACCGAAGGCCAGCGTGTGATCGCCGGCGCGATCTGCCCGAACTTCAATTCCTACGCCGCGCAGGACGGCGCTCCGTCGCAGGACGGAAGCTATCTGGCGGCGAGGGGTCAGTGCGGCCACCATGGCTACAAGGCGACGGCCGGCTGGCGCTTCGGCAATCTGATCGACGGCGCGCAGGCCGAGTACGTGCTCGTGCCCGACGCACAGGGCAACCTCGCGCCGGTTCCAGAAGGGCTCACCGACGAGCAGGTGCTGATGTGCCCGGACATCATGTCCACGGGGTTCAAGGGCGCCGAGAACGCCGGTGTGCGAATCGGCGACACGGTGGTCGTGTTCGCGCAGGGGCCGATCGGACTGTGCGCGACCGCCGGAGCCAGACTGCTGGGCGCGACGACCATCATCGCAGTGGACGGCAACGACCACAGACTGGATATCGCGAAGAAGATGGGCGCCGACGTTGTGCTCAACTTCCGCAATACCGATGTCGTCGACGAGGTGATGAAGCTCACTCACGGCCGAGGCGCCGACGCGTCGATCGAGGCGCTCGGCACGCAAGGCACCTTCGAGTCGGCGCTGCGGGTGCTCAAGCCGGGGGGCACGCTGTCGAGCCTCGGCGTGTATTCGGACGACTTGCGAATTCCTGCCTCGGCCTTCGCCGCTGGTCTGGGCGATCACCGGATCGTTACCGCCTTGTGCCCTGGCGGCAAGGAGCGGATGCGTCGCCTGATGAACGTGGTGGCATCGGGCCGCATCGACCTCGGCGTGCTGGTCACGCACGAGTACAAGCTCGACGACATCGTAGCGGCCTACGAGTTGTTCGCGAACCAGCGAGACGGAGTCCTCAAGATCGCGATCAAGCCCCGTTGATCTCCGGATTCCGGCGGTTTCAAACGGCTCAGCCATCGCTGACGGCCTCTCGGTTCTTTCGATCCATGTCTGCCACTCGTACTCCATCCGGCACGCATCATTCCCTGGCCGCAAACCGGATGCGACGCATCGTCGAGAACGCGTTCGGCCAGTGCCCTTTTCCCTTCGCGTTGCGTCTGTGGACCGGCGAAGTGGTCCACGTCGGGGCCGGCGAACCGTCGTTCTGCATCGTGCTGCGCGAACCGTCCGCAGTTGGCTCCTTGTTCCGTTCCAACGACCCGTTGCAGATCATCGACGCCTACCTGTTGGGGCATCTCGAAGTGGAAGGCAGCCTCGAGGCTGCACTCCGGCTGAAGGAGTACCTGGGCGCGATGCGGCTCAACATCCCGCAGCGGCTTCATCTTGGCTGGCAGGCGAGACAGTTCGGACGCCTCGCCAGTCGCGCGTCCAGTGGGCGGCAGGCGAGCCGCCGACTCGCTACGAGCAACCACTCCCGTTCGGCTGATCGCTCAGCGGTGCAGTTTCATTACGACTTGTCGAACGATTTCTACCGCCTCTGGCTCGACGAACAGATGGTGTATTCCTGCGCCTATTTCGCCAGTGGCGGGGAGACGCTCGACGAGGCGCAGCGCCTCAAGCTGCGCCATATCGGCAGGAAGCTGCGCCTGCAACCCGGTGATCGCTTCCTGGACGTGGGGTGCGGTTGGGGCGCTTTGACCCGCTCGGCCGCAAGCGAGTTCGGCGCGGCCGCCGAAGGGATCACGCTGAGCGAGCGCCAGTACGAATACGCCGTCGCCCGCGCCGAACGCGAAGGGCTGAGCGGCCGCTGCGCTTATGCGTTGCGAGACTATCGTGACGTGGAGGGCGACGCGCGCTTCGACAAGATCGCCAGTGTCGGCATGTTCGAGCATGTAGGGCTTGCCAACCTGCCGGTCTATTTTTCGTCGGTCCATCGATTGCTGAAGGCGGGCGGCTTGTTCCTGAACCATGGAATCACGCATGACGAGGAAGGATGGCCCGACACGCTGGGTACGCGTTTCATCAATCGCTACGTTTTCCCGGGCGGACAGCTCGACCGTGTGGGAAACATCATTCGCGGCATGGAACAGGCCGGCTTCGAAATCCTCGACGTCGAAAGCCTGCGGCCGCATTACGCGCGCACCTTGCGTTGCTGGGTCGAGCGCTTGCAGCAGCACTGGAACGAAGCGCGCGGTTTCGTTTCCGAGCCTGTCCTGCGGCTGTGGCGCCTCTATATGCTCGCCTGCGCGGTCGAGTTCGAATCGGCTTCACTGGGGCTTTACCAGATTCTGGCCGCCAAGCGCGGCGCACAGCCGAGAGATTTGCCGCTCAGCCGCGCCGATTTGTATGCGTGACGGCATGCCGCGTTGGCGCCAGCGTACGCGCGCATGTCTGAAGCCGGAGGACTTGGCCGCGGCGCGCCGACTGGCGGGCGCGCCGATGGCTTAGCATCTTCCTTCAGCATCCCGGAGGAGACGGGTCATGACATCACGAAAGGAAATCCGCGTTGCGGTGAACGGGTACGGCGTGATCGGCAAGCGTGTAGCCGAGGCAGTGGCGAAGCAGGAGGACATGCGGCTGGTCGGCGTCGTGGATGTCGCCAGCGACTGGCGGCCGCGCGTCGCCCTCCAACGCGGTTTCGCGTTGTACGGCCCGGGCAACGAGCAGGTCGAAGCGATGCGCAACGCAGGCCTGGCCGCGGCGGGTACGCTCGAGTCGTTGCTGGACGATGTCGACATCGTGGTCGACTGTACGCCGAAGAAAGTTGCGGCGACGAACGTCGAGACGTACCGTGCGCGCGGCATCAAGTTCATCGTCCAGGGTGGAGAGAAGCATTCGGTCACGGAGCACTCTTTCGTGGCGGAATCGAATTACGCCAGCGCGCTCGGCCGCGAATCCACGCGCGTGGTCTCCTGCAACACGACTTCGATCGTCAGGACGCTCACCTCGCTCAAGAACGCCGGGCTCTTGCGCAAGGCGAGAGGTACGCTGCTGCGACGCGCCACCGACCCATGGGAAAGTCATCAGGGCGGGATCATGAACACCCTGGTTCCCGAGAAGGACATCCCGAGCCACCAGGGGCCGGACGCGCAGTCGGTAGACCCCGATCTCGACGTCGTGACCATGGCGGTGAAGGTGCCCCAGACGCTCGCTCACCTGCACTACTGGGTGGTCGAGTTGACCCGAGCAGCCTCGAAGGAAGAAGTGCTCGATGCTTTCAGCGCGTCGTCGCGCATCAAGTTCATCCGCTACTCGGATGGGCTCTCCGCACTCAACACCGTAAAGGAATTCATGTCGGACGCCGGCCGGCCGCGCGCGGATCTGTACGAAGTCGCGTTGTGGGAAGACATGCTGCGAGTGCAGGGCAACGAACTCTTCTACGCCTACATGGTGGACAACCAGGCGATCGTGGTGCCCGAAACCATTGATGCGATCCGCGCCTTGACGCAAGCCGAGAGCGAGGCGAAGGCCTCCATCGCCAGAACGGACGCCGCCATGGGAATCGGGAAGCTGCCGTGGTGACACTGGGAGCGAGTTTCTTGCCGGTGGATTCCAACCCGCACAAGCGGAGCCCAAGTGACGGCCAGCATGTCCACTTACCGTACCCTCGACGACGTGGACGTTACCGGACAAGCGGTTCTGGTCCGGGTCGATCTGAACGTACCGGTCAAGGACGGCAAGGTCACGGATGTGACTCGAATCGAGCGCATCCTGCCTACGCTACGCGAGCTTGAAAGCAAGGAAGCGAAGGTTATCGTTCTTCTGGCCCACTTTGGCCGTCCGGAGGGCGAGGTCGTGCCGCAGATGAGCCTGGAACCGGTCACCGACGTCGTGCAATCGATGATCGGTCGGCCGGTCGAGTTCGTCGCGACCGACTGGTACGACGGCCGCGCTGAAGACGCTCTCGGGCACGCGCACGCCGGCGACATCCTCCTCATGGAGAACACGCGCTTCCACCCCGGCGAGGAGGCGAACGATCCATCGTTCGCGGCACAGCTCGCGCGCCTGGGGGACGTCTACATAAACGACGCCTTCTCGACCGCCCATCGCGCGCATGCCTCGACCGAAGGCATTGCGCGACTTATCCCCTCGGCCGCCGGGCGCGCGATGCAAGCCGAGCTCGAGGCGCTCACGAGCGTCTTCGATGCGCCCGCTCGCCCGGTCTTCGCCCTCGTCGGCGGTGCCAAGGTCTCGACCAAGATCGAACTTCTGCGCAATCTGGTTCGAGAGGTCGCGACGCTCGCCCTCGGGGGCGCCATGGCGAACACTTTCCTTGCGGCGCAGGGAAATCCGATCGGCAGATCGCTCGCCGAGCGCGACATGCTCGGCACGGCGCGCAGCGTGATCGCCGCTGCCAGCGCTTCCGGCTGCGAGATCGTCCTTCCGATCGACGCCGTCGTTGCGCGCGAGTCAGACGCGGGCGCAGCGTGGAGTGTTGTACCGGTGCAGGCGGTGCGTGCGGAAGAAATGATCCTGGATATCGGACCCGATACGGTGACGCTCATTGGCGAGCGCCTCGCCGGCGCACGCACGCTCGTGTGGAATGGCCCGCTCGGCGCGTTCGAAACCACACCTTTCGATCGTGGCACGACCGCGATCGCCCGAACGGTGGCGGGTTTCACGCGAACAGGCGCCTTGCGCTCGGTTGCCGGCGGCGGCGATACGGTTGCGGCGCTCAAACATGCGGGGGTGGCAAGCGACTTCAGCTTCGTGTCGACAGCGGGGGGTGCCTTCCTGGAGTGGTTCGAAGGAAGGTCGTTGCCGGGCATCGAAGCGTTGCGGACGATATGAGCGGGACCGGCCAGCTCGTCACGCTGTCGCCGCGCGACTACGACGCCGTGTTGTTCGATCTCGACGGCGTGCT
>JAJPEN010000018.1 GCA_021166835.1 Burkholderiaceae bacterium | reverse complement strand
GCGGTCACCTTCGCGGCCGGACTCGCCTGCGAGGGAATGAAGCCGGTGGTGGCGATCTACAGCACCTTCCTGCAGCGCGGCTACGACCAGCTGGTGCACGACGTTGCGCTGCAGAACCTGCCGGTGGTGTTCGCGCTCGACCGCGCCGGCGTCGTCGGTGCCGACGGCGCGACGCATGCGGGCGCCTACGACTACGCCTATCTGCGCTGCGTGCCGAACCTCGTCGTGATGGCGCCGTCGGACGAGAACGAATGCCGGCAGATGCTGTACACAGCCTTCCGGCACGATGGCCCTGCCGCGGTGCGCTATCCGCGCGGCGCCGGCATCGGCGCCGCGGTATCGAAGGACCTCACCGCGATCCCGCTCGGCCGCGCCGAGCTGCGCCGCGAATGCCGGCGCGAACGTCGCGGCGCCGCTCCGCGCA
Organism: Burkholderiaceae bacterium; assembly: GCA_021166835.1. The sequence goes on along the minus strand of JAJPEN010000018.1, from coordinate 156,118 downwards.
TCGCGCTGCTCGCGTTCGGCACGATGCTTGCGCCGGCGCTCGCCGCGGGCGAAGCGCTCGACGCCACCGTCGTGAACATGCGTTTCGTCAAGCCGCTCGACGTGGCGCTGTTGCGCGAGCTGGCCGCGACGCACGACGCTTTCGTCACGATCGAGGAGCACGTCGTCATGGGCGGAGCCGGCAGCGCGGTGGCCGAGGCCTTCGCCGCCGAGGCGATCGTGCGCCCCCTGCTGCAGCTCGGACTGCCCGACCGTTACATCGAGCACGGCGAGCAGTCACTGCTGCTGCGCGCCGAGGGGCTCGACGCCGCCGGCATCGAGCGCTCGGTGCGCGCGCGCTTCGACGAGCGTCCCGGAGTCGACAAGGCGCCGCGGCTCGTCGCCAGCGGCGGCGGCTGACCGGCGATGGAGCCTCTCTCGTGCGCCGGAACATCCTGGAGGGTTCGATGAACGTTCGCGACGGCGCCGCGCTCGGCGACACGCTGCTCGACGTGCAGGGCAGCGCCGACCGGCGCCAGCTGCCTATCCAGCGCGTCGGCGTCAGGGGCCTGCGCTATCCGCTGCGCTGGCGCGGCAGCACGGGCGAGCAGCCGAGCGTCGGTCGCTTCGGGCTGTACGTTGCATTGCCGGCCGAGCAGAAGGGCACGCACATGTCGCGTTTTCTCGCGCTGCTCGAGCGCCGCCTGGCCGACGGCGAGCCGGCGCTCGACGCGGCCGGCCTGCGCGCGATGTTCGACGAGATGCTCGTGCTGCTCGAGGCCGATGCCGGATCCATCGAGCTGAGCCTGCCGCTGTTCGTTCGCAAGAGCGCGCCGGTGTCGGGCGTGCAGAGCCTGATGGATTACGAATTGTCGGTGGTCGTCGACGGCGATGCGCGCGCAGCGGTGACCACGCTCACCGTGGTCGTGCCGGTGACGAGCCTGTGTCCGTGCTCGAAGTCGATCTCCGAATACGGCGCGCACAACCAGCGATCGCACGTCACCGTGTCGATCGAAAGCTCCGGGCCGGTCGACCCGGAGGAGATCATCGCGATTGCCGAAGCGCAGGCTTCGAGCGAGCTGTACGGCCTGCTCAAGCGGGTCGACGAGAAGCACGTCACCGAGCGCGCCTACGAAAACCCGAAGTTCGTCGAAGACCTCGTGCGCGACGTCGCCGTCGCGCTACGCGACGACCCGCGCATCCGCCGCTTCGTCGTCGAGGCGGAGAACTTCGAGTCGATACATAATCATTCGGCGGTTGCGAGGATCGAGGCAGTGAAGGGTGAAGGGTAAAGGGTGAAGGGGAAAACCAGCGCGGCGATTCGTCGCCGTCGTGGCTGCTGCCCTTCACCCTTTCCCCTTCACCCTTCACCGGCCCGCAGGGCCGTTTCCTTTTTACGGCCGTCAGGCCGCCGTTCGCACCGCCTGCGCCGCGGCCGCAACCACTGCCGCGATCCGGCCGACGTCGCGCAGCTGCACCGTCGTCCAGCCCGCCTTCTGCAGCAGCTCGTAGTGCGAGCGCACGCAGAAATGGCACTTGCCGACGGCCGAGGCGGCGAGCGCGAAGGCTTCGAAGCGCTCGCGCGCGACGCCGCCGTGCGTCGCGTAGGCCTGCATCCGCAGCTCGGCGCGCTGCTTGCCCAGCTCCGGATCGTCGGCCATCTCGACGTACGGATACCAGACGTTGTTCATGCCCATCAGCGCGGCGGCCGACAGTGCTGCGTTCGCGTCGGTTTCGTCGAGCTGCTCGCGGAACGCATCGACCAGGTCCGCACTGCCCGCCGCCCAGGCGGCGGCCAGTGCGCAGCCGAGCGCGTCGGCCGGCGCGAGACTCGAGCGCTGGACGACGGCATCCAGGTTCAGCCGGAGGTCCTTCGCGTAATCGGGGATCCGCGAACGGACGGCTTCGAGTTTCGTCATCGCCGGCCTCCGGTCAGAGCGTCTTGCCGCCCACGGCGCGGTTGCACGGGCACAGCTCGTCGGTCTGCAGGCCGTCGAGGATGCGCAGCGTCTCGTCCGGATTGCGGCCCACGTTCAGGTTGTTCACCGTCACGTGCTGGATCGTGTTGTCCGGATCGACGATGAAGGTCGCGCGCAGCGCCACGCCTTCGCTCTTCTCGCGGATGCCGAGCTGGTCGACCAGCGAGCCCGTCGTATCGGCGAACTGCCACTGCTTCAGGTTCTTCAGGTCGGGGTGCTCGCGGCGCCAGGCCAGCTTGACGAACTCGTTGTCGGTAGAGCCGGCGAGCACGACTGCGTCGCGCTCCTCGAAGTTGCCGACCAGCCTGTCGTAGCCGACGATCTCGGTGGGGCACACGAAAGTGAAGTCCTTCGGGTAGAAGTAGATGATCTTCCACTTGCCCGGGAACGACTTCTCGGTGATCTCTTCGAAGGCGCTGACGCCTTTCTCTTCGGGCTGGTTGAACTGCGGCTTGACGCCGACCACGCGGAACGCCTCGAGCTTGTCGCCAACGGTTTTCATCGAGTGACTCCCTTCTACGGTGATTGCCGCCGGGCAACGGCGCCCGGCGCGATGAAGGGATTCTCGGCGTGCGGCGGTAATCAGTCCAACGAATAAAAACGATCTAATTGATCGGTAAAATCGATCTAAGGACGAAGGCCGGCGTCCGCGTCCCCCTGGACGGCGAGCGTGCCGCTGCGCCCGGGAACGGTTCCGACGGCGACCCGATGCGCCGGCAGCGTTCCCGCGTCGAGCGAGGCGAAGAGCCCGTCCAGGCCGACCAGCGTCCACCCCTGCGCGCGCCAGCCGCGCAGCAGGCGTTCGAAGACGTTGCCGAGCCGGCCGCCCTCGAGTTCGGCGTGCAGCGTGTAGACGTGCGTTTCGGGAGAGGATTTCGCGGTGAGGGCGAGCAGCCGCGCATCGGCGTTGTCGGCGGTCACGCCGTGCAGGCCGATCATCTCGTCGAGCGTCGGCAGCGTCGTCGGCAGTTGCGGCACGCCGATCTCCCGGCCCTCGGCGTCGACCGGGCGGAACGCGTGCGCGCCGCGCGTGTCGGAGGCGTATTCGAAGCCCAGCTCGCGTTCGAGCGGCCACGCGGCCTCGTTCATCTGCCAGCCCGCGGCGCCGTGCACGCGCGGCGCGGTACCGAAGATCTCCCCGAAGCGCTCCACTGCCAGGCGCATCTGTTCGCGCGTCCACGCCGCATCGCGTGCGCCCACCCGGTCCTGCCACAGCACGTGATCCCAGCAGTGCACGCCGACCTCGAAGCCGCGCTCGCGCACGCTGCGCATCATCGACGCCTCGCGCCGCCCGATGTCCGGTCCGGGAAGCAGCGTGCCGTACAGCAGCGTGCGGATGCCGTAGTGCTCGACGACCGAGGTGCGCGAGACCTTGCCGAGAAAGCCCGGACGCAGCGCGCGCCGGATCGCCCGCCCCGTGTGGTCGGGGCCGAGGCTGAAGAGGAAGCTCGCGCGCGCGTCGTTGCGCTCGAGCGCATCGAGCAGTCGGGGAACGCCGTCTCGGGTGCCCAGCCAGGTGTCGACGTCGATCTTCAGCGCCAGACGTCGCATCAGGCCGATTCGTTCAGCGACCGTGCGGCGGGCATCCGGCTACGATAGTGCTCGAAGATGCGCACGAGCGCCTCGCGCATGCCGATGCCCGGCTGCCAGTCGAGATCCGCGCACGTGTTCTCGATCGAAGGCACGCGGTCGCGCACGTCCTGATAGCCGCTGCCGTAGTAGTCCTGCGCGCTCGTGTCGACGAGCGTCACGCGCGCGGCGTTGTCGCGGTACTCGGGATAGCCGGCGGCGATCTCGAGCATCATCTGCGCGAGCTCGCGTACCGAATGGTGGTTCGCCGGATTGCCGATGTTGTAGATGCGACCGCAGGCCCGGTCGTCGCGGTTCTCGATGATCTTCATCAGTGCCGCGATGCCGTCGTCGACGAAGGTGAAAGAGCGCCGCTGCAGGCCGCCGTCGACGAGGCGGATCGGCTCGCCGCGCACGATGTGGCCGAAGAACTGCGTGACGACGCGACTCGACCCTTCGCGCGGCGTGTCGATGCTGTCCAGGCCGCCGCCGATCCAGTTGAACGGCCGGAACAGCGTGTAGCGCAGTCCGCGTTCCAGGCCGTAGGCGTGAATCACGCGGTCCATCAACTGCTTCGAGCAGGCATAGATCCACCGCTGCTTGCCGATCGGGCCGTAGACGAGCTCGGAGGTCTCGGGGTCGAAGCGCTCGTCGCGGCACATGCCGTAGACCTCGGAGGTCGACGGGAAGACGAGGTGCTTTCCGTAGTGCAGGCAGTGGCGCACCACGGGCAGGTTCGCCTCGAAATCGAGCTCGAAGACGCGCAACGGCTCGCGCACGTAGGTGGCGGGCGTGGCGATCGCGACGAGCGGCAGCACGACGTCGCACTTCTTCACGTGGTATTCGATCCACTCGCGGTTGATCGTGATGTCGCCTTCGAAGAAGCGCAGCCGCGGATGCCCGATCCATTCGGCGATGCGGTCGTCGTGCATGTCGATGCCGTGGACCTCCCAGTCGGTCTGCGACAGGATCGCCCGCGTCAGGTGGTGTCCGATGAAACCGTCGATGCCGAGGACGAGAACGCGCTTCACTTGAGGTTTCCTTGCTTGTCGGGGACAGGCGGCAGCGGCGGCAGGACGAGTCGCTCGCCGAAAACGGTGCGGAAGCGGGCAGCATCGAGCGGCGTTGCCCCGAGCTGCGCATCGAGCACGCGCAGGCGGTTGCCGTCGGCGCCGAAGAGCGACAGCTCTCCGGCGACGACGCGCATCTCGGCCGGTGCCGCGGCGCGGGCGCCGCCTGTCGCCGCAGCGCGCGCGCCGCCCGCCGCCGCGGCGCAAGCGCCGTCTACCCCGCCGTCTACCCTCATCGTGCGCCAGACGAAGAGTCTTCCCTGCGGCAGGTCGACGAAGGCGCCGGGGAAGGGCTTCGAGACGGCGCGCACGAGGTCGTGCAGCGCGCGCGCGGACAGCGCGGGATCGATCCGCCCGTCCTCGGCCCGCCGCGCGCCGAATCGCGTCGCGGCGGCCGGATCCTGCTCCCGCAGCACGGCGCTGCCGTCGAGCAGCGCGGGCAGGCTGCGCCACAGGACGATCTCGGCGGCCACGCAGATCTTCGTGTAGACCTCGCGCGCGTCGTCGTCGGGCAGGATCGGCACGGCCTGCTGGTCGACGATCGCGCCGGCGTCGGCCTTCGGCGTCATCGCGTGCAGCGTGGCGCCGGTCTCGGTCTCGCCGTGCAGGATCGCCCAGTTCAGCGGCACGCGCCCGCGGTATTTCGGCAGCAGCGAGCCGTGCATGTTCCACGCTCCGCGCGGCGCCACGGCGAGCAGGCGCTCGTCGAGCAGGCGCCGGTAGTAGAAGGAGAAGAGGAAGTCGGGGCGGGCACCGCGCACGCGTGAGAGGACCTCGTCGGTGTTCGGGTCTTCCGGTGCGACCACCTCGATGCCGCGCTCCTCGGCGGCGGCGCGCACGCTGTCGAACCAGATCGTCTCGCCGGGCGCGTCGTCGTGCGTGACGACGAGCGCGACGTCGACGCCGTGCGCGAGCAGCGTGCGCAGGCAGCGCACGCCGACCTGGTGGTAGGCGAAGACGACGGCGCGCGTCATCGCTCCTTCCCGCGCGAGCCGGCGGCGTCGGGGTCCTGCAGCACCGCGGAGATCAGGTAGCGCGGGCGGCGCCGCACTTCCTGGTAGATGCGTCCGACGTACTCGCCGAGCAGCCCGATGCCGAAGAGCGCGATTCCCATCAGCAGGAACTCGATGGCGAACAGCGTGAACAGCCCGCCTTCCTCGGGCCCGAGGAACAGCCGGCGCAGCACGAGCACGACGACCAGCAGTGCCGAGAGCGCCGACAGCAGCATGCCGGCCAGCGAGAACATCTGCAGCGGCACGATCGAGAACGCCGTCATCAGGTCGAAGTTCAACCGCATCAGCCGGTACGCCGAATACTTCGATTCGCCGGCGAAGCGCTCCTCGTGCGCGATGTGGATTTCGACCGGGTTGCGCGCGAACTGCCAGGCGAGCGCCGGCACGAAAGTGTACAGCTCCTCGCAGTGGTTGATCGCATCGACGATCTCGCGGCTGTAGGCGCGCATCATGCAGCCCTGGTCGGTCATGCGGATCTTCGTCGTGCGCTCGCGCAGCCGGTTCATCGCGCGGGAGGCCGTGCGTCGCCACCATGCGTCCTCGCGCAGCCGGCGGATCGTACCGACGTAGTCGTGCCCGGCGTCCATCTGCTCGAGCAGCCGCCCGATTTCCTCGGGCGGGTTCTGCAGGTCGGCGTCGAGCGTGACGATCCGCTCGCCGCGCGCGTACTCGAAGCCGGCCAGGATTGCGCGGTGCTGCCCGAAGTTCGATGCGAAGAGCACGACGCGCGTGACGTCGGGACGGCGCCGGAACTGTTCGGCGAGCAGCTGCGTGGAGCGGTCGCGGCTGCCGTCGTCGACGAAGACGATCTCGTAGGAAGTGCCGAGCGCGTCGAGCGCCGGATACAGGCGCGCGAAGAGCGCCTCGAGTACCGCCTGCTCGTTGTAGACCGGAACGATCACCGAAACCCGCGGCGCCGATGGGACGGCGGGGGCCGTCGGGGCGGCGCCGGCCGCGACGTCCGAGGCGGCGACGAAGCTGCCTGCGCCCGCGCTCATCGCAGTGCCGCCCTCGTCACGCGGCGCACGGAGTCGCACACGCGCAGCACGTCCTCGTCGCGCATGCCGGCATGCAGCGGCAGCGTGACGGTGCGCCGGCCGATGTCCTCGGCCACCGGGAACTGCCCTTTGCAGTAGCCGCGCGCGCGGTACAGCGCGAACAGGTGCATCGCCGGGTAGTGCACGCCCACCGCGATGCCTTCGCGGCGCATCGCGTCGATGAACCCGCCGCGGCCGATGCGCAGCCGATCGAGCGGCAGCAGCGGCTGGAACATGTGCCAGTTCGACTGCGCCAGATCGGCCGGCGGAAGCTCGAAGCCGAGGGAGCGGTCGAAGTGCTCGAAGTACAGGCGTGCGAGCGTGCGTCGCCGTTCATTGAATTCCTCGAGCCGGCGCAGCTGCACGATTCCGAGCGCGGCCGCGATGTCGGTGAGGTTCGCCTTGCCGCCGAGCACGTCTACGTCCATCGAACCGTCGGGGAAACGCGTGACGCCCTGCAGCCGCAGCTTCTCGAAGCGAAGCGCCTCGTCGGCGTCGTTCATCACCAGGCAGCCGCCCTCTCCGGTGGTCATGTTCTTGTTCGCATGGAAGCTGAACGAGACGAGATCGCCGAAGCTGCCGATTCGCGCGCCGCGCCAGTTCGCCCCCATCGATTGCGCGGCGTCCTCGAGCACGCGCAGGTGATGGCGCCCGGCGATCGCGGCGAGCTTGTCGCGATCGACCGGCAGCCCGGCGAGATCGACCGGCAGCAGCATCCGGGTACGCGGGCCGATGGCCGGTTCGATGCGCGACAGGTCGATGTTGCGCGTGTGCGCATCGGCGTCGACGAACACCGGCGTGGCGCCGACGGAGAGGACGACGTTCGCCGTGGCCACCCAGCTCAGCGGACAGGTGATCACTTCGTCGCCCGGGCCGATCCCGGCCAGACGCAGCGCGATCTCCAGCGCCGCGGTGCCCGAGGCGACGACGCGCGTCGGGCGCCCGCCGAAGTACGACGACAGCGCGTCCTCGAACTCCTGGCAGCGCGCGCCGGTGGTGAGCCAGCCCGAGCGCAGCACGGCGTCTACCGCGGCGCGTTCGTCGTCGCCGATCAGCGGGCGTGCGAAGGGAAGCACGGGGCTCCAGATGTGCACGGGTCGGGGGCGCGGCGCAGGACGACGACGCGTCGCGCATCGCGGTAGACGACGTGCATCGGCAGGCCGGATGCGGACAGCGAGGACCAGACGTCGGATTTCATCATCGCGGCGCCGTCGTCGAGCGCTCGCCAACGGACGGCAAATTCGTCGACCGTCGGAATCCACCGCCCCGGGTCGCGGCGCTGACCGAAGGCGAATTCGTCGGTCCAGGCCACCAGTGTCACGCTCCGATCCAGGTAGAAGGGGAGGGTCTGATCGTACATCGCCACGGAAAAAACCGGCGTATCGGCCGACAGCCGCGGACGCAGCACGGCGGCGACGCCCCGGCTGCTCTTGATCGACGCATGCTCGTCGTGGCCGTCGAGCACGGCCAGGGTTCCGAGCACCGTTCCCGCGGCCAGCACGACGACGCCGGCCAGCGCTCGCCCTCGCCCGAAGGCACGCTGCGCGAAGATGGCTGCGCCGAGCACGAGCGCGCCTCCGGCGGCGACGCCGGGCGCCATCGCTTCGAGCACTTCGGCCGGCGTGTCGCGCGTGGCAAAGCGCGTCATCAGCGGAGCGAGCGCCATCAATGCGACGCCCGCCACGGCCGGGGCCGCGACGTGCACGCGCAGGCGCCGCGGGTCGGCCTTCGCCAGCCACGCGCCGGCGAGCAGCGCCAGCGCGGGGAACATCGGCAGGATGTACGAGGGCAGCTTCGAGCGCGACGCGCTGAAGAACACGAAGACGAACGCCGCGTAGACGAGCAGGAAGCGTTGCGGCTGGAAAGCGCGGTCCGGCTCGCGGGCCGCGGCGAAGCGGGCGAGCGACGGCAGCATCGTCGACCACGGCAGGAATCCGAGGAGCAGCATCGGCACGAAATACCACGCGGGGCCGGCCCGATGCGCCTGGTCGGTCAGGTAGCGCTGGAAGTGCTCGTGGACGAAGAAGAAATCGGCGAAGCCGGGATTGCGCAGCGAGACGACGACGAACCAGGGCGCAGCGAGAGCGAGGAAGATCGCCGGCCCGGCCACCCACTGCAGCCGGCGCAGCGGCTGCACGGTGCGCATCCAGAGACAGTACAGGACCAGCGCGGCGCCCGGGATCAGCAGGCCCACCAGTCCCTTGGTGAGCGTGGCTCCGGCCATCGCCACCCAGGCGACGAGCATCCATCGGCGCGGATCGAGCGGGGCCGCTTCGTCGCGCTGCGCGAGCAGGAACGCGCACAGCGCGAGCGTGAGGAAGAAGGCGAGCCCCATGTCGAGGCTCAGGAAATGCGCGTTGGCGACGATCCAGACCGAGCCCGCCGCCACCGGGGCAGCGAAGGAGCCGGCCGGCTCGCTCCAGAGCCGGCGCGCGGTGAACGCGACGATCGCCGCCGAGGCGAATCCGCTCGCCGCCGGCCACAGGCGCGCCGCGAACTCTCCGACGCCGAACAGACTCATCGCCGCGGCCGACATCCAGTAGCCGAACGGCGGCTTCTCGAAGTAGAGGAAGCCGTTCAGGTGCGGCGTGATCCAGTCGCCGTCGCGCAGCATCTCCAGCGCGATCGTCGCGTAGCGGCCTTCGTCGGGATTGACCAGCGCCCGGTGACCGAGGGGCGCGAACCAGGCGACGGCCAGCGCGAGCCAGCCGACCCACGCGGCCCAGGCGCGCCTGCGCCCGTCGCGCGCGCGCGCGTCGTTGCGGGGAGAACAGGCGACGGCCGGCGGCATGGCGGCGACGATGCCCCAGGAGCCGTGAGACCGGCGGTTGGGCTTCGTGAGCGAATCGTGAGAATCAGGCCGAGCGGTGCCGTTCAATCCTGGAAATCAATCGCGAAAATTGGTGAAGGCGAGCGGCACGTCGACGATCTCCTTCTTCAGCAGTGCGATCGCCGACTGCAGATCGTCGCGCTTGGCGCCGTTCACGCGCACGGAATCGCCCTGGATGCTGGTCTGCACCTTCAGCCTGCTGTCCTTGATCAGCCGCACGAGCTTCTTCGCGTGCTCGCTGGAGACGCCGTGGCGCACGGTGATCAGCTGCTTGACCTTGTCGCCGCCGATCTTCTGCACGTCGCCGTAGTCGAGGAAGCGCACGTCGACGTTGCGCTTCGCCAGCTTGCCCAGCAGGACGTCGCGCACCTGCCCGAGCTTGAAGTCGTCGTCGGCGTAAGCGGTCAGCTCGCGCTCCTTCTGCTCGATGCGCGCATCCGAGCCCTTGAAGTCGAAGCGCGTGGAGATCTCCTTGTTGGCCTGCGCTACCGCGTTGCGGACCTCGACCGCATCGGCCTCGGAAACGACGTCGAAAGAGGGCATGCGCTCACCTCGGCTTGTGTGCTGACGAACGCGCGCATTCTACTTGCGCCGCGCACCCCCCGGTTTCCCCCTTCTCCCTTCTCCCTTCACCCTTCTCCGTCCCCCGCAGGGGGACGACAGGCATGTCGTTCGCACCGTCCCGGCAGTCACGCCATGGAGGCCGATGGTGCCGATCGAAGCGCTCGCCGCCAGTGTTCCGCTGACCCGCCACTCGCGGGTCTCGTTCCTGTGCTGCAGGCCCGGCGCGCGCGAGCACGAACTCGTTTCGCAGATCGGCATCGCCCGCGAGCTTGCGCGCCTGATCGGCGGGCGTTTCGACCGTTACGTCGACGCCGGACAACCCGATGCGCAGACCGCGCTCGGCTACGTCGTGCCGAACGACACGATCGTCGGCGCCGGCGCGGCGCTGCGCTGGGGCATCGAGAGCGAGGACGACCTGTTCGGCGGCGTCGTGCCGTTCCCCTTCGTCGCCACCAAGGTCATCTCGCATCCGCTGGTTGCGGCGGATGCGCCTTGCCCGCCGGGCTGGGACGCGGAATTCGCCGACCGCGTCGCCGGCGCGGTGCTGCCCGGATATGCGGTGTTCTCGATGCGCGACCTGGACCGCGCCGTCCGCGCGCTGCTTCCCGGCGGACCCGTTCGCGTGAAGCCCGCCGGCGGCATGGGCGGGCTGGGGCAGATCGTGATCCCTTCCGAGCGCGAACGGGTCGAGCGGCTCGGCTGCCTCGACGCGACCGAGATCGTGCGCCGAGGCGCCGTCGTGGAGCCCGACCTGCGGGACGCACGAACCTGGAGCATCGGGCAGTTGCGTATCGGCCGGCTGCGCGCGAGTTACTTCGGCATCCAGCGAACGACGCGCGATCGGCACGGCGCCGAGGTCTACGGCGGCTCGTCGATCACGCTGGTGCGCGGCGGCTTCGAGGGGCTCGAAGCGCACGTGGCCGGCGACCAATCGCTGCGGCGCGCGATCGACTTCGCGCGCGTGTATCACGACGCCGCCTTCGCGTCGTTCCCCGGGATCTTCGCGTCGCGTTGCAACTACGACGTCGTCCAGGGAGCGGATGCGGACGGCATGGAGCGTACCGGCGTGCTCGAGCAGTCATGGCGGGTGGGCGGCGCGAGCGCCGCCGAACTCGTCGCGCTGCACGCGCTGCGCGACGAACCGGCGCGAGAGAAGGCAAGCGCGGAGACGGTCGAACTGCATTGCGCCGATCCCGAATTGCCCGAGGGCGCGTTCGTGCATTTCCGTGGCGTCGACGAGCACGTCGGCCCGATCACCAAGTACGCGCGCCTGCTCGACGATGCAGACGCGTGAGCGCCACGTCGACATCGTCGTCGGCTCCGACCGGATCGACGGCACGCTGGTCGTGCCGGCCCAGGGGCTGCCGGGCGTTCTCTTCGTGCACGGATGGGGCGCGACGCAGCAGCAATATCTCGCGCGCGCGCGCGACATCGCGGCGCTGGGCTGCGTATGCCTGACGCTCGACCTGAGCGGGCACGCGCGCACGCAGGCACAGCGCGAAACCGTCTCGCGCGAGCGGAACCTGCGCGACGTGCTGGGCGGATACGAGATCCTCGCCGCGCACCCGCAGGTCGACCCCGAATCGATCGCCGTCGTCGGCAGCAGCTACGGCGGCTACCTGGCGGCGGTTCTCACCGAAATGCGCAAGGTGCGCTGGCTGGGGCTGCGCGTGCCCGCGCTGTATCGCGACGCCGGCTGGGAACTGCCGAAGCTGCAACTGCATCGCGAGCAGGACCTCGTCGCCTACCGTCGCAGCTTCGTTCCGGCCGCCGAGAATCGCGCATTGCGCGCCTGCGCGCGCTTTGGCGGAGACGTGCTGGTCGTCGAATCCGAGCGCGACGAAATCGTTCCGCCGCCGGTGATCGCGAGCTACCGCGCCGCGTTCGCGCAGGCGCATTCGCTGACCTACCGCTGCATCAAGGGCGCCGATCACGCTCTGTCGAGCGAGGCGAGCCAGCGCGAATACACGATGCTTCTCGTGCAATGGTTCGGCGAAATGCTGGCGGGGGCGCGTCGCGACCTGCGCGAACCTCCGCAGACGATCGTCGCCGACCCGGGGCGCGTGCGTACGATCGACGAGTCAGCCGCGCCTTGACTCGAGCGCTTCCCAGCGTTCGAGCGCTTCCAGCAGTTCCGACTCGATTGCCGCGAAGCGCTCGTTCATCGCGCGCGCGGCGGCCGGGTCCTGCCAGCTGTCCGGATCGGCGAGCCGCTGCTCGAGCGCCTTCTGCTCCTGCTCGAGCGCGGCGATGCGATCGGGAAGGGCGTCGAGCTCGCGCTGCTCGGCGTAGCCGAGTCTGCGTCGTGCGGTAGCGGGCGCCGCCGCGCGTACCGGCGCGCCACCTGCCGTCTCCCGTGGCGTTGGAGCGGCCGCGGCCTTCGCGTCGGCGGCCATCCGTGCCTCGTCGGCGCGCGCCGCTTCGTAGTCGGAGTAGCCGCCGGCCTGTTCGCGCCAGCGGCCGTCGCCCAGCGAGACGATCGTCTGCGTGACGACGTTGTCGAGGAAAGCGCGGTCGTGGCTGACCACGAGCACGGTGCCAGCGTATTCGCCGAGCAGTTCCTCGAGCAGTTCGAGCGTCTCGATGTCCAGGTCGTTCGTCGGCTCGTCGAGCACGAGCAGGTTCGCCGGCCGCGCGAACAGCCGCGCGAGCAGCAGCCGGTTGCGCTCGCCTCCGGACAGCGAGCCGACCGGCGAGCGCGCGCGCGCCGGCGCGAACAGGAAACGCTCGAGGTAGCTCATCGCGTGCGTCCTGCGTCCGGCGATCTCGATCCAGTCGGAGCCGGGGCTGATCGTCTCGACCAGCGTCGCCGAATCGTCGAGCTGCGCGCGCAGCTGATCGAAGTACGCGATCTGCAGGTTCGTGCCGATGCGCACGACGCCCGAGTCGGGCGCGATCTCGCCGAGCATCAGCCGCAGCAGCGTCGTCTTGCCCGAACCGTTGGGTCCGACCAGGCCGACGCGGTCGCCGCGCTGCACGATGGTGGAGAAGTCGCGCACGACGGCGTGATCGCCCCAGGCCTTGCTCACGCCGACCAGTTCGACGACGCGCTTGCCGGAACGCTCGCCCGAATCGACCGCCAGCTGCGCGCGCCCGAGACGCTCGCGTCGCGCCGCGCGTTCGCGCCGCAGCTGCTCGAGCCGGCGCACGCGCCCTTCGTTGCGCGGGCGCCGCGCCTCGACGCCCTGGCGGATCCACGTTTCTTCCTGCGCCAGCAGCTTGTCGAACTTCGCATCGGCGACGGCCTCGGCGGCCAGCTCGTCGTTCTTGCGTCGCTGGTAATCGGCGAAGCTGCCCGGATACGAGCGCAATCGGCCGCGGTCCAGCTCGACGACGCGCGTGGCGACCCGATCGAGGAAACGCCGGTCGTGCGTGACGACGACGAGCGCGCCGCGCCAGGCGGCGAGCAGCTCCTCGAGCCAGCCGATCGAGTCGATGTCGAGGTGGTTCGTCGGCTCGTCGAGCAGCAGCAGGTCGGGCTCGGCGACGAGCGCGCGCGCCAGCGCCACCCGCTTGCGAACGCCGCCCGACAGCTCGCCGACCCGCCGCTCCCCGTCGAGGCCGAGCCGCGTGAGCACGCTGTCGATGCGGTGGACGACGGCCCAGGCGCCTTGCGTCTCGATGCGCGCCTGCAGCGTCGCGAGCCGTTCGAGCGCTGCTTCGTCCGTGTGCGCGCCGCGGGCGATCGAAGCGGCGAGCGACTCGTATTCGCCGACGAGCTGCGCCTGTCCCGCGAGGCCTTCGGCGACCGCCTCGAAGATCGTGTGCGACTCGTCGAGCGCCGGTTCCTGCGCGACGTAGGCGACGGAGACGCCGCTCTGGCGGGTGATTTCGCCGTCGTCGAAGGCGAGCAGTCCGGCGATGCCGCGCAGCAACGACGACTTGCCGGTGCCGTTGCGCCCGATCAGCGCGATGCGCTCGCCCGCCTCGATCGACAGCTCGGCGTCGCGCAGCAGCGCGACGTGCCCGTAGGCGAGGTCGACGTCGCGCAGCGTCAGCAGCGACATCGCTTCATCGCGTTCAGCCGCCGGCGTTGCGCGCGCGCGCCGCCTTGCGCGGGGCGGACTTCGTCGCGTTGCCCGTTGCGGCGGCGCTCGCGCCTTTCGACGATTTCGCCGACGACCTGGTCGCTTTGCCGCCACGCGCGGCGGCCTTGTTCGCTGCCTTGTTGGCGGCCTTGTTGGCGGCCTTATTGGCCGCAATACGCAGCCGCAGCGCGTTGAGCTTGATGAAGCCGCCGGCGTCGGCCTGGTCGTAGGCGCCCTGGTCGTCCTCGAAGGTGGAAATGCGCGCATCGAACAGCGAATCGGGCGAGCTGCGCGAGACGACGATCGCATTGCCTTTGTACAGCCGCAGCGTGACCTTGCCGTTGACGTTGCGCTGCGTGTGGTCGATCAGCGTCTGCAGCGCCTCTCGCTCGGGCGACCACCAGTAGCCGTTGTAGATGAGGCTGGCGTAGCGCGGCATCAGGTCGTCCTTCAGGTGCGCGACCTCGCGATCGAGCGTCAGCGATTCGATCGCCCGGTGCGCGCGCAGCAGCACGGTTCCGCCGGGCGTTTCGTAGCAGCCGCGCGACTTCATTCCCACGTAGCGGTTCTCGACGAGGTCGAGGCGGCCGATGCCGTGGCGGCCGGCACGCTGGTTCAGTTCGGCGAGCAATTCGTGCGCCTTCATCCGGCGCCCGTCGATCGCGACGAGGTCGCCGTTGCGGAACTCCAGCTCGATGTCCTCGGGCTTTCCGGGCGCCTTCTCGAGCGGCACGGTCAGCCGCCACATGCCTTTGGCCGGCGGCTCGCGGGAGGGGTCCTCGAGCACGCCGCCTTCGTACGAGATGTGCAGCAGGTTCGCGTCCATCGAGAACGGAGCCTCGCCGCTGCGCTTCTTGAAATCGACCGGGATGCCGTTCGCGTCGGCGTAGGCGAGCAGCCTGTCGCGCGAGAGCAGGTCCCACTCGCGCCACGGCGCGATGATGCGCACGTTCGGCATCAGCGCGTAGGCGCCGAGTTCGAAGCGCACCTGGTCGTTGCCCTTGCCGGTGGCGCCGTGCGAGATCGCGTCGGCATTCTCTCGACGCGCGATCTCGACCAGCCGCCTGGCGATCAGCGGACGGGCGATCGAGGTGCCGAGCAGGTATTCGCCTTCGTAGACGGTGTTGGCGCGGAACATCGGAAAGACGTAGTCGCGCACGAACTCCTCGCGCAGGTCTTCGATGTAGATCTTCTTCACGCCGGCGCGGCGCGCCTTCTCGCGCGCAGGCTCCAGCTCCTCGCCCTGGCCGATGTCGGCCGTGAAGGTGATCACCTCGCAGCCGTAGGTGTCCTGCAGCCATTTCAGGATCACCGAGGTGTCGAGACCGCCGGAATACGCGAGGACAACCTTCCGCACGTCGCTCATTTGGGGGCCGTTGTGTGAATGAAAAACCGTCGATTATATGAAAGACGAAGAAGGGAAGGGAGAAGGGGGCATCGCCTGGGCGACGTGATTTGCGGGGTCCGACGCCACGGGTGCGAGCGGAGCGAGGAAAATGCAGCGGTATGCGCGCCCGCGCGCCCGTGCCGAAATGCGCGAAAAGTGCGCGTTTCACGCAGGCATGCACGGCACGCTGCCCGCAATGCACGCCTTCCGCGCAGTCTTGTCCGCCTCGGGTGACGGGCGGCCAGGAATGCGTGAAAAGCGCGCATTCCCGCATTTCACGCGTACGAGGCGCAGCGCCGCCGGCGCGCCCGCGGTCGCCGGTCTGCTCTCGGTCGCCGGCGCGCTCGCGGTCGCCGGTGCGCTCACGGTCGCCGGTGCGCTCGCGCAGTTGCGGCAGGTATGCGCGTCCCATGTCACGCTGCTGCGAAAGGCAGCGAATTCGGCTGCGTAGCCGATTACAGCGCTGAAAATGCTGCCTCTTGCAGCGCCGCGTCGCGACGCATCTCCGGCCGCGACGACAACAGCGCCATCAGCCGGTGAGACCGGCCGCGAGGAGTAGGCTCGTTAATACTTCTCCTCGCAGGAACATCGACCGGATGAACTCGAACGACGCGGCGCTGCAAGTGGCCCAGGCGGTGCGCGATGCGTGCCGCGAGGCGGTGGCCGAAGCGTGGGAGGACGCCGGCGTGCAGGGCCTGTGCGTGGAAGGGCGCTGCGAAGTGGCGATCGGCGCGATCGAGCGGATCGCGCTGAAGTCGATCGTCGAGCGGGTTCTGGCCGAGCGAGGCACCGCGCCGAAAGCCGGCTGAGGCATCGCGGGCGAAAGCCGGGCGAGGCCGTGGCGCCCGCGCAGTGTCGAGGCCGAGGGGGTCAGCCCTCGCCCTGCACCCGCCCGAGCATCAGGTATTCGATCAGCGCCTTCTGCGCATGCAGCCGGTTCTCGGCCTCGTCCCAGACGACCGACTGCGGACCGTCGATCACCTGGGCGCTGACCTCCTCGCCGCGATGCGCGGGCAGGCAGTGCATGAACAGCGCGTCGGGTTTCGCCATTCGCATCATGTCGGCGTCGACGCACCAGTCGGCGAATGCGCGCCGGCGCTGCTCGTTCTCCTCCTCGAAGCCCATGCTCGTCCACACGTCGGTGGTGACGAGATCGGCGCCCGCGCAGGCCTGCATCGGGTCCTCGAACTGCTCGACGCGGCCGCCGAAGCGGCCGGCGCGTTCGGGCTCGATCTCGTAGCCCGGGGGAGTGGAGACCCGCACCTCGAAATCGAGCAGCTCGGCCGCCTGCAGCCAGCTGTTGCAGACGTTGTTCGAGTCGCCGATCCACGCCACCTTGCGCCCGGCGATCGGTCCGCGGTGCTCGATGAAGGTGTAGATGTCGGCCAGGATCTGGCACGGATGGTATTCGTTCGTCAGTCCGTTGATCACCGGCACGCGCGAATGCGCCGCGAAGCGCTCGACGGTGTCCTGCTCGAAGGTGCGGATCATCACGATGTCGCACATGCGCGAGATCACCTGCGCGGCGTCCTCGACCGGCTCGCCGCGGCCGAGCTGCGAGTCGCGCGTGTTCAGGTAGATCGCCGCGCCCCCGAGCTGCTGCATGCCGGCCTCGAAGGACAACCGCGTGCGCGTGCTCGCCTTCTCGAAGATCATCACCATCGTGCGGTCGACGAGCGGGTGGTACTTCTCGTAGCGCTTGAAGCGGTCCTTGATGATCCGCGTGCGGGCGAAGAGGTACTGGAACTCCTCGGCGCAGAGGTCGCGGAACTGCAGGAAGTGGCGGAGCGTCATCGGGCGGCCTTCAGGAGGAGCGCGAGACGGCCGGCTCGGTGTCGCGCAGGAACGCGCGGATCACCGGCGCGAGCCGCTCGACGAGCAGATCGGAGTGCTCGGCGCGATAGATGAGCGGGGGCAGCAGCCGGATCACGCGCTCGGCCGTCACGTTGAACACGATTCCCGCCGCGAGTCCCTTGCGGATGATCGCGCTGCACGGGCGGTCCAGCTCGATGCCCATCATCAGACCCTGGCCGCGCACGTCGACGATGCCGTCGACGCCGTCGAGCGCCGCGCGCAGCCCCGAGAGGATGCGCTCGCCCTGCACGCGCGCGTTGTCGAGCAGTCCTTCCTCCTTCATCACCTGCAGCGTGACGAGGCCGGCGCGCATCGCCAGCGGATTGCCGCCGAAGGTCGTGCCGTGGTTGCCGGGCTGGAACACTTCGGCCGCGGCGCCGCGCGCGAGCACCGCGCCGACCGGCACCCCGGAGGCAAGGCCCTTGGCGAGCGGAACGACGTCGGCGCGCACGTCGGCCCAGTGATGCGCGAACCACTTGCCGGTGCGGCCGGTGCCGCACTGCACCTCGTCGACCATCAGCAGCCAGCCGCGCTCGTCGCAGAGGCGGCGCGCGGCGCGCAGGTAGTCGATGCGCGCCGGCTGGATGCCGCCTTCGCCCTGGATTGCCTCGAAGAAGACGGCAACGATGTTCGGCCGCTCGGCGGCGACGCGCTCGAGGGCGGCTGCGTCGTTCAGCGGAACGCGCACGAAGCCCTCGACCAGCGGCTCGAATCCCTCGTGCACCTTCGGATTGCCGGTAGCCGACAGCGTGGCGAGCGAGCGGCCGTGGAACGCGCGCTCGCAGACGACGATCTCCGGACGATCGATGCCGCGCTGGTGCCCGTACTTGCGCGCGATCTTGATCGCCGCCTCGTTGGCCTCGAGCCCGGAGTTGCAGAAGAACGCGTTGGTCATCTCCGACAGCTCGACCAGGCGCGCGCCCAACTCGGTCTGCAGCGGCACCTCGAAGACGTTCGAGCTGTGGATGATGCGGGCGACCTGCTCGCGCAGCGCCGCCACCAGCTTCGGGTGCGCATGGCCGAGCGTGTTCACCGCGATGCCCGCCAGCGCGTCGAGATGGCGCCGTCCTTCGGTGTCGTAGAGCCAGACGCCGTCGCCGTGCGTGAAGGCGACGGGCTGGCGGTTGTAGGTGTTCATCAGGGGCACGGTGGCGGCCATGGCGGTATCCGGCGTGGAGGCAGGCAGGAGGCGGGGAAGGTGTCGATTGTAGGAGATGGGGCGGGGCCCGCGCGGGCGACGGCGGCAAGCCTTGTGAAAGAGCTTCCGCGGACGCGCCTAAGTTGTCGATCCCATTGGTTTTTTCCACACAGAGTGTGTCGAAAACGACAGCCCGGGAGGTAGAATCTGCGCCCAACGGGTAGGCACATGCCCCGGGGAGGAAAGGTCGATGAGCATCGACGCGACGGCCGATCCGCGGCCGCAGTATCGCGTGGCCGTGTTCGGCCTCGCGAGCCGCCTGCACCACCTGCTCGAGGTCGTGCTGCGGCACGCGCGGCACAATCGCTATCGATACGCGCTGTCGACGACGCGCGGGCCCGGCGACTTCGACGTCGCTCTGGTGGACATGACCAGCGCCGGCGGCGTCGATGCGGCGCTCACGCTCGAGCAGATCTTCGACGAGCGCGCCGTGCTGCGCGTCGGACGCCGCTGCGATGCGGGGCGGCCGCGCGACGACCTGCTGCAATCGAGCTTCGTCGGCCAGGTGCTTTACGCGTTGAACCGGGTGGTCGACGCCAGGCGCTCGCGCGAGCGCGCCGAGCGCGAGGCGGCGGCGATCGATGCCGGACGCATCGTTGCCGAGGACGGCGTTCGGCGCCGGCCGCGCGCGCTGATCGTCGACGACAGCCCGACGGTGCGCCGGCAGTTGTCGCTGGCGCTGAACCGCATCGGCCTGGACGGCGAGGCGGTGTCGAGTGCGGACGAGGCGCTCGACGTGCTGGCGATGCGCAGCTACGAGCTGATGCTCGCGGACGTGGTGATGCCCGGGCTGGACGGCTACCAGCTGACGCGCACCGTGCGTCGCGACCGCGGCCTTCGCACGATGCCGGTGATCCTGCTCACAAGCCGATCGTCGCCTTTCGACCTGGCGCGCGGAGCGCTCGCCGGTTGCAACAGCTACCTGGTGAAACCCGTCTCGATGCAGACGCTGCACGAAACCGTGCAGCGCCAGCTGCGCCGCTACGCCAAGCGGCGGCGGATGGAGAAGGAGCTGCGGTTCGCGGCGTAAGGAAGCGACTCACTTCACCCGGTTGCGGTATTCCGCCGTGCGCGTGTCGATCTCGATGCGATCGCCGATTTCGACGAAGGCCGGCACCGGGATCTCGAAGCCGGTCGGCTTGATGCGCGCGGGCTTCATCACCTTGCCCGAGGTGTCGCCCTTGACGGCCGGCTCGGTGTATTCCACCTCGCGCACGACGCTGTTGGGCATCTCGACGGAGATCGCGCGGCCGTCGTAGAACGTGACTTCGCAGGGCATTCCGTCGTCGAGGTAGTTGAGCACCTCGCCCATGCTGTCGCGCTCGATCTCGTACTGGTTGTATTCGCTGTCCATGAACACGTACATGGGATCGGCGAAATACGAGTAGGTGACTTCCTTCTTGTCGAGGATCAGCACGTCGAACTTCTCGTCGGCCTTGTAGACCGACTCGGTGCCGGAGGCGTTCAACAGGTTCTTCAGCTTGAGCTTGACGACGGCGGCGTTGCGGCCGGACCGGTTCAGTTCGGCGCGCTGCACGACCATCGGATCCTTGCCGATCATGACGACGTTGCCGACGCGCAGTTCCTGGGCGAGTTTCATGAGGCTTCAGGGTGAAACGGTTGGGGTTCAGGGTAACCGGCCATTATAGCCTTTCGATGCAGAATTCGACGAATCGCGTGCACAGGTCGTCCTGCCGGCCCAGCGCCGCGCTCCATCGGGCGAACCGCGGACGAAGCTCGTCGAGATGCGCGTCGAAGGCCGGCCAGGCGCGAGCCCAGTCCGCATGGCCCGACCAGGCGAGCATCGCCTCGTCGCAGGCGAGCATCGCCTCGTCCCAGGCGAGCATCGCCTCGTCAATTTCGCTGCCGCCGTGCAGCCGATGCAGGAAGGCGCGCAGCTTGCGCAGATGCGTGTCGGCCTCCTGCGGGTACGGCTGCCACAGGAAGGGGCGTGTCGCCCATTGCGCGCGCACCCACGAGTCTTCCCCGCGCACCAGGTTCAGGTCGACGCTCCACAGCAACTGGTCGTATTCGTCCTGCGGCAGGAAGGGCACGCGCTGCACGGCGAGGTTCGACTCGCGCAGCGCCTGTCCGACGGCAGGTGAGCGGCCGAAATACGCGGAGAGCGCCGCATCGGCGACGCCTTCCGGCACCAGCACGCGCCATCGCGTCGGGCCCGCGGCGAGCAGCCGGAACCACGCGGCGATCGGCGCCTGCGGATAGCAGAAGAGGGTGGCGAGACGCTCGCCGGGCTCGGCGACGATGCCGCGCGCCGAGAGCCAGGTCCGCTGCTGCTGCGAGCCGACGAAAGCGTCGCGTCTGTCGAACAGCCCCGCCTCGCGCAGCAGGCCGCCCGTGCGCGCATCGAAGCCCGGATAGTAGAAATGCTCCACCGCGCCGTCGACCGGCTTCGTCGAGCGCAGGCCATGATGCGAGACCACCCATTCCTCGGCGCTCAGGTACTCGAGCTGCACCCACAGCGGCCGGCGCGGCGCGCCGGCCAGCGATGCGCGCAACGCCGGCGGCGGGTCGGCGCCGAAGGCGCTGACCAGGACGTCCTCGTCGCCGCGCGCGATTGGGTCGTCTGCGGACCAATGCTCGATGGCGATCGCGCCCCGGCCCGCGTCGATCCCGGGCCGCGCGCCCAGGCGCGCGAGCAGCTCGGGCCGGTCGATCGTCAGCCGCACGCGCCAGCCGTGCTCGCGCGCGAGTTGCCGCACGAAGCGCCAGCAGACCCCAGCGTCGCCGAAGTTGTCGACGACGCGGCAGAGGATGCGCGCCGTCAGCGTCAATCGCCGTCTCCGCCGCCGAACAGCGAATCGAGCTTCGATCGCGCATCGCCTCCGTGGCCGGCGCGCGCTCGCTCGAAAGCGTATTCCTCCTCGATGCGATCGGCGTAGAACACCGCCGGGTTCGGCGCTGCGACGAGACGGCGCCATACCTCCCGCGGCACCGCCTTGAAGATGCGGCGCTCGCCGTCGACGAAATCGATCTCGAGGCGCTGCTCGCGCGCGTCGTAGGCCGCGGCCTTCAATCGCCCGCCGTGAAGCGTCTGCCGTTCCATTGCCATGCTCTGTCTCCTTCCGGGGATTCGCTCGTGCCCGCGTTCAGCGACCGAGCGCCATGCCTTCGCGTCGCGGATCGACCGCCCCCTCGAGAACGCAGCGGCGCGGCGCGCGACAGTGCAACGCGATCGCGTGCAGCCCGCTTGTCATCTCGCGCCATTCGACGACGTGCCCGCGCGCGGCGAGCGCCGTCGCGAGCGCGGGCGCCGCGCGGTCGGCTTCCAGCACGGTGGGACCGTTGCGGCTGCCGATGTTGGGCATCGCCAGCGCCGTCGCCAGCTCGACGCGGTCGTCGAGCACGGCGAGCAGCGTGCGCGCGACGTACGAGATGATCGACGCGCCGCCCGGCGAGCCGACGGCGAGCAGCGGAGCGCCGCTGCGCGCATCGAGCACGATCGTCGGCGCCATCGAGCTGCGCGGACGCTTGCCCGGCTGCACGCGGTTGGCCACCGGCACCCCGTCGCGCGCCGCAACGAACGAGAAGTCGGTGAGCTGGTTGTTCAGCAGGAAGCCGCGCACCAGCAGGCGCGAGCCGAAGGCGTTCTCGATCGACGTGGTCATCGACACTACGTTGCCGTCGGCGTCGACGATCGACAGGTGCGACGTCGACGTCGGCTCGAAGACGGGCCGCGCGGACGCGCGCGGCGCTGCGGCGAGCGACGGTGAGCCGGGCGCGGCGCGCCGCATCGAGCGCTCGCCGATCAGCGTCGCCCGGCGCAGCAGGTAGGCGCCGTCGAGCAGCGTGCCCGGCGCAGCGCGCACCGGCTCGTGCGTGCGCTGGCTGGGCAGCGCGACGAAATCGGTGTCGGCGACGTATTCGTTGCGATCGGCGAAGGCCAGGCGCTCGGCCTCGGTGAAGCGGTGAACGCCATCGACGAGCAGGCTTCCGTCCCGATCGGCGAGCCGGACCGGCGGGCCGGCGAGTCGCCAGTAGGCGAGCATCTGCGCGACCGCGATCGCGCCCGACGAAGGCGGCGGCATGCCGCAGACCCGATGCCGTCGATGCACGACGCACAACGGCTCGCGCTCCACCGGCTCGTAGAACGCGAGGTCGCGTTCGCCGAGCACTCCGGCGTTCGGATGCCTGGCGACGGCGTCGACGATGTCGCTCGCGATCGGTCCGGTATGCAGCGCGAGGCTGCCGCGATGCGCGATCTGCGCGAGCGTGTCGGCGAGCGCCTCGTTGCGCAGAAGATGTCCGGGCGGCCAGGCGTGGCCTTCGGCGTCGTAGAAATACGCGGCGGCCGCCGGTTGCATGCGCAGCCAGCGATCGGCGTCGAGCAGCGCGTGCAGTCTTTCGCTCACCTCGAAGCCGTCGCGCGCCAGCGTGATCGCCGGTTCGAACAGCCGATGCCAGGCGAGACGTCCGTGCGCCTGGTGCACCCGCTCGAGCATGCGCACGACGCCCGGCACGCCTACCGATCGTCCGCCGACTGCCGCCTCGAAGAAGTCCATCGGCGTGCCGTCGGGCCGCAGGAACAGATCGCCCTGCGCGCGCGCCGGCGCCGTTTCGCGGCCGTCGAAGGCGCGCACGCGGCCGCTGCGCGCGTCGAAGAGCAGCAGGAACGCGCCGCCGCCGATGCCGGAGGATTGCGGCTCGACGAGGCCGAGCACCATCTGCGCGGCGATCGCCGCATCGACCGCGTTGCCGCCCGCCTCGAGGATGGACGCCGCGGCACGCGTGGCGTGCGGGTTCGCGGTGACGGCGAGGAAGCGCGTGGTGAACACCGGCGCGCGTTCGACGAATCGGCTCGCCGCCTCGGGCGCTGCGCGGGCGAGCGAGCCCGTCACCGCCTGCGGTGACGGGCTTTCGATGGCCGCCTGCGGCGATGCGCTTTCGATGGCCGCCGCTGCCGCCGCGCCTTCGACGGCCGGCGCCGCCTGCGGCATCGACGACGCGAAGCAGGCGAGGAGCCCCCATGCGAGAAACGATGCGAGTCGCATCGGGGCATGATAGCGGTCGATTCCCGTGCAACCGTCGAGCATGCAATCCGTCCAACGCAATCCCGCCGATCCGCCGGCGAGCCGGCCCGAGTCGATCCGCAACCTCGTCGCCGCGATCGCGCAAGGCACGCGCAGCGCGCAGGCGCTCGTCGAGCAGGCGCGGGACAACGCCGCGCATCACGCTGACCTGAACGCCATCGCCTGGGTCGACTGGTCCGCCGCCGGCGACGAGGCGCGCGTCCTCGACGAGGAGGCGCGCAGCGGCCGCCTGCGCGGCCCGCTGCACGGCGTGCCGGTGTCGATCAAGGACTTGTACGCGGTGCGCGGCATGCCCACGCGCGCCGGCACGCGCGCGCCGCTGCCTTCGCTCGGCACGGACGAGGCGACGCTGGTCGCACGTCTGCGCGCGGCGGGCGCCCTCGTCTTCGCCAAGACGAACATGCACGAGATCGCGCTCGGCTGCAGCGGCGAGAACGAATGGACCGGCGACGTGTGCAATCCCTTCGACCCCGCGCGCCAATCCGGGGGATCGTCGAGCGGATCGGGCGTGGCGGTGGCCACCGGCATCGGCGTCGCATCGATCGGCAGCGACACCGGCGGCTCGGTGCGCATCCCGGCCGCCTTCTGCTCGGTGGTCGGCTTCAAGCCGACGTCGGCTGCGATTCCGCTCGATGGCGCGCTGCCGCTGTCGTTCACCTGCGACCACGCCGGACCGCTCGCGCGCCGCGTCGACGACTGCGCGCTGCTGTACGAGGTGATGGCGCAACGGCGCGTCGCGCACGGCACGGTCGCGCGTCGTCCGCGACTGCACGTGCCGGCCGAGTGGCTGCGCGGGCGGCTCGCGCCGCAGGTGCGCGAACGCTTCGAGCGCGCGGTCGCGCAACTGCGCGGGCACGGCGCGGAAATCGCCGAGGTGCAGCTTCCGCAGCTGAACGATTCGTGGGCCGCCTACACGCCGATCGTGCGGGCCGAAGCCGCGTGGGTGCACCGCGCCGCGCTCGATGCCGGAGGCGAGGGTTTCTCGCCGCTGGTCCTGCCCGCGCTGCAGGCCGCGCGCCGCATCCTCGCCGTCGAGTACGTGGACGCGCTGCGCACGCGCGCGTCCATCGCAGCGGCCCTGGACGCCGCGCTTGCCGACTGCGACGCGTGGATCCTGCCGACCAGCACGGTGCTGCCGCCGCTGCGCGGGCAGAACGACGTGGAGGTCGAAGGCGGAACGACGACCGTGCGCGAGGCCGTGCTCGGCCAGACGCTGCCGTTCTCGCTGTGTGGCGTGCCCGCGCTGTCGGTGCCGCTCGGCTTCGTCGAAGGACTGCCCGTGGGCCTGCAGCTCGTCGCCCGCCGCGACGGCGACGCGGCGTTGCTCGCGCTGGGCCAATGGGTGGAGAGTCTTTTCCCCTTCACCCTTGACCCTTCACCCTTCACCGCCTTTACCTCGGCGCCATCCGTATCGCCCCATCCAGCCGGATCGTCTCGCCGTTGAGCATCGTGTTCGCGAAGACGTGCTCGACGAGTTGCGCGTATTCGTCGGGCCGGCCCAGGCGCGAGGGGAAGGGCACCTGACGACCGAGCGACTCCTGCACGTCCTTCGGCAGGCTGTCCATCAGCGGGGTGAGGAACAGGCCCGGCGCGATGGTGACGACGCGCACGCCGTCGCGCGAGAGATCGCGCGCGATCGGCAGCGTCATGCCGACGATGCCGCCCTTCGAGGCCGAATACGCGGCCTGTCCGATCTGGCCGTCGAAGGCCGCCACCGACGCGGTGCTCACGATGACGCCGCGCTCGCCTTCGTCGTTCGGCTCGTTGCGGACCATCGCGGCGGCGGCGATGCGGATCATGTTGAAGGTGCCGATCAGGTTGACGGTGATCACCTTCGTGAAGAGGTCGAGCCGATGCGGTCCGTCCTTGCCGACCGTCTTCGCCGCCGGGCCGATGCCGGCGCAGTTGACGAGCCCGACGAGGCGACCCATGCCGCCGGCCGCATCGACTGCCGCCTGCGCGTCGGCTTCGGAGGAGACGTCGCAGCGCACGAAGCGCGCGGCCGCGCCGATCTCGTCGACCAGCTGCTTGCCCATCGTTTCGTTCAGGTCGGCGACCAGCGCCTTGCCGCCGGCGGCGACAATGCGCCGCACGGTAGCGGCGCCCAGGCCGGATGCGCCGCCGGTGACGAGCACGACGTTGTTCGGGATCTTCATCGGGTCCTCCTGGAGAATTCGATCCGGAATTACAGCACAACGACCGGTGGCAACGGCGAAGGCGGCGCGCTACCGTAGCGATGCACGCCGGCCGGCCGCTTCCGCCAGTCGTTCGATGTCGCACGAAATCCTGCAGGTTCAGGGGCCGTGGAGGGGCCGCGATGGATTGCTTCCTCGATTACTGGCGCATGCTGGTGCGCAGCGACGATTCGCTGCCGCTGTTCGAGGCGGCGCTGTCGATCGCGCAGGACGAATACCCCGAGCTGCCGATGCACGAGGTGCTCGCGCGCGTGGACGGCTTCGCGCTGGCGCTGCGTCGCCGCGTCTCGAAACTGCGCCAGCCGATCGCGCGCGTCGACGCGCTGCGCGAGCACTTCGCCGACGAACTGGGTTTCCGCGGCAACGCGAACGACTTCCACGATCCGGAGAACAGCTACCTGAACCGGGTGATCGAGCGGCGACTCGGCATTCCGATCAGCCTGTCGGTGCTGTATCTCGAAATCGCCGAGCAGGCGGGCGTGCAGGCCTGCGGCGTGGGCTTTCCCGGGCACTTTCTCGTGCGGCACGACGTGGCCGGCCGCGCCATGATCGTCGACGTCTTCGCCGGCGCGCGCGTGCTCACGCACGACGAACTCGAATACCGTCTGCTGCCCTACGCGGGCGGCGATTGCGACGAGGCGAGCCGGCTGCTCGGCGGCGCGCTGCCCACGGCGAGCGCGCGGCAGATCCTCGCGCGCATGCTGCGCAATCTGCAGGCGATCCATCGCGAGCGCGGCGACGTCCGCCGCCTGGGCGCCGTCGACCGCCGGCTCGCGGCGCTCGAGGAAACGCAGGGCTGAAACGAAACCGGCGGCGCAATGCGCCGCCGGTGCGAACCTGCGCCGGGCGCCGACGCCGAAGCGCCGGCGGAACAGGCTTACTGCGTCCAGACCACCGCGATCAGCGGAACGATCAGCAGCGCGACGATGTTGATGATCTTGATCAGCGGGTTCACCGCGGGGCCGGCCGTGTCCTTGTAGGGGTCGCCGACCGTGTCGCCGGTGACCGCGGCCTTGTGCGCCTCGGAGCCCTTGCCGCCGAAGTTGCCTTCCTCGATGTATTTCTTCGCGTTGTCCCAGGCGCCGCCGCCCGTGCACATCGAGATCGCGACGAACAGGCCGGTGACGATCGTGCCCATCAGCACGCCGCCCAGCGCTTCCGGTCCGAGCAGCAGGCCGACCAGCACCGGAACGACCACCGGCAGCAGCGACGGGATCATCATCTCCTTGATCGCCGCACCGGTGAGCAGGTCCACCGCGCGCGAGTAGTCGGGCTTGGCGGTGCCTTCCATGATTCCGCGGATCTCGCGGAACTGCCGGCGCACTTCCTCGACCACCGAGCCGGCCGCGCGGCCGACGGCTTCCATCGCCATCGCGCCGAACAGGTAGGGAATCAGCCCGCCGATGATCAGGCCGACGATCACCATGTGGTTCGACAGGTCGAAGCTGGCGACGATGTTCGCCGACTCGAGCGCGTGCGTGTAGTCGGCGAAGAGCACGAGCGCCGCCAGGCCCGCCGAGCCGATCGCGTAGCCCTTGGTGACCGCCTTCGTCGTGTTGCCGACCGCGTCGAGCGGGTCGGTGATGTTGCGCACCGACTCGGGAAGATGCGACATCTCGGCGATGCCGCCCGCGTTGTCGGTGATCGGCCCGTAGGCGTCGAGCGCGACGACGATGCCGGCCATCGACAGCATCGAGGTGGCCGCGACGGCGATGCCGTACAGGCCGCCCAGCCAGTACGCCGAGACGATCGCGGCGCAGACGAACAGCACCGGCCAGGCGGTGGATTTCATCGACACGGCGAGCCCCGCGATGATGTTCGTGCCGTGGCCGGTGGTCGACGATTGCGCCACGTAGCGCACCGGCTTGTACTGCGTGCCGGTGTAGTACTCGGTGACCCAGACGATCAGCCCGGTGAGCACCATGCCGACGACGACGCACAGCCACAGATTCAGCACCGAGGTGCCCGAACGCGCGAGATCGCCGTCGCCGAACATCCAGACGGTGATCGGGTAGGCGACGATGGTGGCGATGCCGCCGGCCCAGATCAGCCCCCGGTAGAGCGCGCCCATGATGTTCGTCTGGCCGGGCGCGGCCTTGACGAACATCGCGCCGATGATCGACGCGATGATCGACAGTCCGCCGAGCGCGAGCGGGTAGACGACCGCCTGCGCCTCGGCCCCCTTGATCATCAGCGAGCCGAGCAGCATCGTGGCGATCAGCGTGACGGCATAGGTCTCGAACAGGTCGGCCGCCATGCCGGCGCAGTCGCCGACGTTGTCGCCGACGTTGTCGGCGATCACCGCCGGGTTGCGCGGATCGTCTTCGGGGATGCCGGCCTCGACCTTGCCGACCAGGTCGGCGCCGACGTCGGCGCCCTTGGTGAAGATGCCGCCGCCCAGCCGCGCGAAGATCGAGATCAGCGACGAGCCGAAGGCCAGGCCGATCAACGGGCGGATGACGTCGTGCAGCGAGACGACCGTGCCCAGGCCGTGCGGCGCGCTGGCGACCAGCAGCCCGTAGTAGCCGGCCACGCCGAGCAGGCCCAGGCCGACGACGAGCATGCCGGTGATCGCGCCGCCGCGGAACGCGACCGCGAGCGCGTCACCGAGTCCGCGCGTGGCGGCCTGCGCGGTGCGCACGTTCGCGCGCACCGAGACGTTCATGCCGATGTAGCCGGCCGCTCCGGAGAGGATCGCGCCGATGGCGAAGCCGATCGCCGTGGACAGGCCGAGCCCCGGAACCAGCCAGATGACGATGAAGAGAACCACTCCGACGATCGCGATCGTGCGGTACTGCCGGTTCAGGTACGCCTTCGCGCCCTGCTGGATCGCCGCGGCGATCTCCTGCATCCGTGCATTGCCCGCGTCGAGCGACAGGATCCAGCGGCTCGATGCGACGCCGTAGATCACCGCCGCCAGCCCGCAGGCCAGAGCGAGCCACAGGCCCGCCGAGGTAGCAGTCATGAGTGGACCTCCATCCGGTTCCGGTTGTGATGTGAAAAGCTGAAAGAGACGTTCGGGAAACGAGGCGCCGGCGCGCGAGGCGACGCAGGTTCGGGCGCGAGGCGACTCGATTTCAAGCGCGAAGCGCCGGGAGTTTACTGGAGCGCGGCGAAGACACGAGCGGTGATTTCGTCCACGCTGCCCACGCCCGACACTTTCCGGCAGCGCGGCGCCGCGGCGTCGCCCGAGCGTTCCCAGGCGGCGTAGTAGTCGACGAGCGGGCGCGTCTGCGAGTGATACACCGCCAGGCGCTTGCGCACCGTTTCCTCGCGATCGTCGTCGCGCTGGACCAGGTCTTCGCCGGTGACGTCGTCCTTGCCGGGAATGCGGGGCGGGTTGAAGCGCACGTGGTAGGTGCGTCCGCTGGCGGCGTGCACGCGCCGGCCGCTCATCCGCTCGATGATGTCGGCGTCGGGCACGTCGATCTCGAGAACGTAATCGAGATGCACGCCGGCGCTCTTCATCGCTTCGGCCTGCGGGATCGTGCGCGGAAAGCCGTCGAACAGGTAGCCGTTGGCGCAGTCGGGCTGGCGCAGCCGCTCCTCGACCAGGCCGATGATGATGTCGTCGGACACCAGCGCGCCTGCGTCCATCACCTTCTTCGCGGCCAGGCCGAGCGGGGTGCCGGCCTTGACCGCGGCGCGCAGCATGTCTCCGGTGGAGATCTGCGGAATGCCGTATTTCTTCGTGATGAACGCGGCCTGCGTGCCTTTGCCCGCTCCGGGTGCGCCGAGAAGGATCAGCCGCATGTATGGGTGCCTGCCGCCCGCAAAGCCTCAAAGCGTACCGGGAAGTGCGGGATCCGGTCAATTCGAACGGCGCGGCGGCGTTGCGGGAACGACGCTTGCGCCGGATCGCCGAAGCATGCAGGCAGCGGGAGTTCGCGATGAAGAACTGGTCGGAGGCCTTGCGCGACGGAATGCTGAGCGGCGCGCTGGCGGCAGCGGCGACGGTGGGCGTGCTCGCCTTGCGGGGACGGCGCGAGGACGGCAGCGCAGCCGCGCCGCTGAACGCGGTCAGCCACGTGTACTGGGGCGAACGGGCGCTGCAGGAGGACCGCGTTTCGCTTCGCTACACGGGCGCCGGCTTCGTCACGCACGTGATCTCGGCGCTGATGTGGGGCGTGGTCTACGAGAAGCTGCTCGGCGAGCGGGGGCGGCGGCCGCTGTCACGGCTCGTGCGCGATACGGCGGCGGCGACCGCCGCGATCGCGGCGGTCGACTTCGCGGTGGTTCCGCAACGGCTGACGCCGGGCTTCGAGCACCGCTTGTCGACACCGAGCCTGCTCGGCGTCTATATGGCGCTCGGCCTCGCGCTGGCGGTCGGGACGCGCTGGTCGGCGCGCGCCCAGTGAGCGCGTACGCGCTCGAGATCGGCGGGGGTATCCACGCCGCCCTCGGCCGCGCTCTCGGACAGGTGCACCGCGATCCGGTATCCGTGCCACAACGCGCGCAATTGTTCGAGCGACTCGAGCGTCTCCAGCGGCGAGGGCGGCAGCGATGCGTGCGCGCGCAGATACGAGACGCGGTAGGCGTACAGGCCGATATGGCGTAACGGCCGTTGCTGCGCGCCGAAGGCGACGGCAAGCGAAGCGGGCAGCTTCGCCGGAAAACCGGGCATCGCGTCGCGCGCGAACGGTACCGGTGCGCGGCTGAAGTAGAGCGCGCGCATCGCGCGGTCGCAGACGAGCTTGACGACGTTCGGGTCGAGCCAGGCGGCCAGTTCGTCGATCGGATGGGCAGCCGTGGCGATCGCGCAGTCGGGAGATTCCGCCAGCCGCTGCGCGACCGCGCGAACGAGCGCCGGATCGATCAGCGGCTCGTCGCCCTGCACGTTGACGACGATGCGCCCGTCGTCGAGCGCGAGCGCCTCGGCGGCCTCGGCCAGCCGCTCGGTGCCCGAGGCGTGGTCGGCGCGCGTGACGATCGCCTCGAAGCCGGCTGCGCGAACCGCATCGACGATCCGCGACGAGTCGGTGGCGACTGCCACTCGCGCGGCGCCTGCCGCACGGGCGCGTTCGGCGACGCGCACCACCATCGGACGGCCGCCGAGATCGGCGAGCGGCTTGTCGGGCAGTCGGGTGGAGGCGAGCCGCGCCGGGATGAGGGCGACGAAGTCAGGCGGCGCCGCCGTTCCCGCGGCGCCTGCGGGCGACGCCGGCACTGCCGAGGCGCCCACGGGAGGCGCCGCCGCTCCCGCGGCGCTCACGGCTCGCCCGCCCCCGGATCGGGAAGGTCGCGCGGCTCGGGGCCGCCCGCCTCGGGATCCAGGCGGCGCGCCTCGCTCTCGAGCATCACGGGGATTCCGTCGCGCACCGGGTAGGCGAGCCGGTCGGCGTTGCAGACCAGCTCGGCGTCGAAAGGCGTGCCGTCAGCGGAGCGTCCGCCCGGCAGCCGCTTCAGCGGTCCCTTGCACAGCGGACAGACGAGGATCTCGAGCAGGCGTGCGTCCATGGAGCGTCTCGGTCAGCCAATCGGCGAGGCCGGGCTCGACCAGCGCGCCCACTTCCAGATACCAGCATCGCGCGTCGGCCCAGGCCGCGCATTTTACGGCGTCCTTCTCGGTCATCAGGATCCATGGCGCGTCGATCGCGCGCAGGCGCGCAGCGGAGAGGACGGCATGGTCGGGCAGCGCGATCTCGGCGGCGTCGATGCCGAGCGTGCGCAGCGTGTCGAAGAATCGCCGCGGGGCGCCGGTGGCCGCCACCGCGACCGCCGGGTCGGCGCCGAGCCGCGACGGGAATTCGCGGGCGGGCACCGGCGCGGCGTGCCCGTCGAGCGCGACGAAGCGCAGCGGCTCGATGCGGAAGCGGAAGGTGTGCGAATGCGCGAGCGGCGGGCGCGCGGGGCCGTTGAGCACGATCGCGTCCATCGACGCGGCCTGCGACAGCGGCGCGCGCAACGGCCCGGCGGGCAGGCAGCGCGCGTTGCCGGCGCCGCGCTCGTCGAACACCGCGATCTCGACGCTGCGCGCGAGCCCCGCGTGCTGCAGCCCGTCGTCGCTGACCACGACGTCGATCTCCGAGTGCGCAGCCAGCAACGCCCCTACCGCCCGCGCACGCTCGCGCGCGGCCGCCACCGGACGGCCCGTGCGCCGCGCCAGCAGCACGGGTTCGTCGCCGTGCTCGACCGCGTCGCCGTCGGCGCCGACCAGGCGGGCATCGCTGCGCCGCGCGCCGTAGCCGCTGGCGACGATGCCCGGCGTCCAGCCGCGCTGCACGAGCGCTTCGACGAGCGCCACGACGAGCGGCGTCTTGCCGGCGCCGCCGGCGACGAGATTGCCGACGACGACGACCGGGACCGCGGGCGGGGGGAGCCGCCGAATGGCGCGTCTTCGGCGCTTCGCGACGGCCGCGGTCAGCGCGGCGAGCGGCGCCATCGCCGCGCGCAGCAGCCGCTGCGTGCGCGACGGGGAACGCTCGTACCAGAGGGCGCTCAGCGCCGGCTCGAGTCGCTCGCGCAGCCGGCCGGCGCCGGAGGTCGGCTCTCCCTGCCGCGGCGGCGGGGCCACCGCGCGATCAGCGGGCTCGCCGCGGCGGGGCGGCGACGGCGGCATCGGCCTGCGCGGCGAAGGTGACTTTCGCCACCCCGGCTTCGCGCGCGGCGGCGAGCACCGAAATGACGTCCTGGTGCTTCGCGCCGGCGTCGGCGTGCACGACGAGCACCGGGTCCTTGCGCTCGGCGGCGACGCGGCGCAGTTCGGCGACCAGCCTTTCGCGCGCGACCAGTTGCGCGCCGCTCTCGCCGAGGATCCGGTACTGCCCGTCGGCCGAGATCCCGATGTCGATTTCGCTCGGGCGCTGCGTCGCGGTTTCGCCGGTGGCGCTGGGCAGGTCCACCTGCAGTTCGGTGAATTTCGAGTAGGTGGTCGTGACCATCAGGAAGATCAGCACGACCAGCAGGACGTCGATCAGCGGCACGAAATTGATTTCCGGCTCGTCGCGCCGGATGCCGCGGCGAAAGTTCATCGCGGCGCCGCACGCAGATGGTCGACCAGCCGCAGCGACTGCTGCTCCATTTCCACGAGAAAGGCGTCGACGCGCGCGCGGAAATAGCGGTACGCGATCATCGCCGGGATCGCGATCAGGATCCCGAGCGCCGTGTTGTAGAGCGCCACCGAGATTCCATGGGCCAGTTGCTGCGGGTTCGTCCCGCCCGGCGCCTGCGCCCCGAAGATCTCGATCATGCCCACGACCGTTCCGAACAGCCCCATCAGCGGCGCCACCGCCGCGATGGTGCCGAGCGCCGACAGGTAGCGCTCCAACTGGTGCGCGACCGCCCGGCCGGTCTCCTCCATCGCTTCCTTCATCAGCTCGCGGCCGGCGCCTTCGTGGCGCAGGCCGCTGGCCAGCACGCGCCCGAGCGGCGAATTGACGGCGAGCCGGTTGAGCATGTCGGGAGTGATCGACTGCGTACGCCGCAGCCCGAGCACCTCCTCGAGCAGTCCCGGCGGCAGGACGCGCGACCGCTTCAGCGACAGGAACCGCTCGATGATCAGCGCGACGGCGGCGATCGAGGCGACAATGAGAAACCATACGGGCCAACCGGCCGCCTGGATCAGGGACAGCAAGACGATTCTCCGGGTACCGCTCAAGCCGAAAGGCACGCAATTGTCGGTTTTTTTTCCAGCGAGCATCAAGTGCAACCGTCGAACGGTGCCGCAGTCGACGGCGACCGGCTCGGAGCGCGGGCGGAATGCCGTGCCGCTTGGGGACAACTCTGTGAACAAGCTGTCTTCGCTGCGCCGCGGCGAGCGGAATTCAAATGGCGTGCCTGTCCGCCGTTCCACGGCGAAAAAGAAATGTCAAGAGGAATCAAGCAGTTGACTGCCTCGTCGGCGCTGTGGCAGGGCGCCGGAGCAAAGAACTCGATCGTGCGCCGAGTGTGGATAGGTTCGCGCCGGAGAGTCGCATGAGCACTCGTTTTGCGGACGCAAACGAAGCAACGACGCGGGAAATTCTGTCGGTTTCCCAATTGAACCGCGCCGTTGCTGGGCTATTGCAGCGCAGCATCCCGCCGGTATGGGTTCTCGGCGAGATTTCGAACGCGACGCGGGCGGCCAGCGGCCACTGGTATTTCACGCTGAAGGACGCCGATGCGCAGGTGCGGGCGGTGATGTTCCGGGGGCGAGCGCAATACCTGACCTTCGTGCCCCGCAACGGCGAGCGGGTCGAGGCGCGCGCCGTCGTCACGCTGTACGAGCCGCGCGGCGACTTCCAGCTCACCGTGGAGGCGATGCGCCCGGCCGGCGCGGGCGACTTGTTCCAGCGCTTCGTTCGGCTGAAGGAGAAGCTGCAGGCCGAGGGGCTGTTCGACGCCGCGCGCAAGCGCCCGCTGCCGGACTTCCCGCGCACCGTTGGCGTGATCACTTCCCCGCGCGCCGCCGCGCTGCGCGACGTACTGACCACGCTGCGCCGGCGCGCGCCCGCCATTGCCGTCGTCGTCTATCCGGCGCAGGTGCAGGGCGCCGACGCGCCGGCCGCGCTGGTCGCCGCCCTGCGGGCCGCGGGGCGCCGCGCCGAGTGCGACGTGCTGCTGCTGGTGCGCGGCGGCGGCTCGATCGAGGATCTCTGGGCGTTCAACGACGAGGCGCTCGCCCGCGCGATCGCCGCCTCGCCGATTCCGGTCGTCAGCGGCATCGGCCACGAAACGGACTTTACGATCGCCGATTTCGTCGCCGACGAGCGGGCGCCGACGCCCACGGCCGCAGCCGCGCACGCGGTGCCCGATCGTCGCGAACTCGCCGAGCGTGTGCTGCGGATCTCGGCCCGCATCGAGCGGGCGTGGTGGCGGCGCCTCGAGGCGATCGAGCAGCGGCTGGACACCGCCGCCCGATTGCTGCGTTCTCCGTCGGCGCAGTGGCAGGCGCGCGCGCACCGACTGCACTCGCTTTCGCAG
This sequence comes from Burkholderiaceae bacterium, assembly GCA_021166835.1. The sequence continues at coordinate 121,467 of JAJPEN010000018.1, read as the reverse complement.
CGCATCGTCGCCTTCGGCCGGCTCTCGCTGCAGCAGCGCGCGATGCGGCTCGACCGGCTGTGTTCGGCGGTGCGCGCTCCGCGCACCGACCTGGCCGAGCAGCGCCTCGCGCACGCCGCGCAGGCCCTGCGGCGCACGGCGGCGCAGCGCCTTGCCCGGCTCGACGAGCGGCTGGGCAACGTGGCTGCGGCGCTCGGGCTGGTCAGTCCGCAGGCCGTGCTCGAGCGCGGCTACGCGATCGTGCAGGACCGCAGCGGGCACGTGGTGGCGTCGGCGGCCGGGGTCGCGGTCGGCGATTCGCTGCGCGTGGCGCTGCGCGATGGCCGTCTCGACGTGGCCGTGCGGGAGGTCGAGGCCGGGGAGATGGCAACGAGGACTTCGCCGTCGTCCTAGAATCGAAGATCGACTCGCGCGCCGCGCGATCCGAAACGACTACAAGGAGAACACGCAATGGAGCACAAGCTGCCGCCTCTTCCCTACGCAATGGATGCGCTCGCGCCGCACGTGTCGAAGGAGACGCTCGAGTATCACTACGGCAAGCACCATCAGGCCTACGTCACGAACCTGAACAACCTGATCAAGGGCACCGAGTTCGAGAACATGGCCCTCGAGGACATCGTCCGCAAGTCTTCGGGCGGCGTGTTCAACAATGCCGCGCAGGTGTGGAACCACACGTTCTTCTGGTCGTGCATGAAGCCGGGCGGCGGCGGGCAGCCGTCGGGCGCGCTGGCCGACGCGATCTCGCGCAAGTGGGGATCCTTCGACGCCTTCCGCGAGGCGTTCGGCAAGAGCGCCGTCGGCAATTTCGGCTCGGGCTGGACCTGGCTCGTGAAGAAGGGCGACGGATCGGTGGACATCGCGAACACGAGCAACGCCGGAACGCCGCTCACCACCGCCGACAAGGCGCTGCTGACGATCGACGTCTGGGAGCACGCGTACTACATCGATTATCGGAACGCCCGGCCGAAATTCGTCGAAACCTTCATGGCCAATCTCGCCAACTGGGATTTCGCCGCGAAGAACTTCGGCTGAGCGCCCGCCACTTCGCGTCCGAAGGCGTCGGCCCCTGGCGTCTTCGGGCACGCGCCTTGCCTGCGTCGTTGCCTTGCGAATCCAACAACAGGAGCGGTGACCATGAGTTGGCTGTGGACCTTGATCATCGGGTTGATCGTCGGGGCGATCGCGAAATGGGTGATGCCCGGCCGGCAGGGCGGAGGCATCATCGTGACGATCATCCTCGGCATCGTCGGCGCCTTCGTCGCCACCTGGATCGGCCAGGCGGTTGGCTGGTATCGCGTCGGCGAGGGTGCAGGCTTCATCGCGTCGATCATCGGCGCGCTGATCATCCTGTGGATCTACGGGATGATCACGCGCAAGCGCGAGGCCTGAAGGGAACATTGAGCGCCGTACGAGGCTTCAGCGCCTCGCGAGGCCCGAGAGTCGGGAGGGAGCCCCGGGCGCGGGCCCGCGTCGAGGGCGACTTCAGCGCTGGCCGGGAAATACGGAAGGCTGAACCAGGCGCGCGCTCGGCGTGATGCCGTGGCGTGCGAACCAGCCCTGTTCCATCTCGAGCGCGAAGCGCACCGCCCGGCTCGGGCAGTGGCTGTCTTCGGTGCGCGGCGCCATCTGCGCGATGTTCACGATGCGGCCGCCGTCGTCGAGGAAGGCGATCGACAGCGGCAGCGGCGCGTTGCGCATCCAGAAACAATGCAGGCCCTTGCGCTCGAAGACGAAGAGCATCCCTTCGTTCGGCCCCAGCGCTTCGCGCCCCATCAATCCGATTTCCCTCGTTCGATCGTTGTCCGCCACCTCGGCGCGAATGACGTGGATGCCGGCCTGCAGGCGAACGACGGGCAGCTTCGGCTGGGGGATGCGCGCCGGATCCGCCTGCGCGAGCGCGCGGCCCCCGCAGACGAGCGCCAGCGCCGCCATGGCGAACGCGAAGGAGAGGGTAAGTCGTCGCATCGCGCGATAGTGCCCCAACTGCCGACCGGGCGCGACGGTTCGCCCGCTGCGGCATAATCCGGAGGTTCGGACGCAGGCAACGCTATCGTCCGCCGGCCTGGAACCCGAGGAACCGCATTCTCATGTACGAACACGTCAAGATCCCGTCGAACGGCGAGAAAATCAAGGTAAATCCCGACTTTTCGCTGCAGGTTCCCGACAACCCGATCATCCCGTACATCGAGGGCGACGGCACCGGCCTCGATATCACGCCGGTGATGCTGCGAGTGGTCGACGCGGCCGTGCAGAAGGCCTACGCCGGCAAGCGCAGGATCCACTGGATGGAGATCTACGCCGGCGAGAAGTCCACGCGCGTCTATGGCCCGGACGTCTGGCTGCCGGAGGAGACGCTCTCGGTGCTGAAGGACTACGTCGTCTCGATCAAGGGGCCGCTGACCACTCCGGTCGGCGGCGGCATCCGCTCGCTCAACGTCGCATTGCGCCAGGAGCTGGACCTGTACGTCTGCCTGCGCCCGGTGCGCTGGTTCCAGGGCGTGCCCTCGCCGGTGAAGGAGCCGCAGAAGACCGACATGGTGATCTTTCGCGAGAACTCCGAGGACATCTACGCCGGCATCGAGTACGAGGCGCAGTCCGACAAGGCGAAGAAGCTGATCGCCTTCCTGCAGAACGAACTCGGCGTCACGAAGATCCGCTTTCCCGAGACCTCGGGCATCGGCATCAAGCCGGTGTCGCGCGAAGGAACCGAGCGGCTCGTGCGCAAGGCGATCCAGTACGCGATCGACAACGGCAAGCCCTCGGTCACGCTCGTGCACAAGGGCAACATCATGAAGTACACCGAAGGGGCGTTCCGCGACTGGGGCTACGCGCTGGCGCAGCGCGAGTTCGGCGCGCAACTGCTCGACGGTGGCCCGTGGTGCTCGATCGCCAACCCGAAGACGGGCGGGCAGATCGTCGTCAAGGACATGATCGCCGACGCCTTCCTGCAGCAGATCCTGCTGCGTCCCGCCGAATACAGCGTGATCGCCACGCTGAACCTGAACGGCGACTACATCTCGGATGCGCTCGCCGCGCAGGTGGGCGGCATCGGCATCGCTCCGGGGGCGAACCTGTCCGACTCGGTGGCGATGTTCGAGGCCACGCACGGAACGGCGCCGAAATACGCGGGCAAGGACTACGTCAACCCGGGTTCCGAAATCCTGTCGGCCGAGATGATGCTGCGGCACATGGGCTGGACCGAAGCGGCCGACCTCATCATCTCGTCGATGGAGAAGGCGATCCTCTCGAAGAAGGTCACCTACGACTTCGCGCGGTTGATGGAAGGCGCCACGCAGGTGTCCTGTTCGGGGTTCGGGCAGGTGATGATCGAGGCAATGGGCTGACCACTGTGTCCCGGAGCGTCTCGCTGCGTCGCATAAGTCCTTGATCCGATTCGGTCACAGCACATCTCGAAACCCGGCGAGCCCCTTCACGGTCTGCGTGAGGCCCTGCCGGAGCAGGATGTCGAGGAAGCGATTGACATCGATCGGCGGGTTCTTCAGCTGCTGTCGCTGCCGCTGCGCAGCGGCGACTACCGCGGCTTGATCGAGATCGAAGAGATTCTCGACAAACAGGTCCGGGTGCTGAGCCTCGAGTCCGAACGACTCCAGCACATCGGCCGGAAAGTCGCGCTCGTTGAACGTCACGATCACGCTGGCGTGGCAGCGGATCGCGGCGGCGAGGACGTGCCGGTCATCGGGAAGAGCCAGGCCCTCGATCAAGACTTCGTGCCCGGTCACCACTGCGTCAGGGATTGCCCGGTCCATCAAGTCCGAGGTGCGATCGAGTTGCTCGGCCGCGAGGTCAGGCCGGTTCTTCAGCAGGTTGCGCTTCCATTCGTCGTGAATCTGGGCACTCCAGCGCGCGCGGAAGCGTCCGGACAGGCCGAGCCACATGAGGAAGTCACGCAGCGGTGCCGGGTACAGCACACAGGCGTCGTACACCGCGGTGAACGGCGAACTCCTCATTCGTAGCCCAGCTGAAGCTCCTGGGCCTGTTTCGCCAGTTCTTCCATCGCTCGCTCGCTCGCTCGATCCTGTTCGGCCTTGAAGCCCATCAGGTCAGCGAACCGGATACGCCGGTGCTTGCCGGTCTTGTGGAACGGTAGCGCACCACCTTCCAGCAGCTTGACGAGGTGAGGGCGCGATACATTCAACATGTCGGCGGCTTCCTGCGTCGTCAGTTCGGCATGGATCGGCACGATCTTGACCGCATTGCCCTCGGCAAGCTCAGACAGGATGTCGACCAGCAAGCGCAGCGCGGACGTGGGCAGCTCGACCTGATGGGCCTGGTTCTTCGCGTCAAAGATTTGGATGCACTGGGTCTCGAACTGCGTGCTCAGATAGGCAGCCAGCGCGCGCTGGCTCTCCACGGCCGCAGCGACCTCGCGCTCGACGGGTAGTGTGGTTTCCAAGGTGAGGGGGTGCGTCATGGTGTGATCCGGCATCGGGTTCAGTGCTGGAATCATAATCGAAACAAACGAAAATCGCAACAAACGAAATGGATCGCTGGACGCCCCGCTCGGCCGTCCCGGCTGTGCACGGCGACTAGCTAATGCCGGCGCGGGTTGCAGCTCGATTTACATGCAGTGATCGAGAACATGTGAGGCGCTATCGTCCGTCGCGTCCGAACGCGGCGGCCAGTTCGCGCGCCGCCTTCACCAGCAGCGCGGTGTCCACGCCCACTGCGACGAAGAGCGCGCCCGCCTCGAGATAGCGCTGCGCCAGCGTGGGATCGGCGCTGAGGATTCCGGCCGCCTTGCCGGCCGCGCGCACCGTCGCGATGCCGTCGAGGATCGCGCGCTGCACGTCGGGGTGACCCGACTGCCCGCGCAGTCCCATCGATGCGGAGAGATCCGCCGGACCGAAGAAGACGCCGTCGACGCCGTCGACCGCCGCGATTTCGGGCAGATTGCGCATCGCCTCCACGGTTTCCGCCTGTACCAGCAGGCACATCTGCCCGTCGGCCTGGTTCGCGTAGTCGTCGATCTGGTTCCAGCGCGCCGCGCGTGCGAGCGCCGCGCCCATGCCGCGGATTCCGGCGGGCGGATAGCGCATCGCGTGCACCATGTGCCCGGCCTGGGCGGGCGTGTCGATCATCGGCACGAGCAGCGTCTGCGCGCCGACGTCCAGGTACTGCTTGACGAGCGCGACGTCGGCCTGCACCGGGCGCACGACCGGCTGCACCGGATACGGCGCGAGCGCGCGCAGTTGCGCGAGCACGGTGCGCGGGTCGTTGGGCGCGTGCTCGCCGTCGAGCAGCAGCCAGTCGAAGCCGGCAAGCGCGAGCGCCTCGGCTGCGTTGGCGTCGGCCAGGCCCACCCACAGGCCGATCTGCGCCCGGCCTTCGCGCAGCGCGGCGAGGAAGCGGTTTTCAGGGATTAGCACGTGAAGGGTGAAGGATAAAGAGTGAAGGGGAAGGCGCCGGCCGCGGTGACGCGTGACGCCTGCGATCAGGCGAAGCGGAACGAGATGCTGCCCAGCGGCCCATAGTCGGCATGCAGCGTGTCGCCGGCCACGGCAGGCGTCGGTCGCGTGAATGAGCCGCTGAGCACGACGTCGCCCGCGCGCAGGCGCTCGTCGAAAGGCGCGATCTTGTTCGCGAGCCAGGCGACGCCGGTGGCCGGATGGTTCAGTACGCCGGCGGCCAGTCCGGTTTCCTCGATCACGCCGTTCTTGTAGAGCATCGCGCCGACCCAGCGCAGGTCGACGGCGTCGACGCGCACCGGCCGTCCGCCGAGCACGACGCCGGCGTTCGCTGCGAAATCGCTGATCGTGTCGTAGACCTTGCGCGGCGCGCCCGTCTCGCGATCGAGAAGCTCGATGCGCGAGTCGATGATCTCGATCGCCGGGCAGACGTATTCGGTGGCGCGCAGCACGTCGAAGATCGACGCGCCAGGGCCGGCGAGATCGGAACCGAGCACGAAGGCGAGCTCGACCTCGACGCGCGGCGCGATGAAGCGCTGCACCGGAACGTCGCCGCCCGCCTCGAAGAACATGTCGTCCATCAGCGGCGCGAAATCGGGCTCGGTGATGCGGCTGGCGAGCTGCATCGCGCGCGAGGTGAGGCCGATCTTGCGGCCGCGGATCGTCCGTCCGTCGGCCTGTTCGAGCTTCACCCATGCGCGCTGGATCGCGTAGCCGTCCTCGATCGTCATCGTGGGATGGCGCAGCGAGAAATGGCGCAGCAGCGTGCGGCTGCGGCGCGCTTCGTAGAGTTCGCGCGCGAGGGCATCGACGGTGGCGGCTTCGAGCATGGTCAGCGCTTCGCGAAAAGGGAATGCAGGTTGCCGAACTTCGCGTCGAACACCTCCGGGCCTTCGTCGACCTGCAGCGTCAGGCCGACCGAGCGGCGTGCGAGCACCGGAGCGAAATGCTTCCTCGCGGCATCGACGAGCGCCTGGCCGGCCGTCTGCTGCGTCGCGGTGCTGCGGCCGCGCCCCATGCGCAGGTTCATCCAGCAGAAGGCGTGGTCGCCGGAGCCGTCGGCCACCGCGTAATGCGCGGCCGGATACGCGAGCACGCGCACGCCGCCCACCGGGAAGACCGCGCGGCCCGTCTCGTCGGTGACGGCGAGCATGGCGTCAGCGAGCGAGCGGCACAGGACGTCGAAGTCGGTGTCGCGCTCGAGATTCGGCGTGTAGAGGATGACTATGTGCGGCATGTTTGCGCTGCGTGCGGCATGTTTACGCGGTGTGCGGCATGTTTACGCTGCGTGCGGCAGGGTCGTGCGGCGGTGAGGCAGGGGGCGCGCTGCGCGAAGCTACAGGCGCGTGGCGATCGACGTGTAGCCGTCGGCGCGCGAAGCCACCGGCTGCGGAATCGCGCTGCCGTCCTGCGGCGTGACCGGAAACACCGCGTTGATCTGCCCGGTGCCCGAGGCGCCGAAATAGGGCGTGATCACTTCGGCCGGCGCGTCGTAGGCGCTCCAGCCGAGCAGGCCGAGCAGCATCGCCGTGTCGTGCATGAAGCCTTCGCCGTGGCCCTTGGCCGCGTACTCGGGGAGCATCCCGCAGAAGGCCTTCCATTCGCCGGCCTGCCACATCCGCACGACCTGCGCATCGAGCTGCTCGAGGAACGGGCTCCAGATGCGGAACGCGTATTCGGGCGCGAGTCCGTTCTGCGCGAAGCGGTGGCTCAGGCTGCCGCTGGCGAAGAAGGCCACCGTTCCGTCGTACTGCTCCTCCACCGCGCGGCGCATCGCCCAGCCCAGCCGCGCGCTGTCGTCGAGGTAGTGCGCCATGCACATCGCCGACACCGACACCACCTTGAAGTGCCGATCGACGTTCATGTAGCGCATCGGCACCAGCGTGCCGTATTCGGGGGCGAGCGTGGTCGCGTCGTGCGCGAGCGTCTCGACGCCGGCCTCGTTGCCGGCCTGCGCGAGCAGCCGCCCGAGCGCCGGATTACCCGGAAACGAGTACGCCATGTTCGAGATGAAATGCGGCAGCTCGTTGCTCGTGTAGGTGCCCTCGAAGTTCGGCGCGCAGTTGACGTGGTAGTTCGCGTTGACCAGCCAGTGCGTGTCGAAGACGACGATCGTGTCGACGCCCGCTTCGCGGCAGCGCCGGCCGATCTCCACGTGGCCGTCGATCGCGTCCTGGCGCGATCCCTTGCGCGGGCCGTCGAATTCGCTCAGGTATATCGACGGCACGTGCGTGATCTTGGCGGCGAGCGCGACGCGTCCCATCTTCAGGCCCCCCAGCGCGGAATCGGATGCGAGCCGAGCGACACCGCGACGTTCTTCGGCTCGAGGAACACCTCGTAGCTCCAGGTGCCGCCCTCGCGGCCGGTGCCGCTCGCCTTCGTGCCGCCGAAGGGCTGGCGCAGGTCGCGCACGTTCTGGCTGTTGACGAAGCACATGCCGGCTTCGATCGCGGCGGCGACGCGGTGCGCGCGCCCCAGGTTCTCGGTCCAGACATAGCTCGACAGGCCGTACGCGACGTCGTTGGCCAGGCGGATCGCCTCGGCCTCGTCGCCGAAGGGGATCAGGCAGGCCACCGGCCCGAAGATCTCCTCCTGCGCGATGCGCATCCGGTTGTCGACGTCGGCGAACACCGCGGCGCGCACGAAGTTGCCGCGCGCCACGTGTGCCGGAAGCTCGGGCGGCTCGAGCCCGCCGACCAGCAGCGTGGCGCCTTCGCGCGGGCCCAGCTCGATGTAGCTGCGCACCTTCGCGAGGTGGCCCTGGCTGATCATCGGACCGATGATCGTCTTCTCGTCCATCGGGTCGCCGACGACAATGCGGCTCGCGCGCTCGGCGAAGCGCTGCACGAACTCCGCGTAGAGGCCGCGCTGCACGAGGATGCGCGAGCCGGCCGTGCAGCGCTCGCCGTTGTTGCTGAAGATCATGAACACCGCCGCGTCGAGCGCGCGCTCGAAGTCGGCGTCGTCGAAGACGACGAAGGGGCTCTTGCCGCCCAGCTCCATGCTGAATTTCTTCAGGCCCGCGGCCTGCACGATGCGGTTTCCGGTGGCGGTGCTGCCGGTGAAGCTGATCGCGCGCACGTCCGGATGCATGCACAGCGGCTCGCCCACTTCGCGTCCGTAGCCGTGCACGACGTTGAGCACGCCGCGCGGAATGCCCGCTTCGAGCGCGAGCTCGCCCAGCCGCGCGGCGGTCAGCGGCGACAGCTCGCTCATCTTCAGCACTGCGGTGTTGCCGAAGGCGAGCGCCGGCGCCACTTTCCAGGTGGCGGTCATGAACGGTACGTTCCACGGACTGATCAGCGCGCACACGCCCACCGGGTGGTAGAGCGTGTAGTTCAGATGCGTCGGCGTGGGATAGGTGTGACCGTCCACGCGCGTGCACATCTCGGCGAAATAGTGGAAGTTGTCGGCCGCGCGCGGCACCAGCGCCTTGCCCGTCTGCGCGATCGTCTGGCCGGTGTCGGCGGTTTCGGTGCGCGCAAGCTCGGGCACCTTCGCCGAGATCAGCTCGCCGAGCCGATCGATGCAACGCGCCCGCTCGGTAGCGGGCAGGCCCGCCCATTTCGGGAACGCCGCCTTCGCTGCAGCCACGGCCGCGTTCACCTCGTCGACGCCGCCCTGCGCAACCTCGGCCAGCACCTCCTGCGTGGCCGGATTCGTCGTTTCGAAGTAGCGCCGGCTCGCGACCGGCTCGCCGTCGATCAGGTGTTCGATGCGCACTCGTGCTGCTCCATGATTCCGTAGACCTCGTCGCCGACGATCGTGCTCGACAGCCGGCCTATGCCGTCGATCTCGCAGACGACCTCGTCGCCGACGTTCACGTTGGTCACGCCCTCGGGCGTGCCGGTGAGGATGACATCGCCCGCCTGCAGCGTCATGAAGGCGCTCAGGTATTCGATCAGCCAGGCGACGTCGCGGATCATGTTCGCCGTGGTGCCGCTCTGCACGACGACGCCGTTGACGATCGTGCGCAGCGCGAGCGCCTGCGGATCGGGCACGTCGGCCGCATCGACCAGCCACGGTCCGAGCACGGTGCCGCCGTCGCGGTTCTTCGCGCGCAGATTCGGGCGATACCAGTTCTCGAGGTAGTCGCGCACCGCGTAGTCGTTGCAGACCGTGTAGCCGGCAACGTGGCGCAGCGCGTCGGCGCGCTTCACGCAGTGCGCGGTCGCGCCGATCACCACCGCCAGCTCGCATTCGTAGTGCATGAAGCGCACGCCGGCGGGCCGGCGCACGACGCCGCGGTGACCGAGCGTCGAGCCGGGCGTCTTCAGGAAGACGAGCGGCTCATCCTTCTCGCTGATCGTCAGCTCCTTCGACAGCTCCTTCACGTGGTCGGCGTAGTTCAGCCCGAGCGCAACGATCGTCCCCGGCTCGAAAGGCGGCAGCCAGACGACCTCGTTCTCGCGCAGCACGCGACCGTCGGCCAGCCGCAGCCCGGCGTCGTGCGGCTGCGCTTCGTGCAGCGCCCCGGCGAAGGCGACGCGAGCGATCTTCACGATGCATCCCCTTCGCGCGCGGCAAGCGCTTCGCCGTGCAGCGCGCCGATCGGCTCGCATTCCACCGACCATCGCTGGCCTGCCTCGATCGTCGGCGCCGGATGGCGCACGCCGAGCAGCAGCACGTCGCCGGCGTGCAGCGTCATGAATTCGCTGACGTCGGCGATCAGTTGCGCCGCCGGGCGCAACAGTCCGGAGGTGTCCGCCACGCGCTCCACGGAGGGCTCGCCGGCACGGATGCGCAGCGTGGCGTGGTCCGGGTCGAGCGCGTCGAGCGCGACGACGCGCGGACCGAGGACGCACGAAGCGTCGAACGCGCGCTCGCGCACGCTGGGGCGGTACAGGCTTTCGTGCGGCACGTACAGATCGACGACGAGCGTGCAGCCGGCGACGAAGGACATCGCTTCGGCGGCCGGTGCGCGGCAGGCGGCGCGGCCGATCACCAGCCCGATCGAGACGCCCACGCACAGGTTGCGCGCGCGCGCCGGAAGGGGCGTGCGCGCGCCATCGGGCGCGAAGGTGTTGCGCGGCTTGACGTAGAGCACCGGTGCACGGGGCGGTGCGCGGTAAGGCGGCTGGTATGCCGCCTCGCCGAGCGCCGCCAGCGCGGCCGGGTCGTTCAGCAGCGCGCCGACGACGACGCCCGACAGCCGCCAGGGCGGGAAGTCGAAGACGGGCAGGGAAGACCTGTGCATGGCGGCCGAACGTAAAGGGGGCGGCTTCAGCGACGCGTAGCGACCGAGTGTACCGTGGATGATCTGGCGTCGATCCGCGCCTTCAGCAGTGCGACGAAGCTCTCGGCGGCAGGCGAGAGCGACGCGCCTTTTCGCGTGGCGATCGACAGGCTGCGCGTCACGACAGGGTCGACGAGCCGGATCGCCGCGAGCCGTCCGCTGTAGAAATAGCGCGTGAAATACGACGGAAGCACGGAGATGCCGAGACCATGCCGCGTCAGCGAGAGTGCCGTGGAGAGGTATGAGACCTCGTAGGCGGGCTCGAAGCGCACGCCGATGCGCGTCATGGTGTCGTCGATGAGCGAGCGAATTCCGCTGCCCTTCTTCACGGTGACCGTGGGGTGCGCGGCGACTTCGCTCCAGGCGATCTTCCTGCGCCGGGCGAGCGGCGAATCGACATTGCAGATCACGCACATCCGATCGGCTATCAGCGGTGCAAGCTCGACGTCGGCCGACGGACCGGGCGGAGTGCCGATGCTCAGCTCCACGGTTTCGTCCGCGACCGCGCCGATCAGATCCTCGGGCGCGAGGTCGTGCAGCTTCACGGTAATGGTGGGAAATCGCTCGCGGAACTCCACCAGTGCCGCAGGCACGAGCGACGAGGCCACGGCGGGCGAGGCCCCGAGCTCGAGTCGACCGTGCCTTCGCCTCGCGACGTCGTCGAAGCCTCGTTCGAGCTCGGTCAATTCTCTCAGGATGCGCTCCGCGCGCGCGATCGCCTCGTGTGCGGCTGCCGTGGGTCGTAACGAGCGCGTCGTGCGATCGAACAACCGGACGCCGATCGATTCTTCGAGCTGGCGGATCGCCACGCTTGCCGCGGGCTGGGTGATGAACAACTGCTCGGCGGCGCGCGTCAGGCTGCCGAGCCGGTAGACGTTGACGAAGGCCTGCAGCTGCCGGAGGTTGACATTCATTAGAAAGGAGTATGAACCGCGACGAATAATCAATTTTACGGCCAGTTTCGTCCGTGCAAGCATCCCGAAAAACAGGCTGCGGCGATGCCCGGCATTCGGACGCCTCGCATCGGGTGCGGTCATCCATCGAATCGCGAAAACCAGGAGACCGGGATGAGCCTTGTCGTCGACATCCACACGCACATGCTGAACCGCGAGTGGCTCGATCTTTTGAAGTCGCACGGCGGTCCGCGCTATTCCGTCGCGCGGGTCGATCCCGGCGTCGAAGCGGTCCACAAGGACGGCGCCCCTTTCATGACCCTCACACCGGGCATGTTCGACTACGGCATGCGCATCCGCAACATGGACCGTGCGCGGGTCGATCTCGCCGTCGTTTCCCTCACCTGCCCGAATGCCTATTGGGGCGGCCCCGAGATCAGTCTGCGCGCGGCGCGGCTCGTCAACGACGACATGGCGTCGGCGCAGCGGCAGTATCCCGAACGGATCCGGTGGTTCGCATCCCTGCCGTGGCAGCACCGCGACCTCGCGCTGGACGAACTCGCGAGAGCCTGCGATGCAGGTGCGGTCGGCGTCATGGTGCTCGCGAACATCGGAGGCCGATCGCTCACCGATCCGGCCTTCGCCGAGATCTGGCAGGCGATCGACGATCGGCGCCTGCCGGTGCTCGTGCATCCCACCGACCCTCCGGGCGCGGGCGAGATGGACATGGCAGATCACAACCTGATTCCGCCGGTCGGATTCACGTTCGACACTTCGCTGGCGATCGCGCGCTGCATCTACGACGGCTTTCTCGACCGGTATCCGAACCTGAAGCTGATCGCTTCGCATGGCGGGGGCGCATTGCCTTATCTCGTCGGCCGCCTCGACATCTGCCACGAGCGGATTCCGCGGTGCCGGGCACGCACGCAGGAGCGCCCGAGCAACTACATGCGGCGCGTGTTCGTCGATACCGTCGTCTTCACGCAGGAAGCGCTCGAGATGTGCGTGAAGGTGTGCGGACCGGACAATGTTCTCTACGGTTCGGACTACCCGCACAACATCGGAGACATGACCGGTTGTCTCGCGCGCGTGGACGACCTGCCCGACGGCATCCGGCATCTGGTGCGCGGAGCCAACGCGCAGCGCATCTTCGATCTCGGCTGAACCACATTTCGCCAACGAGGAGACGGGAAATGGATCGACGCAGACTGCTGGGAGGATTCGGCGGCGCATTCGGCCTGCTGGCGCTCGCATCGGTGCCGCGCGCCGCGCCTGCGCAAGCGGACAGGCCGATCGTTCTCGTGGTTCCCTATGCACCCGGCGGCACCAGCGATCTGCTGGGCAGGCTGATCGCCCAGCATCTCGGAGCCGCGGCCGGCCGCACGATCGTCGTCGAGAATCGCCCGGGTGCGGGAACCGGCGTGGGCGCGAGTTACGTGGCTCGTGCCGCGGCCGACGGCACGACGCTGCTGCTCGCGACGAGCACGACCCTCGCGATCAACCCTTCCCTGTATCCGAAGCTGGCGTACGACCCGGCGACGGAATTCGCGCCGGTCGGTCTGGTCGCGGCGGTGCCGTTCATGCTCGTCGTCCATCCTTCGCTGAAGGTGAACAACGTCGCCGAACTCGTGTCGTTCGCGAAGCGCGATCCGGATGTCCTGAACTACGGGTCGGCCGGCAACGGAAGCCCGCAGCACCTGATCGCGGAGATGTTCAAGGCCGCCGCCGGCATCCGGATGCAGCACGTGGCCTACAAGGGTTCCGCGCCGGCAATCACCGACCTGGTGGGCGGCCAGATCAACGTCATGTTCAGCGACTTCGCCCCGGCGATGCCGCATGTGCAGTCCGGAGCGCTGAAGGCGCTCGCGGTGACCACGGCCACGCGCGTGCCTTCGATTCCCGACTTGCACACGATCGCCGAATCCGGGGTGCCGGGTACCGCCGACTTCGAGGCGGTAGCGTGGCAAGGCGTGGTGGCGCCGGCGGCGACGCCGAAGGACGCGATCGCGCAACTGCATCGTCGGCTGACGACGGCAATGGCTCTGCCAGAAGCGCAGGCGAAACTGCGAGCGCTCAACGTCGAGCCGCGCACGAGCGAGAGTCCGGCGCAGTTCGCCGCCTACATCCGGAGCGAAGCCGCCCGATGGGGCGAGGTCGTCCGGGCATCGGGCGCGAAGGTGGACTGACGCCGGCGCGATTGCCACAAAGGAATTAGCCCGATTCTCGATCCCGGCGTGAACGAGTGAGCATCGGGGCTCCGAGCTCGTCCGGCAGCCTGGCTTTGGCTTTCCTGCGTGCGGGTGCGAGTTCACCCACCCGCGCCCTCAATCGTGCAAGCGCGCCGACGATCGTGTCGATCTCCTTGTCCGAGAACGATTCGAGCAGCGCGTCTTCCCAAGCGGTGGCTACTGAGCTGATCACATCGAAGATCGCTCTCCCCCTGGTCGAGAAGTCGAGCTTGAGCAGACGATTGTCCACCGGATCGATCTCGCGCGTCACATACCCTAGTTGAACAAGGCGGCTGACTGCGCGACTGACGCGTACCTTGTTGATTGTCGTGTACGCGGCCACCGTCTTCGTCGAGAGAGGGGCGAAGGAGCCGATCACCGCCATGATGCGCCACTCCGTCATGCTCAGCTTCGTGGCGTGATGAAGTGCGGCAGCAAGCTCGCCGCTGACGATGTCTGCCGTGATCGCCAGATGATAGGGAAAGAACCGGCCGAGCCGCAGCGATTCACGGTTCCTGTCTCCGGCGGAAGAACGGGCAACTGGCCGCTTTACCTTCTTGTGCTTGGCGTCGGGCATTCGAATCGGATCTCCGGTACGGAACTTGTTGGTCCGCCAGCAGCGGCGCGTTGACATTGCGGAACGCGCAATAGTAAAGTCATTACAAATGAAACGATCGTAGAAGAACCTCAGAGACATATGGAGGGATACGACATGGCAGCGTCCGACGATTGGCGCACCCGGCTTTCGCCGCCAGTGTTCGAGATGGACGAGTGGCAGATCGAAGTGCCGGTCAGAGCACGTGACGGTACGCAGCTGTTCGTGGACGTATGTCTTCCGAAAGGGCCCGCGGGAGCCCGCTATCCCGCTCTGCTGTCGATGTCGCCGTATGGCCGCGAGATCCAGCACCTCGCGCCGCCAGTGGGCCGTGAGTCGGATTACACACGCGGCACCGGTGGCATCGAGAGTGGCATGACCGACTACTTCGTGCCACGCGGTTATGTGCACGTCCATGGCGATCCGCGCGGGATTGGACGATCGGGCGGGCAATACCTGCATTTTGGTGAGCAGGAGCAACAGGACGGATACGACCTCGTCGAGTGGATTGCCAGGCAGCCGTGGTGCAACGGGAACGTCGGCATGCTCGGGATGTCGTATTTCGCAGTCAATCAGTTGCTCGTTGCGACCCAGCGACCGCCGAGCCTCAAGGCGATCTTCGTGCACGACGGCTACACGGACATGTACCGTCAGCTCGCGTACCACGGCGGAATCTTCAACTTCGGCTTCTATCAGCACATCTGGCGACTATTCCCCACGTCGACCACGCAGCCGATGTCGAGGACGCTCCTGAGCGAAGACGAGTACGCAGCGCGCCTCGAAAGCATCCGGGGAGATCGAGACCTTCGCGGCTACCCGTATCTCTACAAGCTCACGATCAATCCGGAAAACAACCCGCTGATGCTGGATCTGCTGATGCATCCGTTCGACGGCCAGTTCTACCGCGAGCGGTCGGCATATCCCGACTTCGACAAGATCCGGATTCCGGTGTTCATCGTGTCGAGATGGAGCGCCTGGGCGATTCATCTTCCAGGAGCCATCGATGCCTTCCACAACCTCGACGCGCCGCGCAAGATGATGGTGACCGAGACGTCGTGGGAGGGCGGCTTCGGCCGGCCCTGGCACGAGAACCACGATCTCGTGCTGCGTTGGTACGACCACTGGTTGAAGGGCAACGACACCGGCGTGATGGACGAGCCGCCGGTACGCTACTTCGTCAAGGGCACGAACCGTTGGGACCAGGCCGACGCGTGGCCGCCGAAGGACGTCTCGTATCAGCCGTACTACCTGCACGAAGCGGGGGTCCTGTCGGACCAGGCCCAGATGCCGCACGAGCGGCCGAGTCGCTTCTTCAACGAGCCCTGGCAAGCGCCGGGGCAGTCGAGCGAGAACGTGAGGTTTACGTCGGCGCCCGTGTCTCGAGGGCTGGAGATTGCAGGCCCGGTGGCACTGCATTTCTGGGCGAGTCTCTCGTCCGACGATGCGAACTGGTTCGTGCAACTGCGCGACGTAGCGCCGGATGGAACGTCGAAGATTGTCACGAAGGGTTGGCTGAAGGCGTCGCATCGAGAGCTCGATGGGGAGCGCTCGACCCCCGAGCGCCCCTATCACCCGCATCAGCGTCGCCTGGAAACGAAGCCCGACGAGACCTACGCCTACCAGATCGATCTGCGGGACACGGCGCACGTCTTCCTGCCGGGGCATCGAATCCAGATCCTGATCAAGGGCCAGGATTCTCCCTGGGAGGATTTTGCAATCTGGTACCACGTGAACAACATGACGAGGACCGAGCACACGATTTATCACGACTCGCTGCAGCCGTCACATGTGTTGCTTCCTGTTCGAAGAATGGCCGACTAGGACGATCGAGGAGACGAGGATGTCGATTTTCACGACCAGAGCACGCTCATTCGCCTTTGCCGCATTGCTCGCGATGAGTGGCGCCGCAGCAGCCGAAACGACGGTGCTGCGACTCAGTGATCTGTTTCCCGCTTCGTACCCGTTCGGGCAACTCACCACGCAGTTCGCACAGGACGTCAAGGCGCGCACGGGCGGGAAAGTGGAAGTACAGGTCTTTCCCAGTGGCACGTTGACGACGCCCGCGCAGTGTTTCGAGGGCGTTCTGCAGGGGCTGTCCGACATGTGCCAGGCGG
The DNA here is from genome assembly GCA_021166835.1 of Burkholderiaceae bacterium. Next base: position 104,975 of record JAJPEN010000018.1, on the reverse strand, counting down.
TTCTGGCCTACACTCCCGGCCGCTTCCCGGTAATGGAGTCGGTCGACCTGCCCGGTTACCCGATCAGCGGACGGCTCACTACGCGGGTGGCCAACGAGATCTACCGGAAGTTCACACCGAAAGAGCTCTCGCAGGTTCATGTGCTGTACGTCCATGCACACCCGCCGGGGTCCATCCTGACCGCATCCAGGCCGGTTCGGAAGCTCGAGGACCTCAAAGGCATGCGTATCCGCTCGACCGGGCTCTCCGCACGGATCTTGACGGCCCTGGGCGCATCACCTGTCAGCATGCCGATCACACAAGCCTACGACCCGCTGAAGCGTGGAGTGGTCGATGGTACCGACGGCACTTTCAATACGCACCGCTACTACCGGTTCGCCGAGGTCACCAGGTTCACGACGGTCTCGACGGATGTGGGATATGTCACGACGTTCGCGGTGGTCATGAACAAGGACAGGTGGAATTCGCTTCCTGCGGATGCCAAAGCGGCTCTCGGGTCGGTCTCCGACGAGTACGCGGACAAGGCGGGCGAGTTGTGGGACAAGATCGAGATGGAGGGACTCTCCTACGCGCGCGAACGCGAGCACGAGTTCATTCGTCTGGAGCCGTCCGAGATGGCGCGTTGGCGTGATCTTGTCCTGGCACCCCTGGAAGCCGATTACGTGAAGCGCATGGAGGCGGCCGGCTTGCCGGGTCGTGAGATTCTCGAAGTGAAAAAAGAGGCCATCCGCAAGTACACCTCCGAATACCCGCCATTGGATCCGAACTCGGGCAACAAGTAGACGCAGAGAAAGAAGCCGCCTGGTCCGACCATGCCGATTCGCATCGCGTTTCGTCTTTCCGATGCCTGTCTATTCGTGGCAAAGCTTGCGATCGGTGCGATGACGCTCTTGACTGTCGCAGACGTCGTCCTGCGCATCTTGTTCAGGGCTCCGGTGCCGGGCACGTATGAACTCGTCAGCATGCTCGGGGCCGTTGGAGTTGCCGGTGCGCTGCCTCACGTGCAGCGCACTGGCACGTTCATCTTCGTCGAAACCGTAACGGAGCGCCTTACGGAACGCGCCAGCTGGCGCCTGCGCGGACTTACGCTCGCTGTCGAAGTCGCCTTTTTCTTCGTGCTCGCAGCACAGTTCGTTTTCGCCACCGAAGCGATGAAGAGGTCCGGCCAGGTTACGGACATCCTGCACATGCCGCAGTGGGTCGTCTACGCGGCCGTATCGATCGGCATGATCGCTGTGACGGCCGTCGCGGCCCTGCAATTCATCGAACTCGTAAAGGGGCGAAGACTTTCATGAGCCCTGAAATAGCCGGTCTCCTCGGCGTCCTGTTCGCGCTCGGCCTGATCTTTCTCGGGACCAACGTTGCCGCGGCGATGGCGGTCGTTGGCATGGCCGGCGTCAGTCTTTGGGTCGGGACGGCGGTGGGCTTCGAGAGCCTGGCCCCGACGATCTACGCCAAGATCGGGCAATACGATCTTGCGGTGCTGCCACTCTTCATTCTCATGGGGCAGCTGATGTTCGCCGGCGGAGGCGGAGAGCGACTCTACTCGGCTGCACGTGCGTGGCTCGGTCATATGCCGGGCGGGCTCGCCGTCGCAACAGTGGCCGCTTGTGCGGGCTTCGCCGCGATCTCCGGATCGGCTATTGCCACGGCCGCGACCATCGGCGCGTTCGCCCTGCCCGAGATGCAGCGCGCGAAGTACCAGATGGGCTTTGCGGGTGCAACGGTTGCGGCCAGCGGCACGCTTGGCATCCTGATCCCGCCCAGCGTCACCTTCATCATCTACGGCATCCTCGTCAACGAAAGCATCGGGCGCCTGTTCGTCGCGGGAATTGCGCCTGGAATCATCATGGCAATAGGGTTCGCCGTGATGGTCGTGTTCGTCGAGCGGCGTCGCACATTGAACACGGAAATTGCGCCGCCCACGTCGTGGTCGGTCCGGTTCCGCTCTCTCACCGGACTCATCGAACCGGCGGTACTGCTCATCGTGGTGATTGGTGGCATGTTCGGTGGCGTCTTCACGCCGAACGAAGCGGGTGCAGTCGGTGCAACGGGTGCATTCCTGTTCGGCGTTGCACGTCGGTCGTTCAAGTGGGAATCGCTGTCGAAGGTCTTCACGGAGACGGTGGTCACCTCGGCCGTAGTCGTATTTATCATTGCCGGATCGGCCGTTCTCAGTACGTTCCTCACCGTGACGCGCATTCCGTTCACGCTGGCGGAAACAGTCATGTCGTCCGAGCTTCCGCACATCGCCGTACTCGTGCTGATTTCCGTCGGTTATCTGATCGCAGGAATGGTGATGGAAATTCTGCCGGTCATCATCATCACCGTACCGATCTTCGCGCCGATCATCGTCAACATGGGATACGACCTGATCTGGTTCGGGGTCCTGATCGTCGTTCTCGGCCAGGCCGGGATGATCACGCCGCCGGTCGGCGTAAACATCTTCGTGGTCAAGCGGATGATCCCGTTCGTCAGTCTTGGTGAGTTGTTCAAGGCAGCCTGGTTATTCGTTGGCGTGATGGTGGCGTTGATCGCGGTCATGATCGCGTGGAAGGACTCCGTCCTGTTCTTTGTTTCATGGTTCGAGTGAGCGGCATGATCGAAGCAAGCGCAAGAGACGAGCTTGTCGCAGCATTGAGCGGTCGAATTGCCCTCCTGGTAATCGACATGCAACGGGACTATTGCTTGCCTGGCGGTGTCATCGATGCGCTCGGACACGACACCTCTCACTTCGCTTCGGTAGGCGCTCGTCTCGGCGAATTCCTCTCGAGAAACCGGGGTGCTTTCGATCTTGTCGCTTTTGCACGTACCGTCTTTCCTTCGTGGCCATTATCCCGAGCGCTGACGGCTCACTATGCACGTACCGCACTGAGGCGCGTACGTACTCCTGAGTTGGCCGACTGGTTCGCCGTGCAACCCGAGGTGGGCGACTTTGTCGTCGACAAGTTCCGATATTCGGCTTTTGCCGATACCGGACTTGACGCCATGCTCCGTGCGGCCCGGATCGACACGATCGTCGCGTGCGGCGCGACTACGGACGTGTGCGTCGATACAACCGTCCGCGACGCATTCATGCGCGACTATTCGGTTGTCATCCTGTCCGATTGCTCGGGCGGGTCGACACCGGCGCGTCATGCAAATGCACTCGACGTACTCGATGGCTTTTTCGCGCGAGTCCATACCTCTGTCGAGGTGGAAGGCGCACTTGCTGCTCGCTCCGACAGTCGAGCGACTCGAAAGTGTTGATCCGGTCGGCCCTTCTCGTGCGCTGAATAACGGTACGGGTGAGGGCCGTTTCGTCGGGAGTCGCCGAGATCGGCTCCCTGCGGCGATCGATTCGTCCCGGCTATCGCGAGAATGCGGATCTTTCCGCCCGATTCGCGCGGCAGCAGCGCGCCCAGCGTGTCGACCGCTACCGGTATGGTTCCGGCCCGCACGTCGGTGATCGACGGCGCCGAACCGTGACGATCCGCCGCCGAGGTCGGATCGCCATGCGCCAGGCGCGTGCTGTATGCGCAGACAGGAAGTCTTGTCACCCGACGCTCGGAGGAGGTGCGAAGCTGAAGTTCTGCCACGGGCGCGCCTGGCGGCGGGCGCCGCGCTTGCACCGCCTCGGATCAGCCACACCGAGGAGCAGGGCAATGACGGAACGACGAAACGCTTCGGTGGACTCCGCCGCCGGCGCGCACCAGCGGTGGCACGAGGCCGATTCGCACCGCCGGGAGCCGGAGCACGACCCGCGCCGGCCCGGCGAAACCGACCCCACGCTGACCGACGCGCAGCGCGAGCGCTTCCTGCACACGCGCAACGGCGTCTTCTATCCTACGGGGAACGCGGCGCTGGTGCTGCAGCCCGACGATGCGAGGGCGCTGCGTGACGCGCTGTACGACGCCGGCTTCGGGCGCGACGAGCTGCTGCTGCTGAATCCGCGACAGACGGCCGACCTGATGCGCTCGAGCGAGGAGCAGGCCGGAGTGCTCAACGAGCTGGGCGGCGAACTCGAGAACGTCGCGATCATTCGCCAGCTCGCCGACGCCGGTTCGGCGATGCTCGTTGCGCGTACGAAGGACGAGGACGCGGTGCGAAAGCTGCTGCGGGCAGCCGCCGGCAAGGGGGTGCGCAAGGCCTTGCGCTACCATGCGCTGGCGATCGAGGAACTGCCGGTAGGCAGCGAGGACATCCCCGGCGACAGCCCTTACGCGGCAGGCGAGGTGCCGCGCAACAAGCCTTCCGATGCACGGCTGAAGCCGCGGCGCTAGCCGCGAAGCCGGCAGTCGAAGGGAAAACGACGCGCCCGAGGCGCGCCGTTTTTCACGAAGACTGGATGTTCGACGCCTGCTTGCCTTTCGGGCCCGAGACGACGTCGAATTGCACCTTCTGGCCTTCTTTCAGACTCTTGAAGCCGTTCATCTGGATCGCGCTGAAATGCGCGAACAGATCCTCACCTCCATCGTCGGGGGTGATGAAACCGTACCCCTTCGAGTCGTTGAACCACTTGACGGTACCCGTTGCCATGCTTTCGTCTTCCCCTGACGCGATCGACTGGACGCTGCCTGCGTCGCCCGAAGGCGGCTGACGAGAACGTCGCAGGTTCGTAGTTGCGTCGGTTTTCTGTGGAAGCCCGGCGCCCCCGCTCGCGAGGACATCTCCCCGGGCAGCGCACGGATTCTTTGTGAAAAGACAGGTTGCGTCAAGACAGGACTGGGGCTTTCCGGCGACATTCCATGGGCTTACGCATTGCTTCGTGAAGCCCGTCACGGTCGGCCGGGCAGGGCCGATCGGCGTTGTTGCAGTGGAAGCAACACTGGCTAGAATGCATTCATGGCGACGCGTCAAGATCCGACTCCGGTACTGGAGCGCAGAGGGTCGCGGCTGAAGCCGCCGCCGATGTACCAGGTGATGCTGCTGAACGACGATTTCACCCCGATGGAATTCGTCGTCAACGTCCTCCAGAGGTTCTTCGGGATGGGCCGGGAGAAGGCGACACAGGTAATGTTGAAGGTGCACCGTGAAGGGCGTGGCGTGTGCGGCGTCTTTCCTCGTGATGTGGCAGCCACGAAGGTGGAACAGGTTAGTAGTTACTCACGCCAGCATCAGCATCCGCTGCAGTGCGTGATGGAGGAAGCATGATCGCGCAGGAATTGGAAGTCAGTCTGCACATGGCCTTCGTCGAGGCCCGGCAGCAGCGCCACGAGTTCATCACCGTGGAGCACCTGCTGCTGGCGCTGCTCGACAATCCGTCGGCCGCCGAAGTGCTGCGCGCGTGCGCGGCCAACGTGGAAGACCTGCGCAAGAACCTCACCGGCTTCATCAAGGAAAACACTCCGGTCGTGCCGGGCGCCGAGGAGATCGACACCCAGCCCACGCTCGGGTTCCAGCGCGTCATCCAGCGCGCGATCATGCACGTGCAGAGCACGTCGAACGGGAAGAAGGAGGTCACCGGCGCCAACGTGCTGGTCGCGATCTTCGGCGAGAAGGATTCGCACGCCGTCTACTACCTGCACCAGCAGGGCATCACGCGCCTGGACGTCGTCAACTACATCTCGCACGGCATCACCAAGGCGCCGCAGCCGAAGGAGCCGGTCAAGGAAGAGCAGGCCGAGACCGAAGCCGAGGCGGGCAGCACGCAGCAGGGCGCGCTCGAGCAGTACACGCAGAACCTGAACGCGGCGGCGCGCGAAGGCCGTATCGATCCGCTGATCGGCCGCGAGAACGAGGTCGAGCGCGTCATCCAGGTGCTGTGCCGGCGGCGCAAGAACAACCCGCTGCTGGTCGGCGAGGCGGGCGTGGGCAAGACGGCGATCGCCGAGGGGCTCGCCTGGCGCATCACGCAGAGCGACGTGCCCGAGGTGCTGGCCGACGCCACCGTCTATTCGCTCGACATGGGCGCGCTGCTGGCCGGCACCAAGTACCGCGGCGACTTCGAGCAGCGCCTGAAAACCGTGCTCAAGCAGCTGAAGCAGGCGCAGAGCGCGATCCTCTTCATCGACGAGATCCACACGCTGATCGGCGCGGGCTCGGCCTCGGGCGGCACGCTCGACGCGTCGAACCTGCTCAAGCCGGCGCTGTCCTCGGGCACGCTGAAGTGCATCGGCGCGACCACCTACAACGAATACCGCGGCATCTTCGAGAAGGATCACGCGCTGTCGCGCCGCTTCCAGAAGATCGACGTCGTCGAGCCGACGGTGGAGCAGACCGTGCAGATCCTGCGCGGGCTGAAGTCGCGCTTCGAGGAGCACCACGGCGTGAAGTACTCGTCGTCGGCGCTGTCGGCGGCGGCCGAGCTGTCGGCCAAGTACATCAACGACCGCCACCTGCCCGACAAGGCGATCGACGTTATCGACGAGGCGGGCGCGGCGCAGCGCATCCTGCCCAAGAGCCGGCAGAAGAAGGTCATCAACAAGGGCGAGATCGAGGACATCGTCGCCAAGATCGCACGCATTCCGCCGGCGTCGGTTTCCAGCGACGACCGCGGCCGGCTGCAGACGCTGGACCGCGACCTGAAAGCCACCGTCTTCGGCCAGGACCCTGCCATCGACGCGCTCGCCGCCGCGATCAAGATGTCGCGCTCCGGGCTGGGCAAGCCCGACAAGCCGATCGGCGCGTTCCTGTTCTCCGGCCCCACCGGCGTCGGCAAGACCGAGGTGGCGCGCCAGCTCGCGTTCATCCTGGGCATCGAGCTGATCCGCTTCGACATGTCCGAGTACATGGAGCGGCACGCGGTGTCGAGGCTGATCGGCGCGCCTCCGGGCTACGTCGGCTTCGACCAGGGGGGTCTGCTCACCGAGGCCGTCACGAAGAAGCCGCACGCCGTGCTGCTGCTCGACGAGATCGAGAAGGCGCATCCGGACATCTTCAACATCCTGTTGCAGGTGATGGACCACGGCACGCTCACCGACAACAACGGGCGCAAGGCCGACTTCCGCAACGTCATTCTCATCATGACGACGAACGCCGGCGCCACCGAGTTGCAGAAGCGCGCGATCGGCTTCTCCGACAGCCGCAAGGCCGGCGACGAGATGAACGAGATCCGGCGGATGTTCACGCCCGAATTCCGCAACCGGCTCGACTCGATCATCAGCTTCGGTGCGCTCGACGAGCAGATCATCCTGCGCGTGGTCGACAAGTTCCTGATGCAGCTCGAGGAGCAGTTGCACGAGAAGAAGGTCGAGGCGATCTTCACCGACGCGTTGCGCTCGATGCTCGCGCAGAAGGGCTTCGACCCGCTGATGGGTGCGCGTCCGATGCAGCGGCTCATCCAGGACACGATCCGCAAGGCGCTGGCCGACGAGCTGTTGTTCGGGCGACTCGTCGGGGGCGGGCGCGTCACCGTCGATGTCGACGAAGCCGGCGAAGTCACGCTATCGTTCGCCGAAGCACCGCCGGCCGCCGGCGGCGAGGGCGAGGAACGGATCGAGGTGCTGCCGGCCTGAGTTCGCTCGCCTTCCCGGCTCGGAGGCTGCACGCGGGGTCGGCCGGCGCCATGACACGGATCAAGGCACCGGGCTTCTGCGGCTGACAGCATGCGCTGCATGACTACAAGAATTCGAGGGGAGACGACGATGCGCCGACGGCATTCGGCGTCGGCGCCGCGCGCGCATGGCTTCGAGGCCGCTGCGTGAGGTCGATCCGCAAGCTCCTTCGCACGCTACGCAGTTCACCCCGGCCCGGCACGACGGTAGGGCGGCTGGTCGGCGTCGGCATCGCCACAACGGTAGTCGTGGCGCTTGCCGCGTACGCGCTGGGCCTGCATCCGCTGCTCGAGCGCACGAACACCACCGAGTTCTGCGTCTCCTGCCACTCGATGGAAGCCACCGTATACCGGGAGTACCGGACTTCCGTGCACTACTCGAATGCATCCGGTGTCCGGGCGGGGTGTCCCGACTGCCACGTGCCCAAGCCGCTCGTTCCGAAGCTGATCGCGAAAGTGCGCGCGGCCAAGGACGTCTGGCACGAGATTCTCGGAACGATCGACACGCCGGAGAAGTTCGAGGCGCATCGCTGGCGCATGGCCAACGCAGTCTGGTCGATGATGGAGCGTACCGACTCGATGACCTGCCGCAGCTGCCATTCGTGGGAAGCGATGAACGCCGACGAGCAGGATCGCAGCGCGCGCAGCAAGCATCGCGCCGCGCAGGAAGAGGGCCGCACGTGCATCGAGTGCCACAAGGGCCTGGTGCACAAGCGGCCGAAGGCTCCGGACGCCGCTGACCTGTAGCGGCGCGCGGAGGAGAGGGATGCGGGGCGAGGCGCCGGCATTCCGCGGGGTGTGACCACGAGGGGGGAGCGATGAGAAAGACGGCATTGGGAACCGCGCTGCTATTCGCCGGTGCGGCGTGGGCGGCGGGCGCGTCGGCACAGTCGGCGCCGGTGCCCGTACTGGTGGGGAACTGCGTCGCCTGCCACGGCACCGACGGCAACAGCGGCGGTCCGGCGACGCCGTCGATCGCGGGGCTGTCGAAGATCTACTTCGTCAACGCGATGCTCGCCTACAAGTACGGCAAGGAGACCGCGAAGATCGAGGCCGCGGCGCAGGCGTTGAAGCTCGATGTGGACGACATCGAGGGCTTCGAGCGCCTGGCCACGGTGATGGACCGCATCGCCAAGGGCTACAGCGACGAGGAGATCGGCGCGATGGCCGATTACTTCGCTCGCCAGACCTTGCGGCCGGCCGAGCAGCCCTTCGACGCGGCGCTGGCCGCGAAAGGCAAGGCCGTGCACGAGGATGCCTGCGAGAAGTGCCACGAAAAGGGCGGGCGCAAGGGAGACGGCTCGGGAACGCTGGCCGGCCAGTGGACGCCGTATCTGGGCTTCACCTTCGCCGATTACGAAGCCGGCCATCGCCAGATGCCGAAGAAGATGCGCGCGAAGATGAAGGACCTGAACGAGAAGGACTTCCAGGCGCTGCTGCAGTTCTACGCCAGCCAGAAGTGAGGAGAAGACCATGACGAACATCGCACGCAGGGACTTCGTCCTCGGCGCCGGCGCTGCTGGCTTCGCACTGGCCGCTCCGCGCTTCGCCATAGCGCAGGGCAGGAAGAAGGTCGTCGTCGTCGGCGGCGGAATCGGTGGATGCACGGTCGCGCACTACCTGCGGCTCGCCGATCCGTCGATCGGGGTGACGCTGATCGAGCCGAAGAAGAGCTACCAGACCTGCTTCATGAGCAACGAGGTGATCGCCGGCGTTCGCAAGATGGAGTCGATCACCTTCGGCTACGACGGGGTGCGCAAGCGCGGCGTGGAGGTCGTGCACGACAGCGTCACCGCCATCGACCCGGCTGGTCGCACGGTCAAGACGGCGGGCGGCGCGAGCTACGGCTACGACCGGCTGGTGGTGGCGCCGGGCATCGACTTCAAGTTCGGCGGCATCGAAGGCTACGACGCGGCGGTCGCCGAAAAGATTCCGCACGCGTGGAAGGCCGGTCCGCAGACCGAGCTGCTGCGCACCCAGCTCGAGGCGATGGCCGACGGCGGCACCGTGATGATCTGCCCGCCGACCGCGCCCTATCGCTGCCCGCCGGGGCCGTACGAGCGCGCGAGCCTGATCGCCGCATACCTGAAGCGCCACAAGCCGAAGTCGAAGGTGCTGATCGTCGACGCGGCCAACGGCTTCTCGAAGCAGCCGCTGTTCATCGAGGGCTGGAAAGCGCTGTACGGCTACGGTACGCCGAACGCGATGATCGAATGGATCAGCGGCGAGCAGACCGACGGCGGCATCGCGAAGCTCGATGCGGCGACGCGCACCGTCACTACGCGTTTCGGCGACAAGCACAAGGCGGACGTCCTGAACCTGATACCGGCGCAGACGGCGGGGAAGATCGCCCTCGATGCCGGCCTGACCGGCAGCGGAGCCTGGTGCCCGATCGACGTGGAGACCTTCGAGTCGACGATCCACAAGGGAATCCACGTCATCGGCGACGCATCGATCGCCTCGACGATGCCCAAGTCGGGCTATGCGGCGAATTCGCAGGCGAAGGTCACCGCGGCGGCGATCGTCACGCTGCTCCAGGGCAAGGAGCCCGGTCCGCAGGCGTACGTCAACACCTGCTACAGCCTGCTGAACGACAGCTATGGAATCTCGGTGGCCAACGTCTACCGGCCGGGCAAGGACGACAAGGGCGCGCCGGTGATCAAGTCGGTTTCCGGCGGCATCAGCCCGCTGGGCGCCTCGCCCGAGTTCCGGCGCCGCGAAGTGGCGTACGCGCACAGCTGGTTCAAGAACATCACGCACGACGTGTTTGGGTGAAGGCAGGGAAGGGTCAAGGGAGAAGGGTGAAGGGGAACGGCCTCGGCTGCCGAGGTCGGGCATTCTCCCCTTCACCCTTCACCCTTCACAGTCTTATAGTTCTTCGATGAGCGATCGAAGCCGCTCGCTGTTGCTCGGTTGCGCGGTGTTCGCGCTGGCGGCGGTAGCGGTTGCGCTGGTGCTGCAGCACGTGTTCGACATGCGTCCTTGCGCGTGGTGCGTGTTCCAGCGGCTGCTCTACCTGCTGGTCGCGGCCTTCGCGCTCGTCGGCTTGGCCTTCGGGAGCGTCGGGGTGCGGCGCGCGTTCGCCGCGCTTTCCGTGCTCGCGGCGCTGGGCGGCGTGTGGGCCGCTCTGCACCAGCAGCTCGTTGCCGCGCAGACGCAGTCGTGCGCGTTCACCTTTGCCGATCGGGTGCTGATGCAGTTGCGGCTCGACGAGACGCTGCCGTGGCTGTTCTTCGCCGACGCTTCGTGCAGCGAGGCGAACGTGCCGTTGCTCGGCGTGCCCTTCGCGCTGTGGAGCGTCGCGGCCTTCGTGCTGCTCGCCGCGGGCGCGTCGTTCGCGGCATTGTCGTCGAAGGCGCCGCGCGCGCGGCGCTCGCCGCTTCCGGAGGTACCGTCATGAATGCGCTCGAACAGCTCAAGCAATTCACCGTCGTCGTCGCCGATACGAGCGATTTCCGCACGATCCAGCAGTACGGTGCGCGCGACGCGACCACCAACCCGTCGCTCGTGCTCAAGGCCGCGCACAAGGACGAATACGCGCAGCTGCTGCGGCAGTGCGTCGCCGATCACGCGAAGGAGGACACGCAGTCGCTCGCCGATCGCCTGCTCGTTCGCTTCGGGCAGGAGATCCTGAAGGTCGTCCCGGGCCGCGTGTCCACCGAAACCGATGCGCGCCTGTCCTTCGACACGCAGGCGAGCATCGTGCGCGCGCAGCGCATCGTCTCTTTCTACGAGGAGGCGGGCATTTCGCGCGAGCGGGTGCTGATCAAGGTCGCCTCCACGTGGGAGGGGATCCGCGCCGCCGAGCAGCTCGAGCGCCAGGGGATCCACTGCAACCTGACGCTGCTGTTCTCGTTCCCGCAGGCGGTCGCCTGCGCCGAGGCGGGCGTGACGCTGATCTCGCCCTTCGTCGGCCGCATCTACGACTGGTATCGCAAGCACGAGAACCGCGACTACGCACCCGAGGAAGATCCGGGCGTGCTGTCGGTGCGCCGCATCTACGACTACTACAAGAAATTCGGCTATGCCACCGAGGTGATGGGCGCGAGTTTTCGCAGCACCGGACAGGTTCTCGCGCTGGCCGGCTGCGACCTGCTGACCATCAGCCCCGACCTGCTCGGACAGCTGGCCGAGTCGGATCAGCGCGTCGAGCGAAAGCTCGACCCGAAGGCCGCGCACGACAAGGACATCGAGCGGGTCTCCTTCGACGAGAAGAGCTTCCGCTACGCGGTCAACGAGGATGCGATGGCCACCGACAAGCTCGCCGACGGCATCCGCATCTTCGCCGCCGACGTCGTGAAGCTCGAGCAGCTGGTGGCGAAGCTGCGCTGATCGCGTCGGCCGCCGCCCTGCCGCGCGCGGCCGCGCCGTTCGGTGCTGCAGGGGGCGCTCACCAGATCCCCATCGACAGGCCCGCGCCGAGCGTGCGACCCAGTTCGCGCGCGTGTTCGAGCTGCGCGGGCTGGATGCGCTTCGGCGCAAGGATCTCCTGCGGCGTCTGCGCACCGACGACGACGACGAGCGGCGGCGCGATCTCCTTCAGCCGCCAGCCGGCGGCGATGCGCGCGATCTGGCGCGCCGCGCCGGTTCCGTCGGTGCCCGCGCAGACGAGCGTCGCATAGGGCAGGCCGTCGACTCGTCCGAGCACCGGGTAATAGGTGCGGTCGAAGAAGTCCTTCATCATGCCCGCCATCGACGCGAGGTTCTCCGGCGTTGCGAAGACGAAGGCCTGCGCCGCGAGCACGTCGGCCGCGCCGGCCTGATCCGCGCGCAGCGAAACGGGATCGATGCCCGGTTCCTCGCGAGCCCCTTCGGCCAGCGCCTCCGCGAGCTGGCGCGTGCCGCCGGTCATCGACCACCAGACGATCAGCAGGCGGGGCATAAGGCAGTGAAGGGTCAAGGGTGAAGGGTGACCCTTCACCTTCCAGTGCTGCCGAACCCCCCGGTGCCGCGTGCGCTCTCGTCGAAGCTGTCGACGACGTTCCACTGCACCTGCACGACCGGGACGACGACGAGCTGCGCGATGCGATCCAGCGGCTCGATCGTGAACGCGTCGCGGCCGCGGTTCCAGCAAGAGACCATCAGCGGGCCCTGGTAGTCGGAGTCGATCAGTCCGACGAGGTTGCCGAGGACGATGCCGTGCTTGGCGCCCAGGCCTGAGCGCGGCAGGATCATCGCGGCGAAATGCGGATCGCCGATGTGGATCGCCAGGCCGGTGGGCAGCAGTTGCGCGGCGCCCGGCTCCAGCATGAGCGGTGCGTCGATGCAGGCGCGCAGGTCGAGTCCGGCGCTGCCTTTCGTCGCGTAGGCGGGCATCTGCGCCGCGAGGCGGGGGTCGAGGATGCGTACGTCGAGTTTCACGGGATGCGCCTGCCTTGCGCTGCTTGCAGGTGTGCGGCGGGTGGATTTCTCATCGAGCGAGCCGGCGCGCGATCTCGTCGGCGAGCGCGCGCGCGAGCGTGTCCTTGCCGGCCCGGGGCAGGCGTTGCGAGCCGTGCTCTTCGATGAGCAGCAGTTCGTTGTCGTCGCGCCCGAAGGTTTCGGGGCCGATGTTGGCGACCAGCAGCGGGACGCCCTTGCGCGCGCGCTTGGCCGCGCCGTGCTCTTCGAGCTTCTCGCTCTCGGCGGCGAAGCCCACACAGTATGGCGCGTCGGGCCGGCGCGCGACGCTCGCCAGGATGTCGGGGTTCTCGGCGAACTCGAGCGTCGGCGTTCGGCCGCTGTCGTCCTTCTTCCACTTGTTCGCGCTCGCGTTCGTCACCCGCCAGTCGGCGACGGCGGCCACGCCGACGAAGACGTCGAAGCGGCGCCCTTCGCTCTGCCCGGCGTCGAGTTGCGCCATGACCGCGTCGTGCATGCGCTGCGCCGTGTCGACGTCGATGCGCAGGACGCCGCGCGGGCCGGCGAGGGCCGTGGGCCCGGCAACGAGCACGACCTCTGCCCCGGCATCGCGCAGCGCGCGCGCGAGCGCGAAGCCCATCTTTCCGGAGGAGCGGTTGGTGATGCCGCGCACCGGGTCGATCGGCTCGAAGGTGGGGCCGGCGGTGAGCAGCACGCGCCGGCCGGCGAGCGTCTTCGGCACGAAGCTCGCGGCGATTTCCTCGACCAGCTCGAGCGGCTCGAGCATTCGCCCGAGGCCGACCTCGCCGCAGGCCTGGTCGCCGCTGCCCGGACCGGCGACGAGCACGCCGTCGGCGACGATCTGCGCGACGTTGCGCTGCGTGGCAGGATGCGCCCACATCTGCCGGTTCATCGCCGGCGCGACGACGAGCGGGCATTCGCGCGCCAGGCACAGCGTGGAGAGCAGGTCGTCGGCCAGCCCGTGCGCGAGCTTCGCGAGGAAATCAGCCGTGGCCGGCGCGACGACGATCGCGTCGGCGCCGCGCGACAGCTCGATGTGCGCCATGTTGTCGGGAATGCGCGCATCCCAGGCGTCGACGAAGACCGGCTCGCCGCTCAGCGCCTGGAAGGTGACCGGACCGACGAAACGCGTTGCGGCATCGGTCATCACCACCTGCACGCGGGCGCCGGCGCGCTGCAGCTCGCGCACGAGTTCGGCCGCCTTGTACGCGGCCACGCCGCCGGTGACGCCGAGCACGATCCGTTTGCCGTTGAGCATCGCGGAGGAAGTGAAGGGTGAAGGGTGAAGGGTGAAGGGTAGCTCAGCCTTGCGGCGCCGGGGCGTTCGGCTTGGACACCATGGTCGCCCGCCAAGACGCGGGCGACCATGGTGTCTAACCGCGGACCGGCGCCGGACGGTCGGGCATGGCAACGCGCGCCTGCCGGGCGCCCGGTCGATCCGGCTCGCTGCGGATGTACCGGGCGGGGACGGCGAATTCGAGCTGGAGTCGAGCGAGCAGGTCGATGATCGCCAGGTTGATCCGCTGCTGGACGTCCATGTACAGCGTGTAGTCGGAGGCGAGCACGTAGTAGACGAATTCGAACTCGAGTCCGTATTCGCCGAAGGCCGACTGGTGTCCGCGGTCGAAGCGCGCGTCCTGCTGCGCGCGGATGATCTCCTTCACCGCTTCGATGACCTGGCGCACGCGCTCGCTCGTCGTGCCGTAGGGCAGGCGAAAGCCGAAGACGACGCGTCGGTGCGGCATGCGGCTGTAGTTGTGCACGAGTTGCTCGAGCAGCTTCGAGTTGGCGATGACGAGCTGCTCGCCGCGCAGCGAGTCGATGCGCGTGCTCTTGATGCCGACGTTGCGCACCGTGCCGAGGTCGTTGCCGAAGGCGATGAACTCGCCGACCTCGAAAGGCTTGTCGAGCCCGATGCTGATCGACGAGAAGAGATCGCCGAGCAGGCTCTGCAGCGCGAGCGCCACGGCGACGCCGCCGATGCCCAGGCTGGCAACGAAGGCAGTGATGTCGACGCCTGCGTTGGCGAGCATCGCCATCAGCAGCGTCGTCCAGACGAAGAGCTGCGCCGTCCAGCGCAGGATGCCGGTCAGCACCGGATTGCCGCGCGGCTTTCCGTCGGCCGCGCTCGGGCGGGTGAGCGACATCTCGATCAGCGCATTGATCCACAGCGCGATCTGCACGCCGATCAGCGCGAAAGTGACGTTGTGCAGGATCGCCTCGACGCGCCTCGAAAGATCCAGGAACTCGGCGGCGAGCACCAGCGCGAGCATCAGCAGGATCCAGTTGCGTGTCGTGCGCACGATCACGTGCAGCGGACGGGCCGCACGCGCCGCCGCTTCGGGCAGGCGCTCGTCCAGGCGACGCAGGTGCGAGCGCAGCAGGCCGAGCACCGTGCTGGCGACGCCGAAGGCGACGAGCGCGGTCGCGAGCGCGACGAGCCAGCTCGTCACCGGGTTGCCCATCCATTCCAGCTGATTCAGGCTTTCGAACATCCGTTCCCCTTCATCTGTGGCGCCGCACGCGCCGCAGCTCGTCGACGACGAGCAGGACGGCCCCGACGGTGATCGCGCTGTCGGCGACGTTGAACGCGGGCCAGTGGAAACGCTGCCAGTGCAGCAGCACGAAGTCGACGACGTGCCCGCGCGCGATGCGGTCGACGACGTTGCCGATCGCCCCGCCCAGGATCAATGCGAGCGCGAACGCGAACAGGCGCTGCGAGCCGTGGCGGGCGAGCAGCCAGACGATGAACGCCGCGGCCAGCGCGCCGAGCGCAATGAAGAACCAGCGCTGCCAGCCTGCCGCGTTCGCGAGGAAGCTGAACGCCGCGCCGCGGTTGTAGACCAGCGTCAAGTCGAACAGACCCGGGACGACGGCGAGACGCTCACCATAGGAGAACGCGCGCTCGATCGCGAACTTCGTCGCCTGGTCGAGCGCGACGACCAGCGCGGCGATCCCCAGCCATTTTCCGATCGCGGCCCCGCCGCTTCGCGCCATCGTCGCTCCCGTGGTCCGTTGCACCCGGGAGGAGGGTACCAGCGTCGGATCGCCGGCTTGCTACGCGAAGCGCCGCACCTCGCCTTCGCCGTACAGGTTCGACACGCAGCGCCCGCAGATCGCCGGATGCGCCGGATCGGCGCCGACGTCGTCGCGCCAGTGCCAGCAGCGCTCGCACTTCGTCGCGTCGCTGGCGCGCACCTCGATCGCCTCGTCTTCGGCAGCGGCAACGCGCACGACTCTTGCGCCCGAGGTGATCCAGACGAAGCGCAGATCGTCGCCGAGCGAGGCGAGCGCCTCGTGCGTCTCGCCGGCTGCGCGCACCTCGACCTCGGCCTGCAACGACGAGCCGATGCCGCCGGCGGTGCGCAGGTCCTCGAGCTTCTTCGTCACTTCCGCGCGCATCGAGCGGATGCGCGTCCATTTCGCGACGAGCGCGGCGGCGTCGGACGCTTCGACGTCGGCCCAGCGCTCGACGCCTGCGAAGCGGTGCCAGGTCTGCGTGAAGATCGTGCCGCCTTCGTCGCGATGCAGCTGCGGCGCGAAGATCGGCCAGGCCTCCTCGGCGGTGAACGACAGCACCGGCGCGGCGATGCGCAGCAGCGCGTTCGTGACGTGGTGCAGCGCGGTCTGCGCCGAGCGGCGCGCGAGCGAATCTTCGGCCGTGGTGTACAGCCGGTCCTTCAGCACGTCGAGATAGAAGGCGCCGAGGTCTTCCGAGCAGAAGGTGTGGATGCGCGCGATCGCCGGGTGGAACTCGAAGCGCTCGTAGTCGGCCTCGATAGCCTTCTGCCAGGCGGCCGTCATCGCGATCGCGTAGCGGTCGATCTCGAGCAGTTCGTCGGCGGCGAGCGCGTCGCGCGCCGGATCGAAATCGGAGACGTTGGACAGCAGGAAGCGCAGCGTGTTGCGGATGCGCCGGTAGGCCTCGACGACGCGCGCGAGGATCTCCTTCGACAGCGACATCTCGCCCGAGTAGTCGGTGCTGGCCACCCACAGCCGCAGGATCTCGGCGCCCAGCGTTCCGGCGACCTCCTGAGGCTCGATGCCGTTGCCGAGCGACTTGCTCATCTTGCGGCCCTGGCCGTCGACGGTGAAGCCGTGCGTGAGCAGCGCCTTGTACGGCGGCACGCCGTTCAGCATCGACGAGGTGAGCAGCGACGAGTGGAACCAGCCGCGGTGCTGGTCGCTGCCTTCGAGGTACATGTCGGCCGGGAAGTGCGATTTCGCCGCGTGCGAGCCGCGCAGCACCGACTGGTGCGTCGTGCCCGAGTCGAACCAGACGTCGAGCGTGTCGCGGCTCTTCACGTAGTGCTCGGCGTCGTCGCCGAGCAGCTCGCGCGGATCGAGCCGCTGCCAGGCCTCGATGCCTTCCTGCTGCACGCGCTGCGCGACCGCCTCGAGCAGCTCCAGCGTGCGCGGGTGCAGCTCGCCCGTCTCCTTGTGCAGGAAGAAGGCCATCGGCACGCCCCATTGCCGCTGGCGCGACAGCGTCCAGTCGGGACGCTGCGCGATCATCGCGTGCAGCCGTGCCTTGCCCCAGGCCGGATAGAAGCGCGTCGCCTCGACGCCGGCCAGCGCGGACTGGCGCAGCGTCGGGCCGCCGTCGGCGGGAACGACGTCCATGCCGGCGAACCACTGGCTGGACGCGCGGTAGATCACCGGTGACTTATGGCGCCAGCAGTGCATGTAGCTGTGCGTGTAGTCCCAGGTGTCGAACAGCACGCCGATCTCGCGCAGGTACTCGACGATGCGCGGGTTGGCGTCCCAGATCGACAGGCCGCCCCAGCGCGGCAGCGACGCGGCGTAGACGCCGTCGCCCTGCACCGGCTGCAGGATGTCCTCGTCGCGCATGCCGTGCGCCTTGCACGACAGGAAGTCCTCGACGCCGTAGGCGGGCGCCGAGTGGACGATGCCGGTGCCTGATTCGAGCGTGACGTAGTCGCCCAGGTACACCGGCGAGAGCCGGTCGGCGAAGGGGTGGCGGAACGCGATGCGATCGAGCGCGCGCCCTTTTGCGGTGGCGAGCACCTCGCCTTCGAGCTTCCACGCCTTCAGGCACGCCTCGACGCGCTCGGCGGCGAGCACGAGCAGCGCGGGCGCGCCCTGCCACTGCACGCGCACCAGCGCGTAGTCGAAGTCGGGGTGGACGTTCAGCGCCTGGTTGGCGGGAATCGTCCACGGCGTCGTGGTCCAGATCACCGCGTAGCCGCGCTCGATGGGCAGCTTCGGCAGGCCGAAAGCGCGCGCCAGGCGCTCGGGCTCGGCGAAGGGGAAGCCGACGTCGATCGCCGGGTCGGTGCGGTCGCGGTACTCGACCTCGGCCTCGGCCAGCGCCGAGCCGCAGTCGAAGCACCAGTTCACCGGCTTGAGCCCGCGATAGAGGAAGCCCTTGCGCAGGATGCGGCCGAGCGCGCGCAGCTCGTCGGCCTCGTTGCCCGGCGCCATCGTCAGGTACGGATCCTTCCAGTCGCCGAGCACGCCGAGCCGGATGAAGTCGCGCTTCTGGCGAACGATCTGCTCGGTGGCGTAGGCGCGCGATTTCGCCTGCACTTCGTCGGCCGACAGGTGCTTGCCGTAGCGTTTCTCGATCTGGATCTCGATCGGCATGCCGTGGCAGTCCCAGCCCGGCACGTAATGCGCGTCGTAGCCGGCCATGTTGCGGCTCTTGACGATGACGTCCTTCAGGATCTTGTTGACCGCGTGCCCGAGGTGGATGTCGCCGTTGGCGTAGGGCGGGCCGTCGTGCAGCACCCAGACGGGGCGGCCTTTCGACGCGGCGCGGATGCGCTCGTAGACGTCTTCGTCCTGCCATTGCTGCGTCCACGCGGGCTCGCGCTTCGCGAGATCGCCGCGCATCGGGAACGGCGTCTCGGGCATGTTCAGGGTGTCTCGCCACCCCTTGTCGCGGCGCGCGGCGGGTTTTCCTTCGGCCATTGGTTCTCCGGGGCTCAATCGGCGAAATCGGGCGGGACGGCAGGACGGGCGAAATGTTCGCCCGTGTCCTGCGCCTCGCGCGCAAACATTTCGCGCGCGTCGTGTGCATCAAGCGCGATCTGCGCGCGCAACGCGTCCAGCGAATCGAAGCTGCGTTCGTCGCGCAGCTTCGCGACGAACTCGACGCGCACCAGGCGTCCGTAGGCGGGCTCGTCGAAATCGAACAGATGCGTCTCGAGCAGCAACTGCCCGTTTCGCTCGACGGCGGGGCGCGTGCCCAGGCTCGCCACGCCGGGGACCGGCGCTTCGCGCAGCCCGTGCGCGCGCACTACGAAGACGCCGTGCACCGCCGGGCGCGCGAAGGGGATGCGCACGTTCATCGTCGGAAAGCCGAGCGCGCGGCCGAGCTTGCGTCCGTGGAGCACCCGCCCGCAGATCGAATAGGGCCGTCCGAGCAACGCGGCGGCGAGCGGGAAGTCGGCCGCCGCCAGCGCGGCGCGCACGGCGGAGCTGGACACGCGCTCGCCTTCGCGTTCGATCGTCGCGAGCCGCTCCAGCTCGAAGCCCGAAGGCTGGGCGAGTTGCTGCAGCAGCGCGTAGTCGCCGGCGCGGCGGGCGCCGAAACGGAAGTCGTCGCCGATCAGCAGATAGCGCGTCTGCAGGCCGCCGACGAGGATCTCCTCGACGAAGCGTTGTGGCGACAGCGACGCGAGCGACCGGTCGAAGCGCGCGATGCAGACGCGGTCCACGCCGCAGTCGGCCAGCGCGTCGATCTTGTCGCGCAGCGTGCTGATGCGGGTGGGCGCGGTGGCGTCGGGCCGGCCGGCGGCGATGGCGAGCGAGGCGAAGTACTCGCGCGGATGCGGCTCGAAGGTGAGCACGCAGACCGGCAGCCCGCGTGCATGGGCGTTCTTGCGCAGCATCGCGATCACCGCGCGATGGCCGACGTGCATGCCGTCGAAATTGCCGATGGTGAGCGCGCACGGGCGGCGCCTGTCGGGCGGCGGCTGGCGGCGGAAGATTTCCATCGGGAGGGGCGGCTGCTGCGGGCTTGCGGCGCGGCAAAACCTTGAATTATAAGGCGAGCCGGCCGCGTTTCCCGCGATGATAAGCTTGGCCGATGAAGAGCATCGTCGTGCTGATCTCCGGGCGCGGCTCGAACATGACGGCGATCGCGCAGGCGCTGCGCGACGAGCGCTGGCCCGCGCGCATCGCCTGCGTCGTCGCCGACCGTCCGGGTGCAGCGGGTCTGGCGCGTGCGCGCGAACAGGGCATCGACACCGACGTCGTCGATTTCCGCGCCTTCGATTCGCGCGCCGGCTTCGAGGCCGCGCTGGCGGGCGCGATCGACCGCCATGCGCCCGACCTCGTCGTGCTGGCCGGATTCCTGCGAATCCTCGGCGACGCCTTCGTCGATCGCTATGCGCATCGCATGCTGAACATCCATCCTTCGCTGCTGCCCGCGTTCCCCGGTCTGCACACGCACCGGCGCGCACTCGAAGCCGGCGTCGCCGTGCACGGGGCAACGGTCCATCTGGTCGGGCGCGAACTCGACATGGGGCCGATCGTCGCGCAGGCCGCGCTCGCAGTGCGTCCCGACGACGACGAGGATCGCCTCGCGGCGCGCGTGCTCGCGCTCGAGCACCGGCTGTATCCGGCAGCGGTGCGCTGGTTCGTCGAGGGACGGCTGGCGGTGCAGGACGCACGCGTCGTGCTCAGTGAGCCGCGTCCGGGCGAGACCCGCTGCTTATGGGGCGGGTGATGCGGGGCGGATGATGCGGGGCGGCTGATGCGGGCGGCTGATGCGGAGCGCCCGATGCGGGGCGGCTGATGCGTTTCGGCGCGATGCGCCGGCAGGCGCTGGCACAGGCGCTGCACAGCGCCGATCGTCCCGCCGACGTGGCCTTGCGTGCGTTCTTCCGCGCGCATCCTGCGCTCGGCCGGCGCGATCGAGCGCGCATCGCCGAATCGGTGTTCGATGTGCTGCGCCAGCGGCGACTGTACGAGCGGATCGCCTTCGGCGAGGGCGGCGAGCCGATGCATGCGCCGCCCGAGGACGCCGCGCTCGATGCGCTGCTCGAAGTCGCCGACGCGCGGGTCGAAGGCCGGCTCGAGGTTCCGGACGGACTGCCCTTCGAAGTGCGCTGCAGCCTTCCCGACTGGCTGGCGCAGGCGCTGCTCGCGCAGTTCGGCGAAATCGAGGCGCAGGCGCTCGCCGCCGCGCTGCTCGAACCGGCGCCGCTCGACCTGCGGGCGAACGTGCTGAAGGCCGATCGCGCAGCCGTGCGCCGCGAGCTCGACGACGCCGGCATCGAGACGCACGAGCTGCCGCACAGCCAGCACGCGCTTCGGGCGAGCGGCAAGCCCGCGCTCGAACGCACTGCCGGCTATCTGGCCGGGCGCTTCGAGGTGCAGGATGTCGGCAGCCAACTGCTGGCGATGCTCGCCGCGCCGCGACGCGGCCAGACCGCGATCGACCTGTGCGCCGGCGCCGGCGGCAAGACGCTCGCGATGGCCGCCGCGATGCGCTCGACCGGCCACATCTACGCCTGCGACGTTTCGGCGAAGCGGCTGCAGCGGATGCGGCAGCGGCTCGCGCGCAGCGGCGCCGACAACGTGTTCCCGATCGTCATCGCCGGCGAGCGCGACGCGCGCCTCGAGCGGCTGCGGGGCAGGGCCGACGTCGTGCTGGTCGACGCTCCGTGCACCGGCACCGGAACGCTGCGCCGCGCGCCCGACCTGAAATGGCGCATCGGCCCCTTCGAGCGCGACGGCTTCGTCGCGCAGCAGCGCGCGCTGCTCGATGCGGCCGCCGCGCTGGTGCGACCCGGCGGGCATCTCGTCTATGCGACCTGCAGCCTGCTTGCCGCCGAGAACGACGAGCAGCGCGACGCCTTCGAGTCGCGCCATCCGCGATGGATGCGCTGCGATCCGAGTGCAGTGCTCGAGGCGCAGGGGGCGAAGCTGCATGCTCAGGCGACGGCGGACGGCACGCTTCGCCTGCTGCCGCATCGCGACGACTGCGACGGCTTCTTCGCCGTGCGCTGGCGACGCGGAGACGAAGGTTAGAATCGGCCGGACACCACGAAGCGACCACGAAGCGAGTCACGCATGAGTTCCCAAGCCGCGCCTGCGGCGCCCGCCGACACCGGGCGCAGTCCGGTCACGCAACCGCGGCTCGCCGAGATGCGCGCACGCGGCGAGCCGATCGCGATGCTCACCTGCTACGACGCGAGCTTCGCCGCGCTGCTCGATTCGGTGGGCATCGACAGCCTGCTCGTCGGCGATTCGCTCGGCATGGTCGTGCAGGGACACTCCTCCACGTTGCCGGTCACGCTCGACGAAGTCGCCTATCACGTTCGCTGCGTGGCGCGCACCGCCCGCTATGCCTGGCTCATCGCCGACATGCCTTTCGGCAGCTACCACGCGAGCCCCGAATCCGCGCTCGCCAACGCCGTCACGCTGATGCGTGCGGGCGCGCAGATGGTCAAGATCGAAGGCGGCGCCTGGCTCGCGCCCACCGTGGAACTGTTCGCGCGCGCCGGCATTCCGGTATGCACGCATCTGGGACTCACGCCGCAATCGGTGCACGTGCTCGGTGGCTACCGCGTGCAGGGCCGCGATGCGCAGGCGGCCGACCGGCTCGTCGCCGACGCGCTCGCGCTCGAGCAGGCGGGCGCGACGATGCTCGTGCTCGAGATGGTTCCCGCGGCGCTCGCCGAGACGCTCACGCAGCGCCTGACGATGCCGACCATCGGCATCGGCGCGGGCGCCGGCTGCGCCGGACAGGTGCTCGTGCTGCACGACATGCTCGACGTCTATCCGGGGCGTCGGCCGCGCTTCGTGCGCAACTTCATGGCCGGTGCGTCGAGCGTGCGCGAGGCCGTCGAACGCTATCGCGACGCGGTGAAGACGCGGGCCTTTCCCGCGGCAGAGCACGCTTTCTGACTCCCGGAGGGGCGTTTTCGTGCGCGAGATCGCGATCGTCACCGGCGCCTCGCGCGGCCTGGGCGCCGCGATCGCCGAACGCCTGCTGGCGCCGGATCGCCTGCTCGTCTGCGTCGCGCGTTCGGGCAACGATCCGCTCGTCGCGCGGGCACGGGAGGGGGGTGTCGCGATCGACTACCGGCGCTGCGACCTCGCCGACGCGCAGGCCACCGACGTGCTGGCCGCAGCGCTCGCCGGGCTGCTGCGCGAGCATCGCGATGCACAGCGCTTCGTGCTGGTGAACAACGCCGGCGTCGTCGAGCCGATCGGTTCCATCGAGACACTGCGCACCGACGCCCTCGCGAGCCTGCTGCAGGTGAATCTCGCATCGCTGATGCGGCTCACCGCGGCGTTCCTCGAAGCCACCGACGACGCGGCGGGCGAGCGGCGGATTCTCAGCATCTCCTCGGGCGCCGCGCGCCATCCGATCGCCGGATGGGCCGCGTATTGCGCGTCGAAGGCGGCCGTCGACATGTTCACGCGCTGCATCGTCGACGAGCAGTCGCGGCGGTCGAACCCGGCGCGCGCCTGCGCGCTCGCGCCCGGCGTGCTCGACACGCCGATGCAGCAGACGATCCGTTCGGCCGATTTCCCGTCGATCGAGCGCTTCCGCCAGCTGAAGGCACAGGGCGGACTGATCGCGCCGGAGGACGCGGCCGCCCGGATCGTCGCGTATCTCGACCGCGACGACTTCGGCGCGCATCCTCTCGACGACCTGCGCGAGCACGCCGCGCGCGGATGAGCGCCTCCGGTCTTCCCGAAGCCGTACCCTCGATCCGCCCCGCGCGCTGGCCCGAGGACCTGCCGGTCGTGCGCGCCCTCTTCGTCGAATACGCGCAGGGCCTCGGTTTCGATCTCGGCTTCCAGGACTTCGACGCGGAGCTGGAAGCGCTGCCCGGCAAGTACGCGCCGCCCGCGGGGCGCGTGCTGCTCGCCTGGCGCGGCGACGAAGCGGTCGGTTGTGTTGCGCTGCGCCCCGTACGGAACGGCATCTGCGAGATGAAGCGGCTCTACGTGCGAGCGCAGGCGCGCGGGATGCGGCTCGGTCGCCGGCTGGCCGAACGAATCTGCGATGAGGCTCGCGGGGCCGGCTACGACCGCATCTGCCTCGACACGCTGTCGACGATGCACGAGGCGCGGCGCCTGTACGAGGGGCTCGGTTTCGAACCCGTCGAGCCGTACGTCTTCAACCCGTTGCCCGGGGCGATGTTCCTCGGAAGAACACTGTGAACCTCGCCCACGCGCAGTGCATTTGACATGCGCTGCGCAACGCTTCACGCTTCGTTGCGTTCCCAGGGGTGTCCCGCAAGGGGCTGAGACGGCGCGAGCCGAACCCTTCGAACCTGATCCGGGTCATGCCGGCGAAGGGACGGAACCCGGGCGTCGAATGCTCGACCCGCGCCTCTTTCATCAGTCATCGCCCCGGATCTCCTGCGAACGTCAAAGGGGGATCCATGAACTTCGAAGCAAATCGTGCCGCGTCCGTCGTGGCGAACGCGCGTCCGTCCGCGGCGGAACTGACGCTTGGCCCCATCCGCGGCTCGCGCAAGGCCTACGCGTCGCCGGACGGCCGGCCCGACATCCGCGTGCCCTTTCGCGAGGTCGTGTTGTCCGACCCGGACGAGCCGCCGGTGCGGCTCTACGATGCCTCGGGCCCGTACACCGACGCGACTGCGACGATCGACCTCGACACCGGACTGGCGCCGCTGCGCTGCGCGTGGCTCGCGGCGCGCGGCTACGCGGCGATCGACGGACGCCGCCCGCGCCCCGAGGACAACGGGAACGTCTCCGGGCAGCACCGGCTCGCGCCGTGCCCGGCGCAGCGTCCGATCCTGCGCGGCGAGCCGGGTCAGCACGTCACGCAATACGAGTTCGCCCGCGCCGGCATCGTCACCGAGGAAATGATCTTCGTCGCACATCGCGAGAACCTCTGCCGCGAGCGGATGCTCGACGAGGCGCAGCAGCGTCTCGCCGACGGCGAGAGTTTCGGCGCCGCGATTCCGCCTTTCGTAACGCCGGAGTTCGTGCGCCGGGAACTGGCCTGCGGGCGTGCCATCCTCCCCGCGAACGTCAATCACCCGGAATGCGAGCCGATGGTGATCGGACGAAACTTCCTCGTGAAGATCAACGCGAATATCGGCAACTCGGCACTCGGTTCCTCGGTCGCCGAGGAGGTCGAGAAGATGGTGTGGGCGATCCGCTGGGGCGCGGATACCGTGATGGACCTCTCGACCGGCCGCAACATCCACGACATCCGCGGCTGGATCCTGCGCAACAGCCCCGTGCCGATCGGCACCGTCCCGATTTACCAGGCGCTCGAGAAGGTAGACGGTGATCCGCTGAAGCTCGATTGGGAAGTGTTCAAGGACACGCTGATCGAGCAGGCCGAGCAGGGCGTCGACTACTTCACCATTCACGCTGGCGTGCGCCTCGCGCACGTCCCGCTTACCGCGCGTCGCGTGACGGGCATCGTGTCGCGCGGCGGCTCGATCATGGCACGCTGGTGCCTGGCAGGACACCGGGAGAGCTTCCTGTACGAGCGCTTCGACGAGATCTGCGACATCCTGCGGCGCTACGACGTTTCGTTCTCGCTCGGCGACGGGTTGCGCCCGGGCTGCATCGCCGACGCCAACGACGCAGCGCAATTCGCCGAGCTCGAAACGCTGGGAGAGCTGACGCGGGTCGCGCACGCCAAAGGCTGCCAAGTAATGATCGAGGGTCCCGGGCACGTGCCGATGCAAAAGATCAAGGTCAACGTGGAGAAGCAGATCCGCGAATGCGGCGAGGCGCCGTTCTATACGCTGGGACCGCTTGCCACCGACATCGCCCCGGGTTACGACCACATCACGAGTGCAATCGGCGCGGCGCAGATCGGCTGGTACGGCACGGCGATGCTCTGCTACGTGACGCCGAAGGAGCACCTCGGCCTGCCGGATCGCAACGACGTTCGCGCCGGCGTCATCGCCTACAGGATTGCCGCGCACGCGGCCGATCTCGCCCGGGGGCACCCGGCAGCGCAACTGCGCGACGACGCGCTGTCGAGAGCGCGATTCGACTTCCGCTGGGAAGATCAGTTCAATCTGGCGCTCGACCCGGACAGGGCGCGCGAATACCACGACGAGACACTGCCGAAGGACGCGCACAAGGTCGCGCATTTCTGCTCGATGTGCGGGCCGAAATTCTGTGCGATGCGAATTTCGCAGGACCTGCGCGCCGAGGCGCAGGCGGGCATGCAGGAAAAGAGCCGGGAGTTCCTCGAAGGAGGGGGCGCGCTGTACGTTCCGGCGGCGCGCTAGCAAAGGCGCGACGAGGGCCTCGCGCCCTCGTCTGCAATCCTCTACTTGATCTTCGTTTCCTTGTACGCCACGTGCTTGC
This sequence comes from Burkholderiaceae bacterium, assembly GCA_021166835.1. Next base: position 78,844 of record JAJPEN010000018.1, on the reverse strand, counting down.
GGGCGACGGGATCGAATTTCTTGATCTCCATCTTCTCGGGCATGTTCCGCTTGTTCTTCGTGGTCGTGTAGAAGTGGCCGGTGCCGGCCGTCGATTCGAGCTTGATCTTGTCGCGCATCGGGTAACCCTCCGATTCGGTGTATGCGGTGGCTCAGTCTCGCCGACGGGCGTCAGGCTTCGCCGCGCGCGCGCAGGTCGGCCAGCACGACGTCGATGCCTTTCTTGTCGATCAGACGCAGCGCCGCGTTGGTCACGCGCAGGCGGATCCAGCGATTCTCGCTCTCGATCCAGAAGCGGCGGCTCTGCAGGTTCGGCAGGAAGCGGCGCTTCGTCTTGTTGTTCGCGTGCGAGACGTTGTTGCCGACCATCGGCGCCTTGCCGGTGATTTGACAGACTCGGGACATGGCTGTGTCCGGGGTGGAGCAAAGCCGGTAATTATAGCAGGTGAAGGGTAAAGAGTGAAGGGTGAAGGGGAAGTGCATCGACTTCGGCTGTCGCCGCGTTGAATTCCCTTCACCCTTTGCCCTTTACCCTTTACCGCCTTCAAAGTATCCCCGCCTCCGCAAACGAAAAACACCGTTCCGCGCCGACGATCAGGTGATCGAGCACCGGGATGTCGAGCTGCCCCAGCGCCGACTTCAGCGAGGCCGTCAGCAGCCGGTCGGCGGCGCTCGGTTCGGCGACGCCGGAGGGGTGGTTGTGGGCGACGATGACGCCGGCGCTGTTCAGCTCGAGCGCGCGCCGCAGCACTTCGCGCGGATAGACCGAGGTCTGCGTCAGCGTGCCGCGGAACAGCTCCTCGGCGGCGATCAGCCGGTTCTGGCTGTCGAGGAAGAGTCCGGCGAACACCTCGACTTCGCGGTCGCGCAGCCATGCCGACAGGAACGCGCGCACCGAGCCGGGCGAGGCGAGGGCGTCGCGCTCGCGCAGCGCGGCGCGCAGGTTGCGCCGGCCGAGCTCGAGCGCGGCCTGCAGCATCGCCCAGCTTGCCGGGCCCAGCCCCGACTCGTTCATCGCGACGCCGCCCGGCGCGGCCAGCAGCGGGCGCAATCCGCCGAAGCGGGCCAGCAGTTCGGCGCTGCATTCGACCGCGCTTCTGCCGCGTCGGCCGCTGCGCAGCAGCACCGCCAGCAGTTCTGCGTCGGACAGCTGTGCCGCTCCGCCGGCGAGCAGCCGCTCGCGCGGCCGGTGCTCGGGCGGCCAATCCGTAATCGCCACGTGCCTTCCTCTAGAATGGAGCCGATGAGTTCCGCGAGCCCCGCCCATGGGCCGGTCGTGCAGGCCGGCTCGCATCTGACGCTGCACTACCGGGTCAGTCTCGCCGACGCGGGCACCGACGTCATTAACACTTTCGGCGATCGGCCGGCCACCTTTCAGGTTGGCGTCGGTCAGATGGCCGAGGCGCTCGAACGATGCCTGCTCGGCCTGGCCGAGGGAGAACGCCGCGCTTTCGAGCTGTCGCCCGACGAGGCTTTCGGCGAGCGCAATCCCGATCTCGTGCAGAAGCTGGCGCGCGAGACCTTCGACGCCAACGTCGACGGCGCCGACGACTACCGGGCGGGCGACGTCATCGACATCGCCGGCCCCGACGGCGGACGCATCGCCGGCGTGCTGAAGGAACTGACCGAGCGCTACGCGCTGTTCGACTTCAATCACCCGCTGGCCGGACACCGCCTGCGCTTCGAAGTCCACATCCTGGGAGTTCTCTGATGACCGACGAAGGGCCGGCGCCGATGCAGGCGATCCTCGCGCAACCGCGCGGGTTCTGTGCCGGCGTCGATCGGGCGATCGAGATCGTCGAGCGCGCGCTCGAGCGCTTCGGCCCGCCGGTGTACGTGCGGCACGAGATCGTGCACAACGACCACGTCGTGCGGCGCCTGCGCGACATGGGCGCGGTCTTCGTCGAGGAGGTGGACGAGGTGCCCGACGGGGCGGTGCTCATCTTCTCGGCGCACGGCGTCTCGCGGGCGGTGCGCCGCCAGGCCGACGGACGCGAGCTGCGCGTGTTCGACGCCACCTGCCCGCTCGTCACGAAGGTGCACATCGAGGTCGCGCGCATGCGGCGCGAGGGCCGCGAGGTGGTCATGATCGGCCATGCCGGCCATCCCGAGGTCGAGGGCACGATGGGGCAGGCCGACGACGGCATCCACCTGGTCGAGTCGGTGGGCGACGTCGAGCGCCTGCAGGTCGCCGATCCCGAGCGCGTGGGTTGCGTCACGCAGACCACGCTGTCGGTGGACGATGCGCGCGAGATCGTCGAGGCGCTGAAGCAGCGCTTCCCGTCGATCGTCGAGCCGCGCAAGCAGGACATCTGCTACGCCACGCAGAACCGCCAGGACGCGGTGAAGGCGATGGCGCCGCAGTGCGACCTCGTTCTCGTCATCGGCTCGCCCACCAGCTCGAACAGCAACCGGCTGCGCGAGGTGGCGCAGAAGATGGGCTGCGAGGCGCGGCTGATCGGTTCGGCCGACGAGCTGGATCCGGCCTGGCTCGAGGGCAGGCGCCGGATCGGCGTGACGGCCGGCGCCTCGGCGCCCGAGGTGCTCGTCGCCGACCTGCTGCACCGGCTCGGCACGCTCGGCGTCTCCGCCGTGCGACGCCTCGAAGGCGTGAACGAGTCGATGACCTTCGGGCTGCCCAGGGAACTGCTGGCCCCCGACGAGTGATCCTCGAAATCCGCGACGTCTCGAAGGTCTACGAATCGGGCCTTCGCGCGCTCGATTCGGTCTCGCTCGAAGTCCGCCGCGGCGAGATCTTCGCGCTGCTCGGCCCCAACGGAGCCGGCAAGACGACGCTGATCGGCATCGTCTGCGGGCTCGTCGACGCGTCGCAGGGCGTGGTGCGCGTCGACGGCTACGACAACGTCGCCGACTATCGCCGGACGCGCTCGCGCATCGGCCTCGTTCCGCAGGAACTCACCACCGACGCCTTCGAGACGGTGCGCAACACCGTCTCGTTCAGCCGCGGTCTGTTCGGCAGGCCGCCGGACCCCGCGTACGTCGAGCGCGTGCTGCGCGACCTGTCGCTGTGGGACCGGCGCGACAGCCGGATAATGACGCTCTCGGGCGGCATGAAGCGGCGCGTGCTGATCGCGAAAGCCCTGGCGCACGAGCCGTCGCTGCTCTTTCTCGACGAGCCCACCGCCGGCGTCGACGTGGAGCTGCGGCAATCGATGTGGTCGCTGGTGCGCCGCCTGCGCGACAACGGCGTCACGGTGATCCTCACGACGCACTACATCGACGAGGCCGAGGAGATGGCCGACCGCGTCGGCGTGCTGCATCGCGGCCGGCTCGTGCTCGTCGAGGAGAAGAACGAGCTGATGCGCAAGCTCGGCAAGAAGCAGCTCGTGCTGCAACTGCGCGATCGGCTCGAACGCGTTCCCGAATCGCTCGCGCAATGGGCGCTCGAGCGCTCGCCGGCCGGCGACGAGCTGGTCTACCACTACGATGCGCGCCGCGACGATACCGGGGTCAGCGCACTGCTTGCCGCGCTCGAGCGGGCCGGCATCGCGCTGCGCGACCTGCGCACCGAGCAGAGCTCGCTCGAGGACATCTTCGTACAGCTCGTGCGGAGCGAGTCGTGAACCCTCGGTTGAACCATCATGCGGTCGCCGCCATCTACCGCTTCGAGATGGCGCGCATGCGCCGTACGCTGCTGCAGAGCGTCGTCTCGCCGGTCGTCTCCACCTCGCTCTATTTCGTCGTGTTCGGCTCGGCGATCGGCTCGCGCATCAGCGACATCGGCGGCGTGAGCTACGGCGCGTTCATCGTGCCGGGGCTGGTGATGCTGTCGCTGCTCACGCAGAGCATCTCGAACGCGTCGGTGGCGATCTATTTCCCGAAGTTCACCGGCACGATCTACGAGCTGCTGTCGGCTCCGGTTTCGCATCTCGAAGTCCTCGTCGGCTACGTCGGTGCGGCGGCGACGAAATCGATCGGGCTCGGGCTGATCATCCTCGCCACGGCGGCGCTGTTCGTGCCGCTGCAGGTGCAGCACCCGGCGTGGATGCTGCTCTTCCTCGTGCTCACCGCGGTCACCTTCAGCCTGCTCGGCTTCGTCATCGGCATCTGGGCCGACGGCTTCGAGAAGCTGCAACTGATTCCGCTGCTGATCGTCACGCCGCTCACCTTCCTCGGCGGAACCTTCTATTCGATCGACATGCTGCCGCCGTTCTGGCGAACGGTGACGCTGGCCAATCCGGTCGTGTACCTGGTGAGCGGATTCCGCTGGAGCTTCTACGGTACCGGCGACGTGAGCGTCGCGATCAGCCTCGGCATGACGCTCGCGTTCCTCGTCGTCTTCCTCGCGATCGTCCGCTGGATGCTGAAGACCGGCTACCGGTTGAGAACGTAGGTTTTGGTGCTGGTGCGCAGACTCGAACTGCGGACCTACTGATTACGAATCAGTTGCTCTACCAACTGAGCTACACCAGCACGGAGGCGCAAGGGACGGCAAGCTCCGAAGCGATCGGGCGGCCCCTGCGGCTTTCGAGCGAAAGCCGCGCGCCTAGAAAACGTGAAAGTATAGCAGCGGCGCGATGATGGCGGGCGATAATGTTGCCATGAGCTTCACCGTCACCGTTCTTCCCAGTGGTGTGCGCTTCCTCGTCGAGGACGACGAACCGATTCTCGACGCCGCGCTGCGCCAGGGGGTCGTGCTTCCCTACGGCTGCCGCAACGGCGCCTGCGGGTCGTGCAAATCGCTGGTGCTCGAAGGCGAGATCGCGCAGGGGGCGCATTCGACGAAGGCGCTGTCGCGCGACGAGCAGTCGCGTGGCATGGGGCTGTTGTGCTGCGCGCAGGCGCGCTCCGATCTTTCGGTGCAGGCGCGCCTCGTCTCCGGGCCCGGTCAGATGCCGATCCGCAAGATGCCCTGCCGCATCTCGTCGATCGTGCGCGTCGCGCCCGACGTGGCCGTCGTGCGCCTGCAGCTTCCCGCCGGCGAGCGCCTGCAGTACCTGGCGGGGCAGTACGTCGAGCTGATCCTGCGCGACGGAACCCGGCGCAGCTATTCGATGGCCAGCGCGCCGCAGGAGGCCGAGCAGCTCGAGCTGCACGTGCGGCACCTGCCGGGCGGGCGCTTCACCGATGCGCTGTTCGGCGCGACGCAGCCTGCGTTGAAGGAGCGCGACATCCTGCGGCTGGAAGGCCCGATGGGAACCTTCTTCCTGCGCGAAGACCGCGCGTGCCCGATCGTGCTGCTCGCCAGCGGAACCGGCTTCGCGCCGATCAAGGCGATCGTCGAGCAGATGCGCGCTCGCGGCATCGAGCGCCAGACCACGCTGTACTGGGGAGGCCGGCGTCCGCGCGACCTCTACAGCAACGAGCTGTGCGAGCGCTGGGCCCGCGAGATGCCGCATCTGCGCTACGTTCCGGTGGTCTCCGATGCGCTGGCGGAAGACGACTGGCAGGGCCGCAGCGGTTTCGTGCATCGCGCCGTCCTCGAAGATTTTCCCGATCTCTCCGCCCACCAAGTCTACGCCTGCGGCACGCCGGCGATGGTCGAGGCCGCGCGGCGCGATTTCGCCGCGCACGGGCTCGACGAGGGCGAGTTCTACGCGGACGCGTTCACCACGGCGGCCGATCTCGCCGGCGCGACGGCCTGAGCGCCTGGAGCGCCAGCGCCCTGCGGGCGTGCGACAGGCGCCCTGCGGGCGTGCGACAGGCGCCCTGCAGGCGCGCGACAGGCGCCCGGCGGGCGAAGCGCGTCGACCGGGCAAAAAAAGCCCCGGGTGTTACCGGGGCAGAGCCAGCCTGGAGCACACATTCGGTTCGCGGCTGGAAGAGGAGGCCTGACACGAAGCGCGACGAACGCTCCGTACAGACAAAGGTAGCGGCTGGCGCCGTCTTGCGCCTCGGCGCCGCGATGAGCGGCGACCCCCGGTGGACCGATGGATCGCGATTGCGCCGGTCGCGTCGCCTCAGCCGCGCGATGCGCGCGCGTGACGCCGCCGGATCCCCGTCGCGCACCGTCCGGCCGCCCACCCCGCACACGCGGCGGGTGCTGATGCACATTCGGGACTCGTTCCGGAGCCGTTTACCGATGCCCTTCGTCTGGATCGGTGTCCTGCTGATCGTCCTGAAGTGGTTCGAGCTGGCGCCTGTCGCGGCCTGGTCGTGGTGGGCGATCCTCGCGCCGCTGGCCATTGCCTTCGCCTGGTTCGAAGTGCTCGAGCCGCTGCTCGGCTTCGACAAGCGCCGCGCCGACGACGAATTCGCCGAGATGCGCCGCGTGAGGATCGAGCGGCAGTTCCCCTATCTGCGCATGCAGACGCGACGCGTGAAGGCCCGCAGCCGGGGCTGAGGACAACGTCTCGCGGTATGCTCCCGCGTCCAACGCGGAGCGCGAGCTTTCATGCGGTACGTCGTCTTCAATCAGAAGGGCGGAGTGGGGAAGTCCACCATCGCCTGCAATCTCGCGGCGATCAGCGCCGCGCAAGGCCGCTCCACCCTGGTCGTCGATCTCGATCCGCAGGCGAACTCCACGCGCTACCTGCTCGGCGCGGCGGCCGACGACACGCAGCCGGGCGCAGCGGAGCTGTTCGAGCAGTCGCTGAGCTTCGTGCTGCGGCCGCTCGATGCGTCCGCGTTCGTGCGGCCCACGCCGTGGGAGAAGCTCGATCTGATGGCCTCGAGCGCGCGGCTGGAGGAAATCCACGGCAAGCTCGAGTCGCGCTACAAGATCTACAAGCTGCGCGACGCGCTCGCCGCCCTGGATGGGCGCTACGAGCGGATCTACATCGATACGCCGCCCGCCCTGAATTTCTATACGCGCTCGGCGCTGATCGCCGCCGACCGCTGCCTGATTCCGTTCGATTGCGACGATTTCTCGCGGCGCGCGCTCTACGCGCTGCTCGCGAGCGTCGAGGAGATCCGCGCCGACCACAACGATGCGCTCGAAGTGGGCGGCATCGTCGTGAACCAGTTCCAGGCGCGCGCCAGCCTGCCGCAGCGCACCGTGCAGGAACTGGTCGACGAGGGGCTGCCGGTGCTCGAGCCGTATCTGAGCGCGAGCGTGCGGATCCGCGAGTCGCACGAGCAGGCGCGTCCGATGATCCACTTCGAGCCGCGCCACAAGCTCACCGCCGAGTTCCTCGCGCTGCATGAGGCGCTCGAGCGCCGCGAGCGGGCAAGCGCGTCGGGCCGCTCGCGCAGGCGAGGCCGCGCGTAGCGCGGACCTCGGCACGTCGCACGATAGCGCCCCCCTTCTCCCTTCCCTTTCTTCCTCAGAAGTCGTCGAGCACGGCCCCGCGGCTCGCGCTGTTCGCCAGCTTGTAGAACTTCGCCAGCACGCCGCGCCGATAACGCGGCGCCGGCTCCTTCCACTCGGCGCGCCGTCGCGCCAGCTCGGCCTCGTCGACGTTCAGCTGCAGCAGCAGCCGGTGCGCGTCGATCGTGATCGAATCGCCTTCGCGCACGAGCCCGATCGGTCCACCCGCCGCCGCCTCCGGCGCGACGTGCCCGACGACCATTCCCCAGGTGCCGCCCGAGAAGCGTCCGTCGGTGATCAGACCCACCGATTCGCCCAGGCCGGCGCCGATGATCGCCGAGGTCGGCGCGAGCATCTCGGGCATTCCCGGCGCGCCGCGCGGCCCGAGGTAGCGCAGCACCATGATGTCGCCGGCGACAATGCGCCCGTCGAGGATCGCCTGCAACGCGCTCTGCTCGTCGTCGAAGACGCGCGCCGGGCCGGTCATCACCGGGTTCTTCAGCCCGCTGATCTTCGCCACGCAGCCCTCGGGCGACAGGTTTCCCTTCAGGATCGCGAGGTGCCCTTCGCGGTACAGCGCCTTGTCGATCGAAAAGATCACGGGCTGGTCGGCGCGCGGGGTGGACGGCACGTTCGCCAGTTCCTCGGCGAGCGTGCGGCCGGTGATCGTCATGCAGTGCCCGTGCAGCAGGCCGGCGTCGAGCAGGATCTTCAGCACCTGCGGAATGCCGCCGGCGCGGTGCAGGTCGGTGGCGAGATAGCGGCCCGAGGGTTTCAGGTCGCAGAGCACCGGCACGCGCTTGCGCACGCGCTCGAAGTCGTCGATCGTCCATTCGACTTCCGCCGCGTGCGCGATCGCGAGGTAGTGCAGCACGGCGTTGGTCGATCCGCCCACCGCCATGATCAGCGCCGCCGCGTTCTCGATCGATTCGCGGGTGACGATGTCGCGCGGCTTCAGGTCGCGCTTGACCGCTTCGATCAGTACGCGCGCCGACTCGGCGGTGGAGTGCAGCTTCTCGGGATCGGGGTTCGCCATCGTCGACGAGCCGAGCAGGCTCATGCCGAGCGCCTCGAAGGACGACGACATCGTGTTGGCCGTGTACATCCCGCCGCACGAGCCGGTGCCCGGAATCGCGTTCTCCTCGATGCCGCGGAAATCCTCCTCGCACATGCAGCCTCGCGAGTACTCGCCCACCGCCTCGAACACCGAGACGATGTTCAGGTCCTGGCCTTTCCAGTGGCCTGCCTTGATCGTGCCGCCGTAGACGTAGATCGACGGCACGTTCGCGCGCAGCATGCCCATCATGCCGCCCGGCATGTTCTTGTCGCAGCCGCCGATGACGAGCACGCCGTCCATCCACTGGCCCTGCACCGATGTCTCGACGCAGTCGGAGATGACTTCGCGCGAGACCAGCGAGTACTTCATCCCTTCGGTGCCCATCGCCATCCCGTCGGAGATGGTGGGCGTGCCGAACACCTGCGGGTTCGCGCCGCCGGCGCGGATCGCCTCGATGGCGACGTCGGCTAGTGCCTGCAGGCCCGAGTTGCACGGCGTGATCGTGCTGTGGCCGTTGGCGATTCCGATCATCGGGTTGTCGAAGTCGCTGCGGCGGTAGCCCATCGCGTAATACATCGAACGGTTCGGTGCGCGGGCGACGCCCTGGGTGATGTTGCGGCTGCGGCGGTTGGCGGACATGGGGTGGGAGGTTTCCGGGTTATGGGGACGGAGATTCGGGGAGGGGGATTCGGAGGGAGATTCGGGGGAAGCTTGCGTCGGAAGCGCGGCTCCGGTAATCTTAATACGAACCATTATTGTTTTCGATGCCGTCGAAGGCCGTACGGGAAGTTGCCGCCATGATCGTCTGTGTCTGCCGCGCCGTATCCGACCGCCAGATCCGTTCGAGCCTGCGCGAGGGCGCGCAATCGATGTCGAAGCTGCGTGCCGATCTCGGCGTGACGACGTGCTGCGGCAAATGCGGGCCTCGCGTGCGCGAGCTGCTCGACGAGCATCTTTCGATCGAGGCGCGTGCGGCGGGAGCCATGGGCTGCGCGTGCGCCGCGGCCTGACGCGGGACCCGCCCGGTCATCGAGGCGCTTCGTCGCGCCTCAGGGCGCTTCCCGGTTCATGAAGGTCTGCTGGTAGTTCTGCAGCCCCACGCGGCCGATCAGTTCGATCTGCGTCTCGAGGAAGTCCACGTGCTTCTCCGAGTCGTCGAGGATGTCGACGAGGATCTCGCGCGAGACGTAGTCGTTCACCGATTCGCAGTGCGCGATCGCCGAGCGCACCGTGTCGAGCGCCGCGCGCTCGAGCGCAAGATCGCTGGCGAGGATCTCCTCGGTGGTCTCGCCGACGTTCAGCTTGCCGAGGTCCTGCAGGTTCGGCAGGCCGTCCAGCAGCAGGATGCGCTGGATCAGCCGATCGGCGTGCTTCATTTCGCCGATCGATTCCTCGTACTCGATCTTCTCGAGACCGGGCAGGCCCCAGTGCCCGAAGATGCGGGCATGCACGAAATACTGGTTGATCGCGGTCAGCTCGTTCTTCAGCTGCCGGTTCAGCCACTCGATGACTTTCGGATCGCCTTTCATCCGGGGCCTCCGCCGTGAAGAGCTTCGATTATCGGGCAGAATGAACGACGGGTGAAACGCACCCTCGCCGATGATCGTCCCCGACCGCTGGTGCCCGTCCGCTCCCGCCGATGCTCGTCCATCCCCAGTTCGACCCGATCGCCTTCTCGATAGGGCCGCTCGCCGTGCGCTGGTACGGCCTGATGTACCTCGTCGCGTTCGCGCTGTTCTACTGGCTCGGCCGCCTGCGCCTGCAGCGTCCGATGGGGTCGCAGGCAAGCGGACTGTCGCCGCGCGATCTCGAGGATCTGCTGTTCTGGGGCGCGCTGGGCGTGGTCCTCGGCGGGCGGCTCGGCTACGTGCTGTTCTACAAGCCCGGCTGGTATGGCGCGCATCCGCTCGAAGTCTTCGAAGTGTGGAAGGGCGGGATGTCCTTTCACGGCGGCCTGCTCGGTGTGCTCGTCGCCGTCGCGCTCTTCTGCCGCCTGCGCGGGCTGCAGTTCCTGCGCGTCACCGACTTCGTGGCGCCGCTGGTGCCGATAGGCCTGGCCGCCGGGCGCCTCGGCAATTTCATCAACGGCGAGCTGTGGGGTCGTCCCACCGACCTGCCGTGGGCGATGGTGTTCCCGCAGGTCGATGCGTTGCCGCGTCATCCGTCGCAGCTCTATCAGTTCGCCGGCGAGGGAATCGTCCTGTTCGTGTTCCTCTGGTGGTACTCGTCGCGGCCTCGTCCGGTGGGCGCCGTATCCGGCATGTTCCTCGTCGGCTACGCGGTGCTGCGCTTCGTCGCCGAGTTCGCGCGTGAGCCCGACGATTTCCTCGGGCTGCAGGCCCTGAGCCTCACGATGGGGCAGTGGCTGTGCATTCCGATGTTCATTGCCGGTCTCGCGCTGCTCGCCTGGTCGCGTCGCGCGCGCGGCGCCGATGCGCATGCCGGAGCGAGCGGTGTTTGAGCGGTTGCTGCAGGTAGGCCGTGACGTTCGCGAGCGCAGCGACCTGCGCGGGCTGCTCGACGATTGCCGGCAGCTGCTGACCGAACGCGGCGAGTCGAACAGCCTCGTCATCGCCGCGCGCGCGCTCGAACGCTATCGCCGGCTCTCGCCCGACGCGGCAACGCGCTTCTTCGATGCGCTCGCCTCCGAGTTCGACCCCGATCCCGCCGAGGTGCTGCGCCGCGCCGAAAGCTATGCGATGACGCGCGCGCCCGATGCGCTGATCGAGCTGTGGCGCGCCGCCGAATCGCCGCGCCAGGAACTGCTGCGGCGGCTGAATCGCGCGCCCGACGCCACTGCGCAGATCGTCGCGATGCGCGCGAAGATCCTCGCGCGCCTGCCCACGCATCCGGAGCTGAAGGCGGTGGAGGCCGACTTCCACCACCTGCTCTCGTCGTGGTTCAACCCCGGTTTCCTGCACCTCGTGCAGGTCGACTGGAATTCGCCGGCGCGGCTGCTCGAGAAGCTGATCCAGCACGAAGCGGTGCACCAGATCGACGGCTGGAACGACCTGCGCCGGCGCCTGGAACCCGACCGGCGCTGCTTCGCGTTCTTCCATCCCGCGCTGCCCGACGAACCGCTGATCTTCGTCGAGGTGGCGCTGCTCGAGGCGATGCCCGACGGGGTCGCGCCGCTGCTCGACCGGCGCGCGCCGGAGAACGCGCGCGACGATCGATTCAAGGTCGCGGCCTTCTATTCGATCTCGAACTGCCAACCGGGACTGCGCGGCGTGAGCCTGGGCGACTTCCTCATCAAGCGGGTCGCCGAGCGGCTGCAGGCCGAGCAGCCCAGGCTGAAGATCTTCTGCACCTTGTCGCCGATTCCCGGTTTCGCCGGCTGGCTGGCGAAGCTCGAATCGGTGCAGTCGGTGCAGGCGCCGAAGGTCAAGGCGTCGGTGCTGCGCGAACTCGACGAGGCGCTGGGCGACCTGCGGGAGCGCTACGGACGCGACCTGCTCGCTCTCGTGCAGGCGCGGCCGGTGCCCGCGCGGGAGGCCGCTGCACCGGCCGCTACGTCCGCACCCGCCCCGGTTCCCGTTGCCGACGACGACGCAGGCAACGGACGCATTGTCGATCTGCACACGCTGCAGCGCCTGTGTGCGCTGTACCTGCTGCAGACCTCGCCCACCGATGCGCGTCCGTCCGACCCTGTGGCGCGCTTCCACCTGAACAACGGTGCGCGGCTCGAGCGCATCAACGTGGGCGCCGATCTCTCGCGCAAGGGCGTGCGCCAGTCGCTCGGACTGATGGTCAACTACCTGTACGATCTCGAGCAGATCGAAGCCAACCACGAGAGGTTCGCCGGCGATCGCGTCAGCGCGTCGCGCGCGGTGCTCTCGCTGCTGTAGACGGAGAAAGAGCGTGCCGTCGGCACGCCGGGGCGACGCGATGAACGGTGCGGGCGACATCAATCTCTATACGCTGCTCGCGAGCGGCTTCCCCGACGATCTCTACGGCTGCTGCATCGAGACCGAGGACGGCGCGCGTTACAGCTGGAACGACGTCGAGCGCGCCAGCGCGATGCTCGCCAATCTGCTCGTGCGGCTCGGCCTGTCGAAGGGCGATCGCATCGCCGTGCAGGTCGAGAAGTCGCCCGAGGCGCTGCTGCTGTATCTGGCGACGCTGCGCGCGGGTTTCGTCTACCTGCCGCTGAACACGGCCTACCAGGCGGCCGAGATCGATTACTTCGTCGGCGATGCCGAGCCGGCCGCGGTGGTGTGCGCGCCGGCGAAGCTCGGCTGGGTGGGGGAGATCGCGCGCCGGCACGGCGTGCGCCACGTGTTCACGCTGGGCGCCGACCGCAGCGGCACGCTGCTCGAGGCAGCCGCCGCCGAGTCGCCGGAGTTCGACACGCAGGCCGTGCGCGGCAGCGACCTCGCATGCATCGTCTATACCTCGGGCACCACCGGGCGCAGCAAGGGCGCGATGCTCTCGCACGCCAACATCGGCAGCAACGCGCTCGTGCTGCACCGCTACTGGCGCTGGCGGCGCGGCGACGTGCTCGTGCACGCGCTGCCGATCTTCCACGTGCACGGCCTGTTCGTCGCCTGCCACGGCGCGCTGCTCTCCGGCAGTCCGATGCTGTGGCTGGCGAAATTCGATCCGGGCGCGGTCATCGAGCGGCTCCCCCGCGCCACCGTGTTCATGGGCGTGCCGACCATGTACGTGCGGCTGCTCGACGACGAGCGCTTCGATGCGCGTGCCACGCGCAACATGCGGCTGTTCGTTTCGGGCTCGGCGCCGCTGCTGCCCGAGACCTTTCGTCGCTTCGAGGAGCGTACCGGCCAGCGCATCCTCGAGCGCTACGGCATGAGCGAGACGGCGATGCTCACGTCGAACCCGTACGACGGCGAACGCGTGGCGGGAACCGTGGGCCTGCCGCTGCCGGGCGTGGAGCTGCGCGTGGTCGACGAGCAGGGCGCCTCCTGCGGGATCGGCGACATCGGCGCGATCCAGGTGCGCGGACCGAACGTGTTCCGCGGCTACTGGCGCATGCCCGGGAAGACGCGCGAGGAGTTCACCGACGACGGCTTCTTCCGCACCGGCGACATGGGCAGCTGGGACGCGAACGGCTACCTGTCGATCGTCGGGCGCAGCAAGGACCTGATCATCACCGGCGGCTACAACGTCTATCCGAAGGAGATCGAGTCGTACCTGGACGAGATCGAAGGCGTGGCCGAGTCGGCGGTGATCGGCGTGCCGCATCGCGACTTCGGCGAAGCGGTGGTTGCCGTCGTCGTTCGCGCGCCGGGAGCGCGGCTCGACGAGAACGAGCTGATCGGCTTGCTGAAAGGGCGCATCGCTTCGTTCAAGGTGCCCAGGCGCGTGCACGTCGTCGACGAACTGCCGCGCAACACGATGGGCAAGGTGCAGAAGAACGTGCTGCGGGAGCGCTTCGTCTCGGCGTGAGACACGCCGCCCGGGAGTTCTACGCCCGGGCCGCGGAGATGCCCTTCCACATCATGTACGCCGCCAGCACGTAGAGCAGCAGCGCGAACAGCCTGCGCAGGCGATCCACCGACATCGCGTGCGCCGCCTTCGCGCCCAGCGGCGCGGTGAGCACGCTGGTGGCGACGATCGCCGCGAGCGCCGGCAGGTAGATGTAGCCGAAGGTGCCTGCCGGCAGATGCAGGTTCCAGCCGGCGATGACGTAGCCGAGCGTTCCGGCGAGCGCGATCGGAAAGCCGCAGGCGGCGCTCGTCGCCACCGCTTCGTGGATGCGCACGTTCGAGCGCGTGAGGAAGGGCACCGTGATGAAGCCGCCGCCGGCGCCGGCGAGCGCCGAGAGCGCGCCTATCGTTGCGCCCATGCCCAGCATGCCCGCGCTTCCGGGCAGCGTGTGATCGGCCGGGGTTGCCCTGCCGCGCAGCATCTGCGTGGCCATTGCGCCGACGAAGAGCCCAAAGGCGACGGCGAGCACGGCGCCGGGCAGCCACGCCGCGATCTGCGCGCCCAGCAGCGAGCCGGCGACGATGCCGGGGGCGAGCGTCTTCGCGATGTCCCAGCGCACGGCGCTGCGGCGCGCGTGCGCGCGCACGCTCGACAGCGAGGTGAACAGGATCGTCGTGAGCGACGTGGCGATGGCGATCTTGACGATCTGATCGAGCGGAAAGCCCTGGCTCGTCAGCAGCATCGTGAGGAAGGGCACGAGCAGCATGCCGCCGCCGATGCCGAGCAGACCCGCGGCGAAGCCGGTGAAGGCACCGAGCAGCAGGAACGCCGCGACGAGCGAGAGGGTCATGAGGGAGAGGAAGGGACCCCGCCTGTGCCGGCCAGGCCGGCATCCTGAACCGTTCAGTTCAGTTCGGCCGCAGCAGGTATCACATCAGGTTCGTCCGACGAGGGACGATCACAACAGCGATACGCAGTGTCGCTGCGACCTGGATGCAAAACATTGGTTCAAGGAATGTATGACCTGATCGAACACCGCAGGGTCGATCGCATTCTACCGCGATTCGCGTCGGATCGTTCGTAGCGCGCTCGTCGCGCGCGGGTCGGAACAGCGGCTGCGTCGTTGCGCGCTGCTCGTCGCGCGCCGCTCAGAACAGCGGCTGCTGCCGCGCGAGTTCTGCGTCGAGGTCCTCGCGCATCTTGCGGATGCGGCCCAGCAGCTCGGCCGACGGCGTTCCGGCCGCGGGCTGCTGCGCGCCGAGCAGTTCGTGCGCGAGCTGCAGCGCCGCCATCACCGCGATGCGGTCGACCCCCGAGACGCGGCCGGCGTCGCGGATCGAGCGCATCTTCTCGTCGACCACCTGCACCGCTTCGAGCAGGCGCGGCTTCGTTTCGCCGGTGACGGCGAGACGGTAATCGCGGTCCAGGATCTTCACGTCGATCTGTTCCATGCTCGGCTTCCGTGCGGTGCGGGCTATCCGTTGTCTTCGGGCGCGTCGTCCGCGGCTTCGGTCGCGTGCTGCTGCCGTGCGCCCGTTGCGGCGTCGGCGTCGGCGTCGGCGTCGACGTCGACGTCGGTGTCGGGCGGCGCCGGCAGCCGCGCGAGCGCGGCCTGCACGCGTTCGCGCGCCTCGTCGATGCGCTGCTGCAGATGCTCGTTGGTTTCGCGGCTGGCCGACAACTGCTCGCGCAGCGATGCGTTCTCATCGGCGAGGCGCCGAACGGTGGCGACGATCTGCTCGACGCGTTCGCCGAGTTGTTCGATTTCCTGCGATGCCTGATCCATGGCGCGATGGTATACGAGGGGCCCGACGCAGCGCGCGCTCGGTCCGTGGCTCCGGTAGCATTCGTTCCGGGATGAAATTCTATTCGTACCGGTTGCGGCGCACCGCGTTGTTCGCCGTGTTCGTCGTGTTCGCCGCGCTCGTCGGGTCGATGCCCGGCATGCTGCCGCGGGCGCAGGCGCAATCCTCGCCGACCGCCGGGCCGATGCGCGTCGACAGCGTCGAGGTCGAGCTGGTCGCCGATCGCGCAGCGGTCGTTCCCGGCGAGGCGATGCGCCTGGGGCTGCGCATCCGCCACGATCCGCACTGGCATACCTACTGGCGCAACCCGGGCGATTCGGGCCTGCCGACGCAGGTCGAATTGCGCCTGCCGACGGGCTTCGAGGCGGGTCCGATCCGCTGGCCCGCGCCGCAGCGACTGTTCATTCCGCCGCTGGCCAACTACGGCTACGAAGGCGAGATCGTCCTGCCGATGGCGCTGCGGCCGCCCGCCGCCATCGACGGCGATCGCGTGACGATCGCCGCGCACGCGTCGTGGCTGATGTGTCGCGACGTCTGCATACCCGGCGATGCCGACGTCTCGCTGACGCTGCCGGTGCAGCGCACAGGCGTCGCTGCTCCGTCGCGCTTCGTCGCGCTCTTCGACGACGCCGAGCGGCGCATGCCGCAGGGCGCCGTTGCCGCGCAGGTGCACGCCGACGGCGACGCGATCTCGATCGCTTTGCCGCGTCGCGCGTCGAACGTCGAGTTCTTCCCGTATCGCGAGGGCTTCGTCGAGAACGCGGCCGAGCAGGTGCTCTACGCGGTGACGCAGCCGGCCGAAGGCGTGCGGCTGGCGGTACGGCTGAGCGAAGACGGCGTGCGCAGGCTGCGCAACTCCGGCGAGTCGCTGCTCGATGCCGCCAGCGGCATCGTCGTCGTCGACGGCACTGCCTACGAGATCGACGCGAAGCCGAGTGCGGCCGCGCTGCCGGTGGGCACCGAAATCGCGCGCGTCGCCGGCGCCGACACGCAGCCGCCGGCCGGCGCATCGTCGCGCGGATCGTGGCTGCCCGGTTTCGGCACTTCGTCGGGCGATCGCGGTGCCGGTCTTTCGTCGATCGCGCCGCCGCGCATCGCCGCCGACGGCAGCGCCGCCGCGGGTGCGAGCCCCGGGTCGACCGCGCGAACGCTGTGGATCGCCGCGCTGTTCGGCGCCGTCGGCGGCTTGATCCTGAACCTGATGCCCTGCGTGTTCCCGGTGATCGGGTTGAAGGTGCTTGGTTTCGCGCGCACCGGCGGCGAGGCCGACGCTTCGTCGCGGCTGGGCGCGCTCGCCTTCGCCGCCGGCGTCGTCGTCTCGTTCTGGGCGCTGGCCGCGATGCTGCTCGCGCTGCGCGCCGGCGGCGAGGCGGCCGGGTGGGGGTTCCAGCTGCAGTCTCCCGCCTTCGTCGCGGCGATGGCGATGCTCTTCGTCGCGATCGGCCTGAACTTCTCGGGGGTCTACGAGATCGGCGTCTCGATGACGCGGCTGGGCGCGCTCGATACCGGCGCGCGGCCGCATCCGTTGCTCGGCTCCTTCGGCTCCGGAGTGCTCGCCGTGCTCGTCGCCACGCCGTGCACGGCGCCGTTCATGGGCTCGGCGATGGGCTTCACGCTCGCCAGTTCGGCCGGCGAAGCGATGATCGTGTTCACCGCGATCGCGCTCGGCATGGCCGCGCCCTACGTGCTGCTCGGCTTCTTCCCGCAGGCGCTGCGCGTGCTGCCCAGGCCGGGCCGCTGGATGGAAACGTTCCGGCAGGCGCTCGCCTTTCCGATGTACGCGACCGCGGCCTGGCTCGCCTGGGTGCTCGGGCAGCAGGCGGGGATCGACGCCGTCTTCGCGCTCGCCATCGGCGCGGTGCTCGTCGCGCTCGCCGCGTGGCTGTACGGCCGCTTCGTGCAGCAGGGCGTGCCGCGCGCGGCCTCGCGCGTCGTGCGTCCGCTGGCTGGCGCGTTCGCGGCAGCGGCCCTGGCGCTCGGCTTGTGGACCGCGTGGCCGGGCGAAGGGGCATCGCCGCCCGGCGCCACCGCCGAGCGGCGCACGCCGGGGACGGGAGGCGAAGCGCTCGCGTCGTCCTGGCAACCGTGGTCCGAGGAGCGCGTGCGTGAAGCGCGCGAGGCGAAGCGGCCGGTCTTCGTCGATTTCACCGCGGCCTGGTGCGTGAGCTGCCAAGCCAACAAGCGTCTCGTGCTCGAGCGCGACTCGATCATCGCCGAGATGGCCGAACGCGGCGTCGTGCGGCTGAAGGCCGACTGGACGAACCGCGATCCGCGCATCACCGAGGCGCTGGCGCGCTTCGGTCGCAACGGCGTGCCGCTGTATCTCGTCTATCGTCCCGACGAGCCCGGGCCGCGCGTGCTGCCCGAGTTGCTCACGATGGGCATCGTGCGCGAGGCGCTCGCCGGGTTGCCGCAGGCGAAAGGGGGCGGCACTGCCGGCGGCGGCGCAGCGCAGCGCTCGTCCGACGACACCGGCTCGCGTCCGACGGGCCTCGCGAACGGTCTATAATCCGCGTCGCTTTCGGTGCCCGCGCGGATTTCCTCATGCGCGGTTAAACGGGAAACAGGGAGCGGAGGTCCTGCGGGCCTCGGCCAACCTGTGCTGCCCCCGCAACGGTAAGCAGCGGGATCCGCTCGCGGATCCGTGCGCGCCCCCATCGCCACTGGCTTTCGTCGACTCGCGGCATCGTCGACGGCGGCTGGGAAGGCGGGACGCATGTGCGATCGAGGCCTCGTCGTCTCGGCGCATCGTCGCTGCAAGCCCGGATACCGGCCGGAAGGGCCGGCCGGTTCGTCTCGATCCGGTCGATGACGAACGCGTTCCTCGCGGTGGGCGAGGCGCATCCGGAGTCCTCCTTTCATGTCGTCCTTTTCCCGTCCTGCGGCGCACTCGCAAGCGCTCGCCGTCGTTTCGTTCACCTTCCTTTCCTCGTTCACCTTTCTTCCCCAGACCTCGCATGCGCAGTCCGCCCCTGCGCTCGAGTCGGTGGTCGTCACCGCCACGCGAAGCGAGACGACGATCGACCGCGCGCTTGCCGACGTCGTCGTCATCGACTCGCAGGCGATCCGCGATGCGGGCGCCGCCTCGCTGCCCGAACTGCTGCGCAGCGCCGGCGGCATCGAGATCTCGCAGGCCGGCGGCAGGGGCACCACCTCGGGTCTGTTCCTGCGCGGCACGAAGACCTCGCAGACGCTGATCCTCGTCGACGGCGTTCGCATCGAGAACCCGCTGAGCGGCAGCGGGATGCCCGAGTACCTGCCGCTCGAGGTCATCGAGCGCATCGAGATCGTGCGCGGACCGATGTCGTCGCTCTACGGATCGGGCGCGATCGGCGGCGTCGTGCAGGTGTTCACCCGCCGGGCCGGCGCCGACGGCTGGCGGCCGTACGCGTCGGTGGGCGGCGGATCGCAGGGCACCGCGCGTGCGCAGGCGGGCTTCGGCGCCGCGCAGTCCGGTACGCGTTTCTCGCTGTCGGCGAGCGCCGAACGCAGCTCGGGCTTCAACGCGACGCGGCCGTCGAACCCCGACTACCAGCCCGATCGCGACGGGCATCGGCAGCGTTCGCTGTCGGCGTCGCTGTCGCAGCGGATCGCCGAAGGCTGGGAGCTGGGCGCCAACCTGATGTTCGACCGCGGACGCGCCGACATCGATTTCGCCTGCACGAGCTTCTCGTGTCCGAGCGACGCCGAGTCGGTGCAGGAATTCCGCACGAGCGCGGTCACCGCCTACGCGCGGACGAGACCGCTCACCGGCTGGCGCAGCGAACTGCGCGTGGGCAACACGTCGATCGACTATGAGCTGCCCGCCTTCCGCTTCGCGCCGCACACCGATTCGCGCACGATCGCCTGGGACAATGAGGTAGACGCGTGGGGCGGGCAGGCGCGCTTCGGCGTCGAACGGCTCGAGGAACGCATCGACGGCGAGGGCGTCACCGGCGGCGGCTTCCCGATCTACGCGCACGAAGACCGCACGACAAATTCGGTGTTCGGCGGCTACGAGCGGCAGTTCGGCGAGCACACGGTGCGCGCGACGGCGCGGCGCGACCGGATCGGAACGGTGGGCTCCGACACCACCGGCGCGCTCGCCTGGGGTTGGCGCTTCGATCCGGCCTGGCTCGTTCGCGCGAGCTACGGAACCGCGTTCCGTGCGCCGACCTTCGACGACCTGTACTACCTGCCGCCCTTCGGCAACCCGGCGCTGCGTCCCGAGAAGTCGCGCGGCATCGATGCGGCGCTCGAGTACCACGCCGCAGCGACGCTGCTGCGCGCGACCGCCTTTGCCAGCCGCATCGAGGACGCCATCGAGCTGGATTCGGCGTTCACGCCGCGCAACCTCTCCACGGCGCGCGTGCGCGGGCTCACGCTCGACGCGCGGCATCCGCTCGGCCGCTGGGCGCTGCGCGCGAGCGTCACCGTGCAGCACACCGAAGGCGAGCGGGTCGATCCGGTCGACGGGCTCGTCGAGATCTCGCCGCTGTCGCGCCGCGCGCCGCGCTACGGATCGATCGGCATCGAGCGTCACGAGGAACAGTGGCGCGTCGGCGCGGAGGCGATCGGGCAGTCGCGGCGCGTCGACACGCAGGGTGCGCGCATGGGCGGCTATGCCGTCCTCGGGCTGTGGGCCGGCTACGCGATCACGCGCGACTGGGAAATCTTCGCGCGGCTGTCGAACGCCTTCGATCGCGACTTCGAGACGATCGCCGGCTACCGCTCGCCGCCGCGCTCGCTGTACGTTGAACTGCGCTATGCGATGAGGTGATGCGCGCATCGTTCGTCGCGGTGCTCGTCGCGGCGCTCGTCGCCGTGCTCGCGTTCGCCTTCGAGGAAGGGAAGGGAGAAGGAGCCCCTTCTCCCTTCTCCCTTCCCCCTTCCCTCTCCCTGTCCGACGATGCGGGTCGAACGATTCTCCTTTCCCGTGCGCCCGAGCGAATCGTCTCGCTCGCGCCGCACGCTACCGAACTGCTGTTCGCCGTCGGCGCCGGTGCGCGCGTCGTCGCCGTCGATCGCAACAGCGACGAACCGCCTGCGGCGCGCGGGCTGCCGAAGCTCTCGTCGTTTCCGCAGCCGGACGTCGAGGCGCTGCTCGCGCTGCAGCCCGACCTCGTCGTCGCATGGGGGCCGGGCGTCGCACCGGCGCAGCTCGCGCGCCTGGAGTCGCTCGGCATCGCGGTGTTCGTTTCGCAGCCGCGCACGCTCGACGACATCGCATCGACGCTGCGCCGCTTCGCGCTGCTCGCGCCCGATCCGTCGGTCGGCGCCGCCCTCGCCGATGCATTCGCCGCGCGACTCGCCGCGATCCGCGCACGCTATTCCCGGCTTCGTCCGGTGCGCGTGTTCGTGCAGGTCTGGTCGTCGCCGCTGATCACCGTCTCCGACGCAGGCCCGATCGGCGATGCGCTGCACAGTTGCGGCGGCGTCAACGTGTTCGGCGACGCGAATGTCGCCGCGCCGCAGCCCGATGCCGAGGCGGTGCTCGCGCGACGTCCCGACCTGATCGTCGCCACCGACCCTTCGCCTTCGCCGCGGCGCTGGATCGGCTACGGGCTGCTCGCCCCGCAGGGGCCGGCGCACTTCGCCGCCTTCGACGCATCGACCTTCGAGCGGCCCGGCCCGCGTTCGATAGCCGCGCTCGAAGGCCTGTGTGCCGAGATCGACGCAGTGCGCCGGGCCATGCCCCGATAGCGTTTGCTACCATCGCCCCGGCGCCTCGCGCGCCGCACGAAAAACACGCAAGGAGGCTCGCGCATGCCCGTCGTTGCCGTCGTCAATCCGAAGGGAGGCGTCGGAAAGACGACGCTCGCCACGAACCTGGCCGGCTATTTCGCATCCAACGCTCGCCCGACCATGCTGGGCGACTTCGATACGCAGCAGTCCGCGCGTCATTGGCTGCAGCTGCGCCCGACGCAGGCCGCGGCGATCGGCACCTGGGAGATCGACGACGGCGTGGCGCGCCCGCCGCGCGGCGTCACGCACGTCGTGCTCGATACGCCCGCGCAGATCGAGGGGCGCCGCCTCGCCGACGTCGTGCGCGTGGCCGATCGCATCGTCGTCCCGCTGCAGCCTTCGATGTTCGATGCGATCGCAACCAGCCGCTTCCTCGCCGATCTGCGCGCGGGCTTCCCGAAGACACGCCGCTTCGAGGACACGGTGAGCCTGGTCGGCATGCGGGTCGATCCGCGCACGCGCGCAGCCGACCAGCTCGCCCGCTTCGTCGCCGGACTCGGCCTGCCGGTATCGGGCTATCTGCGCGACACGCAGAACTACGTGCACCTGGCGGCGCACGGGCTCACCCTGTTCGACGTCGCTGCGCAGCGCGTCGAGCGCGATCGCGCCACCTGGGAGCCGTTGCTGCATTGGCTCGAAAGCTGAGCGTTTCCCCTTCGCAGGGCCCGATCCCGTTTCCGCGCCCGCCGCAGCCGGGCGCCCGCGTCTCGCTGCGCCTGGTCGAGGCGAGCAGCGAATCGCTCGCCGTCGTGCGCGGCGTGCTGCAGCCTCCGGCGCTCGCCACCGATCGCGGCGCGATGGTCACCGTCCGGATCGACGGCGAAGCCGGCTATTGCGCCACTGCCGACCTGTCGGCGCGCGGACTGCGCGAAGCGGCCGGGCGCGCCGCGCAATGGGCGCGCGCGGCGAAGAGCCGGGGGCTGTCGCTGGCCGACGACGACGCCTGGCCCGGCGCCGACGAAGCGGGCAAGCCGTGCCTGCGCTACGAGAGTCCGAGCGAAGAGCCGCTCGCGCAGCGCGACGCGCTCGTCGCGCTGCTGCGCGAGGAGGCCGACGCGATGCGACGCGATGCCCGGATCGTGCACTGGGCGGCGAGCCTCGACGCGAGCGTGGTGTCGCAAAGCCTGTGGATCGACGGCGAAGCCGTGTCGCAGCAGACGATGCGCTACGTGGTGCCGAACCTGGAGGCGACGGCGGCGCAGGACGGGCGCGCGCAGACGCGAACGCTGGCCGGGCAGTACAACGGCTTCTGCCGGCAGGGCGGCGCGGAGGCGCTGCGCGATTGCGGCTTCGCCGGCGGCGGCGCGCGCGTCGCCGGCGAGGCGATCGAGCTGCTGCACGCGCCGAACTGTCCGAGCGGCGTGCGTGATCTTCTGCTGTCGCCCGACCAGATGATGCTGCAGATCCACGAGTCGATCGGCCATCCGCTCGAGCTGGATCGCATCCTCGGCGACGAGCGCAATTTCGCCGGAACGAGCTTCGTGACGCCGCAGATGTTCGGCCGCTATCGCTACGGCTCGCTGCTGCTGAACGTGAGCTTCGATCCGGGCGTCGTCGGCCAGTTCGCCAGCTATGCGGCCGACGACGACGGCGAAGCCGCGCATCGCGTGATGCTGATCGAGAACGGCATCCTGCAGCGCGCGCTGGGCGGCGCGCTGTCGCGGGCACGAGCCCGCGCGCGCGGCTTCGCGGTGCAGGGCGCGGCGAGCGCACGCGCCAGCGGCTGGCACCGGGCACCGATCGACCGGATGGCGAACCTGAACGTCGAAGCGGGCGATGCGAGTTTCGAATCGATGGTCGCCCGCACCGAGCGCGGCATCTGGATGCGTACCAACGCGTCGTGGTCGATCGACGATGCGCGCAACAAGTTCCAGTTCGGCTGCGAATGGGGCAGGCTGATCGAGAACGGCCGCCTGACGCAGGTCGTACGCAATCCGAATTACCGCGGCGTCTCGGCGACTTTCTGGCGCAGCCTCGCGGCTGTCGGCGCGCGCGAGACGATGCAGGTGCTCGGCACGCCGTTCTGCGGCAAGGGCGAGCCGGGGCAGATCGTCCGCGTCGGTCACGCTTCGCCCGCGTGCCTGTTCCGCGACGTCGACGTGTTCGGAGGCGAGGAGTGAGCAGCGGCGATTTCGTCGCGCTGTTCGACGCGGTCGGCGCGGCGGTCGACCGGTACGCGCATGCCGGCGAAGCGGTGTTCGCCTGGCTGCGCGCCGAGCGCAGCGACTTCGTGCGCGTGAACGCGGCGCGCGTACGCCAGGCAGGAAGCGTCGAGCGCTCGGTGCTCTCGATCCGGATGTTCCGCGCGGGGCGCCAGGCGCAGATCCGCTGCACGCTCGCCGCGCCGCGCGGCACGGCGGCGCGCATGCGCGAGGCGCTGGCGGCCTTGCGCAGCGCGATCGAACCGCTGCCGGCCGACCCCTTCGCCTGCTTCGAGCAGGAGCCCGGCCGCAGCGAGCACATCGCGCGGGCGGATGCGGCGGCACCCGACGAGGTTCTCGCGGCGATCGTCGACGGCGCCGGCGACGCGGATCTCGTCGGCCTGTACGCCGGCGGCTCGGTGGTACGCGCGCTCGCCAGCAACCTCGGGCATCGCCATTATCACGAAGCGACGTCCGCGAGCTTCGACTTCTCGATCCACTGCGCCGCGGGGCAGGCGAGCAAGCACATGTGGAGCGCGCCGCGCTGGGACGCCGTCGCATTGCGCTCGTCGCTCCACGCCGCGCGCGAGCAGGCGCGGATCCTCGCGCGCCCGGCCAGGCGCCTCGAGCCCGGCGCGTATCGCGCGCTGCTCGCTCCGGCGGCGATCGCCGACCTCGTCTCGCTGCTCGGCTGGGGCGGCTTCTCGGAGCGCGCATTGCGCAGCGGGCAGTCTCCGCTCGCGCGCGCACAGCGCGGCGAAATGCGCTTCGATCCGTCGTTCGCGATCGTCGACGATCTCGACGCGCTCGGCGTACCGCGCTTCCAGCCGGAGGGCTTCGTTCGCCCGGCCCGCAGCGTTCTCGTCGAGGACGGACGGCCGGTGCAGCGCCTCGTGTCTCCGCGCAGCGCGCTCGAGTTCGGCGTAGCCGGCAACGGCGCCGACGACGACGAGCGGCCGGGCGCGCCCTGCGTCGGCGCGGGACAACTGGACGAGAGCGCGCTGCTCGATGCGCTGGGCACCGGCATCGCGATCCCGAACCTGTGGTACCTGAACTGGTCCGATCGACAGGCGTGTCGCGCCACCGGAATGACGCGCTTCGCGACGCTGTGGGTGGAGAACGGCGTGGCCGTCGCGCCGGTCGCGCCGATGCGCTTCGACGACAGCCTCTATCGGCTGTTCGGCGAGGGCCTGCTCGGACTGGGCGCGCGCGTCGAGACGATTCCCGAGGTCCAGACCTGGGAAGGGCGCGAGTCCGGCGGCGTGCGCGCTCCGGCGGCGCTCGTCGACGCGCTGCGCTTCACGCTGTAGGCGTTCGAGCGCACGAAAGGCAGCGGCGGCGGCGCGTGGCGGTGCCCCTGCCTCGCGGCGATGCCGCGCGTGCCTCTTCAGCGCGGCGCGTCCTGTTGCGACGAGGTGCGCGGATCGGTGACGAAACCGATGCGCTCGATGCCCGCGCGCTGCGCGCTCGAGATCACGTCGGCGATGCGCTCGTAGCGCGTCGAGCGCTCCGCGCGCAGATGCAGTTCGGGCTGTGGCCTGGACGATGCGGCCTGCGCGAGCCGCGCATCGAGCGCGGCCAGGCCGTCCAGTGCTTCGTCGTTCCAGTGGACGACGCCCGCCGCGTCGATCGACACGCGGATCGTCTCGGGCTGCTCGGCCGTCACCGGCGCCTGCACGTCGGGCAGATCGACGCGCAGCGCGTGCGTGAGCAGCGGCGCGGTGATGATGAAGACGACGAGCAGCACGAGCATCACGTCGACCAGCGGCGTGGTGTTGATCTCCGCCATCGGCTGCGGCTGGCTGCCCGGGTCGAATCCGCCGAAGGACATCTTGCGTTTCCTCGCTTCGTTGCCGGATCAGCGCACGACGGCCCCGACGGCGAGCGGCGCCGGACCGCTGCGCAGCGCGTCGCGCTGCTCGCGCAGCCGGTGGCCGGTCGTGACGAGCGCGAACAGGTCGTGCGCGAAGCCGTCCAGTTCGGCCAGCACGACGCGATTGGCGCGCACGAAGGCGTTGTAGGCGAGCACGGCGGGGATCGCCACCGCCAGGCCCGCCGCGGTCATCACCAGCGCTTCGCCGACCGGACCCGCTACGCGATCGATCATCACCTGTCCGCTCGATGCGATGCTCAGCAGCGCGTGGTAGATGCCCCAGACCGTGCCGAACAATCCGACGAAGGGCGCGGTGCTGCCCACCGAGGCGAGCAGCGCGAGCCCGCTTTCCAGGCGCGCCGAGACCTGCGTGATCTCCCTGCGCAGCACGCGCGTGACGATCTCGTCGCGATCGACCGACGCGGCGAGCGAGTCGTCGCGCTGCATCGCGGCGGCGGTGTGCGCTTTCCGCGCGAGCGGAACGAAGACGCGTTCGCGATCGGCGCTCTCGAGCGTGGCGAGCGCCTCGTCCATCGTGCGCGCGTTCCAGAACTGTTCGAGCGCGGCGTGCGCGCCGCGCCGCATGCGCCAGGTGCTCCACGCCTTCGACAGGATGAAGTACCAGCTGACGATCGACATCGCCAGCAGCAGCCAGGCGACCGAATGCGTGATCGCATCGCCCGCCTGCCAGAAGTGCATCAGTCCGAGTTCCTGTGCCTGCATTCGCGTTCCTTCAGCCTTCGAGCCGGAAGACCCAGCGCCAGTCGTGATACCACGCCGCCACCGCGCGGCCGTCGTCGGTGGCGGGTTCGAAGCGCCAGCGCCGCACCGTTTCGATCGCCGTGCGGTCGAGCACCGGCGAGCCGCTCGATTGTCGCAGGCGGACGTCGAGAACCGTACCGTCGGCGCCGACGTGCACGTCCAGCCGCACCTCGCCTTCGTCGCCCATCCGGCGCGCGGCGCCCGGGTAGGGCGGCGGCGTGTTGCCGCGCCAGCTCGCGTCGACGCGGGGGGCGGTGCGGCGGGGCGCCGAACCGGGGGAGGCGCTGGCGAGCGGGCGCGACGCGGCGCCCGCGGCGGTTGCGGGATCGGCGCCCGGCGCTTCGGCGGGAGCGGTCGTCGCGGCCGAAGCGAGGGGCGCAGCGGAGGCGGTAGACGGCGCGGAGGGCGCGGGTGCGGAGAAGACCGGAGCGGTGGGAACCGTCGGCGTCGCCGATGGCTGCTCGGCCGATGGGGCGGCCTTCGCCGGTGCCGGCGTCTGGTCTCGCGCGGTGCGCGGCTTCGCTTCGTCGGCCGTCTCGGGGCGCGGCGGCGCCGGCGCTGCCGTTTCGCGCAGCGGGCGCCGGCGCCGAGCCTGTTCGCGCTCGGCGTGCGTCGCAGGCGCGGCATGTTCGTCGGGTCGCATTTCGGCAGGGGGGGCGGGCCGTTCGTGGGGCGGCTCGCGCGCCGGCGCGGTCGGCGGCGCAGAAGGAGGCTCGGCGCGGGGCGTCTCGATGCGCGGCTCGATGCGGGACGGCTCGATGCGGGACGGCTCGATGCGCGGCGGGGGCGGCGCCTCGATCAGCGCGACCTGGATCGGCCGAACGCTTTGTGGCGAAGGCGCACCGGCGAAGCCGAGCACGCCGGCGATCACGGCTGCGTGCAGGGCTACCGCGCACGCCACAGCCGCGAGCCTCGTCAGGTCCATCGCCGGATTATAGGAAAGCGGCGGCGCCGGCCCCTGCGCGCACGCAAACTTGCAGGCCGGCGACGAAAATGCGCGACTTTCGCGCGTTTCGTGGCGCCACTGTCGAGGCGTCAGCAGAAATGCGCGGAAATCGAACGTACGGTCGCGCGCCGGTCGGCTCACGTGCCGGAGCGCGCGAAATCCGCGCAATTCGGCTTGCGCAGGTGTTCGCCCCGTATCAGAGAAATCGTGATACCCCTGTCGCCGGACAAGCCGCCGAAAAAGAGAGCACGAATGACCGCCACCGTTCACGAGCGGCCCGCACCGCGCAGGCCGGCTGCGCCGCCGGGACGTTTGCTGACGCCCGGGCGATCGTTTCAGGGCGCGGCGCTCCGCGGAGCTGCCGTCGCCGCCCGGCTCGCCAGCGCGCTGGCGATTGCGACGGCCCTGGTCGGCTGTGCGGCATCGAACGGATCCACGCCGGCCGCTGCGGCCAGCTCGTCGGGCGCCGCCACGGTCTTGTCGCCGGCTGCACCCCTGCCGCCACACGCCGCGTCCACGTCGCCCTCCGTGGCATTTCCCCCGCTACCGCCCGCCGCCATCGACGCCGACTTCCTGCTCCTCGGCGAGCTGCACGACAACGTCGCGCAGCACCGGTTGCGCCTGCACTGGCTCGAGACGCTGGCCGACCTGCACCCGTTCGCGCTCGCGCTCGAGCAGTTCGACGCCGACCGGCAGGAGTCGCTCGACCGCGCCCGTGCCGAGGACACACGCGAGGCGGCGAACCCGTCCACGGCGCCCGATCTCGCCTCGCGTGCGCGTCGTATCGCGCAGGCGGCGGGCTTCGCCTTCGATGGCTGGGAATGGGATCTCTATCGCCCGGCGATCGAGCTGGCGTTGCGCCGCGGCTTGCCGCTGGTGGCGGCGAACCTGTCGCCGGCCGATACGACGCTGGTGGCGAAAGGAAGCGTTCCGCCCGCGCCGCCGCCGCCCGGATGGGGAGTCGGGGAGACCGAGGCGATGCGCGCGTCGATCCGGCAGGGGCACTGCGGACTGCTGCCCGAGCGGGCGGTCGATGCGATGGCGGTCGCGCAGCGCACGCGCGACGATCGCATCGCGCGCGCGCTCGTCGACGCGCGCGAGCGCACCGGACTTCCGGTCGTGCTGCTCGCCGGCAACGGCCACCTGCGGCGCGATATCGGCGTGCCGCTGCATCTGGCGGCGTTGCGTCCGCAGGCTCGCGTCGTATCGATCGCGCTGCTCGAACGCCCCGGGGCGGAAGACGAAGGCGTCGCTGAAGCAGAGCGCCCTCCCTTCGACCTCACGGTGCGCACCGACGCGCAGCCGCGCGAGGATCCGTGCGCGGCGCTGCGCGAGCGGATGCGGCCTCGCGCGCGTTCTTCCGACAGCCGCTGACTTACGCCTGCCGCAGCCCGAGCACGTCGCGCATGTCGAACAGACCCCGTTCGCGCGAGGCGAGGAAGCGGCACGCGCGCAGTGCGCCGTGCGCATAGGTGACCCGGCTCGACGAACGGTGCGTGATCTCGATGCGCTCGCCGGTGCCGGCGAAGAGCACCGTGTGGTCGCCGACGATGTCGCCGCCGCGCACCGTGGCGAAGCCGATCGTGTTCGCGTCGCGTTCGCCCGTATGCCCCTCGCGTCCGTAGACGGCGACCTCGCGCAGGTCGCGGCCGAGCGCCTCGGCGACCACTTCGCCCATCTTCAGGGCGGTGCCGGAAGGCGCATCGACCTTGTGTCGATGGTGCGCCTCGATGATCTCGACGTCGTAGCCCGGCCCGAGGATGCGCGCGGCCGTCGCCAGCAGTTCGAGCACGACGTTCACGCCCACGCTCATGTTCGGCGCGAACACGATCGGAATGCGCTGCGATGCGTCGGCAATCGCCGCGCGGCCGGCGTCGTCGAAGCCGGTGGTGCCGATCACCATGCCTGCGCCGTGCGCGACGCAGGCCTTCAGATGCGCGAGCGTTCCTTCGGGCCGCGTGAAGTCGATCAGGAACTGCGCGCCGGCCAGTCCGGCGTCGACGTCGTCGACGATCTTCACGCCGCTTGCCCGCCCGAGGAAGTCGGCCGCATCGCGCCCCAGCGAAGGGCTGGCGGCGACGTCGAGCGCGCCGGCCAGCTGCGCATCGGGCGCCTCGAGCACCGCCTCGATCAGCATCCGGCCCATGCGCCCCGAGGCGCCCGCGACCGCGATTCGCATCGTCATGGCTCGTTCGCCGCGCGTTCGCCCGGCTTGTATCCCGGCAGGGCGGGATCGGACGCGTCCTCGCGCTGCGGCAGCGGATCGGCTTCGATCGACGCGACGCGATCGTCGCGGAAGCGGATCGTGACCTTGCGCTGCTCGACGTCGCCGCTGGGGAACTTGTAGCGGAAGACGTAGTCCCAGCGGTCGGCGTGGAACAGGTCGCGCAGCAGCGGCGTGCCCAGCAGGAAGCGGACCTGCTCGCGCGACATCCCTTCCTGGACGCGGTCCACGGTTTCGCGCGTCAGGTAGTTGCCCTGCGGAAGGTCGATGCGGTACGGCTGCAGCAGTCCGCTGCGGTTCGGGTCGTTCATCGAGCAGCCGGCCACGAGCGCAGCGACGACCAGCGCCAGCGCCGCACGGTACGGAAACGGAATCATGGGCTTCGAAAGGGGCGCGCGAACGAAACCGCTATCATACGGAAGCAGGCTGCCGGCGCATCCGGCGGCCCGCGCTCTCCGGTTCTCCCCCGGTTCTCCCCCCGGTCGCAACGGTCCATCGCAATGTCTTCGACGATCACCACCGAACTCAAGAGCATGGGGCTGAAGGCGACGGCGCCGCGCATGAAGATCCTCGAGATCTTCCAGAACGGCAAGCAACGCCACATGAGCGCCGAAGACGTCTACCGCGAACTGCTCGCCGAGCACCAGGAGATCGGCCTGGCCACCGTCTACCGCGTGCTCACGCAGTTCGAGCAGGCCGGCCTGCTCAAGCGCAGCAACTTCGAGGCCGGCAAGGCCGTGTTCGAGCTGGAGGAAGGTTCGCACCACGATCATCTGGTCTGCGTCGACTGCGGTCGCGTCGAGGAGTTCTACGACGCCGAGATCGAGCGCCGCCAGCAGATCGTCGCGGCCGAGCACGGCTTCAAGCTGCAGGACCACGCGCTGTCGCTGTACGGCAGCTGCGTCAAGGAAGACTGCGAGCATCGGCGCAACCGCGGGTAGATTCCGCGTTCTGCGCGCCGACGGTCGCGCATCCCGAGCCGTTCCGGGCCCGCGCAGCGACGGCGCGTCCCCCGCCCCTCGCACGCCTCGAATCAACGACCCTGCGCGAGCATTTCGCGCGCATGCCGGCGCGTCGTGGCCGTGATGTCGGCCCCGCCCAGCATCCGCGCGATCTCGTCGACGCGCGCGTTGCGCTCGAGCGGCTCGATCACGCTGACCGTCGTGCGACCTACCGTGTTCTTCGAGACACGCCAGTGGCGATGCGCTTTCGCCGCCACCTGCGGCAGGTGCGTGACGCACAGCACCTGGCGCGACTCGCCCAGCGAGCGCATCAGCTCGCCCACCGCCTCGGCGACGGCGCCGCCGACGCCGGCGTCGGCCTCGTCGAAGACGAGCGTCGGCACCGGATTGGCCTGCGCGGCCACCGTCGTAATGGCCAGCGCGATGCGCGACAGCTCCCCGCCGGACGCGACCCTGGCGAGCGGGCGCGGGGAGACCCCGGCGTGCGCGGCGACGCGGAACTCGACGGCGTCGGCCCCCGAGGCCGAGGGCTCGGCCGCTTCGACGGCGATTTCGACGCGCCCGCCCTTCATCCCGAGCAGGGCGACGTGCCGCGTGACGCCTTCGGCCAGGCGCGACGCCGCATCGCGACGCCGCTGCGACAACTGCGCGGCGAGCGCGTCGTAGGCGCTGCGCAGCTGCGCAGCGCGCTCGCGCAGCGCGTCGACGTCCTGCGCGGCGTCTAGCGCCCGCACGCGTTCGCGCAGCTGCGCGCATTCGTCGTACAGCGCCTGCGGCGCCAGGCGCAACTTGCGCGCCGCCGAGAACAGCGCGCCGATGCGCACATCCACCTGCTCGAGGCGCTGCGGATCGAGTTCGACGCGGCTCGCGTATTCGCGCAGCGTCGAGGCCGCCTCGTCGACCTGTATGGCCGCGCTGTCGAGCAGCTGCAGCGGTTCGGCGAGCGCTTCGTCGATCGCCGCCAGCGGGCGCAGGCGCTGCACCGTGCGCTGCAGTTGCGCGAGCAGCGCGTCGTCGCTCTCGACGAGCGCCTCGGCGGCCGAGCCCGCGCCTTCGACGAGCGAGGCCGCGTGCGAGAGACGCTTCTGCTCGACTTCGAGCGTCTCCCATTCGTCGCGCTCGATGCGCAGCGCTTCCAGCTCGTCGAGCTGCCATTCGAGCCGCTCGCGCTCGAGCGCCAGCTCGCGCGCCCCGTGCTCGGCGGCCTCGAGCGCGCGCAGCGCCGTGCGCCAGTCGGCGAAGGCGGCGACTACCGACGCGGCGAGCGCGTCGAGCGCGCCGAAGCCGTCGAGCAGGCGGCGCTGGCCGTCGGCGCGCAACAGCGATTGCGAGGCGTGCTGGCCGTGGATCTCGACCAGCCGCTCGCCGATCTCGCGCAGCAGCGCCGCGGTGGACGGGTGCCCGTTGACGAAGGCGCGCGAGCGGCCGTCGGCGTCGACCACTCGCCGCAGTAGCACCAGACCGGCGTCGCCCTGCAACTCGCGCTCGGCGAGCCATTCGTCGAGCGCGTCGTCGGCGGCGAACTCGGCGACGATATCGGCGCGCTCGCAGCCGTCGCGCACGACGCCGGCGTCGGCGCGTCCGCCCAGCGCGAGCATCAGCGCATCGAGCAGGATCGACTTGCCTGCGCCGGTTTCGCCCGACAGCACGGTGAATCCGCTTCCGAAGACGAGTTCGGCCGAGTCGACGATGACGAAGTTCGCGAGTCGCAGGCGCAGCAGCATCGGAAGGGCGGAAAGACGAAAATGCGGCGGGCAGGAGCCGGGAAGGGCGGCCCGGGTTCAGCGCTGTACGCCGCGCAGGCTGGGCAGCTCGTGCCAGTTCAGCTTGCCGCGCAGCGTGGCGAAATAGCTGTAGTCGGGCGGATGCAGGAAGCGCGTGCGGAAGGGCGCCCGCTGCACGATGATGTCGTCGCCGACGTGCAGATCGTTGAACACCTGCATGTCGCCGGCCACGCGCGGCTCGCGGCCGTCGATCACGCGCACGGTGATCGTGACGTCGTCGGGCAGCACGATCGGCCGGTTCGACAGCGATTGCGGCGCCACCGGCACCAGCACGATGCCCTGCACCTGCGGATGCAGGATGGGGCCGTTGGCCGACAGCGCATAGGCCGTGGAGCCGGTGGGCGTGGCGATGATCAGCCCGTCCGCACGCTGGCTGTACATGTACAGGTCGTCGACGTGCACCTGCAGCTCGATCATCCCGGTACGCGACGAGCGGTTGACGACGACGTCGTTCAGCGCCAGCTCGCTCCAGACGATCTCGTGGTCGCGCACCACGCGCGCGGTGAGCAGCGTTCGTTCCTCGGAGGCGAAATTGCCCTCGAGAATCGTCGCCAGCGCCTGGCGCCAGGTGCCCAGGCCGATGTCGGTGATGAAGCCCAGCCGCCCGGCGTTGATGCCGACCAGCGGCACCTCGCGCCGCGCCAGCGCGCGCGCTGCGCCCAGCATCGTGCCGTCGCCGCCGAGCGCGATGGCGAGGTCGGCTTCGTCGCCGATGCGCTCGATGTCGGCGATGTCGAAATCGCGCGTGCCGCCGGCCGCCGCCGTGCGTTCCTCGACCAGCACCGAGACGTCGCGGGCGCGCAGGAAGGCGGCGATGGCGAACAGCGCCTCGCCGACTTCCTCCGACTGCCAGCGCCCGATCAGGGCAACGCGTTCGAACGCATTCTTCATCCGGTGATTAGAGCATAGGCGGCAGGCCGCGCGGCGCCGCGCGTCGTGCGTCCGCCCGAGCCGGACGGACGATCGGATGGACGATCGCGATCGGGCACCGGGCTTGCAACGGACGGCGCCGCCCCTACAATGAGGACATGCTCGACGACCGGGCCCGCATCCTCCTGAAGACGCTGATCGAGCGCTACATCGCCGACGGGCACCCCGTCGGCTCGCGCACGCTCTCGCGCCAGTCGGGGCTCGATCTGTCGCCCGCCACCGTGCGCAACGTGATGGCCGATCTCGAGGAGATGGGCCTCATCACCAGCCCGCATACCTCGGCCGGGCGCATTCCCACGCCGCGCGGCTTCCGCTTCTTCGTCGACACGCTGCTCGTCGTCGAGCCGCTGCAGGTGGACGAAGCCGAGAAGCTGCACGACCGCATCCACCCGGACGAACCGCAGCGCGTGCTGTCGGTCGCTGCGTCGCTGCTGTCCAACCTGTCGCATTTCGCCGGCGTCGTGATGGCGCCGCGGCGGGCGACGATGTTCCGCCAGGTCGAGTTCCTGCGGCTGTCCGACCGGCGCGTGCTGCTGATCATCGTCGCGGGCGACGGCAGCGTGCAGAACCGCATCCTGTCCACCCATCGCGACTACTCGCGCGACGAGCTGGTCGAGGCGGCGAACTACATCAACGCGCATTTCGCCGGAATCGAGTTCGACGAGGTTCGCCGGCGCCTGCAGTCCGAACTGGCGTCGCTGCGCGACGACATCACCGCGCTGATGCACAAGGCGGTCGAGGCGAGCACGCGCGTGCTCGGCGAGAGCGACGATCCGCTCGTCATCTCGGGCGAACGCAACCTGTTCGGGCTCGCCGATCTCACCGACGACACTGCGCGGCTGCGCCGCCTGTTCGACCTCTTCGAACGCAAGACGGGGCTGCTGCAGCTGCTCGACGCGTCCAGTCGCGCCGATGGCGTGCAGATCTTCATCGGGGGCGACTCCGACCTGCTGCCGATGGACCAGCTCAGCATCGTCGTCGCGCCCTACGAGTCGGACGGCCGCATCATCGGCACGCTCGGCGTCATCGGGCCCACTCGCATGGCCTACGAGCGCGTCATCCCCATCGTCGACATCACCGCGAAACTGGTGTCCTCGGCGCTCAGCCAGAACGGATAAGCGCCCGCGCGTGGCCCTTCGATCTCCGGCGCAGCGCCCGCCCGGCTCCGGCGCGGCAACGGGCGTGCTGCTCGTGCAACTGGGCACGCCCGACGCGCCCACCGCGCCGGCGTTGCGCCGTTACCTGCGCGAGTTCCTCGCCGATCCCCGGGTGGTCGAGATCCCGCGCCTGGCCTGGACGCCGATCCTCTACGGCTTCGTGCTGCCGCTTCGACCCGCCCGCTCGGCGCGGAAATACGCCGCGATCTGGACCGACGAAGGCTCGCCGCTGCTCGTGCATACGCAACGGCAGGCGAAGCTGCTGCGCGGCGCGCTCGGCGAGCGCGGACACGCAGTGGAAGTCGCCTTCGCGATGCGCTACGGCACCCCGTCGATCGCCTCGGTGCTGCGCGAGATGCGCTCGCGCGGCCTGGACCGCCTGCTCGTCGTGCCGATGTATCCGCAATACTCGGCCTCGACCACCGCGACCGTCTTCGATGCGATCGCCCGCGAATTGCGCGACTGGCGGGCGCAGCCGGCGCTGCGCTTCGTGCGCGATTTCCACGACGACGACGCCTACGTCGAAGCGCTCGCGCGCCGGGTGCGCGCGCACTGGGAGCGCGAGGGCCGCGGCGAGCGGCTGCTGCTGAGCTTTCACGGGGTGCCGCGGCGTGTCGTCGCGCTCGGCGACCCCTACGAGCGTCAGTGCCGCCTCACCGGCGAGCGCCTGGCGCAACGCCTGGGCCTGGCCGACGACCAATGGACGCTCACTTTCCAGTCGCGCTTCGGCCCGGCCGAGTGGCTGCAGCCGTACACGGCGCCCACGCTGGTGGACCTCGCGCGCCGCGGGGTGCGCAGCGTCGACGTCGTCTGCCCCGGCTTCGTCGCCGACTGCCTCGAGACGCTCGAGGAAATCTCGATCGAGGCGCGCAAGTCGTTCCTCGACGCCGGCGGCGAGGCTTTCGCCTACGTCGCGGCGCTGAACGACTCCCCGCCCTTCATCGAGGCGCTCGCCTCGCTCGTCGAGCGCAACCTGCTCGGTTGGCCGACCAGGCTCGCGCCGCAGGCGTAGCGGCCCGCGTCGCCTCAGTGTTCTCTTCAGGCCTTCGGCGGGATGCGCAGCACCTGCCCCGGATAGATCTTGTCCGGGTCCTTCAGCATCGGCTTGTTCGCCTCGAAGATCCGCATGTAGGCGTTGGCGTCGCCGTACTGCTCCCTGGCGATCTTCGACAGCGTGTCGCCCTTCACCACCGTGTGGAACTTCGCTTCGGGTGTCGGATTCTTCACCGTCATCCGGTCGACCACCTTCTGCACGCCGGCGACGTTGCCGCAGCACAGCACGATCTTCTCGCGCGTGGCCTGGTCGGCCACGGTGCCGGAGACGGTCACCGTCTCGTTCGCACCATCGAACTCGACGTTCAAGTTCTCGGCGTCGAGCTTCATCGCATGGATGTAGTCGGTGATCGCCTGCGCGGCCTTGCGGTTCGCCTCGCCGGCATCGCCCGCCTTCGCGCCGTCGCCGGTGGCAGCCTGAGCCGCGCCGTGCCCGAACAGCTTCTCGCCGGCTTCCCGGATGAAAGACAACACGCCCATTCGATACTCTCCCTGTCGATGCGTCCCGGGCTGGGAACGATGCGAGCGTACCCGCGGGGCTGGCGGTTCCCGGGAAAGCCCGACGATCACGCAGGGAGGCCGGCGACGATCACGCAGGGAGGCCGGGAAAGGAAACGCCGGGCTGCGGGTCCGATGCCGTGCGCCGGGGGCTTGAAATCCCCTGACAGCGTCCCGAAATTGCCCTTTTGTCGGCTTTGCCGCCGCGGCGGCCTGCCTGGCCGGCACGAATCCCGCCCACTGGAGAACCTGGAGTGACACCCGACACGCCTGCGCGTACCGACGGCGATCTGCCGACGCAGCAACCGTCGCGCGACGATGCGCGACCGAACGCCTCGCCTGCCCCGGGCGAAGGCGCAGCCACCGAAGCCGCAGATCGCCAGGCGGCTGCGCCCGAACCGGCAGCGGGCGGCGACGCGGAAAGGCGCATCGCCGAAGCCGAACGCAGGCTTGCCGAGACGCACGAAAGCTATCTGCGGGCGGTCGCCGAAACCGAGAACGTGCGCCGGCGTGCACAGGAGGAAGTCGCGCGCGCACAGAAATTCGGCATCGAATCCTTCGCTGAAAGCCTGCTGCCGGTGAAGGACAGCCTGGAGCTGGCGCTCGCCGCCGACGCGCCCGACGTCGAGAACATGAAGGAAGGCGTCGGCGCCACGCTGCGGCTGCTGACCAGCGCCTTCGAGAAGAACCGCCTCGTCGAGATCGATCCGCGGGGACAGAAGTTCGACCCGAACCTGCACCAGGCGATTTCCACGGTTCCCGCTTCCGGCACCCAGCCGCCGGTGGCGCCCGGGCACGTCGCGCACGTGCTGCAGAAGGGCTACCTGATCGCCGACCGCGTCCTGCGCCCGGCGCTCGTCACCGTCGTCCAGGACTGAAACGCAGAAGCGCCGGCGCCGTTGCGCGCCGGCGCTTGAATTCGACCCCGCGCAGTCGCATCTACGTCAACGAACAATCTCTCTCATCGAGGACATCAAATGGCCAAGATCATCGGCATCGACCTGGGCACGACGAATTCGTGCGTCGCCATCATGGAAGGCAACAAGCCGAAGGTGATCGAGAATTCGGAAGGCGCCCGCACGACGCCGTCGATCGTCGCCTACATGGAAGACGGCGAAATCCTGGTGGGCGCGCCCGCCAAGCGCCAGGCCGTCACCAACCCGAAGAACACGCTGTTCGCGATCAAGCGGCTGATCGGACGCAAGTTCGAAGAGAAGGAAGTCCAGAAGGACATCCACCTGATGCCCTACCAGATCGTGCGCGCCGACAACGGCGACGCCTGGGTGCAGGTGCGCGACAGGAAGCTGGCGCCTCCGCAGGTGTCGGCCGAGGTGTTGCGCAAGATGAAGAAGACCGCCGAGGACTACCTCGGCGAGACGGTCACCGAGGCGGTGATCACCGTTCCCGCGTATTTCACCGACAGCCAGCGCCAGGCCACGAAGGACGCCGGCCGCATCGCCGGGCTGGAAGTGCGCCGCATCATCAACGAGCCGACAGCGGCTGCGCTCGCTTTCGGCCTGGACAAGGGCGGCGGCAAGGATCGCAAAGTGGCGGTCTACGACCTGGGCGGGGGTACCTTCGACATCTCGATCATCGAGATGGCCGACGTCGAGGGCGAGAAGCAGTTCGAGGTGCTGTCCACCAACGGCGACACCTTCCTCGGCGGCGAAGACTTCGACCAGCGCATCATCGATTACGTCATCACCGAGTTCAGGAAGGAAGCGGGCGTCGACCTGTCGAAGGACGTGCTCGCGCTGCAGCGGCTGAAGGAAGCCGCCGAGAAGGCGAAGATCGAGCTGTCGTCGAGCCAGCAGACCGACTTGAACCTGCCGTACATCACGGCCGACGCCAGCGGTCCGAAGCACCTGAACATGAAGCTCACGCGCGCCAAGTTCGAGGCGCTCGTCGAGGAACTGATCGATCGCACGATCGAGCCGTGTCGCGTCGCGCTGAAGGACGCCGGGCTGAAGGCTTCCGAAGTCGACGACGTCATCCTCGTCGGCGGCATGACCCGGATGCCGAAGGTGCAGGACAAGGTCCGCGAGTTCTTCGGCAGGGAAGCGCGCAAGGACGTCAACCCCGACGAGGCGGTGGCGGTGGGCGCGGCCATCCAGGGCTCGGTGCTCTCGGGCGAGCGCAAGGACGTGCTGCTGCTCGATGTCACGCCGCTGTCGCTGGGTATCGAGACGCTCGGCGGCGTGATGACCAAGATGATCCAGAAGAACACCACGATTCCGACCAAGTTCTCGCAGGTGTTCTCCACCGCCGACGACAACCAGCCGGCGGTGACGATCAAGGTCTACCAGGGCGAGCGCGAGGTCGCCTCGGGCAACAAGCTGCTCGGCGAGTTCAATCTCGAGGGCATCCCGCCGGCGGCGCGCGGAACGCCGCAGATCGAGGTCACCTTCGACATCGACGCCAACGGCATCCTGCACGTCTCGGCGAAGGACAAGGCCACCGGCAAGGAGAACAAGATCACGATCAAGGCGAATTCGGGGCTCACCGAGGCCGAGATCGACCGGATGGTGCGCGACGCCGAGTCGCACGCCGCCGAGGACCATCAACGGGTCGAGCTGACGAACGTGCGCAACCAGGCCGACGCGATGGTGCATTCGGTGCGAAAATCGCTCGCCGAGCACGGCGAGAAGATCGACGCTTCCGAGAAGGCGAAGATCGAGGACGCGATCAAGGCTGCCGAGGAGTCGCTGAAGTCCGACGACAAGGCCGACATCGAGGCGAAGACGCAGGCCCTGATGGCCGCCTCGCAGAAGCTCGGCGAACTGATGTACGCGCAGCAGCAGCCTGGTGCCCAGGCGGGCGGCGCGCCTGGCGGCGAAGGAGCGCAGGCCGGCGCCAGCCAGAGCCGCGCGTCCGCGGATGACGACGTCGTGGATGCGGATTTCAAAGAGGTGAAGAGAGATTAGAGGCAGAGGGATACGCAGGAGCGGGCACACGCAAGCTGCTGCGTATCCTGAACATTTCTGCCGGGTCGCTGTGCGAACTCGATACGCTTGTCGAGCTTGCCCAGCGACTCGGCTTTTTGGATGACACGGTCGAATCGAAGAAGCGGATCTTCACCCTTCACGCATCAAATGAAGCGCGATTACTACGAAATCCTCGGCGTCTCCAAATCAGCCACCGACGACGAGCTGAAGAAGGCCTATCGCAAGCTCGCGATGAAGCACCACCCGGACCGCAATCCGGACAGCCGCGATGCCGAGGCGCGCTTCAAGGAGGCGAAGGAAGCCTACGAGATGCTGTCCGACCCGGCCAAGCGCGAGGCCTACGATCGCTTCGGGCATGCGGGCGTCGATCCGAACGCGGGCGGCTTTGCCGGCGCGCAGGGCTTCGGCGGCTTCGCCGACGTGTTCGGCGACATCTTCGGCGACATCTTCGGCGGGCAGCGCGCGGGCGGGCGCAGCAACGTCTATCGCGGCGCCGACCTGCGCTATGCGATGGAGATCACGCTCGAGCAGGCGGCGGCGGGCTACACCTCCGAGATCCGCGTGCCGGGCTGGGAGAACTGCGACGTCTGCCACGGTTCGGGCGCCCGGCCGGGCACCAAGCCCAAGACCTGCCACAGCTGCGGCGGCCAGGGTTCGGTGCGCGTGCAACAAGGCTTCTTCTCGATCCAGCAGACCTGTCCCACCTGCCGCGGCAGCGGCCAGGTGATTCCCGATCCGTGCACTGCCTGCGACGGCGTCGGCCGCGTGAAGAAGAGCAAGACGCTCGAGGTGAAGATCCCGGCCGGCATCGACGACGGAATGCGCATCCGCTCGAGCGGCAACGGCGAGCCGGGGATCAACGGCGGGCCTCCGGGCGATCTCTACGTCGAGATCCGCGTGAAGGAGCACGACGTCTTCAAGCGCGACGGCGACGACCTGCACTGCGAGGTGCCGGTGTCGATGGCCACTGCCGCGCTGGGCGGCGTCGTCGAAATCCCCACGCTGGACGGCGGCGCCGAGATCGAGCTGCCCGAAGGCACGCAGACCGGCAAGCAGTTCCGGCTGCGCGGCAAGGGCATCAAGGGCCTTCGTTCGAGCTACCCGGGCGATCTGTACGCGCACGTGGTCGTCGAGACGCCGGTGCGGCTCACCGAGCGGCAGAAGGAGCTGATGCGCGAGCTGGACGCTTCGCTGAAGGATCCGAAGCACAGCCCGCAGACGAAGAACTGGATGGACCGCGTCAAGGAGTTCTTCCAGTGACTCCTTCGGCGCGCGCCGCATGAAGCTCGCCTTCCTCGGCGCGGCCGACACCGTCACCGGTTCGCGCTTCCTGCTCGAAACCGGCGAAGCGAAGCTGCTCGTCGACTGCGGCCTGTTCCAGGGCTTCAAGAAGCTGCGCGAGCGCAACTGGGCGCCGTTTCCGGTGGCGCCCGCGACGATCGACGCAGTGGTGCTGACGCACGCGCATCTCGATCACTCCGGCTGGCTGCCGAAGCTCGTGCGCGAAGGCTTCCGCGGACCGATCCTCGCCACCGAGGGCACGCGCGAGCTGGCCGGGATCCTGTTGCACGACAGCGCGCGGCTGCAGGAGGAGGAGGCCGAGTTCGCCAATCGGCACGGCTTCTCGAAGCACAGTCCGGCGTTGCCGCTGTACGAGAGCGCCGACGCCGAACGGGCGCTCGCGCGCTTCCACGTGCAGCGCTTCGGTGCGCCCTTCGATCTCCCCGGCGGCATCCGTGCGCGTTTCGTTCCGGCCGGGCACCTGCTGGGCGCCGCCAGCGTCGTCCTGCAGCGCGACGGCCGCACGCTCGTCTTCAGCGGCGACATCGGGCGCAACGAAGACTTCGTCATGCGCGCGCCGCAGGTGCCGGAATTCGCCGACACGCTGCTCATCGAGTCCACCTACGGCGATCGCCGGCACGCGTCGATCGACGAGGCGCTCGCGCAGCTCGCCGGTGTGATCCGCGACACGGCCGCACGCGGCGGCACCGTGCTGATTCCGTCCTTCGCGGTGGGCCGTGCGCAATCGCTGCTCGTCGCATTGCATCGGCTGCGCGAGGCCGGCTCGATTCCGCCGCTGCCGGTCTATCTCGACAGCCCGATGGCGATCGACGCCACGCGCCTGTATCGGCGTTTCAACGGCGATCACCGGCTGAGCGACGCCGAGTGCGAGGCGATCTATCGCGGCGCCCGCTTCGTGAACACGCCCGAGGAGTCCAAGCGCCTCGCGCAACTGCACGTGCCGTCGATCCTGATCTCGGCCAGCGGCATGGCCACCGGCGGACGCGTGCTGCATCACCTGAAGCGCCTGCTCCCCGATCCGGCCAATCACGTCGTCTTCGCGGGCTTCCAGGCGGGCGGCACGCGCGGCGCGCATCTGGTGGGCGGCGCGCGCGAGGTGAAGATCCACGGCGAATGGCATCCGGTGAACGCATCGGTAACGCAGCTCGACGGCTTCTCGGCGCACGCCGATGCCGACGAACTGCTCGACTGGATGCGACGGCTGCATCGCCCGCCGCAGCAGGTCTACGTCGTGCATGGCGAACCCGAGGCGGCCGACCGGCTGCGCCATCGCATCGTCGACGAGCTGGGCTGGCCGGCGCGCGTGCCGGAGCACGGCGAAACGGTCGAGGTCGCGCTGTAGCGCTTCTGAACTGAAAATCGCCGGCAAGTTTGCCGGCAAACCGCGGCGCTCTTGCGTTTCCAGTTGAGCCGTGACAGTCTCTCGCCGGCAAGTTTGCCGGCGCTTTTAGAGATCTCAAGGTCATGGCTTCATCCTCTCCATTATTCCCGGCGACGGGGATCTCGGATCGCGCCGCAAAGGTGGGTTTTCGGTTTGGAGCCAAAGGCACCCACACGAGCCGAACGATGATGTTCGACGAACTCGCGGCGGTGCTTGCGGCGGCGCCGGAGACGGCATCCCGGGAGGACTACGCGGCGGCGATCGTCGAAGGCAACTGCCTCGGCAAGGCGACCACCGCGACCCGCAGGCTCAGCAACCAGAGGCTCGGCGAGCTCTACGGGTTGGATCCGCGAATTCCGCTCTTTCGGGTGCTTCGGCGTCTCTGGCCCGTCGACGTATCCGGCCGTCCGCTGCTCGCGCTGCAATGCGCACTCGCACGCGATCCGCTGCTTGCCGCGACCGTGCCGCCCGTGCTGGCGCTGGCCGCTGGAAGCGACGTGCAGCGCGACGCGATCAGGGCGGCCCTGAAGGACAACGTCGATGAGCGCCTCAGCGAATCAACGCTGGACAAGGTCGTGCGCAATGTCGCCAGCTCGTGGGAGCAGGCAGGGCACCTCGTAGGGCGAACCTTCAAGAAGCGTGCGTTGGTGCGCGCGACCCCCGGGAGCGTCGCCTTCGGCCTGTATCTCGGTCACGCCGTCGGGTTTCGCGGCGCCTCGCTCTTCGCGACCGGCTGGGTGTCGCTGCTCGACTGCACGCCTGCCGCCGCGCGCGATCTCGCTGTCGAAGCCAAGCGCATCGGGCTCATCGATCTGCGCATCGCGGGCGACGTCGTGGACCTGGCGCTCGATCGACTCGACCCTGCAGAAGGACGCAGCTGACATGGCCCGCATCGAAGACCTGGCAGATCGTTTTGGTCGGCACATCGCGACGCCCTGGCAGCGAACCGTCTCCGGTGCTCAGCGTGTGGTCATGCTCGTGTACGACAAGGAACTCGAACGGACGCTGAGGGCGAGGAAGGTGGCGTTCGAGACGGCGACGCGGCAGGCCGGGCACGACTGGCACGAGCTGGATATCTCCGAGGCATTCGCCGCATGGATGGCAGCCGACGACTACCGCGAGGAGTACTTCGCCGCGCCCGAGGACCTTCAGCTCAAGCTGCAGGCCGAGTTCCCCGAGTACGTGGCCGAACGGCTCTGCGAGGTCCTAAATGGCCCCGAGATCACCGACGACTCCGTCGTCGCGCTGTTCGGTGTTGGCGCGCTGTTCGGCTTCGCTCGGCTGTCGCACATCCTGAAGATGGTCGAGTCCGACATCAAGGGTCGCCTCGTCGTGTTCTTTCCCGGGCATCTCGAGCGCAGCAACTACCGCCTGCTGGATGCCCGCGATGGCTGGAACTACATGGCCGTGCCCATCACCCTGCACGGGGACGGAGGAGTGCAATGAAGATCAAGGACGTTCTGCAGCGAGATCCGGATACCTTCCCGCTGGTCAACCAGGGGCAGGCGCGGATCGTCGATAGCCATAACGCAAAGGCACTCGAAGAACTGCGCGGCGAACTCTCGACGTTCGTGTGCGAGGGCCAGTACGCCGACGGCGTGCAGAGGATCATCCGCTCGTACCTCGACAGTCTGGGCAACACCAACCAGAAAGCCGCATGGGTTAGCGGCTTCTTCGGCAGCGGCAAGTCGCACTTGCTGAAGATGCTGTGCCACCTGTGGCAGGACACCGCCTTTCCAGATGGGGCGACTGCGCGAGCCATCGTCCCCGCCATGCCGGACGAGTTGCGCGAACTCCTGCGCGAGCTCGACACCGCAGGCCGGCGCGCCGGCGGCTTGCTCGCGGCGGCGGGTTCGCTGCCCAGCGGAACCACCGATCAGGTCAGGCTCACGATCCTGGGCATCCTGCTGCGCGCCGTCGGCCTTCCGGAGCAGTACCCGCAGGCACGCTTCTGCCTGTGGCTGTACTCGCAGGGTTACTTCGACAAGGTCAAGTCTTCGGTCGAGGCCGCCGGCAAGGCATTCGACCGGGAGCTGAACAACCTGTACGTCAGCGGCCCGATTGCGAAGGCACTACTGGCTTGCGATCCGGGCTACGCATCGAGCGAGGCCGAGGCGCGGCAAACGCTGCGCGCGAGCTACCCGCCGATGGCGCGCGACATCACGACCGAAGAGTTTCTCTCCACTGTCAAAGAGGCACTCAAGCTCCACGGCCGGGATGGCCGCACGCCCTGCGTGCTGCTCATCCTCGACGAGGTGCAGCAGTACATCGGCGAATCCAACGACCGCTCGGTGCTCGTGACCGAGGTAGCCGAGGCCGTGTGCAAGCAGCTCGACAGCCAGGTGATGATCGTTGGCGCGGGCCAGAGCGCGCTGACGGACGTGCCCTTGCTGCAGAAGCTGATGGACCGCTTCACGATCCGCGTGCCGCTGTCGGACGTCGAAGTCGAGCAGGTGACCCGCAAGGTCCTGCTGCACAAGAAGCCCGCGTCGGTGGGCGAGGTTCGCAAGCTGCTCGACGCCAACGCCGGCGAGATCTCGCGGCAGTTGCAGGGCTCGCGCATCGGTGAAGTCGTCGAAGACCGCGCCGTCATCGTCGAGGATTACCCGCTGCTGCCGGTTCGCCGGCGGTTCTGGGAGAACTGCTTCCGGCAGATCGACGCGGCTGGCACGCACAGCCAGTTGCGCTCCCAGCTTCGCATCATTTACGACGCCATCAAGAAGATCTCCGGCCGCCCCCTGGGCGCCGTGGTTCCCGGTGACGAACTGTTCGAGGCGCTCGCGCCCGAAATGGTGAACACCGGCGTGCTGCTGCGTGAGATCAACGAACGCATCATCCAGGTCGGCAAGTCCGACGGCGCGCTGGCTCAGCGTGTCTGCGGCCTCGTCTTCCTGATCGGAAAGCTCACCCGCGAGAGCGGGGCCGACATCGGCGTGCGCGCCAAGAAGGAGCACCTGGCCGACCTGCTGGTTGAAGACCTGACGGCCGACAACGGCAAGCTGCGCTCCGCTGTCGGAGCCGTTCTCGAGAAGCTGGCCAAGGACGGCGTTCTCATGCAGGTGGGCGACGAGTACCGGCTGCAGACGCGCGAGGG
Source organism: Burkholderiaceae bacterium (assembly GCA_021166835.1). Next base: position 34,606 of record JAJPEN010000018.1, on the reverse strand, counting down.
CAGCGAGTGGGACCGCGAGTTCCGCAACCGCCAGACGAAGCTCAACAACGACGACGCAGCGGTTCAGTTCCAGCGCGACCAGCTCCTCTATTCCGAGACAGACAAGATCGTCCGTGCCGTCAAGCTGATCCAGGGCGCCGCCAAGGAGCCGCGCCAGTTCCTGATCTCGCGCGATGCCACGCCGCCGGACACCGACGGCGCCAGCATCCCAGTGTGGATCCAGGATGGCTGGTCGGCCGCCGAGAAGCAGATGGTCGATGCCACGCGCGCCGCCGGCGCGACGAGCCCGATCCTCTACGTCTTCATCCCGCGCCAGTCGGCCGAAGATCTGCGCCGCCTGATCGTCGAGGCCGAGGCGGCACAGCAGACCCTCGCCGCCAAAGGCATCCCCACGGGGGACGAGGGGCGCGAGGCGCGCCAAAGCATGGACAGCCGGTACGCGAAGGCGGCGGGTGAGCGCGACCGCCTGGTGCGCGAGATCGTGGCCAACGCAAAGGTCTTCCAGGGCGGCGGCAACGAGCTGATCCGCCTGACGCTCGAAGAGCGCATCCGCGACGGCGCCGCCGACTCGTTGGTCCGTCTGTTCCCGCGCTTCAAGGATGCGGACTCCGGCGCGTGGGAAGCGGCGATCAAGCGCGCGCGCGACGGTGCGGATCAACCCTTTCAGCCCGTCGGCCATGCCGATGCGACGGAGAAGCATCCGGTCTGCATGCAGGTGATCTCAGCGATCGGTGCCGGCAAGATCGGCGGAGAAATCCGCAAGGCTCTGCGCGCATCGCCCTATGGCTGGCCGCAGGACGCGATCGACGCGGCACTGATCGCACTCCACCGGTCGCAGCACATCACGGCCACCTCCAACGGCGTGGCCATTGCACTCGGGCAGCTTGACCAGAACAAGATCGCCAAGGCCGAGTTCCGCGTCGAGCACGCGACGCTGTCGGTCCAGGATCGGCTGCTGCTGCGAAAACTCCTGACGCAGCTCGTTCAATGCAAGAGCGGCGAAGAAGGCGCCAAGGCTCCCGAGTTCCTGACCGCGCTGGTGAACCTCGCGCGAGCGGCCGGTGGCGACGCGCCGCTGCCGTTGCAGCCGGCTACGACGGATATCGAGGACATGCAGCGCTTGGTGGGCAACGAGCAGCTCGTTGCGATCAAGGACAAGGCCACCGACCTCGAATCGCGCATCAAGGCCTGGACGGCGGCGCGCGACCTGGCCGCGAAGCGCCTGCCTTCGTGGGCGGTGGTCGAGCATCTCGCGCGCCATGCCGGCGATCTGCCGGGAATGCAGCCCCACCTGGATCAGATCGAGGCGATTCGCACCCACCGCCTGCTCCTGGAGCCGACGGATTCCGTTGCGCCGATTAGGGTGGCCATTGCCGGCCTGTTGCGAGAGGCCGTCAACGCTGCGCATGCCGATCATGCCGCCGCATACGACCAGGCGCTCGCCGCGCTGGCGGGCAACGAGAACTGGGCCAAGCTCGACCCGACGCAGCAGGCCGGCATCCTCGCTGCGGTCGGCCTGACGGCACCCGTGAAGCCCGACGTGTCCAGTGATGAGGCGCTTGGCCGGCACCTCGAGGGCCGCCCGTTGAAGGTGGCCTTGGCGGAGCGCGACGCGATTCCGGGGCGGGTCCAGCAGGCCGTCGAACGTGCCGCCAAGTTGTTAGAACCGAAGGTGCAGACCGTCAGCCTCGAACGCAGCACGTTGCGATCGGAGCAGGAGGTCGATGCCTGGCTCGGGCGCCAGAAATCCAGGCTGCTCGAGAGTCTGAAGCAGGGGCCGGTGCTGGTCAACTGATAGGGCAAAACGCATGACCACACTCACCCGCGAGCTTCGCCGTTCGCTCGAGAACACCGTGCGAGAGGCCCGCCGCACCGCCGAGGGCGGCGCACGCAAGGTCATCGAGCAGCTTGCCGTGCACCACCACGAGCCGTGGCCGAGCATGACGAAGGCAGAGCGCGAGCTGCGCAATCGCCTGCGCGCGCACGGCAGGCAGCTCGGTGACCGGCGTGACGATCGCCGTGGGGTTCAGGGCATCGATCGGCTGACGACCGAATGCGCCTACGAGCACTGGCATCGGATGCTCTTTGCCCGCTATCTGGCCGAGTGCGAACTCCTCATCGAGCCGCAGTCTGGAGTAGCGATCTCTCTGGCGGAGTGCGAAGAGCTGGCCCGCGCGGAGGGGCGCGACTGGCTCGAGCTCGCCGCGGACTACGCGCAGCGCATGCTGCCGCAGATCTTCCGCTCCGGCGATCCGGTGCTCGAAGTGGCGCTCCCGCCGGAGACTCGCTCAGCACTCGAAGATCTGATGAAGGCGCTGCCGCGAGACGTGTTCGTCGCCGACGACAGCCTCGGGTGGGTGTACCAGTACTGGCAGGCGGACCGCAAGGAAGAAGTCAACCGGTCGGAGAAAAAGATCGGAGCCGACGAACTGCCGGCGGTGACGCAGTTGTTCACCGAGGACTACATGGTGCTCTTTCTGCTGCACAACACGCTGGGCGCGTGGTGGGCAGGAAGGGTGCTCGCGGCAAGCCCACATCTCGCCGAGTCGGCATCGAACGAGGACGAGTTGCGCGCCGCCTGCGCGGTCGGCGATGTCGAGTGGACCTACTTGCGCTTCGTGCGTGAGGAAGGAAAGCCGTGGCATCCCGCTGCGGGGACGTTCGATGGGTGGCCCAAGGCGGCCAAGGGCATCACGCTGCTCGACCCTTGCATGGGCAGCGGGCATTTCCTGGTGTTTGCGCTGCCGATGCTCGCGGCGATGCGGGCCGCCGAAGAGCGGCTCTCGTCAGAGGCTGCGATCGAAGCCGTGCTGCGCGACAACCTGTTCGGACTCGAGATCGACCCGCGCTGCACGCAGATTGCCGCGTTCAACCTCGCGCTGGCGGCCTGGCGGCGGATCGGCTACCGGACGCTTCCTGCACTTCACCTCGCCTGTTCGGGGCTTTCGCTCGGTGTGTCCAAAGCCGAATGGTTGAAGCTCGCCGAGCGCGCCGCGCAGGCGCTGCCGATGCCGCCGAAGACCGATCTGCTTGGCACCGAGGACAACCTGTTCTCGGATGCAATGAAGCGAGGGTTCGAGCGGCTGTACGACCTCTTTGCGCGCGCGCCTTGGCTGGGTAGCCTGATCGACCCGCGCGCGGCCGGTGGCGATCTAATCGAGCACGGCTTTGACGACCTGGACCCGCTGCTCGCGCAGGTGATGGCCAAGGCCGAGACGGCGGAACTCGCGGAAATGGCGGTCGCTGCGCAGGGGCTGGCGAAGGCGGCGCAGATTCTCGCCGGGCAATTCACACTTGTCTCCACTAACGTGCCATTTCTTCGCCGCGGCAATCAATGCGCGGAATTGCAGGACTATATTCAAGAGCACTTCCCCGAAGGTCGCGCGGATCTTGCAACAGCATTTCTGCAGCGATGCGTCGGGCTTCTGAAGGCGAGCGGGACATCCGCTTGTGTCAGTCAACAGCACTTTCTCTACCTGGGAAGCTATCGAGATCTTCGGATCAGCGTTCTTGGCAAGACGCAAGTCAACTTTGTGGTCAGGCTTGGTCCCGGTGCGTTTGAAGCCATCTCCGGCGAGAATGTCACCGTAGCTTTGAGCTGCCTAACACGCGCCGAGCCGGTTGGCAATGAGAGCATCACTTACTGTGATATTCAGGCGGCGAGAAAGCCCGCAAACAAGGCAGAGTTGATTCGATGCGGCGAGTTAACTCAAATTGGACAATATGCTCAGACTACGAACCCGGACTCACGGATTGGGTTCTCGCGCGACTGCGCCACACCTTTGTTGCAGACGAGGAGCGGTGCTTTCATTGGCCTTCAGAACGGTGACACGCCACGGTTCATTTTGTGCTTTTGGGAAGTACCGGGAGTCTCATTTCCATGGGACGCTTTTCAGGTTACGTCTGGCGAGACACTGCACTACGGGGGAAGAACGGGTGTTCTCAGATGGGAAGGTGGAAATGGGGATCTCGCAACAGCGCCTTACGCATATATCAAAGGGAGAGAAGCATGGGGGCGCAAAGGCATCGCTGTGCGGAATACGGTTCCACTTCCCGTCACCCTCTACACAGGCGAGCTATACGATCAAAGTAGCACCGCAATTATTCCGGAAGACCCGAAAGACTTGCCTGCGTTGTGGGCCTTTTGCTCATCGGCCGAGTTCTTGCCAGCTGTTCAATTGGTTGATGGGAAGAGAAACAAGACCAACCAGACTTTCGTAAAGATTCCCTTCGACCTCGCGCACTGGCGGAAGGTAGCGGCGCGGGACTATCCGGACGGTTTGCCAAAGCCTTTTTCGAGCGACCTAACGCAGTGGTTGTTTAATGGGTTCCCTGCCGGCGCGGGCCAGCCGCTGCAGGTCGCCATAGCTCGGCTGCTTGGGTATCGCTGGCCACGGCAGAGCGGGTCAAGTTTTCCTGACTGTCCGGCGCTCGGCCCCGACGGCCTCGAGAAGCACGCCGACCACGACGGCATCGTCGCGTTGAATCCAGTGAAGGGAGAGCAGCCGGCCGCCCCGCGCGTGCTGGCACTGCTCGCCGACGCCTTCGGCGCCGACTGGTCCGCCGCGAAGCTTGACGGTCTGCTCGCGGAGGCGGGCTTCGCTGGCAAGACGCTCGACGACTGGCTCCGTGACGGCTTCTTCGAGCAGCACTGCGAACTGTTCCATCAGCGGCCCTTCGTCTGGCACATCTGGGACGGCCGCCGCGACGGCTTCCATGCGTTGGTGAACTACCACCGCCTGGCTGCTCCGAACGGCGAGGGGCGGCGCACGCTCGAGAAGCTGCTGTATTCCTATCTCGGCGACTGGATTGACCGGCAGCGTGCCGACCAGAAGGCTGGGGTCGAGGGCGCGGACGCGCGCATCGCGGCGGCGGAGCATCTCAAGACCGAGTTGACGAACATCCTCGCCGGCGAGCCGCCCTACGACCTCTTCGTCCGCTGGAAGCCGCTCGCCGAGCAGCCGATCGGCTGGGAGCCGGACATCAACGACGGCGTGCGGATCAACATTCGTCCCTTCATGACGGCGAAGCCGCTCGGTGCGCGCGCGAAGGGCGCCTGCATCCTGCGAATTGCACCGAAGAGGACCACCTGGGACAAGGACCGCGGCAAGGAGCCGCAGCGTCCGCGCGAGGACTTCCCGTGGTTCTGGGGCTGGGATCCTGACAACAAGGATGACCAGAAGGACTTCGGCGGCCGCGGCAAGGAACCGGACGGCAACCGCTGGAACGACCTGCACTACACGCGGACCTTCAAGCAGGCCGCGCGGGCGCGACACAAAGGAGATGCGAGATGACGACAACGCCCTCGCATTGGCCGTATCCCGGTGCGCGCTGGTGGAAGTTCGACTTCCACACGCATACGCCTGCGTCCTCGGATTACGGCAAGGGGCCTGACCAGACAGCCCAGCGGCATATCTCCCCGGAAGACTGGCTGCTTGCCTTCATGCGCGCCGAGGTGGATTGCGTTGCGGTCACTGATCACAACAGCGGCGATTGGATCGATCGGCTTTCTGGCACGTACGCGAAGCTCCAGGCAGACAAGCATCCGGAATTCCGGCCGCTCCACCTGTTTCCCGGTGTCGAGATCACGGCGAATGGCGGCGTACACGTGCTCGCGATCCTCGATCCGTCAAAGACTGGCGCAGACGTCAACCAGTTGCTCGGTGCGGTCCGGTTTCGCGGCACCCGGGGAGCGAGCGATGAGGCAGCCGACGCTTCGCCGAAAGACGTGGTTCAGGAGATCGCGAAGGCGGAGGGTATTGCCATCCTCGCCCATGTGGACGGGCCCTCAGGCGCCTTCAGGGTGCTGAACGGCAATACCCTCGCACCGCTGCTCGACACCCCGGATCTGTTCGCGATCGAGGTGTGCGATCCGACTGCCCTGAAGCCCGAGCTGTATCGTCAACGCAAGCTGGCTTGGGCGGAAGTGCTGGGCTCGGACGCGCATCACGCCGCTGGCGCAGCAGGGCAGCGCTGCCCAGGTTCGCACTTCACCTGGGTCAAGATGGGCTCGCCGTCCGTCGAAGGGCTGCGGCTGGCCCTGCTGGATGGAAACGACGTTTCCATCCGCCGCAGCGATGATGCTGCTTCAGGTTATTCACCTTACGCGACGCCAGACCACTTCATCGAGTGGGTGGAGATTGTCAGCGCGCGCTACATGGGGCGCGAGGCAACCGAGCGTCTGGGGTTCTCGCCCTGGTTCAACGCCATGGTCGGCGGGCGCGGAACCGGCAAATCCACCATCGTTCATTTCCTGCGGCTGGCTTACCGGCGCGAAGGCGAACTCGCGCGGCTCGGCGATATTGAGTCGGTGGCGAGGACGTTCGAGCGTTTCAATCACTCACCGAAGAGCCGCGACGATCACGGCGGCCTGAGCGGCGACAACGCCACGTCCGTGCAAGTCGTCGTAGTGCGCGATGGTGAGCGGTACCGGCTGAGCTGGCGGCAGGATGGTCAGGGGCCGGCTGTCGAGGAGGAAGATGGCGCGGGCTGGCGGCCATCGTCGAGCCAGACGATCACTGCCGAGCGGTTTCCGCTGCGCCTCTTCAGCCAAGGCCAGATTGCGGCGCTTTCGACGGAGGGCACTCACGCGCTACTCGACTTGATCGACCAGACCGTAGGGGCACACACAGAGAAAGCGGCGATTCAAGAGGAAGAGCGCCGCTTCCTTGCGTTGCGAGCCAGCGTCCGGGATCTTGCGGGCAAGGTCGCTGGCCGTGATGCGCTCAACGTCCAGCTCGCGGATGTCCGCCGCAAGCTCGACCGCTTTGAGCAGCAGCACCACGCGGAGGTGCTCAAGGCATACCAACTTCGAACTCGCCAGGAAAGGGAAATCGCCCGCCAGTTCGATGCGGCCGCTGAGTTCGCAAAGCGGATCGACAGCCTGGCAAGCGAATTGGCACCGGACGATGTTCCGGCCGGGCTCTTCGACGAGGGCAATACAGCAGATGGCTCGGCAACTGACCTGCTGAATCGACTGAGAGATCAGGTTCGCCGAGCCGCCGAGTCGGTGCGGGCCACAGGCAAGGCATTGGCTGATGCGGTCAAAGGTGAACGTGACGCCATCACCTCGACCGCGTGGAGCTCAGAGCTGCAGAAGACCAAGCTGGTCTACGGCGACTTGATCGCCGCTCTCAAGGCTCAAGGCGTCGCGGATCCGAGCGAGTACGGCAAGCTGGTGCAGGACCGGCAGCGCCTTGAAGGCGAACTGGCCAAACTCGACTCGCTCGAGAAGCAGCGGCACCAGGTCGAGGTGCAGGCTCAAGACGCCCTCGGGAAGTTGGGCGCGGCACGCCGCCGGCTGAGCGACAAGCGCTCCGATTTCCTACAGCAGACGCTCGCGAACAACCCGTTTGTGCGCATCGTCCTCGAACCGTATGGACGTGATCCACGCGTCATCGAGCGTTCGTTGCGCGAAGTTCTCGGAGCACAGGACGACCGGTTCAGCGATGACATCCTGATCGTTGACGCACAAGGGCCGAAGTCGGGCGCAGTCGCCGGGTTGATCGACAAACTTCCGGACGACTACGAAGCTGCCCGCCTAGATGTCGAGAAGCGACTGCAGGCGCTTAGGGCGAGCCTCAAAGAGGGCTGCGAAGGCTTAGGGAAGCTCAACTTCGGTGGCCACTTCGGCAATTACCTCGAACGCCAGTTCAAGCAGCGTCCTGAGTTCCTGGACCGGATTCTCGTCTGGTACCCGGACGATTCGCTGAAAGTGGAATACAGCCCCAAGGGCGACGGCAGCGGCTTCAGACCTATCGGACAGGCCTCGGCGGGTCAACGTGCCGCGGCGATGCTGGCGTTTCTGCTGGCTCACGGCGGCGAACCGATCATCCTCGACCAGCCCGAGGACGACCTCGACAATCACTTGATCTACGACCTGGTGGTCAAGCAGATCCGAGGGGGTAAACACCGCCGGCAGATTATTGCCATCACCCATAACCCGAACGTCGTGGTTAATGGAGATGCCGAAATGATTCATGCGCTGGACTTTCGTCGCGGGCAGTGCCGTACGGTCGAAAGAGGGTGCCTGCAGGAGAAGCCAATGCGCGAGGAGATCTGTCGCGTGATGGAAGGCGGACGGGAAGCCTTCGAGCGCCGCTATCGGCGGCTGGGTAGGGTCTGACCAGCGATGGCAACTCTCCATCGCAACACTCGGCTCACTCGGGTCAATGGGGCTGGGAGCATATGGTGCAACGCAATCAGGGCGCGACGGTGAACGAGTCGGCCGTTCAGCTCAAGCTTTTGTTGCAACCCGCATCAGAGCCGGCGGTGGAGGAGCGGGAGGCGCTGCTATCGCTCCTTGCGAAGCCAGTTCAGCCTTCCGCGGGCGAACTGATGCTGATGATCGAGCGAGCGGTTTGCTCGCTTCGAAGGGCGGTGGGACGAGTCGTGGCTCGCGCCGCCAAGGTGGCAGCACGCATCGAGCAGATGACCAAGGGGCGGTTGCAACGCCGAGCGCCGCGCCAGGGCACGAGGAGACAGCCTTGATGGCACCGCTTGGGCAGCGCGCCACGAGAGCAGGCCGCCGCAGAGATAGGGAGACGACGATGAAGCCATATACAGATGCCGAGCTCGACGCGATGCTGGCGGACCTGGAGTCGGACCGCGTCGAGCGCAAACAGTCGTTCAAGGGCGACGCGCCTACGACGGTCCGCGAAGCTGTCTGCGCGTTCGCCAACGATCTCCCCGGTCACCGATCACCCGGAGTGGTGTTCATCGGCGCGAGAGACGATGGCACCCCCGTTGACGGGTTCGACGTATCCGATGAGTTGCTGCGCCAGCTCGCCGACATCAAAACCGACGGGAACATCGTCCCCCCGCCGACGCTGCTCGTCGAGAAGCGACATCTGCGCGGCCACGACCTGGCGGTCGTGACGGTCTGGCCGTGCGACTCGCCGCCGGTGCGCTTCAGGCAGCGCATCCATGTTCGATGGGGGCCGCGCCGTGGGCTGGCGAGTGCGCAGGACGAACGCATCCTCAATGAACGACGGCGTCATCGGGACCGCCCCTTCGATGTCCAGCCGGTCGCGGACGCAACGCTCGATGAGCTGGATCGGCTGCGCTTCGAGCAGGAGTACCTGCCCGCGGCAGTCGCGCGCGACGTTCTGACCGCCAACGAGCGCAGCTACGAGCAAAGGCTCGCTGCAACCAAGCTCGTGCTGAGCGATGCCGAACCGCGGCCTACCGTGCTCGGTCTGCTGGTGGTCGGCAAGTCGCCGGTCGATTGGCTGCCCGGCGCGTACACGCAGTTCTTGAGACTGGCTGGCAACGACCTGACCGCACCGGTGGTCGACGAGGATCCGATCCACGGCACCATTGCCGACCAGATCCGCCGACTCGAAGAGAAGCTCGAGGTTCACAACCTGCGCGGCGTTCGCTTCGCCGACAGCGTGCAGGAGTCCCGCAACGAGGCGTATCCGATGGGTGCGCTGCGACAGCTCGTGCGCAACGCTTACATGCACCGCAGCTACGAGGCGACGAATGCCCCGGTTCGCGTGTACTGGTTCGACGATCGTATTGAGATCCACAACCCAGGCGGGCCTTTCGGCAGCGTGACGCCGGAGAACTTCGGCCAACCGGGCGTCACGGATTACCGCAACCCCAATCTCGCCGAGGCGCTGCGCGCGCTGGGCTACGTGCAGCGTTTCGGCGCCGGCATCGCCATCGCGCGCAGGGCCCTGGGAGAGCGGTTGCGCTTCGAAGTCCAGCCGGGCTTCGTGGCCGCGATCGTCGAGGGACAGCACTCATGATCAGCATCGCCTTCTTCAACAACAAGGGCGGCGTGGGCAAGACCTCGCTCGTCTATCACACGGCCTGGATGTTTGCCGAGCTCGGCCATCGGGTGCTGGCGGTGGACCTCGACCCGCAATCCAACCTGTCGATCATGGCACTGGACGAGGAACGGCTGGAAGCGCTGTGGCCCGACGACGATCATCCGCAGACGCTGCACGGCGCGGTGGCGCCGCTGTTCGGCGGCACCGGCGATATCCAGCCCGCGCACATCGAGGTCATGGCCGACAAGCTGGGCCTGCTGGTCGGCGATCTGGCGCTGTCGCGCATCGAGGACGATCTGTCGACCGAATGGCCGCGCTGCCTCGAAGGCCGCGAGCGCGCGTTCCGCGTGACCACCGCCTTCTGGCGCGTGATCCGCGAGGCGGCACAGCGACATGCAGCAGACCTGGTGCTGATCGACGTGGGGCCGAACCTGGGCGCGATCAACCGCGCGGCACTCGTCGCATCCAGCCATGTGGTGGTACCGGTTGCCCCTGACCTCTTCTCCCTTCAGGGACTGAAGAACCTGGGGCCGACCCTGCGCCAGTGGCGGCAGACCTGGCAGCAGGCGCTGCCCAAGGCGCCTGCTGCGCTGGGTGAAATGCCGCAAGGTCGGATGGCGCCGGTCGGCTACGTGTTGATGCAGCACGCGGAGCGCCTGGGCCGACCGACCAAGGCCTACGCGAAGTGGCAGGCGCGCCTGCCAGTGGCCTATCGGGAGAGCGTTCTGGAGGAGGCCGGTGCGGTTGCAACGCCGGACGTCAATCAGATCCAGCGCATCAAGCATTACCGCAGCCTGATGCCGATGGCGATGGAAGCGCGCAAACCCATGTTCGACCTGACTTCGGCCGATGGCGCGATCGGCGCGCATCAGGCCAGCGTTCAACGCTGCCACCACGACTTCGAAGCGCTTTGTCGGGAAATCGCGCGCCGTGTGGGCCTCCAGCCATGAAGACCGCGCCGGGCGATGCGCAGACTCTGCTCGGTGCGCTCGTCGCATCGCTGTCGGCTGCCACGCGTTCGCCGGAAGGCGTGGCCGATCCGGTGGCGCTGCTGTGGCCGGACGCCGACGGGCAGTGGCGCCCTCTCGTGCCGGCTCTGCAGAAGGCGTGTTCCCACTTCTACGTGCTCGGCGCCTATGACGCGGCGCGCCGCACGGGTCCGGCCATCTGGCTCAAGTGCGTCGTCGACCGGACGCTGCCCGACCTGGCGCCACCGCCCGGCGCCGTGCCGATCCTGTACTTGCCTGGCGTCAGCCGTCAGGAACTGCGCGCGGGCGGAGACTGCCCCGACTCTCTCCACCCGTTGATCGAGCTTCAATACCGCGGCGCGGTCTGGCACCAGAAGAACGGTCGGGATTGGACGGTGGAGGCGTTCATGACCTCCGAGGCGGCGTTGGGTCTCGACCTGTCGCTGGACATGCGAACCCGTGAGGCGCTGATGCGCGCGTTACCGGTGCTCGCTACCGAGCCTATTGCGCCGCTCAGAGGGCGCCGACTGGATGCGGACGACTTCGACCGCCTTTCGGTGGGCGATCCCGTCCGCGATCTGCTGGGCTGGATGTCCGAGCCCGAAGCGTTCCAGGCGCGTTGCGATGCTTCCCGATGGGAGGCGTTCAGGAACATCTGCGCCCGCGAGTTCGGGTTCGACCCCGACAAGGATGGCCCGGCGCGAGCGGGCGACCTGATGCTCAACGGCAATGGCAAGTGGGAGGACGTCTGGCGCCGGTTCCGCGATGCGCCACGGGGTTACCCCGGCGTCACCGAGCTGCTTCGCCACGCCAGGCCGCGTGATCTGCTCGTCGACCGAGCGCGACAGCCGCAGGTGAACGACGAGCAGGAGGCTCAGCTCCGATACGCGTTGGAAGCGGCGGTGGCCATGCCGCACGAGAAGCTGTGTGCCCGGGTTCTCGAGTTGGAGGCAGAGAACCGCGATCGGCGATCCTGGGTTTGGGCCGATCTCGGCTACAGCATGATGGCGCACGCGCTGGAACCGCTGGCAAGGCTCGCAACCTTGGCGCGCTCTGCGCTGGGCGGCGTGTCGCTAGGGGCGATGGCGGCTGACTATGCAACCGAGGGTTGGCGCTGTGATCGAGCTGCGCTCGATGCGATGAACCAGTCGAAATCGCCTGCCGACAACGCGCTCGTCGCGAAGGTAGTACGGGCGCTCTATGCACCGTGGTTGGACAAGTCCGCCCGCAGGTTCCAGGAACTGGCCACCCAGAACGAGGCCGAGTACCGCCGGCTGGTTTGCGGCGTGAAGGCAGAGCCCGAGACCTGCCTGGTGTTCGCCGACGGTCTGCGATTCGATGTCGCCGGCATGCTTCAGGAGCGGTTGGAGCAACGTGGGCTGAGAGTGAAGCTTGGGCATCGCCTTGCGCCGTTCCCCACGGTCACCGCCACTGCCAAGCCACTCGCCTCGCCGGCCCATGCGGCGTGTGAAGGCGCCGCATCGGCGGAGGATTTCAACCCCGTCCTTGCGGCCAGCAAGCAACCGGTAAGCGCCTCGCGCCTGCGCGACGAGATGGCTCGACATGGTGTCGAGATACTTGATGCTGACGGAACGACGTTGGCTCCCAACACCGAAAAGGGTGGCTGGACAGAGATCGGACGTCTGGACGAGATGGGCCATTCGCTGGGGGCGTCGCTCGTACGACACATCGATGTCGAGATCGAGGCGATTGCCGATCGTGTCTCGGCGTTGCTCGGCACGGGGTGGACGCGCGTTCGTGTGGTGACTGACCACGGCTGGCTGCTCGTGCCGGGCGGCATGCCCAAAGTGGAGTTGCCGGCTCACCTGGTCGCCACCAAGTGGGCGCGGTGTGCCTCCGTGCAAGGCGAGTCGAACCCGAACGTGCCCACGTTCGGGTGGTTCTGGAACGCCCACGCACGCATCGCCTCGCCGCCAGGCATTGGCTCGTTCATCGTCAACACCGAATACGCCCATGGCGGGGTCAGCCCGCAGGAATGCGTCGTGCCCGACATGCTGGTGGAGCAGGGCGAAGTCGCGTTGAAGGCGCGTATCACCACGATCAGCTGGCGGGGAATGCGCTGCCGCGTCGTTGTCGATACGAATGCCGCCGGGCTGCGTGTCGAACTTCGACGCAACTGGAAGCAGCCCGATCCGGAAGAGCAGCGCATCGTCATAGCCAAGGATCTGGGCAGCAACAGTCAGGCGAGCCTGGCCGTCGAGCGCGACGACTACGAGGGAACGGCGGCGGTGGCAGTGGTTCTCGATGCAACGGGACGGGTGCTCGATTATCGGCCCACGACGATCGGAGAAGGGCGATGAGCATGGAACTGGATGCACTGGACACCCTGGCGGCGTCGGCCTTCGACGGATACCTGGTTCGCAAAGACCTCGTACGCAAGTACTCGCGCCAGTACCCGGTGCCGACCTACGTCGTCGAGTTCCTGCTGGGCCGCTACTGCGCGAGCGTCGACGAGAACGAGATCAACGAAGGTCTGCAGATCGTCGAGAAGCAGCTGAAGGATCGTACGGTGCGCACCGGCGAGGAGGAACTGTTCAAGGCGCGAGCCAAGGAAACAGGGTCGGTCAAGCTGATCGACATCGTTCGCGCCCGGCTCGACGCGAAGAACGACTGCTACCTGGCCGAGCTGCCGAGCCTTGCGCTGCGCGATGTCCGCATCGAAGACCAGATGGTCCGCGACAACGAGCGCATGCTGACCGACGGCTTCTATGCAGAGGTGACGCTGAGCTACGACGGCGTCATTGCCCAGCAGACAGGAGGGCGGCCGTTCAAGGTGGACGCCCTGCGGCCGATCCAGATGTCGAAGTCGGACGTACTGGATGTGCTCATGAAGGCGCGGCAAACCTTCTCCGTCACGGAATGGATCGACTTCCTGCTGCGCTCGATCGGCCTGGAAGCCTCGGCGCTCTCCGATCGCGCGAAAAGGGTCGTCCTGCTGAGGATGGTGCCCTTCGTCGAACGCAACTACAACATGGTCGAGCTCGGCCCGCGCGGAACCGGCAAGAGTCACCTGTTCCAGCAGATTTCGCCGTACGCGCACCTGATTTCCGGCGGCAAGGCGACGGTGGCGAAGATGTTCGTCAACAACTCGACGGGGCAGAGAGGCCTGGTCTGCCAGTACGACGTGGTCTGCTTCGACGAGGTTTCGGGCATCTCGTTCGATCAGAAGGACGGCGTCAACATCATGAAGGGCTACATGGCGTCCGGCCAGTTCAGCCGCGGCAAGGAGAACATCCGTGCCGACGGCAGCCTGGTCATGGTCGGCAACCTGGACGTGGACGTCGAGCAGCAGCAGCGGGTCGGACATCTGCTGAGCCCGCTGCCCCCGGAGATGCGCAACGACACGGCCTTCATGGACCGTCTGCACGCCTATGTGCCCGGATGGGACTTCCCGAAGCTGAATCCCACCGAGCATGTGACCGACCATTTCGGCCTCGTCAGCGACTTCCTCAGCGAGTGCTGGGACCGGCTTCGCGCTGGAAACCGTGTGTCCGTCATGCAAAGCCGGGTGCATCTTGGTGGCGCGCTGAGTGGTCGCGACATCGAAGCCGTGAACAAGACAGTCAGCGGTTTGGCCAAGCTCTTGTTCCCGGACCCCCAGATGCCAGTCTCGGACGAGGACCTCGAGTGGATGGTGCGCCTGGCACTCGAGTCCCGTCGGAGGGTCAAGGAGCAACAGCGGCGGGTGTTCAAGAGCGAGTTCCGCAACACTCACTTCAGCTATATCCTCGGTTCCGAGGGCGTCGAGCAGTTTGTCTCCACGCCTGAGCAGCACAGCGACGAGGCGATCGAGTCCGACCCGCTGCCGCCCGGACAGGTTTGGGGTGCGAACCCGGGATCAGGGGAGACGGGCGCAGGGCTCTACCGGATCGAAGTCACCTGCGGGCGCGGCAGCGGCGTCAAGATCCTCAACCAGCCCACGCCGCCCGCCTTTCGCGAAAGCGTCAAGGTCGGCGAGCAGAACCTCTACACGCGCTCGAAGGAGCTTGTCGGCGACCGCAATCCGCGCGAGGAAGAGTTCTCGGTCCAGATGCGCGCGATGGACTCGGACAAGGCCGGGGCGGGCCTGGGCCTTCCCGTCCTGGTCGCCCTGTGCGGGTCGCTGCTCAACAAGAACACGCGAGGTGGAACGGTGGTCGTCGGGGCGCTGAACCTCGGCGGATCGGTCGAGTTGATTCCCAATGCGGCGCGGATCGTCGAACTCGCGATCGACAAGCAAGCGCAGACGATCCTGATGCCCGTCGTAGCGCGCCGCCAGTTGAACGATTTGCCAGACGACCTGTGGACGAAGATCAGCATCGAGTTCTACAAGGACTCGGCTGACGCTGTGTTCAAGGCGCTCGTGGAGTGATGTTTGGATGAGCTCCAGGCCAGCAGCTCTGGATCCGCTGGTACAGTCGAGCAGATGGACGTCGTGACGTTCCGCCGCCCGGTCGGTCAGCGCAAGGGTCGCCAGGTAGACCCCGAGGCGCGTGCGCGCATCGACGCGCTGTTCGGCGACGCGCCGATGCGGCGCGACCTGCTGATCGAGCACCTGCACCGCATCCAGGACACCGAAGGGCACCTGCCGGCGGCGCTGCTCGCCGCGCTCGCCGAGCGCATGCGGCTGTCGCAGGCCGAGGTCTTCGAGGTCGCGAGCTTCTATCACCATTTCGACGTCGTGCACGAAAGCGAGGCGGCTCCGCCCGCGCTCACCGTTCGCGTCTGCGAGTCGCTGCCCTGCGAGATGGCCGGCTCGCGGGCGCTGATCGAGTCGCTCGCGGCGCGCCTGGGGCGCCAGGTGCGCGTGCAGCCGGTGCCCTGCGTAGGCCGCTGCGCCGACGCGCCGGTTGCGGTGGTCGGACAGCTTCCGGTCGCATCGGCGAACGTCGAGCGCATCGAGGCGGCGATCACCGACGGCGATCGCACGTGTCCTGTGCCCGATCCGCGCGAAGGCGCGATCGCCGGCGGCGGCGACTACGCGACCTACCGCGCGAACGGCGGCTATCGGCAGCTCGCGCGCGTGGTCGCCGAGCCGTCGCGTCGCGAAGCGGTGCTCGCCGAACTGGAGTCTTCGGCGCTGCGCGGCCTGGGCGGTGCCGGCTTTCCCGCCGCGCGCAAGTGGCGCGCGGTGGCCGCGCAGCCCGGCCCACGCCTGCTCGTCGTCAACGCCGACGAGGGCGAGCCGGGCACCTTCAAGGATCGCCATTACCTCGAGCGCGCGCCGCACCGGATGCTCGAAGGCATGCTGATCGCCGCCTCGGTCGTCGGCTGCGAAGCCTGCTACCTGTATCTGCGCGACGAATACGCCGGCGTGCGCGCGCTGCTCGAGCGCGAGATCGCCGCGCTGCGCGCCGATCCGCCGGTGCCCGCGCTTGCGCCGATCCACCTGCGCCGCGGCGCCGGCGCCTACATCTGCGGCGAGGAGAGCGCGCTGATCGAGTCGATCGAGGGCAAGCGCGGAATGCCGCGGCTGCGTCCGCCCTACGTGGCCGAGCGGGGTCTCTTCGGGCGACCCACGCTCGTGCACAACGTCGAGACGCTGCACTGGGTGCCGGAGATCCTCGAGCGCGGCGCCGCGTGGTTCGCCTCGCACGGGCGCCGCGGACGGCGCGGGCTGCGCACCTTCTCGGTGTCGGGCCGCGTGCGCGAACCGGGCGTGAAGCTCGCGCCGGCCGGCATCAGCCTGCGCGAGCTGGTCGACGAGCACTGCGGCGGCATGGCGCCGGGGCACGAGCTGTACGCCTGGCTGCCCGGCGGCGCCTCGGGCGGCATCCTGCCGGCCTCGCTCGCCGACGAGCCGCTCGACTTCGACACGCTGCAGCCGCACGGCGCATTCATCGGCTCGGCGGCGATCGTCGTGCTGTCGCAGCACGATTCCGCGGCCGATGCCGCGCGCAACCTGATGGCCTTCTTCCGCAGCGAGTCCTGCGGCCAGTGCACGCCGTGCCGCGTCGGCACGGCCAAGGCGCTCGGCAAGATGCGCGAGACGCGCTGGAACGCGCCGCTGCTCGGCGAGCTGTCGGGGGCGATGATCGACGCGTCGATCTGCGGGTTGGGCCAGGCGGCGCCGAACCCGATGCTCTCGGTGCTGCGCTGGTTTCCGCACGAGGTGCAGGGCCGATGATCGCGTTCGAGCTGGACGGCCGCACGATCGATGCGCGCGCCGGCGAGACGATCTGGGAGGCGGCGCGCCGCCACGGCACGACGATCCCCACGCTGTGCCGGTACGAAGGCTATCGCCCCGACGGCAACTGCCGTGCGTGCGTCGTCGAGATCGACGGCGAGCGCGTGCTCGCGCCCTCGTGCTGCCGCGCGCCGTCGGCGGGCATGAAGGTGCGCAGCGCAAGCGATCGCGCGCGCGCCGCGCAGCGGATGGTCGTCGAGCTGCTGCTCGCCGATGCACCGCCCGCGCCGCGCCGCGAGGATTCCGAGCTGACGCACTGGGCGCGCGAACTCGGCGTCACGCGCTCGCGTTTCGCCGCGCGCGAGCAGCCGTCTGCCGACTTCAGCCACCCGGCGATCGCCGTGCAGCTCGATGCGTGCATCCAGTGCACGCGCTGCGTGCGCGCCTGCCGCGAGGAGCAGGCCAACGACGTCATCGGCTACGCCGGCCGCGGCGACGCCTCGCGCATCGTCTTCGACTTCGGCGACCCGATGGGCGCCTCCACCTGCGTCGGCTGTGGCGAATGCGTGCAGGCGTGCCCGACCGGCGCGTTGATGCCGCGGCTGCTCGGCGAGGTCGACGCGCCGCTGCGGCCCGGCGACGTCGCGCCGCGCGCCGCCGAGCGCCGCGTCGATTCGCTGTGTCCGTTCTGCGGCGTGGGCTGCCAGCTCACGTATCACGTGTCGGGCAACCGCATCCGTTACGTCGAGGGTCGCAACGGGCCGGCCAACCACGGTCGGCTGTGCGTGAAAGGGCGTTTCGGCTTCGACTACGCGGCCAGCCGCGAACGGGTCGACGTGCCGCTCGTGCGACGCGAGGGCGCGGCGAAGAATCCCGTGTACGGCCGCCTGCCGGCCGGCTGGCGCGACCAGTTCCGCGAGGCCGCGTGGGACGAAGCGCTGGCCATCGCCTCCGGCGGCCTCGCGCGCATCCGCGACGACATCGGCGCGCACGCGCTCGCCGGCTTCGGCTCGGCCAAGGGCAGCAACGAGGAGGCGTACCTGTTCCAGAAGCTCGTTCGCACCGGCTTCGGAACGAACAACGTCGATCACTGCACGCGGCTGTGCCATGCCTCGTCGGTGGCGGCGCTGCTCGAGGGCATCGGCTCGGGCGCGGTATCGAACCCGGTGTCCGACGTGGCGAAAGCCGATTTCGTGCTCGTCATCGGGTCGAACCCGACGGTGAATCACCCGGTCGCCGCCAGCTGGATCAAGAACGCGGCGCGCCGCGGAACGACGCTGGTCGTCGCCGACCCGAAGCGCAACGAGCTCGCGCGGCACGCGTCTACCGTGCTGCAGTTCACGCCGGGCGCCGACGTCGCGCTGCTCGACGCGATGCTGCACGCGATCGTCTACGGCGGCTTCGTCGACCGCGAGTTCATCGCGACGCGAACTGCCGATTTCGAGGCGCTGCGCGAGCGCCTCGCGCCCCATAGCCCCGAGCGGATGGCGCCGCTGTGCGGCATCGACGCGGCGACCATTCGCGCAGTCGCGCAGCAGTACGCGACGAGCCGCGCGTCGATGATCCTGTGGGGCATGGGCGTCTCGCAGCACGTGCACGGCACCGACAACGCGCGCTGCCTGATCGCGCTGGCCCTGTGCACCGGCCAGATCGGCCGCCCCGGCGCCGGCCTGCACCCGCTGCGCGGCCAGAACAACGTTCAGGGCGCCTCCGACGTCGGCCTCATTCCGATGATGCTGCCCGACTACGGGCGCGTGGACGACGAGCGCGTCGCCGAGCGCTTCGAGCGGCTGTGGGGCACGCGCATCGATCGCCGCGCCGGACTGACCGTCGTCGAGATCCTGAAGGCCGCCGCCGAGCGGCGCATCCGCGGCCTGTACGTGATGGGCGAGAACCCGGCGATGTCCGACCCCGATCTGCAGCATGCGCGGCAGGCGCTCGCTGCGCTCGATCTGCTCGTCGTGCAGGACATCTTCCCGACCGAGACGGCGTATCTGGCCGACGTGATCCTTCCCGCTTCCGCGTTCCCCGAGAAGACCGGCAGCTTCACGAACACCGACCGGATGGTGCAGCTCGCGCGCAAGGCGGTCGAGCCGCCAGGACAGGCGCGGGCCGACCTCGACATCCTCGTCGCGATGGCGCGCGGTCTCGGGCTCGACTGGCGCTACTCGCATCCGCGCGAGGTCTTCGAGGAGATGCGCGAATCGATGGACTCGATCCGCGGCATCGACTGGGACCGGCTCGAGCGCGAAGGCAGCGTCACCTATCCGTGCGCGAGCGCGGACGATCCGGGCCAGCCGGTGGTGTTCCGCGAGCGCTTCCCCACGGCGAGCGGACGCGGGCGCTTCGTTCCCGCGTCGCCGGGAATGCCGGCCGAAACGCCCGATGCCGATTACCCGTTCGTGCTGACCACCGGACGCCAGCTCGAGCACTGGCACACCGGCGCAATGACGCGACGGGCGCAGGCGCTCGACGCGATCGAGCCCGAGGCGACCGCGTCGATGCATCCGGCCGATCTCGCGCGCCTGGGCCTGCAGCCCGGCATGCGCGCGCGCATCGCTTCGCGTCGCGGGGAGATCGCGCTCTTCGTGCGCGAGGACGACAGCGTGGCACCCGGGTGCGTGTTCGTCCCGTTCGCGTACGCGGAGGCTGCGGCGAACGTGCTCACCCATCCGCAGCTCGATCCCTTCGGCAAGATTCCCGGCTTCAAGTACTGCGCGGTTTCGATCGAGGCGCTGCGCCAGGAGCCTGGGAGCAGAGCGCCGCCGGACTCCCGGCCCGCCTGACGCTGCGGGAGATCGCGGCGTTTCCGCCGCGGTGTTTTCTGCCGCCATCGACAGGCCGTCGGATTGCTGTTGCCTTCGCTCGTCGGCGCATCCCCGTCCGGGGGCGCCGGCAAGTCGATCATGGTCCAGCTCTTCCCGCCACGAGTCGAGCTCGTCGTCAAGCTCGTCGCCGCCGCCATCGGGCTGTCGCTGCTGGCGCTGCTCGTGCTCGCAGTGTGGCGCGCGCGCGCCGACCTGCTGATCGGCAAGGCGATCGCGCAACCGATTCCGTTCAGTCACAAGCATCACGTCGGCGACGACGGCATCGATTGCCGCTATTGCCACGTGCAGGTGGAGACCGGCGCCTTCGCCGGCATGCCGTCGACGCGCACCTGCCTCACCTGCCATTCGCAGCTGTATCGCGATGCGCCGATGCTCGCGCCGCTGCACGAGAGCGCGCGCAGCGGGCGGCCGATCGCGTGGCGGCGCGTGCACGACCTGCCCGACTTCGTCTATTTCGACCACTCGATCCACGTCGCCAAGGGGGTCGCCTGCCAGCAGTGCCACGGCCGCGTCGACCAGATGCCGCTCACCTGGCGAGTCTCTCCGCTGCAGATGCAGTGGTGCCTGCAGTGCCATCGCGATCCGCGGCCGCAGCTGCGCACGCCGGATCGCGTCTTCGAGATGCTCGATCCCCCGGCCGCGCAGGCGGCCCATGCCGCCGCGCGCGAAGCCGCGCACGTGGTCGCCCTCGACAGCCGTCGGCGCATGACCGATTGCTCGAGTTGCCATCGCTGACCGGACATGACGAAGCCGCCCGACCGGCCCGATCGCCGCAGCGTCCTGCAATGCATGGCGGCGTCGGTCGCGCTGGCCGGCGCCGGCTGCACGCGCGTGCCCGACGAGCGCATCGTTCCCTACGAACGAATGCCGGAAGCCGGCACCGCGTCGCTGCCCGTGTACTACGCCAGCGCCTTCGTGCGCAGCGGCTTCGCGCACGGCGTGCTGGTCGGCACGAAAGAGGGGCGTCCGATCAAGATCGAAGGCAACCCTACCCACCCGTCGAGCCGCGGCGCGACCGACGTGTTCGCGCAGGCCTCGGTGCTGCAGTTGTGGGATCCCGACCGATCGCCGGCCGTCGTGCAGCGCGGCCTGACCGCGAGCTGGAGCGCCTTCGACAGCGCATGGCGCGAACGCGAGGCGCAACTGCTCGCGAGTCGCGGCGAGGGACTGCGCCTGCTCACCACGCGTTTCACCTCGCCCACGCTGCGGCGCCAGATCGGCATGCTGCTCGAGCGCTTTCCGCGCGCCCGATGGCATCGCCACGATCCGCTACACGTGCGCGCGATCGACGAGGGGGCGCGCCGCGCCTTCGGCCGCGTCGTGCGTTGCGTGTCGCATTTCGACCGTGCGCGCTTCGTGCTGTCGCTGGGCGCCGATCCCTTCTCCGAAGGGCCGGCCAGCGTACGCGATGCGATCGACTGGTCGACGCGGCGGGCCGATGACCTGCGGGCGAACGACGCCTCGCATCTGGCGCGCCTCGTCTGCGCCGAGACGACGCGCGGACTGTTCGGCGCGCGCGCCGACGAGCGCCTCGTGCTCGCGCCGGCGAAGATCGACGCGCTCGCACAGCGCCTGGCCGCGCAGCTCTATCCCGATCTCGCGACGTCCGAGCCTTCCGCTGCGGGAACGGACGCCGCGGCCGCGCGGGTCGTGCGCTGGGCCGCTCGCCTGAAGCGGGCGGGAGCGCAGGCGCTCGTCGTCGCCGGCCCGCAGGCATCGGCGAACACGCACGCGATCGCGCATCTGCTCAACCTGCGGCTGGGCGCCGGCGGCACGAGCGTCGACTGGATCGATCCGCCTGAGGGGGGCGAAGCGGGAGACGAAGCGGCGGACTCGATCGAGGATCTCGCCGATGCGATGCGCACCGGCGACGTCGATACGCTGCTGATCCTCGACGGCAACCCGGTCTACGACGCGCCGGCCCGATCGCGTTTCCGCGAGGCGCTGCGCCGCGTCGAGTTCAGCGCGCACCTGTCGCTGTATCGCGACGAGACTTCCGATGCCTGCGTCTGGCATCTGCCGCGCTCGCACGACTACGAGCAGTGGAGCGATGCGCGCGCTTTCGACGGCAGCGTCACCGTGCTGCAGCCGGCGATCGCGCCGCTCTACGACACGCGTTCGGCGCACGAGCTGCTCGCGGTGCTCGCCGGCGCCGCGCAACGAGACGGACGCGAGATCGTTCGCGCGACCTGGCGCGGATCGAGCGGGCCCGAGGAATTCGACGCCTGGTGGCGGCGCAGCCTGCGGGCGGGAACGATCGAGTCGAGCGCTCATCCGCCGCTCGCTCTTTCGCGCGACGCCGCGAACCGGATCGCGTTCGCAGCGCCGCCCCCTCCAGCGCCGGCCGGCGACGCCGCCGACTCCTTCGTCGCGGTATTCGTTGCCGATGCTTCGGTAGCCGACGGCGCTTTCGCTAACAACGCGTGGCTGCAGGAGCTGCCGCGTCCGTTCACCAGGCTCACCTGGGAGAACGCCGCCTTCATCGGTCCGGGCAGCGCGGTCGCGCGATCGCTCGCCACCGGCGACGTCGTTCGCATCGTCGCCGGCGCGCGCTCGATCGAGGCGCCGCTGTGGGTACAGACCGGACACGCCGAGGGGGTCGTCAGCCTGCCGCTCGGCTACGGACGGCGCCGGGCCGGGCGCGTCGGCAGCGGGCTCGGCTTCGACGCCTATGCGCTGCGCGACGGCTCCGATGCGCCGCTCCGCGTGCAGCTCGAGCGCACCGGCCGGCGGCATTCCTTCGCCGTCACCCAGCACACGATCGACCAGCACGGGCGCGCGCTCGCGCGAATCGTCGCGCCCGGCGAGCGCATCGACGAGCCGGTGCGCGCGCGGCCGTCGCTGTATCCGCCGGTCGAATATCCGACGCATGCCTGGACGATGGCGATCGATCTGGATGCGTGCATCGGCTGCAACGCGTGCACGATCGCCTGCCAGGCCGAGAACAACATCCCGGTGGTCGGCGCCGAGCAGGTGGCGAACGGGCGCGAGATGCACTGGATCCGCGTCGATCGCTACGAGCACGACGGCGCGCGCACCGTCTTCCAGCCGGTGCCGTGCATGCACTGCGAGAACGCGCCCTGCGAAGTGGTCTGCCCGGTGGGCGCGACGGTGCACGACAGCGAGGGGTTGAACGTGCAGGTCTACAACCGCTGCATCGGCACGCGCTTCTGCTCGAACAACTGCCCGTACAAGGTGCGCCGCTTCAACTTCCTGCAGTGGGTCGACGAGAGCGTCGAGTCGCTGAAGGGCCAGCGCAACCCCGACGTGACGGTGCGGCATCGCGGCGTGATGGAGAAGTGCACCTACTGCCTGCAGCGGATCACGCACGCGCGGCTGTCGGCCGAGCGCGAGGGCAGGGCGATCGGCGACGGCGAGGTGATCACCGCGTGCCAGGCGGTGTGCCCGACGCGCGCGATCCATTTCGGCGACGGCAACGACGCGCAGGCCGAAGTGGTGCGCATCAAGCGCTCGCCGCGTAATTACGCGCTGCTGGACGAGCTGAATACGCGCCCGCGCACGACCTATCTCGCGCGCGTGGAAACGCCGCCGGAGCGCGAAGCATGAGCGTCGAGGCGGGCTCCGGCCGCGGCGCGCCGCCGACCTCGGCGGACATCGGCGTGCTGCACGCGGGCTGGGGCTACGCGAGCATCACCGACAAGATCGCCGACCTCGTGCTCACGCGGCCGGTGCGCTGGCCCTGGCTCGTGGCGTTCTTCGGCACCTTCCTCGGCACGCTGGTGCTGCTCGGCGCGATCGGCTACCTGTTCGTGCGCGGCGTGGGCATCTTCGGCGTCGACATTCCGGTGGCCTGGGGCTTCGCGATCGCCAACGTCGTCTGGTGGATCGGCATCGGTCACGCCGGCACCTTCATCTCGGCGGTGCTGCTGCTGCTGCGCCAGAAATGGCGCACGTCGATCAACCGCTTCGCCGAGGCGATGACGCTGTTCGCGGTGGCGATGGCCGGCCTGTTCCCGATCCTGCACCTCGGGCGCCCCTGGTTCTTCTACTGGATCGCGCCGTACCCCGACAAGATGAACCTGTGGCCGAACTGGCGCAGCCCGCTCGTCTGGGACTTCTTCGCCATCGCGATCTACCTCACCGTCTCGTTCCTGTTCTGGTACGTCGGCCTGATCCCCGATCTGGCCACGCTGCGCGACCGCGCGACGACTCGCGCGAAGCGCTTCGCCTACGGCGTCTTCGCGCTCGGCTGGCGCGGCGAGGCCCGCCACTGGCAGCGCTTCGAGATCGCGTACCTGCTGCTGGCGGGCCTGGCCACGCCGCTCGTCGTCTCGGTGCACTCGGTGATCTCGCTCGATTTCGCGATCGGCAACACGCCCGGTTACCACTCGACGATCTTTCCGCCGTACTTCGTCGCCGGCGCGCTGTTCTCGGGCTTCGCGATGGTGCTCACGCTGACCATCCCGCTGCGTCGCGCCTTCGGCCTGTACGACTTCATCACCGACGTGCACCTGGATCACGCCGGCAAGGTGATGCTCGCCACCGGTTGGCTGCTCGCCTACGGCTACGCCTGCGAGATCTTCGTCGCGTTCTACAGCGGCGACGAGTTCGAGATCTCGATGACGATCGACCGCTGGACCGGCTTCTATGCGCCGGTCTACTGGGCGATGATGTTCTGCAACGTCCTCGTGCCGCAACTGCTGTGGTTCCGGCGCGTGCGCCGCAACGTCGTCGTGCTCTTCGCACTGAGCCTCGTCGTCAACCTCGGCATGTGGATGGAGCGCGTGCTGATCGTCGTCTCGAGCCTGCACCGCGATTTCCTGCCCTCGTCGTGGGGCCTGTTCATTCCCACCTTCTGGGACTGGACGATCCTGCTCGGCACGCTCTGCGCTTTCGCGTGGCTGTTCCTGGTCTTCGTGCGTGTGCTGCCTTCGATCTCGATCTCCGAGATGCGGCTTCTCGTGCGCGAGAGCGCGGAGCGCGCGTCGTGAGCCGGCACGCGGGCATGCGGCAGGACGCGGACCCGCGCGCGCCGCTGTGGGGCTGGATGGCCGAGTTCGGCACCGCCGATGCGCTGCTCGATGCGGCGCGCAAGGCGCACGACGCGGGTTACCGGCGCGCCGAGGCCTATTCGCCGTTCCACGTCGAGGGGCTGGCCGAGGCACTCGGCTCGCGTCGCACGCACGTGCCCGCGATCGTCTTCCTCGGCGGACTCGCCGGTGCGGTGGGCGGCTTCTTCATGCAGTGGTACGCGGCGGTCGTCGATTACCCGATCAACGTGGGCGGGCGGCCGTTGAACAGCTGGCCGATGTTCGTTCCCGTCACCTTCGAGCTGGCCGTGCTCGGCGGCGCGCTCGCTGCGGTGCTCGCGCTGCTCATCGGCAGCGGCCTGCCGCGCATCACGCATCCGGTGTTTCGCGCGAAGGACTTCGATCTCGCCACGCGCAACCGCTTCTTCCTGTGCCTGCGCAGCGACGACCCGGCCTTCGAGCGCGACGGCGCCGCGCGCTTCCTCGATTCGCTCGAGCCGATGCGCCGCATCGAGGTGCCCGCATGAGACGCACGCGGCGGTTCACCGCATCCGTGCCGCGCGCCCGCGCCGTCGCGCTCGCGCGTTATGCGGCGGCGCTCGCCGCCTGCCTCGCGCTCGGCGGCTGCGAACAGGTGATGCGCGACATGTACGAGCAGCCGCGCTTCGACCCCGGCGCCGCCACGCCGCTGTTCGACGACGGCAGCGCGACGCGTCCGCCCCCCGAGGGCAGCATCGCGCGCTCGCGCGGCGACGCGGCAGCCACGGCGAGCGGTCGCCGCGGCGACGAAGCGGTCGACGAAGCGCAAGCCGCCCATGCCCGAGAGAAGCTGCCGCCGATCAGCGCGGCGCTGCTCGCGCGCGGGCGCGAGCGCTTCGACATCTACTGCGCGCCCTGCCACGGGATCGCCGGCGACGGCGACGGACCGGTCGTGCGCCGCGGCTTTCCCGCTCCGCCCTCGTATCACATCGACCGGCTGCGCGAGGCGCCCGATCGGCATTTCTTCGACGTCGTGACGCAGGGCTACGGGATCATGTATTCGTATGCCGATCGCGTCCTGCCGCAGGACCGCTGGGCGATCGTCGCGTGGATCCGCGCGCTGCAGCTGAGCCAGCACGCGCCGGTGGACGCGCTGCCCGAGCGACTGAAAGCGCGGCGGGAGGCTTCGCGATGAAGCCGGCCGCGCGAAATTTCGGACGCGGGGCGGCGAGCTGGGCAGGCCTCGCAGCGCTCGCGCTCGCGCTGCCCGGGCTGGCGATCGATCCGCGCATGTTCTTCGCCGCGTGGCTGGCCGCGTGGTGGGCCTGCCTGGGCATCGCGCTGGGCGCGCTCGCCAACGTCTGGATGCAGCGACTGAGCGGCGGTCAATGGGGCGAAGCCTTGCGCCCGGTCGCCTTCGCGCTCGCGCGGCGCATGCCGTGGGTGCTGCTGCTCGGCGTGCCGGTGGCGATCGGCATCCCGTGGCTCTATCCGTGGGCCGCGGCCGATGCGAACTGGCTCGACGGCATCGCGCGTCCCGCTTTTCTTTCGTCGTGGCTGCAGCCGTCGTTCTTCGTCGCGCGACTGGCGGTCTACGCGCTCGTCTGGTGGTGGCTCGCGCAGCAGCGCGATCCGGCGCTGTCGAAGGGCAGGGCGGCCGCGTCGCTGCTCGTCTGGGCGATGCTCACGTCGCTCGCGGCGATCGACCTGCTGATGTCGCTGGTCGCCGGCTGGTACAGCACCGGTTTCGGGCTGATCGTGCTGACGAGCCAGATGTACGGCGGCGCCGCCTTCGCGATCGCCGTGGTCGCGACGGCCGGCGCGTTGCCGCGTGCGCTGCCCGATCGCCCGCCGCTCGGGCGCGACCTCGGCAACCTGCTGCTGATGTACGCGATGACCTGGGGCTATCTCGCGTTCATGCAGTTCCTGATCATCTGGGCCGAGAACCTGCCGCGCGAGATCTCGTGGTACCTGCCGCGCCTGCACACCGGCTGGCGCTGGTTCGGCCTGGTCGTCGTGTTCGCGTATCTGGTCGTTCCCTTTCTCCTGCTGCTGTTCCGCGCGCTGAAGGATCGCGCGCAACGGCTCGCGACGATCGCCTGGGGGCTCGTCGTCGCGCAGATCCTCTATTCCACGTGGCTCGTCGTGCCTTCGGTCGACGCGCATTCGCCGCACGCATGGTGGCTCGTGCCGCTGTGCGCTTCGGGGCTGCTGCTCGTGCTCTTCGGCAGCGTGCCGCGGACGATCGACGAGCGCGCGGTGGACGAAGGCGCGGCTGCACGGGAGGCGACCGATGGCGCAGCCTGAGCTCGCATTGCGGCGCATCGGAGCGGTCGCCGTCGCGCTGGTCGCGGTCATCGTGCTCGTCGTCGTCGTTGCCTTCGCGCTGCTCGATGCCTGGTACGCGCCGAAGGGCGGCGCCGACGCCAGCGACACCGAACGCGACGCGCGCTCGCTGCCGAGCGCTCCGCAACTCGACCTGCACGCGCACCGCGCCGCCGAGCGTGCGCGCCTCGACTCGCTCGGCTGGGTCGACCGCGCCGGCGGCATCGCGCACATCCCGATCGACGAAGCGGGGAAGTTGCTCCAGGAAGAGAAGGGAGAAGGGGGAAGGGAGAAGGGGAACCGCCCCGAGGCTTCGACCCCTTCACCCTTGACCCTTCACCCTTCTCGGGCGGCGGCGAAGCTGCCTCTCGGAGCCGCATCGGCCCCGCCGCCCGTCGACTTCGTTCAGCGCATTGGCGCCCGATTGCCGCTCGACCTGCCGGTGCTCGACGCACGCGGTCATTCGACGCGGTTGGGTGCGCAGTTCACCGGCTCGCGTCCGGTGCTGCTGGTGCTCGGCTACTACACCTGCCCGAACCTGTGCGGCATCGCGATGCACGGACTGATCGAGGCGCTGCACGCGACCGCGTTGCCGGTCGACGACTACCGCATCGTCGGCGTCAGCGTCGATCCGCAGGACACGCCGGCGTCGGCCCGCGCGCGCGCGGATGCCTACGACGGCTATGCGCGCTTCGTCTTCGGCGAGCGCAACGCGCCGGCGTCGCATCTGCTCGTCGCCGATGCGGGCGGCATCGATGCGCTCACCGCGCGCGTCGGCTTCGTCTCGATGCGCACGCCCGACGCGCCGGCCTCGTCGCCGATCGCGCACCCGGCCGGCGTCGTCGTCGTCACGCCCGACGGAACCGTTTCGCGCTACCTGTTCGGCGTGCGCTTCGACGCCGACGAGCTGCGTCTCGCGCTCGTCGAAGCCTCAGCCGGGCGCATCGGCGGCCTCTCCGATCGCGTGCGGCTGCTGTGCGCGCATTTCGATCCGGCGATCGGGCTGCACAGCGAAGCGGCGATGAACGCGGCGCGCGTCACGGGCCTGCTCACCGTGCTGCTGCTCGGCGGCTGGATCCTGCGGCGGCTGCGCGGCGGAGATCGCCGATGAACGACGGCAACGGCGTCGGCGCCGGTTTCGGCTGGCTGGGCCCGGCGGCATCGAGCGCCGGCGAGCGTGCCGACCTGCTGCTGCTCGTGCTGTTCGTCGTCTGCAGCACGGTCGCGCTCGCGCTCGCCGTGCTGATCGTCTGGTTCAGCGTCCGCTACCGGCGCGGCTCGAAGGCCGACCGCAGCAATCCGCCGTCGAACGACTGGCGGCTCGAGACGGCGTGGACGCTGACGCCGCTGGCGATCTTCCTCGGCATCTTCGCGTGGGCCGCCTGGGATTACGCGCAGCTGTCGATCGTTCCGGCCGATGCGCTGCCGATCCAGGTGCTCGGCAAGCAGTGGATGTGGAAGCTCGATCACCGCAACGGACGACGCGAGATCAACGAACTGCACGTGCCGCTCGGACGCCCGGTGAAGCTCGTGCTCGCCTCCGAGGACGCGATCCACAGCTTCTTCGTCCCGGCGTTCCGCCTGAAGCAGGACGTCGTGCCGGGGCGCTACACGGTGCTCTGGTTCCGTCCTACGCGGCTGGGCGAGTTCCGGTTGTTCTGCGCCGAGTTCTGCGGCGCCGAACATTCGAAGATGATCGGCCGCGTCGTCGTGATGCAGCCGGCCGACTATGCGCGCTGGCTCGAATCGGGTCCGCTGCGTCCGGGCCTTGCCGCGCGCGGCTTCGAGCTGTACCGGTCGCTGGGCTGCAGCGGATGTCACGACGAGCGCTCGACGGTGCACGCGCCGCGCCTGCAGGGGCTGCTCGGGCGCGTCGTCCATCTGCAGGACGGCCGCAGCCTGGTGGCCGACGAGAACTACGTGCGCGATTCGATCCTGCTGCCGAAGAAGGACGTCGTCGCCGGCTTCGATCCGGTGATGCCTTCGTTCGCCGGGCAGGTGACCGAAGAGGATCTGCAGGCGCTGATCGAGTGGGTCCGCGCCACCGGCGACCAGAGGACGGGAGGACGCGGATGAACACGGTCACTGTCGATCGCGGCCCGGCACCGCCCGCCCCGCCGCCGCAATCCGCCGAGCCCAGCTATCTCGACGACGGACACACGCTCGCGTCGTGGTTCGCCACGCACGACCACAAGCGCATCGCGATCCTCTACGCGATCGCGATCACCGCGTTCTTCGCGATCGGCGGCATTGCCGCGGCGATGATGCGCATCGAGCTGGCCACGCCCGCCGGGGACTTCGTCTCCGACGACACCTATGCGAAGCTCTTCACCGCGCACGGCGTCATCATGGTGTGGCTGTTCCTGATTCCGTCGATTCCGTCGGCCTTCGGCAACTTCCTCGTGCCGCTGATGATCGGCGCGCGCGATCTCGCCTTCCCGCGGCTGAACCTCGGCAGCTGGTACCTGTACGTGATCGGCGGCGCGATCGTGCTCGCCTCGCTCTTTCTCGGCGGCCTCGACACCGGCTGGACCTTCTACACGCCGTACTCGACGATGTTCTCCAATGGCTGGGTCGTCGTCGCGCTCACCGGCGTGGTCGTCGTCGGCTTCTCGTCGATCCTCACCGGACTGAACTTCATCGTCACCGTGCACACGCGGCGCGTGCCGGGGCTCGGCTGGTTCCGCCTGCCGCTGTTCGTCTGGGCGATCTACGCCACCAGCCTCATCCTCGTGCTCGCCACGCCGGTGCTGGCCATCACGCTGATCCTGCTCGCCGCCGAGCGGCTGTTCCAGATCGGCATCTTCGACCCGGCGCACGGCGGCGACCCGCTGCTGTTCCAGCACATGTTCTGGTTCTACTCGCACCCGGCCGTCTACGTGATGGTGCTGCCGGCGATGGGCGTGGTGAGCGAGATCGTTCCCTGCTTCGCGCGCAGGCGCATCTTCGGCTATCGCTTCATGGCCTACGCGCTGCTGGCGATCGCCGCGATCGGCTTCCTCGTCTGGGGCCACCACATGTTCGTCAGCGGACAGTCGCCGGCTGCGGGGATGGTCTTCTCGATGTTGAGCTTCCTCGTCGCCGTGCCTTCGGCGATCAAGGTCTTCAACTGGACGGCGACGCTGTACAAGGGATCGATCCGCTTCGACGCGCCGATGCTCTACGCGCTCGGCTTCGTCGGCCTGTTCACGATCGGCGGCATGACGGGGCTCTTCGTCGCCGCGCTCGCCGCCGACGTGCATCTCACCGACACCTACTTCGTCATCTCGCATTTCCACTACATCATGGTCGGCGGCTCGGTGCTCGCCTATTTCGGCGCGCTGCATTTCTGGTGGCCGAAGATCACCGGCCGGATGTACCCGGAGATCTGGGCGCGGATGGCCGCCGGCCTCGTCTTCTTCGGCTTCAATCTCACGTTCTTCCCGCAGTACCTGCTCGGCTACGAAGGGATGCCGCGGCGCTATCACGCCTACGTCCCGGAGTTCCAGGCGCTGAACGTGCTGTCTTCGGCGGGCGCGTCGATCCTCGCGATCGGCTACCTGCTGCCGCTGTTCTATCTCGCCTGGTCGCTGCGCGCCGGCGCGCATGCGGGCCCGAACCCGTGGCAAGCCACCGGCCTCGAATGGCAGACCTCGTCGCCGCCGCCCACGGAGAATTTCGCGAGCCCGCCTGCCGCTCCGGACGACGTCTACGGCTACACGCCCCGCCTCGGAAGAAGCCCGTTTCATGTCGACGGCGAATGAACCGCTTCCCTTCGAGCTGCGCCACGAGACGGCGCAGTTCGGCATGTGGATATTCCTCGCCTCCGAGGCGCTGTTCTTCGGCGGCCTGTTCCTCGCGTATCTGTACGGCCGCACGCACTGGCCCGAGGGCTTCGACGCCGCGGCGCGTCACACCGACGTCGTCATCGGCTCGATCAACACCGCGGTGCTGCTCACGAGCAGCCTGTTCGTCGCGCTCGCCGTCGTCGCGGCGCGCGCGCTGCGTCCGTCCGATCGGCCACCCGGCGATGCCGAGCGGGCGCGCCGCAGGTCGGCGCATCGCCACGTTGCCGTCTTCCTGTGGATCACTGCCGCGCTCGGCGCCGCTTTCCTCGTGCTCAAGGGCATCGAGTACCGCAAGGACTGGCTCGACGGACTGGTGCCGGGAACGGCGTTCCGGCTCGGCGACGAAGCGGGTGCGCCGCCCATGGGCGCGGCGCTCTTCTACGTGCTGTACTGGGTGATGACCGGCCTGCACACGGTGCACCTGACGATCGGCGTGGGCGTGCTCGCGGTCTTCGCCGTCGGCGCCTCGCGCGAGGCCGACTGGGTGCAGCCGCCGCGCATCGACGTCGCCGCGCTCTACTGGCACTTCGTCGACGTCGTCTGGATCCTGCTCTATCCGCTGCTCTACCTGCCGGGGCGTGCCGGATGACGCGAACGCTCGTCTTCGCGCTTGTCTTCGTCTGGGTCGCGCTGATGGCGCTGCTCGCCTCGACGCTCGCGCTCGCCTACGTGCCGCTGGGCGACGGCAATCTGGTTGCCGCGCTGGGCATCGCCGTCGTCAAGAGCGCGCTCGTCGTCTGGTGGTTCATGCGGCTGAACGAGGCGTCGGCGAAGACGCGCATCGCCGCCGGTGTCGCGCTCGCGTTCTTCGCGCTGCTCGCCGGCCTGAGCGGCGTCGACTACGCCACGCGCGAGCGCAATGCGGCGCCAGTGCAGGACGCGAAGCAGCTTGCTCCGCGTTTCGAGCCGGCGCCGCCGGCCGGCTCGCCGTTGCGCTGATCCAGTTATCCTTGGCGTTTCTCCTCGCCGGTCGTCTTCCCCCTCATGTCGCAGAACGCTTCCCGGACCAACGAATCCGAATTCGCCCGTGCCTGCAAGGTGCTCGTCGGCGGCGTGAACTCCGCCGTGCGCGCCTTCCGCGCCGTCGGCGGCACGCCGCGCTTCATCGACCGCGCCGAAGGCGCGTACCTGTGGGACGTCGAGGGCAAGCGCTATATCGACTATCTCGGTTCCTGGGGACCGATGATCGCCGGTCACTCGCATCCGCATGTCCTCGAGGCGGTCGAGCGCGCCGCGCGTCGTGGCCTGTCCTATGGCGCGCCGAACGTGCTCGAAAGCGAACTGGCCGAGCGCATTTGCGCGCTGTTTCCGCAGGTCGAAAGGGTGCGCTTCACCAGCTCGGGCACCGAGTCGACGATGTCGGCGCTGCGCCTGGCGCGCGGCTACACCGGACGCGACGGGATCATCAAGTTCGAGGGCTGCTACCACGGCACCGGCGATAGCCTGCTCGTGAAGGCGGGCTCGGGCGCGCTCGCCTTCGGCACGCCCAGCTCCGCCGGCGTGCCCGACAGCGTCGCCCGGCACACGCTGGTGGCGACCTTCAACGACGTCGACAGCGTCGCCGAGCTGTTCGACCGGCACCCGAACGCGATCGCCTGCGTCATCGTCGAGCCGATCGCCGGCAACATGAACCTGGTGCTGCCGCAGCCCGGTTTCCTCGAGGCGCTGCGCCGGCTGTGCGACGACAACGGCGCGCTGCTGATCTTCGACGAGGTGATGAGCGGGTTCCGCGTCGCGCACGGCGGCGCGCAGGAGCGCTACGGCGTCGTGCCCGACCTCGTCACCTTCGGCAAGGTGATCGGCGGCGGCATGCCGGTCGGCGCGATCGGCGGACCGGCGCGCATCATGGAGCGCTTCTCGCCGATGGGGCCGGTCTACCAGGCGGGAACGCTGTCGGGCAATCCGATCGCGATGGCCGCCGGGCTCGCCACGCTTGATCTCGTCGCGCAGCCCGGCTTCTACGAGCGCCTCGAGGCGTTGGGCGCGCGGCTGGTCGGCGGCCTGAACCAGGTCGCGCGCGACGCGGGGGCGGCGCTCAGCGCGCAGCACGTCGGCGCGCTCGCCGGCCTGTACCTGCTTCCGTCGCCGCCCACCGATTTCGCGCAGACGCAGACGCAGGACGTCGAGCGCTTCAAGCGTTTCTATCACGCGATGCTCGGCGAAGGCGTCTACCTGCCTCCGTCGCCGGTCGAGGCCTTCTTCTTCTCGAGCGCGCACACCGAGAGCGACGTCGATGCGACGATCGCGGCGGCCCGACGGGCGCTGGCGGCGAGCGCCGGATCGTGACGTCGCACTCCGCTTCGCGCTCGTCGTATCTCGCCGTCCTGTTCTTCGGCTGCGCGATCCTCGTCGTCTCCACCGGCGTTCGCTCGTCCTTCGGGCTGTTCCTGCCCGAGATGACGCAGGCGCGCGGCTGGTCGCGCGAGACCTTCTCGCTGGCGATCGCGCTGCAGAACCTGATGTGGGGGCTGGGCGGCTCCTTCCTCGGCGCGATGGCCGACAAGTACGGGTCGATGCGTACGCTGCTGCTGGGCGGGGTGCTCTACGTCGTCGGCTTCCTCGGCATGGCGTGGGCCGAGAGCGGCGCCGGGCTGTCGCTGTCGGCCGGCGTCGTCATGGGCATCGCGATCGGCGGCACGAGCTTCGGCATCGTGCTCGCCACGCTCGGCCGCGTCGTTCCCGCCGAGAAGCGCAGCCTCGCCTTCGGCGTGGGCGTGGCGGCCGGCTCCTTCGGCCAGTTCCTGTTCCTGCCGCTGGCCGGGCAGCTGATCCTGCGCATCGGCTGGCAGCAGGCGCTGCTGGTTCACGCGGCGCTCGCCGCGCTGATCATCGTGCTCGCGCTCGGCGTGCGCGCCGAGGACGAGGCGCACGCCACGCGCGGGCAGGTGCGGCTGGGCCAGGCGCTGTGCGGGGCCGTCGGCGACCGCAACTTCCACCTGCTGTTCTGGGGCTACTTCGTCTGCGGCCTGCAGGTGGTGTTCATCGCGCTGCATCTGCCGTCGTACCTGCTCGACAAGGGCATGAGCGTGAACGTCGGCGCCAACGCGGTAGCGTTGATCGGGTTGTTCAACGTCATCGGTTCGCTCGCCTCGGGCGCGCTCGGCCAGCGCTATCCGAAGAAATGGCTGCTCGCGGCGATCTACGTCGTTCGCTCGATCGTCATCGGCCTGTTCCTGCTCGCGCCGCTTACCGAGCTGTCGGTCTACCTGTTCAGTGCGGCGATGGGGCTGCTGTGGCTGTCGACGGTGCCGCTGACGAACGCGCTGGTCGGCCAGCGCTGGGGCGTGGGCGTGCTCGGGCTGCTCGGCGGCGTGGTGTTCTTCGGGCACCAGATCGGCAGCTTCCTCGGGGCGTGGCTCGGCGGCGTGTTCTTCGATCGCTTCGGGAATTACGACTACGCGTGGGCGATGGTGATCGCTTTCGGACTGTTCGCGGCGGCGATGCACGCGCCGATCGATCAGCGGCCGGCGGGGGCGGGGGCCTCGCCCGCGCCGGCCTGAGTTCTTTCGGCGGTAGCGCGCTCGCGACAGGCGACGGCGGCCGCGGCGGCGACTGCGGGCGGCGCGACGCTCGGCGCTCGGCGGGGCCGGGGGGCCAGGGGCGCACGGCGGCAACGGGGCGCTCGCGGCGCTCCAGCTGCGGCGGTCGGCGCTGCGCGCCGACTTCCCTGCGCTGCTCGTCCCAGGGTCGCGCGGCGAAACTCACTTCGCGAGCTGCGCTCGCTCCGTTCGAACATTCGCCGCGAGTCAGATGTTACGAAGCGCGCTTCGCGCGCCGACCCCGGG
>JAJPEN010000003.1 GCA_021166835.1 Burkholderiaceae bacterium | reverse complement strand
CGGCGCCGGTGTCGGCGCCAACCCGTCCCTCCGATTCCGTCGAGCATTCGGCTCATCGCCCTGAACCCTCGGGTGAGCACTTCATGGCCTGGCTGCGCCAAGGCATCCAAGCCCGCAAGCTGGTCATCAACGATGCGAAGGCCCTGGTGCACACCGTCGCCGGGACCGCGTACCTCGTCAGCCCTGGCGTCTTTCAGCGCTACGCCCAAGAGCATGTCCAAGTCGCAACGCTGGTCAGGCAGGAGAACATTGAGGGCTGGCAATGGGTGCAGAAGCGTTTTGAAAAGCTCGGGCAGCACCGCAAACAGCCCAGCGGGCTGAACATCTGGACCTGCGACGTGACCGGGCCGCGCAAGACCAGACGCCTGCACGGCTACCTGCTGACCGCGCCCGACGCGCTGTTTTCGGAGCTGCCGCCGGACAACCCCTACCTAAGCCTCGCCAACGAGGCACCAAAACGCGAAAATCCCGCGACAGGGGAGAAGGACAACACGCAGTAATGGCGGTTATTCCTCATTGGCCAGCTTCCGTGTTCGGGGCTTTGACGCAGAGGGTTTCGCGAGTTTGACTTCGGTCAGCGCCATCAAGTGGGCAGAACTGCATTTCAGCGCACGAGCGATCTTGAGGATGAGAGGAAGCGTCGGTACATGCTCGCCACGCTCGATCTTCCCCATGTGGGAGCGCTCGATGTCCGCCAGGTGAGCCAGCGCTTCCTGGGCGATGCCCTGGCTGGTTCTCACCTTGCGAACGGCTGCCCCAAACGCCTTGGCTGGAGCCGCTTCATAGGTTGTCGTGCCGGCTGGTCGGCCTCGTTGTATTGGACGCCTTTGCATTGCCAAAAGCGTCGACCAATGCCACGACTTAAACCACGTTAAACTTAACTCACAGAGCGGCCTGAAGCGGCCGCCGCGAGTTCACCGCCTGGGGGAGCCGGACGTGAAATCCAACGATGCCTGCGCCGAAATCAAGGTGGCCGTGCTCGGCGAATGGGTGCCTTCGCAGCTCGCCGAAGTGCTGGCGCTCCAGCGCGTCGAAGAGCCGGAGACAGCGACGGCGTTGATCGGCTGCTCGGCCCCGGCGCCGACGCACGACTTGCCGCGCGAGCAGTTCGACTTCGCCTTGTCCACAGCCGCGTGGCAATGGCCGGGCTGGACGTGCGAGCCGCTGTGGCACGACACGCTCGCGGTTGCCGTCGCCAAACGTTCCCACCTGCTGGCCTATCGCGAAGTGCCGTGCCAGGAGGTGCTTAAGCAGCCGATGATCTGCGCACAATCGACGGCCGACGATCCGTGGCGCACGGTGCTGCAGCAGTTGTTCGGTGGTGCGCTTCAGGAACATCAGCAGACGGTCGCCACCTTCGACGTAGCGATGACACTCGTGTCTGCAGGGTACGGCATCGCCTTGGCGCCGGCGGCACGGCTGGCGAGCTACGCGCAGCGGGGTATCGCCGTGCGGCCGCTGGCAGGCGCGCCACTGGTCGTCATGGCCTATCTGCTCCATCGTTGTGCAGCCCTGACAGAGCCACAGGCGAGATTCGTTCGGCGCGCGCGCTCGATGTCTTGAGCAAGCGCACCGTCTTCACTCGCGTTCGATGACTTTCAGCAAGGCCGTGCGCCGTCTCGACAGCGGCCCGAACCTCTCCATCACTTTCTTCATCTCATCGCCGTGGGCCAGGGCATCGAGGATGTCTGCCCAGTCCTGCATGATGATCTTGCGCGACGACAGAAATTTGGTGTGGTCGTAGGGCGCGCGCGAAGAATCCTTCTTCCTTTTCGAGTGCGCGAGTTGCAGGTCCACTCGGTTCTCGGGGTAGCTCAACAGACCCAGCAGCGTAGTGGCAGTCGAGCGGAAGCCATGTCCTGAGAAGCGGCCGAGGTATCCCATGCGTTCCAGCGCCTTGTTCAACGTCGTGGCCGACATCACCTGGCCGGGTTTGCGGTAACTCGGGAAGAGCACTTCGCCACCTCCGGTCAGCTTCCGCAGTTCCTTCAGCGCCGTGACGGCCTGCTTCGATAGCGGGACGATGTGGGGCTGGCGCATCTTCATGCGCTCGGCAGGGATGATCCAGATCGCGTTGTCCGGATCGAACTCGCACCAATGAGCCTTGCGCAGTTCGACGGTGCGAACGTAGGTCAGCGCCATCAGCCGCAAGGCGAGAACGGTGGTCCTGTAACCACCATCCTTGTCCACGCTGTTCAAGAACTTCGGTATCTCGGACCATGACAACGGCGGGTTGTGCCGAACCCTCGGACGCTTGACCGACCGCTTCAGCAACGCAGTGGGGTCTTGCTCACAGAACCCTTGCGACGACGCATACGCGAAGATCTGCCCGCACCACTGCCGGATCAGGATGGCAACGGTAGGAGCGCCGCGCTCGACTACGCCTTGAATGATGGGCCGCAGATGAGATGCCTTGATGGCACCGATCGGCAGCTTGCCGATCTTGGGGAACACGTCCTTCTCCAGGAAGGACTTCACTTGGTGCGCGTAGTAGTCGCTCCATTGCAGGTTGCTGGCCATCCACGCGCGGGCAACGGCCTCGAAGGTGTGTTCGTTCCGCTCGACCTGGTTGGCGATCTCGACCCGCTTCTCCAGGGTCGGATCGCGACCTTCGCGAACCATGTTGGAGGCCCACTCGCGCTGGCGCCGAGCCACTTCGAGCGTGACCTGCGGGAAGGAGCCGATCGAGTAGATCGCCGGCACGTTCCCCAGGCGGTACCGGTACCACCAGAGCTTGCTTCCGTTGGGCTGAACGCGCAGGAACAAGCTCCCGCCGTCCCTGAGCGTGTACGCCTTGGGCTTCGCCTTAGCGGCTTCGAGCTCGCGAACGGTGAGGAGCTTGAGGGCCATGTGTATAACGCCTTTCGGTGCGCTCGTTACTCACGCCGTTATACACATTCGCAGTGGCTCAGTCTAGCTTGCCGCAGACCTCACCAGATGCTCAACCAATGAAAATCAACAACTTACGTTACATCCTTGGACGTCCAAAGCCTCCAGCAGACGTCATTCGTAGTTGTCGATCATCAGCAGCATGCCGGCTCTCCCCCGATCGCGAGTCCGTCCTCGGCGAATTCCGCCGCGCGCAGCACCGCGCGCAGCTTGTTCTCGGTTTCCTGCCATTCGTTCTCGGGAACCGAGTCGGCGACGACGCCGGCGGCCGCCTGCGCGTAGAGCACGCCGTCGCGCACGACGGCGGTGCGGATCGCGATCGCCAGATCGATGTCGCCGGCGAAAGACAGGTAGCCGCAGGCGCCGCCGTACAGGCCCCTGCGCGTCGGCTCCAGCTCGTCGATGATCTGCATCGCGCGAACCTTCGGCGCGCCGGCGAGCGTTCCGGCCGGAAAGGTCGCGCGCACGACGTCGAGCGCGTCCACTTCCGGAGCGAGGCGGCCTTCGACGTTCGAGACGATGTGCATCACGTGCGAGTACTTCTCGACCGCGAAGCGGTCGGTCACGCGAACGGTTCCAGTGCGCGCGATGCGTCCCACGTCGTTGCGCGCGAGATCGATCAGCATCAGGTGCTCGGCGCGTTCCTTCGGATCGGCCAGCAGCTCGGCGGCCAGCGCCTCGTCTTCGTCGGGCGTTGCGCCGCGACGGCGCGTGCCGGCCAGCGGCCGCACGGTAACGCGATCGCCGTCGTCGAGGCGGTCGCGACGCACGAGGATTTCCGGCGACGACCCGACGACGTGGAAGTCGTCGAAGTCGTAGTAGTACAGGTAGGGCGACGGGTTGATCGAGCGCAGTGCGCGATACAGCGTCAGCGGATGCGGGCGGAAGCTGCGTTCCACCAGCTGCCCCACCTGGATCTGCATCGCGTCGCCGGCGGCGATGTACTCCCTGGCCCGCGCGACCGCCGCCAGATAGTCGTCGCGGGCGAACGGCCGCCGCTCGCTGCCGCGCTCGAACTTCGGCGAAGCCGGCGCATCGACCGGCGCCGCCAGCCGTTCGCGCAACGCGTGCAGGCGTTCGATGCCGCGCTCACGGGCATCGCCGCTCTGCGGATCGACGAGGACGACGAGGTAGATCCGGCCGGCGACGTTGTCGACCAACGCCAGCTCCTCGCAAAGCATCAGCAGCAGGTCGGGCACGCCGAGCGGATCGGCCTTGTCGCGCATGCGCACGCTCGGCTCGATGTGACGCACGGCGTCGTAGCCGAAATACCCTGCCAGACCGCCGCAGGAGCGGGGCAGCGCGGCGCAGGGCGCAACGCGAAAGCCGCGCAGATACGCCTCGACGAAGTCGAGCGGGTTGCCCTGGCGGCGCTCGACGAGCCGGCCGTCGCGCAGCAGCTCCGCGCCGTCGGCGGTGGAGCGCAGCACGGTGCGTGCCGGCAGTCCGATGAAGGAGTAGCGCGCCGAACGTTCGCCGCCGACCACCGATTCGAGCAGGAAGCTCCATGGCGCGTCGGCCAGCTTCCGGTACAGCGTGAGCGGCGTGTCGAGGTCGGCGAGACACTCGAGCACGAGCGGAATGCGGTTGTAGCCGCGGGCAGCGAGTGCCCGGAATCCGGTTTCGGTCATGACGTCCGTTCCGTCGCGAAGCCGATTCGCTTCGCGAGAGCGCCGAAGGCGCGGTTCTATCGGGAGTTCAGGAACGCGGGTGCGCGGCGCGACGGCCGGCCCGCGACAGTGCGGCGATCAGCGCCAGCACCGCCAATGCCAGCGACGCCAGGGGCGAAGCAGCTGAAGTTCCCGAACAGGACGCATGAAGGGGAGGAAATCCGGAACGTGTTCTGCGGCGACTATAGCATCCCGATGCGCGCGGCGGCCTGTTGCAGATCGTCCACGTGGGCATCGGCGTCGAGCGTCGACGCCGGCCGGCCCTCGTTGTAGCCGTAGGGCACGACGATCACCGGAATGCCCGCCGCGCGCGCGGCCTGGACGTCGTTCATCGAGTCGCCGATGGCCACGGCCTGCGCGGGCGCCACGCCGAGACGCTCGCAGGCGTGCAGCAGCGGCGCCGGATCGGGCTTGCGCGCGAGATGCGCATCGGCGCCGACGATCGCAGCGAAGAAACACGACAGGCCCGTGCGGGCGAGCAGCTCGTCGGCGAAGGGCTGCGGCTTGTTGGTCACGCAGGCGAGCGTCAGTCCCCTGGAGCGCATCGCGCTCAGCCCCTCGACGACGTTCGGATACAGGCGGGCGCTCGCGCCGTTCTCGCGCGCGTAGTGGCGCTCGAACACCGGCATCGCCGCGTCGACCGCGGCCTCGTCGCAGGGCGCGTCGAGCGAGCCGGCCAACGCGCGCCGCACGAGCACGCGCGCTCCCTTGCCGACGTAGGTGCGCACGGCGGGCGCGCCGATCGGCGCGCGGCCGAGTTCGACGAGCATCGCATCGACGGCCGCCGCGAGATCGGCGACCGTGTCGAGCAGCGTTCCGTCGAGGTCGAGCAGGACCGCTCGCGCGCGAAAGCTCGGGCGCTCGCCTCTTGGCACGGCGCTCACGCGCCCGCCAGCGCCGAGCGGAAGGCCTGGACGATGCCGCGGTAGCCGCCGTCGGCGTCGGGCGCACCGAACACCGCCGAACCGGCAACGAAGGTGTCGGCGCCGGCGCGCGCGCATTCGGCGACGTTCTCGACCTTGACGCCGCCGTCGATCTCGAGGCGGATCGGCTGTCCGCCCCGCTCCGCGTGGGCATCGATGCGCGCGCGCGTGGCGCGCAGCTTGGGCAGCGCCGAGGCGATGAACTTCTGGCCGCCGAACCCGGGGTTGACCGACATCAGCAGCACGAGATCGATGCGGTCCATCAGGTGATCGAGCCAGTTCAGCGGCGTGGCCG
The DNA here is from genome assembly GCA_021166835.1 of Burkholderiaceae bacterium. The sequence continues at coordinate 9,120 of JAJPEN010000003.1, read as the reverse complement.
GATTGAAGACGAGACCGGCCTTGCAGCCGTGATCGCGGATCAGCTCGAGCGTACGATCGACGTGACGCGTGGCTTCCGGATGGAAGCTGATCCAGCTCGCGCCCGCCTTCGCGAAATCGCCGACGATGCGGTCGACCGGCTCGACCATCAGGTGCACGTCGATGGGGATCTGCACGTGCGGGCGCAAGGCTTCGCACACCATCGGGCCGATGCTCAGGTTCGGCACGTAATGGTTGTCCATGACGTCGAAGTGGATCCAGTCGGCGCCGGCCGCCTGCACGGCGCGCACCTCCTCGCCCAGACGCGCGAAATCGGCGGACAGGATGCTCGGTGCAAGCAGGAATTCGGTGGTCATTCGGAGGGATTCGCGAACCCGCGCAGGATGCGTGTCTACAATTGTAGCCAGCCACCGATCTGCTCCTGCCGTGCCCGATCCCCAGAAGCAATACGCCTTCCGTATCGAGGTGCAGACCTCGTATCTGCCGGAGCAGTCGAAGCCGGACGACTCCTGCTACTCGTTCGCCTACACGGTTCGCATCACGAACCAGGGCAACGTAGCCGCGCAGCTGATCAGCCGCCACTGGTTCATCAGCGACGACGATGGGCGATCGATCGAGGTCAAGGGCCTGGGCGTCGTCGGACAGCAGCCGCTGCTCGCGCCCGGCGAGCGCTTCGAATACACGAGCGGCAGCCAGCTCGCGACGCCCACCGGCGAGATGCGCGGCAGCTACTTCTTCGTGGCCGAGGACGGCGAGCGCTTCGAGGTCGAGATACCGCAGTTCGCGCTGAGCATGCCGCGAACGCTGCATTGATCGGCGTTCCGTTTTTTCGCCATCTGCGCGCGCGGGCGTCGAGCCGGATGCGCGCGAGCGTCGTCCCGCCGGTTTGCATGGCGCTCGCGATGATCGTCGCGGGCTGCGCATCGGGGCCGGCAGCCGATGCAACGAGGCCCGAGCGCGCTGCGTCGACGACCCCACCGGACGCTTCGCAGCGCGGCGCCCCGATGCCGGGCGCCGACGCGACCGCGCCGTCGCGCGAGGCAGCGGAGCGCGCGCCGCTGCGCGTCGACGCGCTGCCGGGATGGAGCGACGACGACCTGCGCGGTCTTCACGAAGCGCTCGCCAGGCAGTGCACTCTTGCGTCTGCGCCGCGGCCGTGGCCGGCGCTGTGCCCGCAGCTTCCCGCTGCGGATGGCCTCGCGCGCTGGCTCGCCGATCGCTTCGATGCCTGGCCGCTCGCCGGCATCGACGGCAGGCGCGAGGGCCTGCTCACCGGCTATTACGAGCCGATCCTGCAGGGCACGCGCAGGCGCGTACGCGCTACGCAGGTGCCGCTGCTCGCCCGACCCGCCGATCTCGTCGCGCTTCCCGACGGTTCGCGACAGCGCTTGCGCGACGGCCGGCCCGACGGGCCCTATCCGACGAGGGCGAGCATCGAGGACCAGGGGCTGCCGCAGGCCAGGGCGCTGCTCTGGCTCGACGACCCGATCGAAGCCTTCTTCCTGCAGGTGCAGGGCTCCGGACGCGTGCGCCTGCCCGACGGTTCGGTCGTGCGCGTGGGCTTCGCCGATCACAACGGACAGCCGTACCGGGCGATCGGGCGCGTGCTGATCGAGCGCGGCGCGCTCGCGCCCGATGCGGTCGATGCGGCGGCGATCCGCGCCTGGCTGCGAGCGAACCCTTCACAGGCGCGCGAAGTCATGCACGCCAACCCGCGCTACGTCTTCTTCCGCGAGTTGCCTTCGACGACAACGGACTCTGCGGGCCCGCCGGGCTCGCTCGGCGTAGCGTTGACGCCGATGCGCTCGGTGGCCACCGATCCGGCCTTCGTTCCGCCCGGCGCCCTGCTCTTCGTCGACGGCTCGCATCCCGGGACCGGTGCGCCGATGCGGCGCGTCGTCGTGTCGCAGGACCGGGGGGCGGCGATCGTCGGCGCGGTGCGCGCCGACCTGTTCTGGGGCTCGGGCGACGAAGCGGGGCGTCTGGCCGGGCTCGCCCGACAGCCGATGCGCATGTGGCTGCTGTTGCCGAAGGGCGAGGCGCCGGCGCTGCCGCGCTGAGCTCGCTTCGGCGTCGGCGCGCGGAACGCGCTTCGAGACTTGCGCGAAAGGCGCGGCGCGCGGCGGAACGCCGTCAGCCTTTGGAGTGCGCCGCGAGCATCTTGCCGAACTGCTCGGGCGGCGCGTAGCCGGTGAGCCGGCGGCCGTTCGAGAAGAACACGACCGGCGTACCGGTGATGCCGAGCTTGTGCGCGAGCGCCTGGACATCCTTCAGCGGCGTGTTGCAGGTTCCCGCGTTGTCGGGCACGCGGTTGTTCAGCAGCAGCTCGTTCCAGGCGCGCGCGGGATCGGCCGAGCACAGCGCCTTGCGCGCCTTGGTTTCCGAATCGGCCGCGAGGAAAGCGAGCGGGAACGTGTAGATCGTCAGGTCGTCGAGCTTGACCAGATCGGCGCGCAGCCGCTTGCAATAGCCGCAGTTGGCGTCCTCGAAGACCGCGACGACGCGCTTGCCCTTGCCGTTGACCTGCTTGATCGCGAGATCGAGCGGCAGCACGCCGAAGTCGATCGTCTGCAACTCCTCGACGCGCTCCTGCGTGAGGTTGCGCTGCGACTGCAGGTCGATCAGGTCGCCGTCCAGGAACATGTACTTGCCCTGTCCTTCGACGTAGAGCAGGCGCGTTCCGACGCGGACTTCGTAGAGCCCCGGAATGGGCGTCGCGCGCACCTCGTCGACCTTAGTACGGCCGCCGGTGAGCTGCTCCATCGCCGCCCGCACGCGCGCCTCGGCGGCGCCGTCGGGCGCCGTCTGAGCCTGCGCCTGCGGCAGCGCCTGCGCCTGCGGCAGCGGCGCAGCGAGCATCAGCGACAGGCCGAAGGCCGCCGCGCCGAGAGAAGCAACCAGGCGACGCGCGCGCCGCGAAGAAATTCGAAACATGACCCGAGCCTCGTGAATGCCGTTCGCGCTCAGCGCACCGCCCGCGCGACCAGCCGTTTCCTGATCCAGCCGGATCGTGCCACGGCACGCCAGCCCATGGCGACGAACGAGCGCAGGAAAGCTCCGATCGGCTGGGGCGCGAGCGGGCGCACCGGATCGAACAGCCGCTGCAAGCCATCGGTGGTGCGGCGCATCGCCGCTACCGGCTCGGCGCGGGCACGCTCGTAGCGGCGCAGCAGCAGGCGATCGCCGGGATCGCGCATCGTCTCGCGCTCGCGCAGCGTACGTGCCAACGCTTCGACGTCGCCGAAGCCCAGATTCATGCCCTGGCCGGCCAGCGGATGCACGACGTGCGCCGCGTCGCCGACGAGCGCGACGCGCGGGGCGATCAGCGACGAGGCGCGCGCCAGGCGCAGCGGAAAGCCGGCCACGCGCGAGATCGACGTCATCGCGCCGAGCGCGGAACCCGTGGCCTGCTGCACGCGCGCGGCGAGCTGCTCGGGCGTCATCGCCTGCAGCTCGTCGGCAAGATCGTGCGGCGCGGCCCAGACCATGCTGACGCGCCCGGCCGGCACCTGAGGGAGCCCGGGGGTGGCCGGGAGCGGCAGCAGCGCGAGCACGCCCTGCTCGCCGAACCACTGCCAGGCGACGTCGCGATGCGAAAGCGAAGTGTCGAAGTGCGCGACGAGCGCGCGCTGCGGGTAATCGGATACCCGGCTGTCGATGCCGGCGGCTTCGCGCACGCGCGACGAAGCGCCATCGGCGCCGACGACCAGCCGCGCCTCGATGCGCCGACCGCCTTCGAGCACGAGGCGCACGTACGGCGCCGGCGCGGCCGACACGAACTGCGCGGCGTTGTCGAAGCTTTCGAAGCGCTCGTCGACGACCTGCAGCCCTGCCGCATGCTGCGCACCGTCCAGCGCGCGCATCAGGTTGCGCTGCTCGACGATCCAGGCGAGCGCCTCGATGCACGACTCGTAGGCGCTGAAGTGCAGTTCGTCGTTCTGCGAGCCGAAGGCGGGGAAGACGCGCATGTCGTAGACCGGCGCCGCGCGCTGCACATCGAGCGCCTGCCAGGCGTCGATCGACTCGAGCAGCCGGCGAGTGGCCGGCGACAACGCGAAGACCCGCAGGTCCCAGGCGTCCGACTCGTCGAGCGCGTCGGGAACCGGCGGCGCACCGACGAGGACGGTGGACAGCCCCGCGCGCGAGAGCGCGAGCGCCGCCGCCACGCCGACCGCACCGCGGCCGACGACGGCGACATCGGTGCGGGGGGGATCGCTGCTGGCCGACATGGGCGGATTATAGGTGGGCCGCCTCGGCGCGCGCGGGGCATCTGCTAAGATTGCGGCCTTTCCGGCGCGGCGGGTCTGCCTCGCGCCCCGGGGCCAAGTAGCTCAGTTGGTAGAGCAGAGGACTGAAAATCCTTGTGTCGGTGGTTCGATTCCGCCCTTGGCCACCAGCCTTCAGCCTCTCTCATCGTCGAAGTACCTGCTAACTGAATGACGAGCACCGATGGCGCTCGAAGTTCAGGTCGAAGGGCAGGCGTGACGACAGCACCCTGAATTCGCGTTCGCGGTCTGCGCCCAGCTGCGCGTCCTTGTGCCAGCGATCAGCGGCGCCGTCGCGCCTTCTGGCCAGCCGGCCGCAGCTCGGCCTGCGTCAGCACGTACTCGCTGTTGCCGACCAGCCGTTCAACAGTCAGATCAATGAACGCGCGCGCTCGGGCGGGCTGCGACGTGCGGCTACCGAAGTAGACGAAGTAGCTGGCGTGGTCGGGAACGTGGTCGACCAGCAGCGGCACAAGTTGTCCGGAGCGGATGTACGGCGCGGCCGTCACGCCGGCCAGTTGCCCGACAACCGCGCCCGCAAGCACCGCCTGCAACTCCAGGATCTCGTCGTTGCTGCAGATCGCGGGGACGACCGGCTGCTCGACCACATCATCGCCGACCCTCACCCGCCAAGGCACGACCGCGCCGGTGCCGGGGTTTCGGAAGACACTGCAGCGATGCCCCTGCAGCGCGCTCAGGCTGTCGGGCACGCCGTGGCGCTGCAGGTAGGCCGGCGCCGCGCAGATCACGAGTTGCACCGGGAATAGCCGCCGCGCGATCACGCCTTCGTGCGCTGACACGCCGAGACGAAAGCCCACGTCCACGCGGTCTTCGACCCAGTTGCCGACGCGATCCTCGAGTTGAACGTCAGGGATCACGCCGGGATGCAGCGCGCAGAACTCGTCCAGCAGCGGCCACAGCACCCGCTGGAAGGTCGACCTCGGTCCGACGATGCGCAGCGGACCGGTGATGTCCTCGCGGGCGCGCGCGGCGCGATCCATCGCCCGCTGAAGGCCGCGCAATGCCGGCCGGGATTCCTCCAGAAACTGCCGGCCTTCGTCAGTAAGCGACATCACCCGCGTCGTGCGATGGAACAGGCGCACGTCCAGTTGTCGTTCGAGCTGGGCCAGCGCCTGGCTCGCGGCCTGTGGCGTGATGCCCTGTGCGGCGGCGGCTTTGCGCAGGCTGCCCAGCTCGGCGGCACTGACGAAGATCGAGATGGATCGCAGTTCGTTGATGGCCATGACACCCGCTCCCTGTGGCGGATTGTCATGTCTGGCTTGCCAATGAATCAATAGATCAGGGTCTAGTTAGATGCCAATGCGGCTCCTAGACTGCATCGATTGCCTTGCCCCGGAGTGTCGACCCATGAACCACGTCACCCTGAACAACGGACTGCGGATGCCGATCGTCGGCTTCGGCGTCTTCCAGATTCCCGACGCCGCCGAGTGCGAGCGCAGCGTCGTCGACGCGATCGACGTTGGCTACCGGCTGATCGATACCGCGGCCTCCTACATGAACGAAGAGGCGGTCGGCCGCGGCCTGCGCGCCAGCGGCGCACCGCGCGAGCAGCTGTTCGTCACGACCAAGTTGTGGGTGCAGGACGCGGGCTACGAGCGCACGCAGCAGGCGATCGACAGGTCGCTGAAGAAGCTGCAGCTCGATTACCTCGACCTGTACCTGATCCACCAGCCGTTCAACGATGTGCACGGCGCCTGGCGGGCGATGGAGCGGGCGTACAAGGCTGGCAAGCTGCGCGCGATTGGCGTCAGCAACTTCCACCCGGACCGACTGATGGACATCAAGGCGTTCAACGAGATCACGCCGGCGGTCAACCAGGTCGAGATCAATCCCTTCCACCAGCAGGCCGAGAGTGTCGCGTTCATGCGCGACAACGACGTCCAACCCGAAGCCTGGGCGCCGTTTGCCGAAGGACGGAACAACCTGTTCACCAACGAGACGCTCGTCGGCATCAGCCGCAAACATGGCAGGTCGGTGGCGCAGGTCGTGATGCGCTGGCTGGTGCAGCGCGGTGTCGTCGCGCTGGCCAAGTCCGTCCGCAAGGAACGCATAGTCGAGAACCTGTCCGTGTTCGACTTCGAGTTGGACGAACAGGACATGGCGCGCATCGCGTCGCTGGAGACGGGCCAGAGCGCCTTCTTCTCGCACCGCGATCCGGCCACCGTCAAGTGGATGGCCGAACGCCGGCTCGACATCTGAAGGAGCGCGAAATGAACGAACTCGTGGACCCGAACCCTCGTCGCCAATGGCTGGCTGCCGCTGCCGCACTGGGCGTGGCGCCGTGGCTGCTGTCGGCTTGTGCCGCGTCCACGGCCACTTCAACCCGCCCTGCTGCGGACGGGCCGGCGCCGAATACCCGATCCGCCGCGCGCCGCCGGCTGGGGCCGTTCGATGTCTTCCCGATTGGCATGGGCTGTCAGTGGCATCCGGGCCGCCACCCGCAGGCGGTGAACGATCTGTATGCCAGCAGCGCCGACCGCGCCGCGGCGATCGCGCTGATTCGCCGCGCCGTGGACCTGGGCGTGACGTTGTTCGACACCGCCGAGGTCTACGGTCCGTTCATGTCCGAGGAGATCCTCGGCGAGGCGCTGCAGGGCAGGCGCAACGGCGTCGTGGTGTCGACCAAGTTCGGCTTCGACGTCGACCCGCAGACCGGCGCGCGGCGTGGCGGCACCAACAGCCGCCCCGACCACATCCGGCGCGTTGTCGAGGCCCAGTTGCGGCGGCTACGCACCGACCGCATCGACCTGCTCTACCAGCACCGCGTCGATCCTCAGGTGCCGATCGAGGACGTGGCCGGGACGATCACGGATCTTGTCGCACAGGGCAAGGTGCTGCACTGGGGCCTGTCCGAGCCCGGGCTGCAGACGATCCGCCGCGCGCATGCGGTGCACCCGCTGGCGGCGATCCAGAACGAGTACTCGATGCTGTGGCGCGGCCCCGAGGCGCAGGTGTTGCCGCTGTGCGAGGAGCTTGGCATCGGCTTCGTGCCGTGGAGTCCACTGGGCATGGGCTTCCTTGCCGGCACCATCAGCGCCGGCAGCCGCTTCGGTGAGCAAGACTTCCGTGCCAGCGTGCCGCGCTTTGCGCCCGAGAACCTGCCGTCGAACCTGCCGCTGGTCGAGGTGGCGCGCAGTTGGGCGAGGCGCAAGAACGCGACGCCGGCGCAGGTCTCGCTCGCCTGGCTGACGGCACGCAAGCCGTGGATCGTGCCGATCCCGGGAACGACGAACGTGGCACACCTCGAGCAGAACGTCGGCGCCGCGACGATCAGCTTCACCGCCGCGGAACTGGCCGAACTGGATGCGGCGATCGCGGCGATCCCGATCCGCGGCGCGCGGCTGTCGCCGCCGGTGCTGGCGGCCACCGGCGTCGAAGCGCCGCCGAAGCGTTGATGAAGTTGGCAGGTGGCTGGGCGGCACGCGACAACCCACCTCGGCCCCGGGGACAGCCTGGGCGACCTGCTGGACCATCCGGCGCTGACCGGCTTCGCCCGGCTGCTACTGCCGCGCACCGACGTCGAGGTCGACCGCACGACCCGGCTCGGCGACTTCGCGTCGCTGCTGCCGTACCACACGCAGGTCGATGCGCGCGACAACGTCGCAGGGCTGAACCGGCTGATCGACGACCTGGGGGCGGGGCACCAGGCGTTCATCGACATCTACACGCCGGCCGAGAAGACGCGCACCCCGGGAAAGGCCGATACGCGCCTCATCTTCCTGCGCGGCCGGCCGGGAGCGCCCTTTGCGGTCATCGCGCCGGGAGGCGGGTTCTCGTACGTTGCGATGGTCCACGAGGGACTGCCCTATGCACTGGCCCTCAACCGGCACGGCTTCAACGCGTTCGTGCTGCGCTACCGGGTCGGGCAAGGCGCAACGGCTGCCACCGAAGACCTTGCCGCGGCGCTGTCGACGATCCTTCGCCACGCCTCGGCGCTGCAGGTGAGCACCGACGGCTATTCGCTGTGGGGCAGTTCGGCCGGCGCCCGGATGGCGGCGTCCATCGGTTCACACGGCACTGCCCGCTTCGGCAGTGATCCCTGCCCCCGGCCCGCCGCGGTCGTGATGGCCTACACCGGCCACGCCGACACCTCGGCGGACGAACCGCCGACCTTCGTCGTCGGCGGCGAGCAGGACAGGATCTCGCCTGCGGCCGTGATGGAGCGCAGGCTGCGTGCTCTCGAACGCGCTGGCGTGACGGTGGCGTACCGCCAGGTGCCGGGACTCGGCCATGGCTTCGGTCTCGGTACCGGGACCGCGGCGCAGGGCTGGATCGACGACGCCGTGCGCTTCTGGGAGCGTGCGGCAAGCCAGCGCGTGCCGCAGCCACCGCGCTGATAGCCCTTCACCCATGAACACACATCTCGCGCTCTATGCCGGCTGGCCCGACGCCATCGGCGCCGCCGGAGTGGCGCGCGAGGTTCTCGCCAATCGGCCGTGATTCATCGGCCGCGGCCACGCGCGCGTGGGCCGGTAGTGGGCGATGGCAACGCAGGATGACTGGAGATCCTGGGGGCAGCGAGGAAGCGCGCGGATGTGGATCGCTGCTATCGCCCCGCAAGCTCGACCACGGGTTGCAGACCGAGCCGCCTTGCTCGCCGCACGAAGCCCTTGTCGTCGAAGGTGACGAGCGAGGTGCAATGCGCGCTCGCACCGATGTGAAGCGCGTCGGCGAAGTCGAGGCCGGCAACGTGAGCGTCGATAGCGGCCATCACGGCGGAGCGCGATTCGACGACGACATTCGACAGGCCGAGAAGGTGGTTGACCACCGAGGCGAAATCCGACGGCGAGAACTCGTAGAACGCGCGCGTCACCCACTCGAGTTCCAACAGGACC